>UQCR01000004.1 GCA_900539655.1 uncultured Robinsoniella sp.
TCTCTAACGACTTCAGCGATTTTCCTGTGTGTGGAGTTTTTTTACAGCCCCTTTTCACTTATTTCAGGGTATATGTCTTTGAATTGGAATATTTACCAAAGTAAATTTTCGATCCTACTTTTCGGTATGCCCGAACCTTGAAGCTGTATTTCGTACCTTTCTTCAGTTTATTGATTGTATAACTGGTCTTGCCTGTTGTCTTAATCTGCTTATAGCTCCCTTTCCCTGACTTCATCAGGATCTGGTATCCGCTGCATGACACTTTCTTATAAGTGATTTTTACTTTTGATGAACCGGCTTTTACAATACTGCTGATTACAGCTTTCTGAGGCTTTGACGCTGTCTTTAACACAGAGGAGTCGGGACCAGTCCCAGCCTGATTGACTGCTGCTACTTTTACACTGTATCTGCTGCCGGCATTTAATTTTTTGATCGTAAAGCTGTTACGCGTTGTACTTCCTGCAGTTCTCCACTTTCCATCCCGGTAGATATAGATCTGGTAGCTCTTCGCATCTGCTGCTTTATTCCAGGTTAGTTTCATGGAATATACGGCACTGCTGGCTTTTAGTCCTGTGACCTTTGCCGGCTTTTGAACCGGAACCGGAATCCTGACATTCACTTTACAGGATGCCGCTTTTTCTCCTTCTGCCGTTACTGCTGTTACCGTTACCGTACCATTACCCACTGCTGTCACTACTCCGGATTGATTTACTACGGCTATTCCCGTATTGGAGGAAATCCATAATACTCCTTTATTGGTTGCCGCTTCTGGTTCTACAACTGCTTTCAGGCTGACAGTTTCTCCTTTTGCAGTTAAGTTTACTTCTGTTTTATCCAGTTTCACTCCTGTTACTGCTACATGCGGTGCTTTCACATCGACGGTGACGATACATACCGCTGTAAATTTACCGTCTTCTGTGGTGGCAATCACTGCTGTCTGTCCATTACTGCGGGCTGTGATTAATCCTTCCCGGCTTACCTGGGCTACCTGAGGTGCGGTGGATGTAAAGGCTACATTTTTATTTTCGGCATTATCCGGGTTCACAGTTGCCTGAAGTTGCAGTGTTGCTTCTTCTTTATCCAGCTGAACAAGGTTATGGCTTAAGTAAATACCTTCTACCCGTACCGGAATTTCTACTTTCACCCTGCACTGGGCTGTGAATGCTCCGTCTTCGGTGGTAACCGTTATAACAGACTCTCCGTTTGCAATCGCCGTAATGACTCCGTTGTCATCCACTGCTGCTGCTTCCTGATTGGATGAATACCACTCTACCTTCTTATTCGTTGCATTTTCAGGCAGAATTTGTGCCATTAAATGCAAGGTTTCATTTTCTTTTGTTAAAACTGCTTCCGTCTGGTTTAATGTAACTCCTGTCACATCAACATTTTCTACCGGTATTTCTACTTTGACTTTACATACTGCTTCAAATCCTCCGTCAACTGTGGCTGCAGTAATTACAGTCTCTCCTTCTCCTGCTGCTGTAACTACCCCTTTTTCATCAACCGTTGCCGCATCCGGATTGGATGAGCGATAGGTTACGGCCTTATCCGTAGCATTTTCCGGCTTCACTTCCGGGTTCAGGGACAGCGTGTCTCCCAGACCTGTCAGTTTGGCATTATCCGGTTGCAGGGATATTCCGGTAACCGGGATTACAGGTTCCGGTATTTCAACGGTTATTTCGCACAGTGCAACGTAGCCTCCATCCCGCGTTGTAACTGCGATTACGGCTTTTCCACTTGCTACTGCTGTTACCTGCCCTGCCTCATTCACAATTGCTGCTGCTTCGTTAAAAGATTTCCACATTACTTCCTGATTGAATGCGTTTTCCGGTTCCACTTTTGCATTTAACGTTAAGGTTTCACCCTTTTCAGTCAGTATTGCCGACTTGGTATCCAGCAGAATTCCCGTTACCTTTACAGGCTCCCTGGGTATGTCTACCGTTATTTTGCATTTGTCTGTAAATCCACCGTCTTCTGTGGTTACGGTGATCACTGCAACACCATTTGCAACCGGTGTAACCAGCCCGTTTTCATCTACATCTGCGATCTTAGGATCAGAAGATGACCATACCACTTTCCTGTTTTCCGAATTTTCCGGCATAATAGCGGCTGTTAACGCAAGTGTATCATCCATATTTGTAAATCTGGCTGCATTGCAGTCCAGGCTCACACTTGTTACTTTCACGGTTTCTTTAACCGTCACCGTACACACAGCCTCAAATCCGCCATCCTGTGTAATTGCTTTTATTTCCGTTACTCCGTCTGCCTCTGCCGATACCAATCCATTTTGGTCTACGGATGCTGCCTGTTCATTTGACGAAACCCAGGTGATATTTTTATTGGTTGCATTTTCCGGCTTCACATAAGCCGCCAGCTCCAGAGTTTCTCCAGGCTCTAACAGGGCTATTGCCTGGCTGATCTCTATGCCTTCTGCTTTTACAATCCGCACTAAATGGTCCATGGCATCCCTAAGCAGTGCGCAGGTATCGGATACCTCTGCATTTCCGGCTTCATTCCCTTCTAATACTTTAAGGGCAAGCTCTGCTGCTGCCGTTAATTTTCCAAAGCTTTCTTCTGTGTATTCACTTTCTTTATAAGACGCAACCGTGTCGTACAATGTCTGAAGCTCCGTTTTGTCTACGATTGCACTATCTGTTTTCTGTACCCGGAAGGAATAGATTTCTATATAGGTGGAACCTGCACTTGCATTTTTTCCATCCTGCTTTACGATAATCTTATAATTTTCATTAGAATCTAATCCTGTGAATTGGTATAACAATACATTTGTTCCTCTGTTTGCGGTATAACAATCCACCTTTTTTTGGGAACCTTCCACAACTGCACCTGCCTGATCCACAATACTTACATCGGCAATTCCATGGTCACTGGCTGTTACGCCGTACCACTCAATCGCATTTCCTGTAAATTCAAACTCTGCATAGCTGCCCTTTGCCGTTGTGTCACAGGACTCTGAGTTCGCCCGGACTGTCCATTCTCCTGTGCGTTTAACCGCATCGTTGTTTCCCTTTGTAATCACGGTATATTCGGCTTTTTCCAAAGCCTCCTGTGCTTCTTTTAATAAAAGCGCCAGCTGATCTGCCTTTTCCTGTGTCAGTTCTTTCGATTCCAGAGCGTCTTTCGCTGTCTTTAACGCCTTTTGGAACAGGTACCAGCTGTCTTTGGTATAATTTTCATTTGTGATGGCTTTTGCTGTGTCTATTGCCTGATTCAGTGTGTCCTTATTTACCACATTTTCCGAAGGATTCAGATCCAGACTGTATGCTATGGCTTTACCTAATTCGCTGTGAACAAAAAAGTCTACGGTATCTGCTTCTTTCATGGAATCTGGCAGTACAAATTGAAATCCTGCCCTCTTTCCCTGTGCTTTCACCTGATTTGCAAAGAGCTCTTTTCCCTGAATTTTTACACGGATGACAGCCTGTGAATTGGATGTCACGCCTGCTGCAGTCACATTTACAGTTCTGGTATTTTTATCATAGCTGATTCCCAGGGTATTCTCCTTGGTATCGGGATTAACCGGCGCCTCTTTCATTTCGGTTCCCTCAGCTTTAATCCAGGTATTATACGCGATTGCTTCATCTGCGGAATTTGTCACCATAATCTGAAGCACTTTATTGCTTATATCTTCCGGAAATGTATAATTGCCCGTGTATTGGTAAGCTGCACTTCCCTTTATCGTAACCGGATCTTCCTGGATGTCCAGAAGCTTCCATCCTTTTTCAATATCATATAACAGATACGATACCTTGCCTTCTATATCTGTTGCACTTTTATTTTTAAAATCCATCACAGTCCGGAAGGTTTCTCCTGCACGAGGTTCGGAAACTACTGTGCTATTTTCATATTTTATCTGAGCCGGATCCGTTAGTACATTTAATTTATCCTCTTCTTGCCTGTATACCTGAAATGCATCCACAATCATATACACACCGGATTTTTTCTCACCCCGCAGTTTATAATTTCCTTCCGGTACAATTGGTGAAGTATATACGGTCTGCTGGTAGAGTCGGCTGTTGTCTTTACAGCTGATGGTCTTTCTTTCTACCTCTTCTCCTGTGTCCGCATTGGTAAGTATCATTTCGATATCACCCTGGTCCGAGTATTTTCTTGAAATATATTCTATTTTTGTTCCGGTAAATGCCACTTCAAACCATGCAGAATTCGCTTGTTTAATGTCCGGGAATGCACACACGGTAGATCCCTGGTCAGCGCTCTTTCTGGAATCAAAATACCATGCGTCCTGAGTATATAAGTCTGTGGATACCTGGGAGCTGTATGTAACTTCCGGGTCGTTGCAGTCAATATAACCGGATACCCCTTCTGCCTTGTGGTAACTTAAAGTCTGCATACTGTTTGTCCGGTGAATATCCAGTATAACCAGAGCATTGGCCTCTATTTTCTTTAGTTCGGCAAAAAATGATTTCTTGTCGCTCAGCACAGCGCCGTTTACAGATTTTACAATGTCTCTTTTCCGATATCCCAGTGCATATGCCTCACTGTTTTCCGGTACTTCTTCAAAGTAAATTCCGTTGTAATCATTAGAAGCTGTGGAAGAAATAATATTATCATCGATTCCTGTTACTGTTGCGCCTTTCCACTCTTCTCTCTGTAAAATGTCAGAGCCGCCGGAACCGGAATCAATCTTGGCATAAATCGGTGCCTTACACTGGCATCCCGGCTTACCAAACTGATCCATGGCAAAGTTTTTAAATCCTACTTTCTCCATGCCTTCCTCATTTAAAACCGTGTAATCATTGCTTCTTGCATTTTTAAACTTAGGATCTACATCAATCAGTGCATTCTTATCATAATCATTTTGAGATTTATTCACATAATACCAGGACGGAAGATTGATTTTTGCTCCAAAATCATAGTACCAGTTTTTATCAACCGCATATTCTGCCTGTTTGAATCTGTTCTCATCCACCACTGCAAATCCATATGGGGTGGTATTTGCCACTATGTTGCCGTAGATTTCATCGCCGGCCTCTTTATAGGAAACGTGAATCTGGAATTGTCCGTCCAGAATAATATTATTATATACTTTCCGGTCAAATCCTTCCCTTAATTTGATTCCCAGACCCAGACAGAGATTATTATAGATTTCGTAGTTGGAAGAACCATCATCTAAGTCAATTCCCCAGGTATGAGGGGCATCTGAATCATGCTGGAACCGGTTATCATGGATCTTATTGGTCTGATATGCATCAATCAGGGCAAGATCATATACCTTTCCGTCTTTTGTATAATTTCTGATCAAATCTCCGCTTTCACCGCTTGCATTGTACTTGGGTACTGACCAGAACCGGTCTCTTCCCCAGGAATTAAACGGACCGTGGTCAGTCGTTTCTAACTGGGCATTATATACATCATTATAAGCAATCTCATGTCCGCCAAATGTCCCATCATTGACATTGATACAGGAGCGGGCACTTTTATGGATTGTATTGTGGAGAATCTTGATCCTGCTGCTGACCGACAGATTCACACCGCAGGACTGCTTTTCGAAAATCCCCAGATTTTCCATATGGTTATTGGTAATCTCTATATCTCTGGGGTAATCTTCCGTAGCAGGTCCCACCTTTTCCGGGAAATCAACGCTGGTCTTATTGGCCTGCTGGTTTGGATACAGGGCATGATCCCAGAAGGATGCTTCATAGGCGGACTTTGGATCGCCCACTACCTGGACAGCTGTAGAACCAATATCGATAAACTCATTGTTATCCACAATATGGCTGTCGTTATAGCCGTACATGAAGATTCCATTTCCGCCCATGTGGTTAAAGTTAGAATTCACCACCTGAATATTTCTGGCATTTTCTATATAAACAGCACCTGCCCTTACCACGCACCAGTCCCCTCTCATCAGAGGAATGTATTCCTTACCTTCTTCATTTACGGTAAACATAGTTCTCTTAGTTCCAAAATAGGTGAATCCATCCAGTGTAATGTCACTTGCCGGATGTGTACTGTCCTCTCCCTCTATCTTGATAATATCTGTATTTACTGCTGCTTCCACAGATACATCGTTTAAGTCTACCCCTTCTTCGGGATAAACATATAGCTTTCCTTCTTTGTTATCATAATACCATTCTTTTGACGCATCCAGTTCTTCGAATACATTTTCGATCATAACCGCATTGTCCTTCATTCCATTACCGCGGTTATTGTCACCCACCCACTGGTAATCCAGGCCCAGCGCATTGGATGTATTTTTTCCTGTTATGATATAATCGTTCCCGCCCCAGCCATTGCTGTGGATTGCACGGATATACCCTCCGGTTGGATCAGCGTAATTTTTAACCCGGGATTTGATATCTGCTCTTGTCGTTGCCCCTTCTAAAGGAAGGACTCCGGGTGTTGCATCCGGATATCTCGCCAGTACCTGTTCTTCCTTATCCAGAAATAATTTATCTATTCCAAGGTTCTTGTCTACCTTAGCAACCTTTATATGGGGATTGCCCTCATAGTCTGACCAGGATAACTGGTCAAAGGTAAGCGCTCCGCTTAGTTCCACTGCCTCACCATTATAATTTCGAAAGGTTATGCCGGAATCCTGCGGGGTTAATTCCAATGTATTTTGAAAGAAATAGGTACCTTCTCTAACAAATACCGTCATATTCTCCTGCTTCAGTTCTCTGGCTGCATCTCTGGCTTTTTCAAATGTGGCGAATGGTTTCTCAAGTGTACCATCTCCCGTCTCGTCACTGCCATCCATTGCCACATACAACGCATTTGCGGCATTGACATTTTCACTCGCATATACTACACTTCCGTCCATTCCCCCAAGCCCCATGCCGGTTGTTGCCAGCATCGCTGACGCCAGCAGCAGTGCTATTCGTTTTTTACTTCTCCTTTTCATATCCGATCCTCTCTTCTTCCTGTTATAAATGTATTAATTGTTCCTGATACAAACTCATTATATCCTTCTTCTATCTGCTGTTTAATAAACTATCTTCCACAAAAACGCAACTTTCTTCCACACTTTCCACGCTTTAGTCCATTTTTCCAGACCCGCATTACCTCTGTGAAGTATTCCGTCACCGCACCATCCTCATATATTCCCTGGGTGTCTTTCCTGTGTATTTTTTGAATATACTGCTAAAATACTGGGGATTCTCATAACCTACAGACTCCGATACCTCGTAAATTTTCATTGAGGTATTCTCCATCATACCTTTGGCTTTCTCAATTCTTTTTTTCGTCAGCGCCTCTACAAAAGTGATGCCCGTATAATGTTTAAACAGGTAACTGAAATGGCTGACACTGACAGACAGGTATCCACAGATAGAATTCAGGGAAATATCAGCATTCTGATAATGCTTGTCTATGTAATCATGGGCAAGCATCACCTGCCGCTGGTAATATCCGTCTTTTTCCGTAGCCAGAGCCTTTCCCGCTTTTATACATGCCTCCCCCAGATGGCGTGCTACGCATTCCAGATTTTCATCTTCATATATGGCAACCTGCAGGCGTTTCATCTCATAACGGATCTCTCCATCACTGACCTGGATTTCGTCCATGAGATTCATTAGTGCCATCATAATATTCTGTGCATTGATCGTACAAACTTTTTTTGATACCCAGGACTTTTGAAGGTCACTTATAAATTCGGACAGCTCCCTGTCGATATCATCCTGGTCGTTCTTCTTCACTGCGAGGGTAATTCTGGAAATCCATTCCTTCATATCGATGTTTTTTTCTGCCCGGACATTTCGAAAATCTTTGGCAAAATAGATTTCCCTCTCCTTTGATAAAAACCGGTATTCCAGCACATCTCCCGCACTTTGGAACGCTTTGTAGAGAGCCGTAATTTCCTCGGTAAACTCTCCCACGCCAAGTACTACATCCAGTTTTAGGAATGTCTCTATATTCTGCTTCAGGTGCCGGCAGTATTCAACGCTTTTATAATCCAGTTCCCTGGGTCCGTCTGCACCCAGTATTACAACTGTCCTGGAATCTTTATCCTGAAATACCACGCCGTTTCCCGACAGCCCCAACACTTCTTCTGCGACATTTAATATGGCAAACAATGCAAGGTCTTTATTATCCTGAAAGGAGCTCCTGGCAAATACGGAATCATCCTTTGCTTCAATGAGAATCACCGTGAAATAATTCCCGGAAAGTCTGATATCCATTTCCATTAACTTCGGTACAATCTCCTCCGGCACCATCTGCCCAAGAATCAAATGATTCAAAAATTCCCTTTTCAATATCTGACGGCTGTTATAATAAGCCCCTCTGACCTTCTTCATACCGGACAGCCATTCATTTTCATAATCCAGATTCTGGCGAATCTTTGTTAACGTCTCGGACAACTCATATGCGCTGATGGGTTTTAGTATATATTCGATCACCTTGTACCGGATTGCCTGTTTTGCATACTCAAACTCGTCGTATCCGCTGATGATTACAACTTTAATACCCGGATAATTCTGATATACATACCGTGTAAGTTCAATTCCATTCATATGGGGCATCCTGATATCCGTAAGCAGCAGATCCGGCGGTGTCTCCCGGATTGCTTCCACAGCCTCCTTTCCATTCCTGCATGTCCCAATCAGGCGGAACCCCAGCTCCGACCAGTGCACATTGTCACGTACCGCTTCCCTGATTAATACTTCATCATCTACTAACAGTACCTTATACATTTTTCCTCCCTCCCATTGGTTGTCAAACCCTTTCCCTGACTCCTTTTATTATTCATGTACAAGTCCATCATAACTTAACAAATCTTATTTTTCGTTTCAGATCTTCTTTAAAAGGTTTGAAATCTTACGGACTTTGATTGGATTCATTTTATCAATTCCTGTTTCTATGTTGAACCTGATATTCTACGAATCTTCCTGAAATTCTACGATTTTTAACCTGAAGCAATTTTCTGCATAAAAATACCTGTACAGCCGGCAGCCGTACAGGTATTTGATTCTTTATTTATATTTTTTCCAATGGTATTTGTATTTCTGTGAGGTAATTATCACTGTTTGACTCATTCCAGGGGCCGCGGTGGACAATTTGCCTGCTTTGTCCCAGCATTTTATACTGGCTGTGTTCTTCCAGCCATCCTGCAAAGGAACGAAATACACCGGAAATATTCTCAAAAGCACCATAGACCATTGTGCTTGCCATAATTGGCACCGGATCAACCTTTCGAAATGTATAGCCCTCCTTATCCTTTCCCATTTGTGGGACAGGAGCACATATTTCAATATCCACATTCTTTTCCCGGTAATCAGAATCATGATAGATGGCAAAGGTGTTGTTTGAAACGTAAATTTTATTTTTTGCTGCAAAATCAGTCATTTCTTTCCATAACTGCCCTTCCGAATAATATGAGGGCACAACCCGCCGCAGGGAAAGTACCTGGACACCCGGAACGGATTTTATGGACACATTGTAATGGATCTCTATTTTTTCAAGGCGGATATCTTTTTTTGCCTGCTCTATTTTCAACAGTTTTTCCTGTTCCTCTTTAATCATATGTTCAATCTCAAGCCGTTTGCTGTCCAGCTGTTGTACAATATATTCATCGTCCCACTGATGCAGGGCTGCTGCAATATCCTGGACATGAAATCCCAGATCCCGCAAAAATATTATTTTATTCAGCACTGCTATCTGATCGGCAGAATACAATCTGTAGTTTGTATAGTGATCGGTGACCGCCGGCTTTAACAATCCCGTCTCGTCATAATATCTCAGCATCCGGATTGATACCTGGGTTAATTTTGAAAACTCGCCTATCTTAAACATCTCTCTGCCTCCTGTTCTTTGTGCTTATTCTGCCTCCTGCTGGCTGCCCATACGGTACTGCTCTAACTTTTCCATCACCTCATCTGCCCCATTGCCCAGAACCAGATCCGGTATTAAATGGTAACCCCGGTATTCCGTCATGTCCACGGAAGGTGGATCTTCCGCGCAGAGGTGCGCCGCCTGTGCTATTACCGACTTGACAAACGGGTCTGTTACCGCTACATTCCGGTTAGCCGGAATATAACCGTCCGCTAAATGGATGGACTGGATCTCCACACTTGTATATTCTCTGAGAATCTCTATTGCCGCCTCAATATTTTTACTGTTTTTAGGAATAAATAATGCATTATCTCCGGAATGGTTGGCATCCGTATCCCCAATCCGGGGCCATGGCACAACCACTGCTTCTATTCCACGCTTCCCGGCCTCTCTGGCAGTCGCCTGTGCTCCGGTTCCGATCTCCGTGATCATGGCTGTTTCCCCTCTCATAAATCCGGCCTTTATTTCATCTACCCGGGCAGTAACCGCCTGTTCACCGGGATACATATATCCTTTGTCATATAAAGACTTAATTGCCTGTAATGTTTCCCTTGATTCTTCCCCATCGAGAGGAAGGCTTCCCTTTGTATACTGTTCGTAAGTGCCATTGCTCAAAGTGGCTGAAAGCATACCGTTTCGGTAAAGCCAGCCGCCATGCCCCATATCACCGGCATTGGAAAATGGGTAAACCCCCAGCTTCTTAATCTTCTCACAGGCCTTTTCAAATTCTTCATAGGTCCAGGATTCCGGTATGGTTACCTTTGCCCTGTTTAAAAGCTCTTTATTTGCAAGGATAACCGGAAAATTTGATTCCCAGGGCACCGCCAGGATCTTACCGTTGACACATGCCTGCTCCAGGGCACTGGGGCGAAATTGTGCCTTCCAATCCGGGTCTGCATCCAGATAAGGCTTTAAATCCAGTGCCATATCCTCTAACAAAACAATTCTGTTCATTTCAAAATTGTAGATATCACATGGCTTTCCTGAAATGATTTCCCTTCTTACGATTTTCTCCTGATTCTGCCAGTCCACCGGAAGTGTTTCTATGGTATATTTATTCCGGAATTTTTCCTGCAATTTAGACATCATACGTTCACTGGATGTATATTCCTGTACTCTGCCATAAAAACGTATTTCCTTATTACTTGCTTCCTTGCTTTCTTTCGCCTCCTGCCGATGCAGTACCCCCCAGTTTCCAAGCATCATGGCTGCAACAAACACTGATATTGCCAGTATCATTACTTTGCTCTTTTTCATGATTTCATCACTCCGAATCCATTATTACCACACTAGAGCCTGTCTGAAAATTGCTCTAAGTACATTCTAACCTCCACCCGGGTTCCCACATTCTCCCTGGAATAAAAACGGATACCGCAGTCATTCCCATATTTCATTTTCAGCCTTTCGTCTATGTTCTTCAGTGCAAATACATTTTCACTCTCTTTCTCATCTTTTAAATATCGGTTAATCTCCCCGGCGTCGGTTCCAATCCCGTCATCCTCCACGGTGTATAACAATAGCTGACTATCTTTTTGTACCTCTACCCATATATTGCCGCCTCCCACTTTCTTTTCCAGTCCGTGAACAAACGCATTTTCTACCAATGGCTGCAGAATCAGTTTCTGTACCCTGCAAGTTTCCAGTTCCTGCTCCACCTGGATAGATACCCTTATCCTTTCTCCAAATCTGTTTTTCTGAATCAGAAGATAACTCTGTAAGTGTTCCACTTCCTGCTTAACCGTCACCATCTCATTTCCCCGGTTCAGTGCATGGCGGAAGACATCCGACAATGCTTCTACCTGCCGGGCAATTTCATCATAGTGTTCAACAACTGCCATCCACCTGATAGAATCCAGGGTATTGTACAAAAAATGCGGATTGATCTGGCTCTGCATATATTTCAGCTCGATTTCTTTACGCTTAATTTCATTTTTATACTGGGTCTCAATCAGATTGTGGATATAGGCAACCATTTTTGTAAGATTCCTGTTTAAGATTCCGATCTCATTCTCACTGTCGTCATAAATTCCGATTTCAAACCGATCTCCAGTAAATTCTTCTGTTTCCCTGGAAAGCTGCTGAATTGGCTGAATCATTGTTTTTTTCTGTACATTATAAAAAGCCAGCCCGAATATCAGCGCCAAAAGCATACAAATCAGCACCGTATAATATACCGCATTGCTATTTTGCAGAATCTCCCGGGGATCATCCACTTTTACAATCCTCCATCCTGCCGAATCGATATTATAATAAGATACAATGGCATCTCCTGTCCTTAAATACCCTGCATTCCCTTCGGAAAGCGCCCCATATCCAAGCTCCGTATACGCCATGCCCAAACATCCATCTTCAGAGGATGACAGTATTCTGCCATCCTGGTCAACGATAAAGAGTCTGCTTTTTTTAGAAAGGATTCCGCTGTACTGTTCCTTAAGAAAGGCTTCATCAACGGTTATCCTTTCATAGGCTATGATTTCCATGGTATTTATATCATTTACCGCCCTCAGCAGATACAGTTTCTCATAAGGTGCATTATAACTGATGGTTTCCCCTTCGTGCAGAGTTGTCCACATCGGCAGACCGCCCAATTCTTTTAATCTGGGTATCAGCTGTTCATCTTCTCTCAGCACATAATCCCCAATCTGTAAAACTACTTCCCCTGGCTTAAATATGGACATGCCTTTTATATTTCTGCGGGACTCCATTTCCATCCGCATCTGGTAAGATAAATCTACCTTGCGTTTTTCCAGCTCTTCTGTCTGCCCTTTTATACCATACATGCGGATGATCTGCTGGATGTTTTCGTCTGCAGCCATATTCAGGGATACGTTCTCCACATCACTGATAAAGCTTTCCAGCCCTGCCTTCGTCTGCTTTAATATTTCCAGATTAATATCACATGCCTTGGTATTCAGGCTGCTGCGAAGCTGAAATGTCACTATCATAAATAGAAGCAGCAAGGGAATCATCTGAAAAATCATAAGACTGCATATAAACTTCTGGCTGATCCCCAGATTCTTCCACTTATTTTTTAAGCTGCTCATAATCTTCCTTTTTTCTTTCGGTATTCTGTAGCGGAACAGCCTTCCAGTTTCCTGAATACAGCCGAAAAATATTTTTCATCCCGGAATCCCACCTTCCTGGCTATTTCCGCATTTAAATCTGCCGTAGTTTCCATCCTCTTTTTTGCTTCTTCCACCCGGTATTTATTCAGATATTCCGTGAAGGAAATGCCCATTTCCTTTTTGAACAGATAGCTGAAGTAATTCTTTGATTTATTTACATAGGTTGAAATAGAATCTACCGTAATTTCTTCACTGTAGTGCATACTAATGTAGGATAATGCCGTAATCACCATACGGTTGTGGTGTTCTCCCTGATTACCGGACACACCTGTCAAAATCAGATAATAAAAGCTCAATACCCATTCCTGGTACTGGTCCAGGGTCAATAAATCGGGTATCCCAAGAATACTCCGCTTGTTTTTCTCCAGCACTGATTCAACGTCCATGCCGCTGCTTTTAAGCGTTTGAAATAATAACTGCACAAGATTCATGCACGTCCCTTTCACGATGTCGTAGGAGGCTATTTTTAAATCTTTCATGTCATCAAACTGTTTTTTAATATCCTTTTCAGCCTCCTCATAACGGAATCCTGCGATGCACAGGCGCAGATGTGCTGTCTGGTTCATGGAGAACATGGGCTCATTTTTAATGCTTGCATCCACCCGGTCGATTAATACGCCGCCTCCCAGATACAACCGGTGATCCAGAAGCGCTGCCCCCTCCATTGCCCCAAGGCGCAGCTTCCCCAAAGATGTGATTCCTGACACACCTGCGGATATTCCAACGTTTCCGGTCCCTCCTGCTTTATGCAATTCACTGTTTATTCTGCGTAGTATTTTGCCCATCTGCATAATCACCTGATCCCTGGACCTGCAGATATCCATAAAAGTAAACCAGACCAGTTTCTTTCCCCAGCATAACAAATAGTTATCTTCTTTTGGTCCGCTCTTACTCAAAAGCTCTTCACTGACATAATTAACACAGGCGGAATCTGCCTTAGAGCGTGTTTGAAAATTGCTTTCTGACAGATGTGCGTCACAGTTTGTGATAGATTTGTCCCGGATGAAGGGCGAAGCATTCCTGCTGTCAAAATCGAAAACCATACAGAGTATCTTATGATCTGCCTTATGTCCCGTATATTCTTCCAGCAGCCTTTCATAGTCACCGCTCCCGGGATAATCCACATCAAAATAAGCTTCCAGGCTTTGCTCAATTTTTACCTTTCTCTGCTTCTCCTCATCCTGTACCCTTACTTCAATCTTTTCCATGATCGATTGAATCAGTGCCGTAAGTTCACTGATTTTAATAGGCTTTAACAAATACTCCGCTACCCCGATATTAATTGCTTTTTTTGCGTATTCAAACTCAGAATATCCACTTAATATGACCACATGGATTTCTGGATTTATTTTTTTTGCAAATTCAGCCAGTTCAAGGCCTGTCATTCCAGGCATACGGATGTCTGTAATCAGGATCTGTATCTTCTCCCTTTCTAAAATCCTTATTGCACCTGGGGAATCTTCTGCCGTTAACACTCCGGTTATTCCGTAATCTTTCCATGGTATCCCTATTTCAATCCCTCTTCGTATCTGCATTTCATCATCAACGATTAATAATTGTACTTCTATGGCCTTTCATCTCCCGACCTGAATTTTTCTGGCATCAGCCAGCATCTGACTTCATTTTATCATGTATCGCACTATGTAACAATCGAAAAAGGACTACCGCATATAAAAAGACAGGCTTCTTATATACAATAGTCCTTACTTACCAAATTCCTTATTTAATCACTACTGCCATCTTGTCCATTTGTTTGAAATGCCTTTCAAATGAACTGATATCATACGTTTCTACTTCCCGTAACGGATCACATACTGTAACTGTTTCATTGTTTAAATCGAAACCGCTTAATACCATACAATGCTCATTACCCGGCCAGCGAAGAAGCTTGCCGTCAATTTCCCATTCATCTGTATATTCGATATCCACATCAATGTTCATAGATCCCCAGATAATAACCGGATTTCCGGCACGTATCTCATCAAATAAATCTTCCAGATCCGTTCCGCTGACATCATATGCCCGCTTTGCACTGTTCTGCTCCGTCAGGTATTTATTTGCCGTTCTGACAATAACCGGTGCAAAACATCCATAGGAATCCTCATCTCTTGGGTTACCAAGAAATGCATCTTCATAGCTGTTGACACCCGGTCTGCCTTTCGTGAGATAGTTGTCCGCAAGATCCTCTTTATCTACTTCATAGCCTTCATAATTAAGAGCCATCGTCAGGGATGTAATCTCACACCCTGTCGGCAATTCCGGCAGCTGGCTGACCGGTTCTACATAGAGCATTTCTGATTCCGTCTTCGAAACTGCCAAATCTGAACTGCTGCTTTCTGTCTCTGATTCACTTTCCGATACCTTTTCCGTAGCAATCGTATTATAATTACTGGATACCGGTGCGCTTCCTGCTGTCTGCTCATTTGACGTAGAAGTAATATCCTTATCCTGATTTGTCCCTGCCTGGAGGCTGCTTTGTTTTTCTGCTCCTGCATTCGTTTCCGTTGTTCCTAATGTGACATTTTCCTGATATTTTCCGTGATTCTCACTCTCTCCTGTCCCACGAGCGTATATCATCACCAGGCAGCCACTGAACAGTAAAACCTCTGCTCCAATGACAAGGGCAATCTTAGTAAGCTTTTTGGTAATTTTACTTTTTTTCTTCATCATAATTCCTATAATACCACATATTTCAAAAATGTGGTATCTATTTTTGTAAAAAAAGTATGAACATTTGTGATATCAAACCTTTTTACAATTTCCAGATCTCCTCATTATACTGCTTGATCGTCCTGTCAGATGAAAAATAACCAGCTTCACTGATATTCACCAGCATCTTCTTCGCCCAGGCCATTCTGTCTTCATAATCTGCGAACGCTTTATCCTTTGTCTCAATATAATCATTGATATCCAGAAGTGTCATGAACCAGTCTTTTCCAATCAGTTCCTGATGAAGCCTGCTTAAATTTTCTTCGCAGCCTATAGCAAGCATTTCTTTGCTCACGATGAAGTCCACCATTTTTTTGATAGCAGCATCGGAATTATAAATATCTTTGGATACATAATCGGCTTTCTCATAATGGGCAATGACTTCCTCACTTGATTTTCCGAAAATATAAATATTCTCATCTCCAACCAGCTGGTGGATCTCAACATTCGCCCCGTCCTCGGTACCAAGGGTTACGGCTCCGTTCAGCATAAATTTCATATTTCCGGTTCCGCTTGCTTCTTTGGATGCAAGAGAAATCTGCTCAGATACATCACAGGCTGGAATCAGTTTCGACGCTTTGGATACATTATAGTTTTCCACCATTACCACGTTTAAGTATGGTCGAACGCTGGCATCCCTGGAAATCATTTCCTGGAGGCACAAAATCAGATGAATAATATCCTTTGCAATGACATAAGCCGGAGCTGCTTTTGCGCCAAATATCATGGTAATCGGCCTCTTTGGAAGTTTACCGCCTTTAATTTCCAGATACTTATGGATAATATAAAGTGCATTCATCTGCTGCCTTTTGTATTCATGCAGTCGTTTGATCTGAATATCATAGATAGAATTTTCATCAATTTCTATCCCTTGAGTTTCTTTCAGATATTCTTTTAATGCAGCTTTATCTTTGTTTTTAATATCCAGAAGGCTTTTTAAAACTTTTTCATCATCCGCATATTTTCGAAGATCTTTCAGACAGTCAGCATTTTCTTTAAAACCATTTCCAATCAATCTGCTTATGAACTCCGTTAGTTCCGGATTGCAGTGCATCAGCCAGCGGCGAAAGGTAATGCCATTCGTCTTATTATTGAATTTTTCAGGATATATGTCATAGAATGGCTTTAGTTCAGATTCTTTTAAAATCTGTGTGTGGAGAGCGGCAACCCCATTCACACTGAAACCATAGTGAATATCCATGTGTGCCATATGAATGCGGTTATCTTTGTCAATAATCGCTACCTTTTCATCTTTATACTTTTCTTTGACTCTCCTGTCCAGTTCGTCGATAATCGGCAGCAGATGGGGTACTGCTTTTTCCAGATAGTATCTCGGCCATTTCTCCAGCGCCTCTGCAAGAATTGTGTGATTGGTATATGCACAGGTCTTGCTGACGATGCTGACTGCTTCTTCCATGGAGATTCCTTCCTCTGTTAACAGACGGATTAATTCAGGGATCACCATAGAAGGGTGTGTATCATTAATCTGTACTACCGCATGTTTGTATAAATCACGAAGGCTGTATCCGTTTTCTTTGCATTCCCGGATGATAAGCTGTGCCCCATTGCTCACCATAAAATACTGCTGGTAAATGCGGAGCAGCTGTCCCTTTTCATCACTGTCATCGGGATACAGAAATAACGTCAGGTTGTGGAGGATATCATTCTTATCAAAATGAATTCCCTCATCCACAATGGATTCATCCACAATGTCAATATCGAATAAATGCAGTTTATTTGCATGGTTATGATATCCGGTTACATCAATATCATACAGGCTTGAGATTAATTTGAATCCTTTAAAAGGTACCTCAAAATGAGTATCCGTCTTTGTCAGCCAGCTGTCTTTTGTAATCCAGGGATTTGTAAGTTCTTTCTGTTTATTATTTTCAAAAATCTGACGGAACAGGCCATAGTGATAATTCAATCCGATTCCATCTCCATTTAAGCCAAGGGTCGCAATAGAATCCAAAAAACAGGCAGCCAGTCTGCCCAGTCCGCCATTTCCAAGTGATGGCTCTAATTCTATTTCTTCAATCTGTGTCAGGTCTTTTTTATTTTTGCAAAGAATCTCTTTAACCTCATCATATAATCCCAGATTAATCAGATTATTGGACAAAAGCTTTCCGATTAAAAATTCTGCTGATATATAATAAAGCTTCTTTTCCCCACTGTTTTTACCTGATTTTTTTATGTGATTCTTCGTAAGCTGTAAGAGTCCAAGATAAATTTGTTCATCAGAGCATTCTGCAATTGTCTTATTAAATTTTTCTTCCAGGTATCCGTTTAATTCTTTTTCTAACATTCTATTACCTCCTGATTTATAAATGGCTCTTGAAATTTATGTTTTATATTTTCGAAACTTTTCGAAACTTTTCATTGCCATATTATCATTTTTATGGTATATTGTCAATATAAATTTCGGACTGACAGGCAGCATGGCGGAAATGCTGCCGTCAGCTTACTTGGAGGAAATCTTATGGCGACAATTAAAGATATAGCAAAAAAATTAGGCATTTCTCCTGCCACCGTTTCCAAAGGGCTGAACGGAGCAAGCGACATCAGTGAAAAAATGCGGCAATCTGTCCTGGATGCAGCAGTGGAACTGGGATATAAACCGAAGTCCCTGCAAGGCAAAGTCATGCGCAGAATCTGTATTATGGTTGAAGATATGAATTATGAAAATGTAGATCAGTTTGGTTATGAGATTATCTCCGGATTTGAGCAGGCAGCTGTCCGCAATGATTATGAGGTCACGATTGTTCCCACCAACCTTTCTATGCAGACCAGGGAAAAATATGACACTTTCATGTTGAAAAACGGATATTCGGGAGCATTTCTTCTGGGCTTCCGGCTTCATGATGACTATTTAAAACAATTAAACCATACGAAAGTACCAACGGCACTTTTAGATAATTACATTGAAGACAATCCCTGGGTGGGATATGTGGGAACCGATAATTTTGAAGGCATGAAAGGCGTAGTGAACCATCTCGCCTCCAAAGGGCACAAACGGATTGCCATGCTCTGCGGTAATCAGGATTCCATGATTACGGAGCGCCGTCTGAATGCATACAAACATTTTCTGTGGGTAAATAAAATAGATCTGGATTTAGACTTGATTGCTTATGGTGATTACCATGTAGACTGTGCTCCCCTTTATGTTCCTCATTTTCTGGAAAAAGGAGCAACTGCGATTATCTGCGCCAGTGATTTTATTGCCTCCGGCGTGATCAAACAGCTCTATAAGATGGGCAGAAAGGTACCGGAGGACATCAGCGTGACCGGATATGATGACCTCCCCCTTGCCCGGTATCTGACACCGGCATTGACAACCGTACGCCAAAACCGGGTAGACCTTGGTAAAAGTGCATTTATTCTTGTGGACAGCCTGATCAAAGGGGTTCCCATCAGCCGCATTGAGATGCGTCCCGCCTTTGTCGAGCGTGATTCCACCGCTTGTAGCGCTCTAGAGACGGTAACAGTGATTTAACGGACCTGCACCCTGGCCCAGATCCAGATTCGCCCGGATAGCACCGGACAGATATTCCTTTGCCCGCCTCAGACTGCCTTCCATATTATAGCCCTTTGCCAGCTGGCAGGCTATGGCAGATGACAGGGTACAGCCTGTTCCATGGGTGTTTGGATTCTCCATGTGCTTTTCGTAAAACCAGGTTGCCTTCCCTTTTTCATACAACAGGTCATTGGCTGTTTCTGATTGATGGCCGCCTTTTATCAGTATTGCTCCATCATAAAAACCGGAGATCACCTTGGCAGCTGTCTCCATATCCCTGGGACTTTCTATTTTCATCTGGCTCATCACTTCCGCTTCTGGTATATTTGGCGTAACCAGAGCAGCCAGAGGCAGTAGTTTTTTCATAAAAACATCCCTGGCTTCTTTTTCCAATAAGGTTCTGCCGCTGGTGGATACCATAACCGGATCCAGCACAATGCGAAAAGCCCCGTACTCTGCCAGCTTTCCCGCTGCAGACTGAATCAAACCGGCATCCGGGATCATTCCGATTTTGACCGCATCCGGAAATATATCCCGGAAAATGCAGTCCAGCTGCTGTTCTAAAAACTCCGGTGTACATTTTTCAATCCCAAATACGCCCATTGTATTTTGTGCTGTGAGTGCTGTAACTGCGCTCATGGCATACATCTTATGTACTGTAATCGTTTTAATATCTGCCTGTATTCCCGCTCCTCCGCTGCAGTCTGAACCTGCAATTGTAAGTATTTTCTTCATACTGTTTTCCTCTGTCATTATATATTTTTTTACTACTTCCCTATATTCATTCCCTGTCTCCTGCAGGACATGAATGCCCCGGATCCTGTTAAATAAGTGATAACCAGCCAAACGGTTATCAAATAAATTCGCCCATTGATACGGCTGAAATATCCGCCAGTCCCATAATTTCCTTCCAATCCTCCCTGGAACTTTCGTCATAGAGCGCTGCTACGGGGAATCCCGCCTGTTTAGCGGTCTTCACCGCATGGAGAACATCCTCAAATACAAACGTCTTCTCTTTAAGTGTTCCCAGTCTCTGCAGCGCCGCTTCATAGATATCAGGCTGCTCTTTCCCCGCCCCTACATTCCTGCAGGTAAAGATCTCCTTAAAATACTCCAAAAGTCCCAATCGTTTCAGACAGGCCTTTACCAGTGATTCATCGGTAGCTGTTGCCACACACATCGGAACCCCCTTGTCTCTAAGACGCTCCAAAAATTCTTTCACAAATGGCTTTTCCTGAATTTTCCCCTGGTAATTCTCTTTTACCATCTGATTCACTTCATCCATCATTGCTTCAATATCTTCCTCAAACTGATAGTGCACCTTAATGTAACGTGCCGATTCCAAAAAACTCATGTCCTTTATGATTTCATCCAGATCCGCCTCCGGTACTTTTCCCTTCATTCTCACATAGCTGCTGCCTACGTTTTTCCACATGTTCATGGAATCCAGAAGCGTGCCGTCCATATCGAATATAGCTCCTTCGATTTCATCTAATCTGACCATAGGTTTTCTTCCACCTCGTCTTTCAGGCTCTTCACAGCACCGGTAATATCATCGCTTGCAAATATTGCGGAAACCACAGCTACGCCGGATGCCTTGCATCCTTTCAGCTGCCTTATTTTCTCTTTCGTAATGCCGCCAATTACCACAACCGGAATAGGTACTGCTTCACATATTTGACGGATTGTTTCTTTTGTGATCACTTCCGTATCGTCTTTGGTAGAGGTTGGAAATGCCGCCCCGACTCCCAGATAATCTGCTCCCTGTTTCCATGCGCTTGTCGCCTGTTCCACCGTTCTGGCAGTCACTCCCAGAATTTTATCTTCTCCCAATATTTCCCTGGCTTTTTTAGGTGGCATATCTTTTTGCCCAATATGTACGCCATCTGCATGGCAGTCTATTGCCATTTCAACATCATCGTCAATCAAAAATGGCACCCCATAGCGATTGGCTATTTCTCCTATGCGCTTCGCTTCTTTCAGAAGCTCACCTTTTTCCATATGTTTTTCCCGCAGCTGTAAAAATGTAACCCCGGCAGCAAGCGCTTCTTCCACCTGCTCTTCCAGTGTCTTCTCTCCTGTCCATTTCCGATCTGTTACCGCATACAGTTTCAGATCTTTACCACTAACTTTCATAATCCATATCTCCTTATTCTTTTTCGATACATCCTTCCTGCTATTCCTATCACATATTCAAATAAACCTGAAAATAAAAGAAGTCCTGCAGGAAGATGCAAGACTTATCCCTGATACCGTTTCCTAAAATCAGGCCGCAGGTTGAAGTTCACAACTTCCTCTCAGCTTATCCTATAAGCTGCCTGGCATCTTCATTTCGTATCAAGGTTTTATTTTTAATATATTTTATTAGTTTATCATAGGATTTCTTGAGCGTCAAATTATATCCCTTTTTTTTATCCGAATGAATCTAAATCACTGCATTTTTAACATATATTTACTGCATTTTGACACAAAAACCGTACACAATGTAGTCTTCTCCCCATTTTCCGGTTACCTCATACACATATCCGCCCTGCCCATTTGGGATCATCCACATTTTATCTCCTTTGGTTACCAATACCGCCTCACCTGTTTTTGTTTGATTCAGGCCTCTGTCTTCTTCTTTCCATCTTTGTACAATCACTTCCCCAGGGTCTTCACTGAATACAAGTTTGATTTCCTGGGTATCTTCAAAAACCTTGATTTCTTCCAGATTTTCAATCTGAATGACCGGCTGGCTATCTGTTTGCTCAACACTTTGGCTACCATCCTCATTGATGACTGTCCACTGATATGCCCTGTCGGAAATATTTGCCGCTGCTTCCATTCCAGACTGGGGCACATACTGAATCTGCAATCCTGGCTTCTCATTTGGGTCAGGCTCACAATAAAATCCCTTTACCCGTTCCAGATTAGCAGCTGCATCTGACTCACTGCCTTCCTCAACCACCTGCATTTTTACAACCCGGTCACAAATCATCGGATAGCACTCCATAATTCCTCCCGTATAATAAATATCCACAATATTACCTGTTTTCAATTCATCAAAAGTGATCTCTTCCCCATCCAGTCCGTAGATTTTATTCTCATCTGCCATGACCAGGCTGAATAATTCATTGCTTTCCACATCTGCAAAATAATAGGATTTTTCCCCTATCTTCATATACATTCCCCGTATTAAAGCTGGCTCTCCCTGGTAATCCTCCAGGTCATCATCCTCGTTCTCATCTTGATCCGGTAGAATTCCCAATTTAGTCTGCGGTTCCTGATCCAGGTCATCCCTTTCCGGATTATATCCTGGCATGATCCGGGCAATTACCCCTATTTTCTCCTTTTTAATTTCTTCCTGCTTTCTTTCACATCCATTCATCCACAATCCGGTTCCAAGTACCAATACCAATGCCCACACAGCCATACGTACGAATTTTTTCCAATTATTTTTCATCGTTCTTCCCCCTTTGAACATAATCACAAAACTTCTGTTATATATAAGTGTAAAATTTTACCACATCTGTTGCATGGAAATTTATTTTATAGGCACAATCCACTGTCTTGCAGATTTATTTC
Source organism: uncultured Robinsoniella sp. (assembly GCA_900539655.1). Taxonomy (GTDB): domain Bacteria; phylum Bacillota; class Clostridia; order Lachnospirales; family Lachnospiraceae; genus Robinsoniella. The sequence continues at coordinate 22,723 of UQCR01000004.1, forward strand.
CTGTAAGTAGAATACGGGTATAAAAAAGGTACTGCATTTTTTCAAACGCAATACCTTTCTTATACCCGTATTCTTTGGCACTCTATGCTTTTGGATATTCGTTACAGAGTAACCGGTATGCCGGTTCATCTTCGTCAATTGTAGGGAATCTTCCAATCGGATCGTAGAAACGATTGTCATTTTCATCATCGTTGCACATGGAAACTTCTCCCAGAAGCACAGCTCCGGTTCCTTCTTCCACGTTGAAGTCATGATACATATAGGGATAAATAGTAATACTTTCTCCCGGAGTGAGACGAACCTGGGTTCCGGCTGGTACGGTGAACTCTCTGCCGTCACAGTTCACTATAACATCCGTATCTGCAAATGCTCCGTCTTCTGTGGAATTATATACCCGGATCAGAACATTTCCGCCGCCGCGGTTGATAATGTCTTCCATCTTATTCCAGTGGAAATGCATGGGAGCCATCTGTCCTTCATTTACCATCAGAAGTTTTTCTGCATATGTCTTGGTGTATTTGTCATTTTTCAGATTGCCGTTACGAATCGTAATTAATGCAAATCCAATTTCATCAAACTTGCCAAGTCCGTAATCGGTGATATCCCATCCCAGCATATTGTCGCGGATTTCATCGTATTCCGCTCCTTTTTCTTTCCATTCTTCTGCTGTCCATTTGCAAAACGGCGGAATTTCAAAACCATGTTCTTTGATTAATGCTTCCATGTCTTTAATTACTGCGTTGATTTTTGATCGTTTCATTTTACCTTCTCCTTTATGTTTAATACGGATTATTTCCGATTACAAATACTCTTCAATCTGCGCCCTTGTAGGCAGGGAATCAATTGCACCTTTTGTCTGTACACAGATCCATCCCGCAATATTTCCATATTCCATTGCTTTTAAAATATTTTCTAATGCAATATCTTCTTTTTTCTCAGCACCCTGTATCAGAATGCTGGATAAAAATCCACCCCAGAATGCATCACCGGCGCCGGTTGCATCTACTGCTTTTGCTTTTCTGCCCGGAATCTCACGTACTTCTCCGCCAAAGAAGCATTTTGCCCCTTTTGCCCCCAGCGTCTCGATTACCACTGTAATTCCATTTTCCTGCATAAGCGGCAGGATATTTTCTTCACCGCCCATCATGTCTACTTCTTCTTCCGAGATTTTTAATAAATCCACGTAAGGCAGTACTTCACGTACTTTCTCCGCACAAGCATCAATGTCATCGTCCCACATTACATTCCGGTAATTCACATCAAAGCTTACCAATTTGTTATTCTCATGAGCCGCTTTCATCGCATAGACAGTAGCCTCCACTGCAGTTCCCTGAGACAGGGAGCAGGAGCCTGCATGTACCATTTTGCTTTCTTCTATTTTTGCATTCTTAATGTCTTCGATCGTAAGGAGGGTATCTGCTCCCGGCTTTCTGGCAAAAGTAAAAGAACGGTCGCCATCTTCTGCAAGCGTTACAAAAGCCATAGTCGTAACGGCATCCTTAGTCAAATCCTCACATAATGCTTCTACATTATTTTCTTTTAAAGTATCTACCAGGAAGCGCCCAAAATCATCGTCTCCCATTTTGCCGCAGAATCCTGCTTTTAACCCATTTTTTCCGATTGCAATCGCAACATTTGCCGGAGCTCCGCCAGCTTTTCTGATATAACTGAACGGCTCGTTCCCCGGAATAAAGTCTATTAACATTTCTCCAACACAAATTACATCCATTTTTTTACCTCCGATATTTATTAAAACTGTTTATAGCAACACTCATATGTAAATCCGCTTTACTAATTAAATCCATTATAAATAATTCAATAAGTAAAGTCAATATACATTTCAACTAAAAAAAAATTTTTTAGAATAGCAGTTTTCCTAAAAAAGCCTGCTGCAATACCTGGCATGCTCCACCCAGCAATTGTGCATCTGCCCCAAACTGCGTTTTTTTAATTTCTATCTCCGGTGCATTGTGAAAAAATCTGCGGCTGTTTACTTCCTGTTTTAAAACTGCAATGGCATTCTTTGGCAGATAAATTCCATCATGCCCCAGAAGAATCAATCCCGGATTTAAGATATTTACGTAATTTACCAGCGCTGCAGCCAGTTTTTTCATAACATCTGTAAATACCTCTTCCGCAGCGGGATCACTGCTTTCCCTGCAAAACTGGGCAAAGCGGTAATTTTTTTGCGTTTCCCTCTGCAGTCGTTCTTCCACCACAGGAGTAGTTGCATATAATTCCAGACATCCTTTATTTCCGCAGGTACATTGATCTCCCTGGTAATCAATACTGGTATGTCCTACTTCCGACGGCAGACCGCTTTGGTTTTCATACAGATCTCCGTTCATCACCATGCCGCATCCGATTCCTCGCCCCAGACCCAGGAACAGGAAGTCCTTATATGCATTACCATAACCATACAGAAGCTCCGCTAGGGCTCCGCTTTGGTTGTCATGATTTAAAAAAACAGGAAGCTGGTATCTCTCTTTAAGCAGTTCCACAATGGGAATATTTTTTATATTCCAAAAATACAGGGGTTCCAGGATCATTCCCTTCTTTACATCCACGGGCCCAATAGACGCCACGCCGATCCCCAGTATGTTCTTCTCTTTCTTTATCAGCCTGTCAATCATCTTATACAATTGCCCCATCAGCTCCTGGCTGTTTGTAACGCAGGCTTCTTTCATAACTCTGGTCTCCCGCCGGAGAATATTTAAGCTAAAGTCGCATAATACTACTTCCAGCCGGCTTCGAAATACCAGCACGCCAATGATTTTCGGACATTGTCCGGATATTTTTAAGCGGATCGGATTCCTGCCTACTTCCTCATTCTGCACAGCACTGGTTTCCTCAACCAATTGCTGTTCCAGCATTTCCGATACAATATTTGTAACTGCCATCTTGGTAAGGCCTGTCCTTCTTGCAAGCTCTGCCCTGGAAGTACAGACTCCCGTGGCAATCAGCTTTAACATCAGGCCTCTGTTCAACTGCCGGTATGTCTTACTGTTTCCGCCTTTTCCACCGTTCACTATCTTTCTCCTTGCTCCAATTATTTCTGATTCTATCCATATTTTAATCCATTTTCTCAGATAAGTAAAGCAAGTGTACCCAGCACGATAAAAATCAGTCCCACTAGAGATTTTTTCTGTAATTTTTCCTTTAATACAAAATATGCAAAAAAGACGGTCACTACAATACTCAGTTTATCAATGGGCACTACAACACCTGCCGGGCCATCCTGCAATGCACGGTAATAGCAGAGCCAGGACAGTCCTGTTGTAAGCCCGGATAATAATATGAATATCCAGGATCGTCTTTCAATATCTCTTATTTCCTTTTGTTTGTGCAGCCCAAAAACCATGAGCCATGCCATAATTAATACCACCAGTGTTCGGATTGCCGTCCCCAGATTGGACTCCACACCGGTTATTCCGACTTTTCCAAGAATCGCCGTAAGACTTGCAAATACTGCCGAGAGCAGGGCATAGATCAGCCATGTTCTGCTTTCTTTTGCATTCATATCCAGGGAATCCGGATTCCTGTGTTTCCTTTCCAGCATCAGATAAGTGCCTGAACCGATCAGTACCATTGCCAATACTTTGATAACGCTAAGTCCTTCTTTTAAGAAGAGAAATGCAAAAAGCATTGTCAGAATGGTACTGGATTTATCAATGGATACCACTTTATTCACATCTCCCAGCTGCAGTGCCTTGAAATAACAGATCCAGGACGCACCGGTAGCCAATCCGGACAGGATTAAAAACAGGAAGGTTTTACCACTGATCGCTGTTATAGAATTAAAAGATCCCGCCACAAAAACCATAAACCAGGCAAAGAATACAACGACTACTGTCCGCAGCGCTGTCACCAGATAGGAATCCGTTTTTGCAATTCCAAGTTTTGCCAGAACCGCCGTTATCCCCGCAAAAAGTGCGGAACCAAAAGCAAATAAAACCCACATCCTTTTTCCCTCCTGCTCACTGCCATCGTCTACTTATTTGTTTCCCGCCTGTACAAAATCTTCTTTATCATAGCAAAATAACAGATACCCGTCACTACTGCGCTGACTACATCTGCCACAGGTTCCGCCAGGAATACCTGATCTATCTCATAGATCAGCGGAAGCAGGAACACTGCCCCAAGGTACACAATCTTTCGGAAGGTGGATAATGGCAATGCCATTTTCGCAATACCCATTCCTGTAAATCCGTCCACAAAGGTATACTGGACTGCCAGTGGTATAATCCCTAACGTATATATCCTTATGGCACGTGTTGCAAACTGGATATATGTTTCATTCTGCGTGAAAATTTCTACAAATGGTTTTGCAAAATTCTGTGCTATGATAAACATTATGGTTGTAAAAATAAGGCATAGTATCACAATCCACTTCTCCGCCTCCAAAACCCGGTCTGACTTGCGTGCTCCATAATTATAACCCAGTATGGTCTGGGTTCCCGCCGTAATTCCTCCAAGAGGCATAGTTACCATAAGCATAAAGCTCTGTACAATGGTGGCACAGGTAATCAGCATATCACCCCGGTCCGGTCCACCATATTTCTGGAGTACGGTATTCAGCGCAATCAGCAGAACATTATCCATCACAATAATGATAAAGGGTGTCAGTCCCAGGAAGGAGATCTTACGCATAATCCTAAGGCTGTATCCTCCAAAGCTGATGGAAATAGGAACTTTTTTTCCAAACAAAAACTTTAAAACAAAGCAGCAGGAAACCAGCTGGGAAATAACGGTAGCAATTGCCGCTCCCTTCACTCCCATTCCAAACACAAAAATAAAAATCGGATCTAATACGATATTCATGGCTGCGCCGATCATTACGGATAACATCCCGACTTTAGCATATCCCTGGCAGATAATAAACTGATTCATGCCAATAGACATCAACGCAAACACTGTCCCCAGCAAATAGATGGTAAAATAATCATTTGCATATGGAAAACTCTGCTCACTTGCACCAAACCAGAGCAGCAGATGCTCTTTTAGCGGCAGCAATATGATGGTCAGTGCCACTGACACAACTAACAACAGTAAAAAACTGTTTGCCAGAATCTGCTTCGCTGATTTTTCATCCTTTTCCCCCATCCGGATACTCATAAGGGGGGAACCACCCACCCCTACAAAGGATCCAAATGCTGACAAAAGCGCTACAATCGGTCCGCAGATACCCACACCTGCCAGGGCTATCTCACCGATCTGATCAATATTTCCGATATACATGCGGTCCACCACGCTGTATAACACGTTAATAAACTGCGCCAGCATGGAAGGGATTCCAAGGCGCAGTACAAGTTTTCTGATACTATCTTTTTCCAGATTATTCTCAACCATTTTCTCTTCTCCAATACGGTACTTTATCATTCGTACGCACTGAATATTCTATCTGGTTTACAAGAGAATTTCAATAGAATTTTACTTTGTTTTACATCTAATTTTTACACCGGTTAAAAGCCAGAACCGCATCCCTTAAAAAACGGGCACATCCCTTTACATTCTCATCGTAATAAGCGGTAAAACGCTCATCTGCAACATACATTTCGGCTACACCGCTATGCGCCTTTGGAGAATAATGGGTCCAGGTGAAAGACAGCCATTCTTTGTGAAGTCCGGCTATTTTTTCTCCCAGATCTCCGGCTGGATCTTCCTTCTTTTGAACCGCTTCCTCCAGCAGGCAGTTGATTTCTTTCCCGATCTCCTGCATTTGCTCATACTCTTCCATGGTCAGGTTCATCATTTTCGCATTACTTGCATCCACTTCATCTGCACCATAGGATTTTCTGATCTCTATTCCATATTGCTTTTCTTTTTCCTGTATAATCTCTTTTTTTAATCCTTCAAATTTTTCTCTGTCAGTCATGCTTCTTGCCCCTTCTTCCTTTTCAATTGTTTTATTCACATTTTTAATCAGGAGGTCTATTTGCTGCTGACGTTGTTTTAAAACTTCCAGATGTTCCTTCAAGATATCCACCCGGTTAAAGGATGCATCTGCTGTGATTGCTTTTATTTTGGACAGCTCCAACCCCATATCCCGAAATAGCAGGATCTGCTGAAGTGCGTCCACTTCTGTTTCTCCATAAATACGATATCCCGATTCATTAACATATGCCGGATGCAGCAGTCCGATTCCATCGTAGTACCGCAGTGTCCGGGTAGTGACTCCGGCAAGTTTTGCCAGTTTCTGTATGGTGTATTCCATTTCTCATCCACCTCCTGATAAATCTATCTTAAGCCTTTACGCTGCGTCAATGTCAAGCACTTATGCCGAACATGCCTAAAATGTAATATTAAATTCGTGTTTCACCTATGCCGGATACCTATACCGGATACCTACCGGATACTATGCCGGATACTACCTTATGCCTGTTAAACCTATGCCTGTTAATCTAATGAATTATTATAACAAACTTTAAAACAGACTTAACTGTCTCTCTTTCAAACTTTTTACATTCCGGTCCTTCACGATGTCCTTATCTCCCAATGCGCTGCAGAGCAGGGGTGAATTCCTGTCGTATTTTACATTATTTTCTATGGTGAGTTCCTGATTTAAATTGGCATAACAATATACACAGCCATTTTTACAGGTATTATATAATCCGATATCAATGCTGGCAGCACATCCGCATTCCAGTCTCTGGTTTTTATCCTTTTCCACTTTTAGAGGACATTCTATGATCTGTGAAAGCAGTTTATCATCAATGCATCTGCCATGTAAAATCCCGTATTTTTCAAGATCGATATCCTCTGCGCAGGTTTCCAGTACGATCCCACACCGGGACGCCGTCTTGGAAAATGCCTCCGCCAGATATTCTTTTTCCTCCCTGTCTGCCGGGCGGATCCCCATTTGCTTCATTCTGTTTTTCATCTTGGTATAAAAATCCAGATAGCTGAAAACACATTTCTTCGTATAGGGGGCAAGCTCATCAGCCATGTATGCAAATTGCTCCAAATGATACTGAGGATTATAAGTATTATTTAATATAATCGGATCATAGCGCCAGATAACACGCTCCTTTCCAATCATTTCCGAAAGGGTTTTGAAGAGTTCCATCCGCTCTTTAAGCGGCGGAAGGTGCTCTTCGATTTCCCTTCCGTAAGGATTTATTGTATATTGAAAGTAATATGCATAATCTTTCAGTTCCTTCAGCCTTTCCAGGATTGGCTTTGGATTTTTTGTCCAGAAAACAATGCCATCCACAACTTCCGGGGACAAATCAATCCGGCTGATCTGATGGGCATTCATGGGGTTTCTGACCCACACCTGCTTTTCCTGAATCCGCTTCAGAAACCAATCGGTATAGAACGATGGTATGTCAGTTCTTCTGCTTGCACTGATTATCATGGTCATCCCCCATTTCCTAAGTAATAAAAGTACTTTTTATATACTTTACTATTTTATGGGGGATGAGTCAAGCCTGAGCGATTTGCGCCCAGGCTTGTATTATTTAGCTATCTAACCGATTTCTCCTGAACACCACTACAAATACAGCAATCAGCACGAAAAAGTTCACAGCCGTTATCAGTACCCCTTCCCAGGTGATTCCTCCCATCTCTTCCACAAACATGCTAATCTGATGTCCGTAAGTAAATTTAGCTATCTGTCCAATCTTGTCATTAAACTTTGCAAGCATAGGCAGAAAAGCAAAGATCATTCCAAAGGGCAGTGCCAGGGCATTTGCAGCCATCATATTTTTAGCATAGGAACCAATTGCCATGCCAAGAACAATGGATATGATGCTTCCTACTCCTAATGCCCCCATAAACATCAGCATCTCAACCGGCGTATATCCACCCAGAAATAAAAATAACACACCTGTAATCATGGTACAAAGAAATACAAATCCCCCAATGCTGATCAGATATTCCATGGGGTTAATATTAGACATCATCAGAAGCCTCAGTGTATTTTTTTCTTTTTCCTCCGACATCATGGAGGAAGTTGCTACAATCGGTGTAAATACTCCATGCATGACTCCAAATATAGATATGAAAAATGCGCTGTTCCCCATCTGTTTTCCCATGCTCTGGGTCATAACCATCGCAATAACCGGAAATGTAAAAAATAAGATCAATACCTGCATATTGTGTGCCGTATCTTTTATCTGTTTGTAAAACAGCGCCTGTAATGTTTTTACATGTATACTCATATTAGCCTCCTTCCCGTTAACTCCATAAATACCGTTTCCAGATTCGGCTCGGAGGAATGAATGGATTCCACGCATTCTTCCTGAAAATATTCCATTATCCGTCCAGCATTATCCTTTGTATTTTTCAGCTCTACCATTGACTTATCTTTACAAAGAATGGTAATAATATTCTGGGTATTGTATTTTCTGCAAAGTTCTTCCGGCACGCCGTATTCTACAATTCTGCCGTCATTTAACAGGGCTGCATGATCACATAGCCTGTATGCCTCATCCATGTTATGAGTGGTAAGAAATATAGTTGTCCCCTCCTGCTTTAATTCCTGCAAAAGTCTGTGTATCGTCTGCGTCACTGCCGGGTCCAGTCCGCTGGTGGGTTCATCCAGAAATAAAAGTTTGGGTCTATGAAGCATTGCTCTTGCCAGAACCAGCCTCTGCCGCATTCCTTTGGATAATTTGTCCACTGCCTTTTTAGCCGCATCTTCAAGTCCCACACGTTTTAGCAGCTCCCCGATCCTGTTCTTATCCACACCGTAAATCCGTGCCATCAGCAGCATATTATCGTAGCAGCTCAGCCGGTCATACAATCCGCTGTTGTCCAAAACCATACCGATCATTTTATAATCTTCCCTGTCCAGCCGTGAACAGGACTTCCCAAAAATCGTCCCTTCTCCCCGGTCCGGTTTTAACTGCCCGGTTAATATTTTAATCAGCGTCGTTTTACCCGCGCCTGAAGGTCCCAGAAGCCCAAATATTTCCCCTTCTTCAATCTTTAAATTCACTTCTTCCAATACACATTTTTCATTGAATGATTTGGATATATTATGAATTACAATCTCTCCCATGCCTATTCTCCTTCCCTGGAATGCATCTTTTTTCTCTCTTTATAATTTTTTAAAAGTCTGTCGTACTTCTTCTCTTCCAGCTTCGTCTTAATCACCATAAGTATGGTACTGATAATGAAGCAGATACCAAAAGAGGTAAAAAAGCCTATCCACGCCGGCCAAAAATCCAGTGGAAACCATCTAAAGCAGATCACGAAAATCAAGATGACAAGTACAATCAGCACAACCATGATTACCGTGCGCCAGAGCATCATGACATTTTCAAACAACTTACTGTTCATGGAGAAACTCTGAACCAGATTTACTGCGATGGAGCATAAAAACAACTGCAGAACCGTGATATTGGCAATTCCCTTTCCCCCCAGCTGATACAGGTTTGAAATCTCCATGGCATCATCTCCAAATAAAGAACCTATAATAGCGATAAACAAGATCTCAACTGAAAATATAATCATGACCCGGGCAGCAAATTTGTATTTTGAAAGAATTTTATCACTCATTTATATCACCCCCAATTTCTCTCTGATTGTCCCCGCATACTGTCTGGACACGAATACCTTTTCTCCGTTATTCATCGTTACCAGTATTCTTCCATCGATATCCGGGCGGAGTGCCTTAATCTGGTTAAAATTTATAATACAGGATTTTCCGGCACGAAAAAAATCCATATCAGCAAGCTGCTCTTCCAGTTCATATAGCTTTAACGGCGTTTCATAGACTGCCGATTCTGTATAAAAAAAGGTTTTTTTATCTACCGTATCAATATAGAGAATCCCGGAAGTATCCAATATATAGGTCTGTTTATCTCTTATTCCTGTAATTTTGTGATCCAGCATCTGCAGCATTGCAATTATTTTATCGGTTTTATCATTTGCACACGGGCAATTAATCGTAATTTCCAGATCACTTAATCTGCTGTCCTCCCTTAGATGTATCTTCACCCTTGCACCTCCCCTTGTAAATCACTTTTGATCTATTCTAACTATACACACTGGCTTTTTTAATTTCAACCTGGTTTTTCTAAGTTGCGGAAATTATAGTCTATGTTGTAAAAACAGCCGCTATAGCGCATGCTATACCGACTGTTTTTTATCTTATGTATATGATCTTATTGATTCAGACTCCTTTTAATCCACTTCTACTTTTACATTTGTGCTTTTCCCATTGCTGGTTTTAATCGTAATTACGGCCTTTCCCTTTCTCTTAGCCGTTATTTTACCTTTTTTATTTACTGAGACAAATCTATCAGAAGAAGATGTATAGGTAATTTTATCCGTAGCCGTAATTGGTGATCTGGTAATTTTAAGCTGGTAACTCTTACCTTTTTTCAAGGTGACTTTCTTTTTATCTGCAGTAATCTTATTTGTTTTCACAGCGCTTTTTACAACTTTTATTCTGCAGACCGCTTTTGCACCTTTTACGGTAGTAACTATAATACTGGTATTTCCGGCTTTTTTTGCAGTAATCTTCCCTGATTTAGTTACCGTTGCAATTTTTTTATTTTTACTTGTCCAGGTTTTAATTTTATCCCCTGACAGAAGTCCCGATGCTTTCAGCGATTTCGTGCTCTTCTTTAATTGCAGTTTTATGGAAGATGCGTTTAATTTAACTTTTGGTTTTACTACTTTAATGGAGCAGGAACCGGATACGTTACTTTCATCTGCCGCTGTTGCGGTTATCCGTACCGTTCCATCTTTTTTTGCTGTGACCTTACCCTGGTTATCAACAGTTGCCACTTTTGTATCTGATGAAGACCAATTAAAGTTTTTATTAGCAGCATTTTCCGGAAGTACTACCGCTTTTACAGCAGTCTTATCTTTAATAAAGATGCGGTTAGATGAGGCTATAACCAAAATGCGATTCACCTTTACATCCGACGGCGGAACTACTTTCAATGTAACAGTGGCTGTCCCAAATTTATCAGGATCAACCGCAGATGCAGCCCGAACCGTTAACAGTGCTGCTGTTTCATCCATTCCTACTGTCAGTACACCATCATTGGAAATTGTGGTTGCCCCACTGTAATTACCAGTAACAGACCAGTTTACTGTCTGCTGCGGTTCATTCTTACCTATCACGGATGCCGTAAATTTCTGTGCTCCTCCTCTTTCCAGTACGGTTGATCCGGGAGATACTTTAACGCTTTCTATAACCGGTTCTCTGTCTGCTTCTTTCAGGTCTTTCATTGCCTGATCCAGCGCCTGAGACACATTGTCCACGGTTTCCTGATCTGCAGTTTCATCACTTAGTATCCTCTGTGCTTCTTCCAATGCATCCTTAAAATCTTTCCAGCTTGATTCCGTATAATCAGCCTGCTTACCCTCATAAGTTTTAGCATCATCGATTGCTTTTTCCAGAGCAGCTTTATCAATTACCGGTTTGTTGACCCGGTTATATACCCCCATTTCAGCCAGCTGCAGGAAATAATAATTTCTGTCCGCTGCTGCCGGATCACCTAATTTTGTTACATGAAGTCTGACATACCTTGCATTTACGGATTCAAAAGTAAATACAGAAGGCTTGCCAACTGCCGCTTCATAGTCCGTATTGCTTACAATCGTCTCATATTGTGTTTCATTTTCCTTACGAACCCCAAATGAAAAATCTTTCGGGAAATTTGGTGCTCCTCCATTGATGCTGAGCGTATCAGACCTTGGATAGAGCTGGAAACGATTGAAATCCATATCTTCCCCTAAATCAATTTCTACCCAGTAATCCACCTCCGGTGACTGTCCTTGTATCGTCGTATATCCCAGGCTTTGGGATTCACTGGTTAAAATACCATCTACAAGATTAGCATGTGACCATGCATCGATATCCCAACCGGTTTCATTACTTGTGACGGGCTGCTGCCATGCAAGGTTTTCACTTCCAATCCATGCAGCTTCTGCTGTTAACGTCATATTGTCCTTAGGTGTAACTGTAATCTGTGATCTGTCAGCAGATTCATCTCCACTCCAGCCAACGCAGGCGTAATCCACATCATTCACCGGAACTGCTTTAATTGTAATCGCTTTTCCCTTTTCTACTTTAATACCGGAAGGCATTACCTGCAGCTCACCGCCATCCACACTTATGAGGCACGGAATTGCTGTATCTGCATTTTTCAGTGTGATATTGCAGTATTCAACCACACCTGTACTAAAGTGATAAGAGCCGGAAACTGCTTCAAACACAGCTTTATTATCTTTTGTTTCAACATATGATAAACCATCTTTTTCTACTGTCACTTCTGTATTAGATTTTCCATTTACTGTAACTGTTTCACCTTCCTCTACCGGAATAGAAATGGTTGCAGTTGTATTTGCCGGTACTACCGCATCATAATTAAATTTGGCATCCTGATAGCTCCAGTTGCTGACAATGCTGCCGTATGCAGAATCATAGGTGCAATCCACTTTCTGAATAGACTGATCCGGTGATGGCTGAAGAATAATATGCTTGAATCCCGGGTTCTGGGTGTCATACATAATTCCTGCCATGTAGCCATACATCCATTCTGCAACTGCACCATAAGCATAGTGGTTAAATGAGTTCATGCTGACCGGGCCAAACCCGTCTTCAATTGTATAAGAATTCCATCGTTCCCATACAGTTGTGGCTCCCTGATCAACCGAATACAGCCAGGATGGATTACCATGCTGGAGCAGCAGCTGATAAGCCACATCGGTTGCCCCGATATCTGATAATGTCTGCATGATAATTGCGGTACCTAAAAATCCGGTCTGCAGTTTATTGCCATTGCGTTTGATATTATCTAATAATGCCTGTTTTACTATAGCTTTAGAATTTTCATCCGGAAGTAAATCCATTTTTAATGCCATCAGACATGCAGTTTGTTCTGTACGCTTCAGACTGCCGTCTTCCTGCACAAACATTTCCTGGAAAAATGCTTTTTCTTCTTCATAAAGTGCCTGATACCGCTCTGCATCCTCTGTTTTTCCCAATACCGCAGCCATTTCTGACATCATTTTGGCATCCCAGGCATAATAGGCGATACCAAACAGGTTTTGCACTTCATCGTCATTACTTTCATATGCTAACCAGTCACCGTGATTATGGCCTCCGCCCATCTTATTCGTGGATGCCATAAAAATATCCATGAAGTCCTGCATGTTACTATAATTTTCTTCAATTACTGTGGTATCCCCATACATTTTGTAAAGGTTATAGGGTATGATAATACCGGCATCCCCCCATCCAAGCTGTCCGATCTCGCCATATCCGTTGTAAGGTGCAGTATCCGGATAAGCTCCGTTGTATTCACCCTCCGTCACCTGGGAGTCATTCATATCGTCCATATATTTTCTGAGGAATCCCTTGGAATCTGCGTTATATGCAGCCGCAGATGAGAATACCTGGGTGTCTGCCGTCCATCCTTTCCGCTCATCACGCTGGGGGCAATCGGTAGGCACGGAAAGATAATTACTATACTGTCCCCACAAAATATTGCTGATCAGCTGATTTACATCGTCATCAGAAGTGGAGATATTTCCAGTATCATCTGCCACAGAACTCACCACAATACCTTTCATCCCATGAATTGTCACATCCTGCGTTGTCGTAACTTCCACATACCGGAAACCATAAAAACTGGATGTGGAATGATAGCTTTCAATTCCGTTACCACTCATGATATAGCGTCCTGCCGCCTTTGCTGAGCGGAGATTCGCTGTATAGATACTGCCTTGTGCACCATCATTGCCACGGGATTTCAGTCCGTTGTTGTCATTGAGCATTTCGCTGTGACGCATGGTCAGGATCGTGCCCTTTTTGCCTTCTGCCTGTATCTCATCCCAGCCTGCAAAGTTCTGCCCCATATCAAATACTGCCGTCTCTCCTGCTTTCAGAACAAAACCGGACACCGGAGCATAATTTCCTGTTATATTGATCCTTCCGAACTGATTTTCATTTGCATCCACAGCACCATCATATACCACGGCAGATTGTGCAGTAAGTTCAAGATCATTGCGAACACGTACAGACGGCCCATCCTGCGGGCAGATGATACCATTAAATTCTTTATTCAGATCTGCATATGTCCACTTTGAATCATCATAACCGGTCTGTCGGAATGACACATCTGCATTCGCATCATAGGTTTCACCATTATAGATATCTCCATACAGGATAGGTCCCTGAAGCGCAGTCTTCCAGCTTCTGTCTGTTCCGATAACTCTGGTTGAACCATCCTCATAGGTCAGCAGAAGCTGGGCACGGAACGCTTCTTCTTTGCCATAGAATCCTGCAACCTGTCCGGACCACCACCCTGAGGTTACATGTGCTGATATCACACTTGTTTCTTCTTCAGTTACCATTTGTGTAACATCGTAAGTATGGTAAATTGTTCGTTTCGAGTGATGGTTATAACCTGGTTTTAGTTCATCATAAATTACAGTTCCATCATCCTGCCTGGTTCCAACACGTTCCCCATTGATGAATACGTCATATACACCCAATCCGGCAGTATACAGTTTTGCAGATACCAGATTATCACCAGGCGTTACTTCCTTACGAAAAGTGGAAATCCCCTGAGGCGGCAGCAGGATGCCAACACCCTTTGTTACAAATCTGCCATCCTCTACCGCACCGGTAAGAAATGGGTTTTCATTTTCAAAATCATAGTTATACACAATATCTCCGCTGATATTATCTGTATAATCCACTAATCTAAAATTATCTACTGTTCCGTTTTCCTCAAGATCTGCACGAAATCCCAGATGCGCAATTTGAGGATCAATTCCTCTTGAGTTTTGATCACTCAGTTCACCAATGGAAAAAGTATCTATCAACTGTTCATTTATGTACGTTTTTATTTCTTTTTCCGTTACATCAATCTTAATATGGGCGGAATTCGTCTTAAATTCCTCGGCTGAACCTAAATATGAAGTGACATCTTTATTATGACTGCTGTATGTAGCAAAACTGCCATCCTTCCAGGTATGGGGTTTGAATAAAACCTTTCCCGGCTGATCTTTTGTATTTAACTGAAACATGTAGAAGTTAGATGTATCTGTCGCATTAAATAATAAACTTACCGCATCCGTAAGACAGGTAATATCCGCCTCTACGGAATAATGGACTTTTTCTACCGTTTCTTCTTCTGTTTTCTCCAGAGCAATTGTTTCTACTCCAGTATACTTTGTATTCAACCTGCCATTTTCAACGGCACCGTCATCAAAAGGATTGTAACCATCCTCAAAATCATATTTTTTCAATACAATTCCGTCCGGATCTACAGAATAATCAGTCAGTGTAATATTGTCCATCCACCCTGCTTCATCTTCCATAGAATGAGAGCGGAAGCCCAAACGCCCTATGGTTCCGTTCAATCCAATTCCTCCCAGGTCAGATGCGGGAATCTCCTCAATTAAATGACCATTCAGATAAGTGGATATGGATTCATTAGTGGCAACAATTTTTACATGCTGAACATCTGTATCTTTTCCGTTTATATACTGTGACACATTCATTTGCCGAATCGTATGGAAATTACCCGCCTTCCTGTAATGTGGTTTAAATTCCATATATCCGTTTTTATTATTAAACTGCCATAACAGAAAATTATTATTGTCTGTAGCTTCCAACAGGAGGCTGACGCTGGTAGTTACAATCTGAATATCGGCTTCCACAACATAATTCGTCTCTCCTGCTGTGGATGTTGGCGGTTCAGTAGAATTTCCTACCTGTATCCACTGGGACTGGTTCCATCCTTCATTTCCCAACAATCCCATTTCAAATCTGGCTACATCAGACTGTATTTCATTTCCGTCTTTATCCCATACTATCACCTTCCAATAGTAGGTTGTCGATGCTTCTAAAGGATTGCCTGCATATTTGATTCCCACTGACAGGTCACTCAATTGCTTTTGAGAGTCCCAGTATACATTGGCAAATTCCACATCCTTTGCCACTATAATCTGATATGCTGTCTGGCACTGTCCCATGATAGTTGAATTCATTTTCCAGCTAAAAACCGGATTAGCGGTATCAATACCAACCGGATTCACCAAATCATCTGTTTTTAAATCATATATCTCAGTATCTTGAGTATCGGCTGCATTCCTGCTGGTATCTGCTTCACTCACCATGCCAGGAACTTCTGCTGCCAATACCGGTGCTTCGAGAGATACAACACTCATTACAACAGCTAACATCAACGCAAAACCCTGTTTCATTTTCTTACAAAACCGATTACACATACTTTCTCTCCATTTCATACGTATCTTTTCCTTATCCCTTCTTCTCGTTGCTTTATTCAATCTCCCACAAACTGCAATCCACAGTTGTCAGAAAGTAATTTTCAACTCTCTTTAGCAGAATCTTCTAAAATATTCTTCTCCTTCCATTTTTAAATTGTAATAATTTTATAATTTTTCTCTTTTCAAAACAGTAAATACCATCACTATTTTATATTTTTCTCATTTAGAATAGCAATAACCCGTCTTTTTTACTAGAGTAATATCTTTAGATTGTTGGTAAAATCTTACTTTATATAAAATGATAATCGTTTTAATACAAATAAAAGCCATAGATCCAATACTTCAGATCTACGGCGTTCGTTTTTATATTTCCAATCTTTCCCTTTCCCTGCAATCCAGTGCTGCCTGATAAATAGCCAATATCTTCTCCGGTGATACCTCGTCCAAAATATTGTGGCACTGGTTAAAGACAAATCCTCCGTCCCGATTAAATATTTCTATTAATTCTCTGCTATGGCGGTAAATAGACTCTATATCAGATGTACCCGCTACAAACTGCTGCATGTCGGCACCACCGCCCCAGAAGACTAAATCTTTTCCAAACTCTCTCTTCAGTTTCACAGGGTCCATGCCCTTAGCCGATACCTGCACCGGATTCAGCACCTGTACACCTGCCTCAATTAAATCCGGTATCAGATCATAAATTGCTCCGCAGCTATGTAATGCCACCTTAACTTCCGGATAATTATCACGGACAAATCCGAAGATTTTTTTATGGTATGGCTTTATCATTTCACGGTAAAGCTCCGGTGACAATTGCGGCTGAATCTGATTTCCCAGATCATCTCCGCCAAAAATCAGCACATCCAGGTATTTCCCCACCCTGTCCAGCATCTTCTTTAAATTTACCACATAAGCATCGGTCATCTTCTCTGCCCATTCGTGTACCATTTCCTTTTCCAGCAAAAGGTGGCATGCCCAGTTCTCATATCCAAAATCCTGCTGTCCCTGTTCGAATACACTGCAGCCTGCATGCATGAGCAGCGCTTTATCGGTATTGTAATATAATTCTACCGCCTGCACCTCGATAAATGCCAATTCTTCTTCGGTGACTACCGGCAGCACCAGCTGCTCCTGTAATTCTTCCAGCGTCTCTACATCCTCCAGGTAATACCTTACTGAATCATACAGCGTCCCATCTTTTGGACGTACTGCCAGCAATTCTCCTGTTTCGCTGTCACGGATTTCAAAATCTCCCTTTCCATTGACTACAGGGTTTAAATCATAGGGCACCATGCCGGGGCTTTTGTCCGGTAATTCGGATACTTTGTAGCGGTCACCCTTTACCTGAAAAGCTGACACCAGCCTTCTTACCTGCACCACATCTCCGCCAAGCCTGTCCAGTATAAAATCTTCCGGTATTGCAAGCTGCTGCATAACATCATATAATCTGGTAGTTTCCCGGGCGTAACCCAAATGCATTTTCAATCTGTTATATGCGATTGCGCTGATGCCGCTGGAACGGTGTCCGGCGAAATCAATAGGCAATACATCCGGTTTTTCGTGATTCAAAACGGCTCTGACTCTTTCTCTTGAAGTCATAATTTACCTCCTGGTATGATTTCATCTCTGTTAATTTTCAGAATGTACCGTTACCAGAGCTTTTCGATGGGCTCTGGGAAAAAAGTGAATTTAAACATTGAGATTCTTAGGCGGACAGGAAGAATCCTTAATCTCCAGTTCAACCGGCAGAAATGTCTGGCTGTGTGATTTTTTTCCATCCAGTAGCCCTAACAGCTTGGATGCAGCCACATGCCCCATTTCTTCAAAGGGATGATTGATCGTGGTTATTCTCGGTGAAGCATATTCTGCTTCGTCTGACCCGTCAAATCCACAGACTGAGATATCTTCCGGAATATGATATCCTTCATTTTTCAATCGCCGCATTACCAGAACTGCCATCTTATCATTCACACACTGCACAGCTGTTATCCCTCTGGTTTTTACCAGTTCCACCAGCTTGTCCTGCTGCTCCTGCAGATGAACCCGTTCTATGACAAACTGCTCATCGCAGGCAAGCCCCGCCTCCTGCAGCGCCATCCGGTATCCTTTAATGCGGTCTTTTTCCGCCTCTAACTGAATAGTATCTGCCGCAAAGACAATGTTACGGTGTCCGATTTGAATTAGATAATGTGCGATCTGATATCCTCCGTCCACGTTGTATGCAGATACAAGCGTAAAAGGCATATCGTTTGGTCCACGGTCAAGCATTACCGCCGGAATATGATGTTCCATAATCAAATGGAAGCTGCCGATATTCTCCTGGGGATCTTCCGCAAAACAGATAATTCCATCTGCCTTGCTCTCCAGGCACCGTTTAATCAACTCACTCTCTGAACCTGCCATCTGGCTTTTACACAGAATAGTCATGGAATATCCCTTTCCAAACAGATACATCTGTGCTCCACGTATCATCTTCATAATGGAACTGTCTGTAATATCCGTAAACACCAGGAAACAAATATTTTTCATATGTTTTGGTTTACTGTCTGCGTCAATTAATTCTTCTATATCTTCTCCGCTTACAAAAGTTCCGCTGCCCTTAACCCGATAAATAACCTTTTTATATACCAATTCACTTAATGCTTTCCTGACTGTAGGTACGCTCGTATTATAAATGTCTGCCATCTGGTTCTCACTGGGGAGTTTTGTCAGCTTCCCATAGATACCCTGAATTATTTTATCTAAAATATCTTTTTCAATCTGCTGGTACTTTGGAATATTGTTTTCCTGCATTATAAATTTCTCCTTATAGATCAACCACTAATTTCGATACTCATAATATAGCATATCCGTTTTCCATTTACTACCAACACTTAGAAATACAGCTTCTATATGAGCCCTTTAGTTATTTTTATGCTCAATCCTGATCCATTTCAGGGCATTTGGTTCCAATGTGGAAATGACTCTGTTTCCATCTACGGGAAGCTTTTTCATTTTTTCTTCCTGAACCGTTACCTCCCATGCGTCGATTAAGTCCCACCCTGGAATGCCAAACGAGACTTCTCTTTTCTGCAACTCATGGTTTTTCATCATTACGATCACCCCCATATCCCTTCCCTTAGCCGGATACATGGATGCAATACAGCCCTCTTCGCTGCATTCAATCAGCACTTTTGATTTTTTCTCAGCCGTTACTGCCGCTCCTATGACTCCCAGATTTTCTGCTTTGACAAACTCTTTATAGACGTCCGTCCGATCAAATTGATCCATACAGAAAAATCGGTAGGAAAACTCCATTGCCCCTGATTGAGAAGACTCAAAGTTCGTGTCCCAGTAATTATTTAAGGGCCATGCCAGCAGCAGCGGGTTTTCTTTTCGCAAAATCTGATCCTGGGCTCTTCCAAAATGAAAGTCTCCCACCTGAACCATTGGTGCATGAGGGCAGGCAAGCCCGTAGCAAACCGTATCATCATAAACTGCCACCCCATTGTCTGTGGTAACCCAGTCTCGGCATACATGTCCAAGCTGCTCATCATCTAATTCAACAAATTGTCCCGCTGTATTAAAACTGCAATTCCAGCCTTCCGCCATTTTTAAAGGAAATGTCAGATACAGTGCTTCCGGTGTATATACCGGCAGTTTAATCATTTTCAATTGAAGGTCAATATGGGCGCTGTCCCGGTAAAATGTAACCTTTTGTTCCAATTTACCCGTTCCTGGCAGCTCCGACTTCCATATAATATCTGCTTTTAATCCGTCATTTCTCAGACTCCACTCCGATATCCGTTCCGGTCCTCTTCGTCTTGCCTTCCACTCATGATTCCACATACTGATATTCTGATTACACAAGTCCACATCCCTGTCAAATATGGCGCGGCGTTCTTCCTTTTGGAACCTGGCATCTACGGTTTCCCTCACCACCTCAAAAAACGCCCAGTCCTGATCTTCATCTAACATTTCCCGCTTGCGTTTCCGGTCATAGATTTGCACAATGCGTCCGGTTGCCTGATTGATGCTGATCTTATAAAAAGGAGTGGTTATGCTTCCACCCTCTGTCAAAATATCTGATCCCTTGCCTCTGACCTGCCGGTAATCTAAAAGTTCCCCAAAAGGAATTACCTGATAACCAAAGGGCGGCAGGCTTACAGCGCCATAATATTCTTTTTCCTCATTTGCATAATAATCTTTTTCTTTCTTATTATCCAGATAGGGAATATACCTCTTGGCACGGACAGCACTGAGCTGCCGTTCTTTTCTCATCCAGGCCCTGGGTACTTCCAGTGAAACCTCCTGCGTCACACCGGTGGGATTCATCACAAGGATACCCTCCATCTCGTCAGACTGCCATGGATTTCCCGCCAGTTTCTCCAACTGGTTCCCAATCAGATATCCAGCCAGGTCCGCAGCCTGATAAGCAGTATTCAGCTTATGGATAATCTGTGACTGGCTTTCATAGTCATAGGGATCCGATACGGATTGTGAGGCTCCCCAGGTGTGCTCACTGAAAATCAGGGCATTTAATTCTGCTTCTTTACGGATAGCCCTGTAACGACTTCCATTTTCTCCGGTGGCACACTCCAGCACGCCAGCTGTCTCCAATGCTTTTTGCGCCATATGATTTACCTTGGTTTCCCTTGCAGTACTGGCGCATCCAAAATTCCAGTAATCAGTCCAATCCCCTGCATAAACCGGGATATTCTCTATCCCCTGGCTTAACAGTTTATCCCTTAACATCTCAGGCGTTGCAAACCGGACCTTATATTCATGCCCTTCTTCATTGTATTTTTTAATCAGTCCTGCAAGCCCTGCATCCGGACTGTTATTATCAAAGAGGGGGGGATTCGTTGCTGTCAGCAAAACAAAATCCCAGTCATGGTTCTGCTTTTCCATTCTCTCTACATAACGCTTAATCCCCTCATGCATTTTCCCGGTATCCGCTTCAAATGTTTTAAAAAACTGGCTGAATAAGGAATAATGCTCCCCTACATAACTGAGCAGTTCTCTGCCGTCGGGTGTCTTCCACCGAAACGCCATTGGCCGCTTGTAAGGAATTCCCCCAAAATGTATGTTTATGCCTGTCATATAAAAATCCACACCGCTGTCCAGCAAAATCTGGGCCAAAGGCCAGGGCTGTCCATTAACATCATGGTTCACTGCAGTTTTTATATCTGTATTTAAGCTTGCTCTTAATTCATCCAGTTCCTTCATCATCGTTACCATCTGCCCGCTGGTACTGCATGGAGTTGTATGCATGGGCAATGCAGCTATGCTGATGCGCTTTTCGGATATCAGCTGCTTAAACTGCTGAATTTTCTCCGGCTCCGCCTGGCCCATCCATTTCAAAACAGGATACGTGACTTCACAGGTCCATTTAAACTGGCTTTCCTGGGGCCACTCTCTGCTTTGCATACAAAGCTCGATTGCATTCTCTATATAATCTCCCTGCAGCTCCATGAGCATTGGCTGAGGATGTGTATATCCGATATCCAGATGACTGTGATGCATACACCATATTTCTTTTATTTTAGACATTCTGATCCTCTCAAATATTTACAGTCTTTTTATCAAAACCCCATTTATAATCTTGATAAAGGTCAATAGTTACCCTATTAAAATCATCCCTTGACTCCGCCTGCCGTAACGCCATCCAGAATCTTACTGGAAAAGATTATGAACAGCAGTAATATGGGAATCGTTGATAATGTCGATACCGCCATGGCTGAATCCATGGTATTCATTAAATTTTTCGTATATTTGACTACTAAAAGCGGAACCGTTTTTGCCGAGTCTTTCTGCAGAAAAATCAGCGGCAGGAAGAACTGGTTCCAGATTTGTACCGAAACGGTGATACAGACAGAGAATACAACCGGACTTGCCATAGGGAACATAATCTTACCAAAAGCCGTCCACTCTCCCGCACCGTCTATAACTGCCGCTTCATAGATTTCTTTTGGCAGTTTAGCAAAGAAATCCGTCAGCATAAATACAGGCATTGAGATATTCGCAGCCGATACTAATATGACCGACAAAGGACTGTTAATCAAATTCATTTGTTTCATAATCTGGAAAATGGGAACAATCCCAAGCTGTACCGGAAACATTAAACCAATCAGGAAATAAATCCGGAAGAATTTTTTCCCTTTAAAATTAAACCGTGCAATCCCATAGGCCGTAATAGATGATATCAGCACCAGTAACGCCAGGCTTACAACCAGTATCAGGACGCTGTTCCCAAAGTAGCGGAAAAATCCGTCATTCACCAATAATTTTATATAATTGTCAAAAGATAACTTCTCCGGAACGCCAAAGGTATTGCTTAAAATATCCTGTTTTGGGCGAAGGGAATGGTATATCATATAAAGCAAAATAAAAAAGGTACAGGACGAATATATCCACAGGATTATCTTAATCACACCCGCAGATT
This sequence comes from uncultured Robinsoniella sp., assembly GCA_900539655.1. Lineage (GTDB taxonomy): Bacteria > Bacillota > Clostridia > Lachnospirales > Lachnospiraceae > Robinsoniella. Next base: position 45,356 of record UQCR01000004.1, read on the forward strand.
TTCCATGATGCCTGCTCATAACATCTCTGTGATTCATATTATTCCTCCTCCTTTCTATACACAATCAGCATCTGCAGAAGTGCAATTACAAAAATCATCAGAAACAGAACGCACGCGATGGTTGTACCCATTCCAATGGAATTCGAGCTGATATTTCCTCCAAGGGGATTTGTATCGCCAAATGCCATACGGTAGAAAAACAGGGACATTACATCCACATTTCCATTTATTCCACCGGAGGTACCTCCCATAATATAACTGTAATCAAAAATCGTCATACTCACAATATAGCCGACCAGTACAAGGTTTAAGATGGTCATTTTAACCTGTGGTATAATAATGTACCATAGCCTTCTCCAGAAACCGGCACCCTCCAGATACGCACTTTCCAAACTGTCCATGCCGATCATTTTCATTGCACCGATAAAATACATCATGCCTACACCAATTCCTGCCCAGGTAATCATTGCCCAGATAATATAAATGCCATACTGGGGAATTCCAAGCCAGGAGCGTGTTAAGGCGCCCAGCCCCACCATTTCCAGGAACTTATTTACGATTCCGATATTTCCATCAAAGATCAGGGTAAAGATAAACACGATTACCGGTGTGGAAATGAACTGTGGTGAAAATATAGCAACCTGAAAATAATTTTTGCCCTTAGCCTTGCTGAAAATCATATATGCCATAATGATCTGAATGGGCATTGCTATCAGGACTGTCAATACAAATATTGTTAAACTGTTCTTCAGTGCATTCATCATCTGTGCCATTAAGTCCGCATTCGTGAATAACTCCACATAATTGTTAATCCCCACAAATATTTTTTTACCGATACCGTTCCACTGGTACAGGCTTAACTGTCCTGCCGCAAAAATAGGGTAAATAACAAATATGGAATACAGAATAAACCCCGGTACCAGAAAGAAGATAAATGGCCGTTTTCTTATTATTTTTTTCATTTTATCCTCCAAGTGAACGTTAGAGCGTGTTTTCAAATTGCTTTTCGGCAACTGTTTGTTCCTTGATGTCAGCCTGCCCGGAATCGGAAGACACAGCGGGCTGCAACAGCCTATCTTCTTCTGCTGCTCCTTCCGGATTCAGAACATTTTCTCCCAAACGGAAATGTACCTCTGCGAAAAGCAATTGTAAAAAGTCTACTTTACGCTGCTTTTTGCTATTTCTTCCTGTATTTTTGTCACTGCCTCTTCTCCTGTCATCTCAGACATCATTAATTTGGGCAGTACATCTCCCAGCAGAATATCCTGAGGTTTACCATTTTCGTCTGCAACACCGCTGAGCACATGATAAATGTTAAATCCAACCTGATCAAAATCAGAGTGTTCTGATACAGTCTCATCCTTTGGTGTTAAGTCTTTTACTGCCGGAATACTTCCTACATGATCTTCTAAAATCTGCTCTGCTTCCTTGCTGTTCAGGAACTGGAGGTATTTTACTGCCTGCTCAGGATGCTCTGTCTTTTTGGCAATGGCATATGTATTATACTGACTCTCACCGCTTTGTGCATAACGGGTACCGTCTGCTGATGGGAACGCAAAGCTTCCCACTTCAAAGTTTAAATCTTTGTACATCTGATTATTCCAGGTACCGTCAATACTCATGGCAGCCTGTCCGTTGGTGAATGCAAGCTGCGCACCCACACCGTCAATAGAGGTGAAATCTTTTCCCATATATTCTTTCTCGGAATATTCGCGATATTTGTCAAATAACTCTTTCATAGGTGCATAGTCCGGTTTTTCTCCATTTTTAATTGCCGCTAATGTATCATTGCACAATGCCGGAGCCATTAACTGGATTAACCAATAGCGGTCAAAGTCACCTTTCCCGCCTAAAGCAATCGGTGTTACTCCGCTATCTTTCAAGGCTGCCAGGGCACTTTCAAATTCCGCAAAATTCTCAGGCTTTTTAACCCCTGCTTTTTCAAATAAATCTTTATTATAATAAACCGTTACATAATCGATGAATGCAGGATAACTGCAATATACCGAACCGTCTACAGTAGCATAATCAATAGAAGACTGTGGATAACGGATGGGTTGCCTTTTTTAACCTACACTAACACTCATCCAAATTCAGAAGATATCCGTTTTGTGCCAGCTCTGCCATCTTCGTAGATTTGTTTCCCTGTACCCAGAATAAATCAGGCAGGGAATCTGACTGTACGGCAACATTAATCGTGTCAAATGTACCGGAATACTGATAATCCAGCTTAATATCAGGATTTGCTTTTTCAAAAGCTTCGTTGATTTCCGTGAATGCACCCTCAACAACTGATTGGTTATCCGTATCTCCCCATACTGTTAGTGTAACTGTTTCATTCTTTTTTCCACATCCGCTTAATAATGGAATACACATTGCAAATACCATCCCTAAAACCAAAACTTTTTTCATCTTTGTATTCTCCTTTTTCTTTTTGTAAGATTAAATTACCTGACTACTCCACTTGCATCTTACTGTGTTTCTCTGTTTACATTTTTAATAAAACTTTATATTCACCTCCTCTTGTCATTATCACTAACTTAGTAACCTAACTTTTCTAATTTCTAGTAAATTATTCGTCGTTTCTTATACTTAACTTTACCAGTTGTTGTACTATATGTCAATTAATTTTATTTTTAATTATATGTTTTCGTTATTTTTCACATTACTCATTCTCTCTTTTTGTTACTTTTCTATTTTAACTTCGTAATATAACTATCCAATTCATGAATTTTAGAAGACCTTTTTTGTCTAAAATCCCATTTTTGCAGATAAGAATTGACATATTACAAGCCATGATATATGCTTTTTTTAAATTCTCAGCATGTAATGAAAACAATAAAATACTTATCATTATAGGACATGTCAGAACTTCTATACCTATATTATTCAAATTTCAATCCACAAGAAAGGAGTATATCTATGCGTTCTAATACCAGCATTAAGGAAATTTTATATTTTCCCTCCACCCATTGGGATCGGGAATGGTATCTGCCGTTTCAGTCTTTTCGTTTTAGATTTGTGGATGTTTTCCAGGAGATACTCACAACTCTGGAAACCACGCCAGAATTTTCGACGTTTATTTGTGACGGGCAAACTGTTATGATTGAGGATTATCTTGAGATCATGCCTCAGGACAAGGAAAGAGTTAAAAAGCTTTTAGATTCCGGCCGGCTGGCCTCCGGTCCATGGTATACAATGCCAGACGAAAATCTCATCAGCGGAGAAAGCATCATTGCAAATTTAAATATGGGGAGAGAAACCTTGTCCCATCTGTCCCGGGATGCGTCCGTTCTGCCTCTTGGCTATCTCTGTGATACCTTTGGACACGTTTCACAAATGCCACAGATATTAAACGGATTCGGTATTACCGCCGCTATATTAGGGAGGGGGACAAATGAATCCGATCTGCCCTCTTATTTTATCTGGGAATCTCCGGATAAAAGTAAATGTATCACTTATAAAGTACCGGAAAGCTGTGGTTATGGTAGTTTCTGGTATGAAGTGTACTCGGGCAGCCAAAAAGCAAAGAGCATGGAAGAAGCCGCATTTGCATATGTGCAAAAGGAACTCCTTCGTTCACCGCTTCCATTTGTTATCCTTATGGACGGAATGGACCACACTCCCATCCATCCGGATGCCGTGCCTCTTTCTGACTATTTAAAAGAAACCTTTTCCTGTAACATATCAATAGGCCATGTTACTTCCTTTTTCAGCCATTTAAAAGAATATATATCGGATATGCCCGTCCGACCAGGAGAACTCCAATCGCCTGCCCAGGCTGTTGAAGAACATAATAAGCTGATATCCGGAACCCTGTCCAGCCGGTATGATATTAAATGTGCCAACGACCAGGTTCAGACTCTTTTAGAAAAATCGGCTTTGCCCACCGCAGCTTTGGCGTCTCTGTATGGATACTCTGTGTCCCCGGGGTTCGAAAATCTGGCATATAAGTACCTGCTTAAAAACCATGCCCACGACTCCATATGCGGCTGTTCTGTAGATGAAGTACATCAGGATATGCTTTACCGCTATCGTCAGTCGTCCCAGATAGCCAGGGAAATTTTTGAACATGCTTTAACACCGTTTTTACCTGCCGCCTGTACCGAAGAGGTAAAAAGTCAGGAACAGGGTATCCTGCTTACCCTTTTTAATTCTCTTCCGTTTGAAATTAACAAGGTAGTCACAGTTGATATTTCTTTTCCTACTGACTTTCTAAAGGAAAAATACCCGGTGATTCCTTCCGAAGAAATAAATTCTTTTCTCCTGCAAGACAGACACGGCACGGCAATTCCCTATCAGATTGAATTCGTCAGAAAGAACTCCAACGCAAGGAAACCCAGAGAATATTACGGTTCGGTTGCCGACCTTTATACCATATGCTTTGAAGCAGCCATACCTGCCATGGGAAAAAGCGAGTTTTATATTAAACCCTCACCCACCCCGGTGAGATATTTCGAAAGTTTGAGAACCGGACCGCTGTCTGCCAGAAATGAATTTTTACACCTGGATATTTCAAATGGTGGTGAAATTACCCTTACCGACCTTAGAGATAACAGAACCTTTTCCAATCTCCTTACATTTGCAGATTATGGGGAAACTGGAGATGGCTGGAACTCCAGATCTCCTGTCCCGGATGCAGTACACTGTAGCGGGCACTCCCTGGGAGTCGAAGTCGTATCCGACGGTCCAAACAAATGTACCTTTTGCATAAATCATCTGCTCCCCCTGCCCGGGCACATGGAGTACCACCGCCAATATACCCGCAGGAGTGATTGCCATGAGGTACTGGCTGTCAAGACTTACCTCACATTAGCCAAAAATTCCGATATGATTCAATGCCGCACCGTAATAAACAACAACGTAAAAGACCATCGTTTTGTCTTGCGTGTACGCAGCGAAATTCAATCGGAAACTTATTTTGCAGAAGAAGCATTTTCTTTTGTAGAGCGAACCGTGGGCAGAAGCAGATCATCCGAAAACTGGAAGGAAGAAGAACGGGAAGAAAAAAGTTTTGGAAACATCATTTATAAAAAGAGATCCGATGGCAGCGGCCTTGCTTTCCTGTCTAAAGGGGGACTGCACGAAGCAGCCCCACGCTCTCAGGCGGACGGAAGCATAGATATTACACTTTATAGAAGCTTTGAAAAAACATTTTTGACAGATGGCCAGGCAGACGGACAGCTACTGCAAGAATTATCATTTGAATATTCCATCCTGCCTATTGGCCCATCCCTGAGTACCGTTCAGATTCTCCGGCGTGAAGATGCTTTCCGGGTATCGCCTTTTTGCCATACAGTTTTGGCTGACAGGCACACCTTCGCTTCTCTGACCTCAAAATCCTATGGTTTTTATTTGGCTGGGCAATCCCTGTATATATCAATGATCAAGCGCTCCCAAAAAAATCCCGGTCAGATACTCATCAGGCTGGTGAACTATGATGGTTTTTCAGCTTCAGATGAATTATACAGCCCGCTTCCTTTATCAGCAGTATCTGTCTGCACTTTAGACGAATCCTGCATAGAATCCGCAGAATTTCAGGATCAGATAATCAAACTTTACTTAAAACCTCACGAGATAAAAACTCTGCTGCTTACTTTCCACGGTGTCCAGGAGCATTAAATAAACCCATTATAAAGGGAGCTGCCCGTATCTCATACAGTCAGCTCCCTTTATAAATTCTTCTACTTCTTTATATGATCATAAAATCTCCCTATCGCCAGATACCTTTACTGCAAAATATTAATTACAAAAATTGTACATAATATGTTAGAATAAATATGTTGTAATAAATATGTTGTATTAAATATGTTGTATTAAAATCTTTCAACATGCTCGGTCTTAACAAAAACATTCAAGGAGGTTTTATTATGTTAGCAGCAGGAACCAAATCACCTGATTTCACTCTAAATGACAAAGACGGCAACGCCGTCACACTCTCTTCTTTCGCTGGTAAAAAGGTAGTCCTTTATTTTTATCCAAGGGACAATACACCGGGATGTACCAAACAGGCATGTGCTTTCGCCAGCGCCTATCAAGGCTTTCAGGAAAAGGACGTCGTTGTAATCGGTGTGAGCAAGGACAGCGAAAAATCCCATGTTAAATTTGCCGAAAAATATAATCTTCCTTTCATTTTAGTATCCGATCCAGATCTAACCGCTATTCAGGCTTACGATGTGTGGAAAGAAAAGAAATTATACGGGAAAGTAAGCATGGGCGTGGTACGCAGTACCTATGTCATCGATGAAAACGGAATCATTGAAAAGGTTTTTGAAAAAGCAAAGCCAGACACCAATGCCGGTGAAATACTGGATTATCTGGCAACTGTTATTTAAACCTTGCATTATCATAATTATACGGAATACTGGTTCCCACAACGACATCTTCTATCTTCTGCAGGATCAGCCAGTCATCCATATTTCCCTGCCTGTCAAATTCCAGGGGTTCAATTTGTTCAACATTCTTAAATTCAACCAGACAGAGGCACTTTTTGTGCCATCTGTCTTTTTGTTTTTCTGTAAGATCCAGCTTATCCTGGTTTTCCTCCAGTACTTTTTCAATCTCTCCTTCTGACAGCTTCAGATAATTATCCACATGAACAACCTCAGCTTTTGCAGATATCATTCCTGTGCCCTTTTTCATAAAGTACAGCTTTTCCCCCTCAAACACACGGCTGTGAGGAATCTTTCTTCCGGCTGCTCCACGGACAACCATATGCTTTGTCCCCTCCAGAATTTTTTCCAAAACCTTCGCTTTATCATCACAATAAACTAAATGTACCATTTTTCAAATTTCCTTTCTATTACTATATTGGGTAAACATTGTGTTATTACATAAAAAGAATAAACCCTACAGTGGCTGTAGGGTCAAGCTTTTTTTCATTCCATTTTTCATTCCGCTTTCAATCGCTTTCAATCCATTGCTTACCGTTTCCTTACCGGAATCATTAATTCAGTGATAAATTCTTCTTCATGGTCTGTAAGCACCGGATCAATCAGATACTTTTCAATGGCATTTCCGCACATTTCATATCCTTCTTTTTCCATCCATTCCATCATAATCCCATAAGTCTGGTATTCCATGCAGTATGCACCATAATGAATCGCGGATACCACTTCCATATTTCCAAAATCACGGATATGAATGGAATCTTCCAAATCTTCCTGAACAGGCACGCATACCTCTATATCCGCATTCATGGGATCATATGCGTGATAATCATCGTAATAGATTGCCATTACCGGTCCAGTGGCACGACACTTTTCTTTCTTTAAGAGCATTTCCAGTCCGGCAAAGCGCTTCATAAATCCAACCGGATCTGCCGCCCCTTTCTTTCTAATGGAAAGCACCTTCATGGGCGGAATTGACTGAGCATGGATATGGGGCTGATGGTCCTGGTAATTTAATGCATTCAAATAATATTCTAATCTCTTTTTAAGAAGAATCAGCCCTTCTATATCTTCTTTAATTTCTGATAGTTTGTGCTGCAGAGCCTCCCTGCTTACGCTGGCGGAATGATTTGCCAGGCGCTCCTTGATTTCTTTAATATTATATCCCTGCACCTTAAACTGTTTTATTATATTTACATGAAGAAGCTGGGATTTTCCATAGTAGCGGTAGCCGGTAGCCCCATCTTTTTTCGCAGGATTCAACAGACCAATTTCATCGTAATAATGCAGTGTCCGAACCGGAATATCGCAGAGCTTTGACACCTCTCCTACCGTATAATACTCTTTTTCCATATGTTGTTACCGATTACAGCATTTGCAGCTGATTTCCTCCACTTCTAGTCTTATAACCTTTACTGCTTTTATCATATTATCGGAAAACGGCAGATCGCGGTTTGCAGTATACTGCTCCATCAAAATAGATAGCGCTGCCCTTTTCTCATCAAATTCTTCTATAAATGAAATGGTTCCAACCCCCAGAACACATTTGTAATTCATTCCATATCCACATGCGGTTTTACTTTCAATCAGCTCATGTGCCGTATCCATTTCAAATCCGGCAACTTTATTTTCTTCCATCAGGCGAATCTTTTTCCCTTCCGGAGCACTGTGAAAATACAACGCTATTTTGCCGTTTTCCTCTCGGAAACCAAAACTAAGCGGAACAATATAAGGTACTTTTCCATCCATTAAACCTACTCTGCAGGTATCGCACTGCTGAATCACATTTATTATTTCATTTAAATCTTTAATCTCCCTGTCACTTCTTCTCATATTAATTATCCTCCCGGCTATTGCCCGTTTTCCATTGCCATGCTCCCCTGATTCCCTGATTCCCTGATTCCCTGATTCCCTGATTCCCTGATTCCCTGATTCCTTTTATTGTACTTGGAAATCCAATTTTTATCAAGTCTTCCTGCTTAAATACGCTTTGAACATGCTTTGGAATATACCTGTTATTTATTGTTTTTATTTTCATACAATTATATCCATCATTATTTCGTGTTTCTTTTATTTTACCCTATATTTTGTAATTTTTCTACACATCACTTTAGATTGTGTTTTAAAATTGCATTCGCTCAGCAGGGTATCACGCTTTGAGAGCGGTTCTTACAAATTGATTAAGACTTATGGTTCTATATAAGCTGAATTTCTTCCCAAATCAGCTCATAATTTTCTGATAAATATATTTTTTTGTAGTTTTTCTACAACAATATCCTGTATTTTAATTTGTATTTTTACAATTACTTTACAAAAACTTGAATTGGATTTTATTGTTATTGCAAAGGCCCATTGCTATAATGGGCAATGTCCAAATCAAACAATTTAAGTATGTAAAGGAGAACATTATGAAAAGAAAAGCAGTTGCACTTTTGCTGGCAGTATCACTGACGGTTCCAAATACCGGTATTCCGGCTCTGGCTGCAGAAACAGAAATGACCGAAGAATCCCTTTCAGAAATCCAAACGGAACAGGAAACCATGGCACTTCAGGCAGAGGAACCTGACACAGAATCAGACAGCCAAACCCTGTCGGAATCCTCTGAGGAAACCGCCACACCCGCACTCTTAAATATTACACCCCAGACCGAAGAGGCTGCATCTTCAAATAGCTCAGCATCGCCTTATGATTTTTCCTTGCAAACGGAACTGCCGGAAGCCAGAGTGATGAATGTGGATTTCTCGGACCAGCTCGCAACCGACCATTCCGAAACAGCCAACTCCTACCGCACAATTGGCAATCCTTTGATTTCAGAAAGTTTGGAATTGCATAAGCCCATCGCTCATTTTGACGGCAGCTCAGCTTACATTTATCCTTTCGACGCATCCAAATATGCAAAAATCACAAATGCAGTATCTATAGAATGCATGTTTAAATATAACAGCCTTCCATCCGGTGAACACGACATTTTCTCTAACCAGCAGAGCGGCGGAATAGGCCTTGGACTGGATGGTGGAAAGCTCACTTTCTTTGCCCATGTAGGCGGATCATACAGGCAGCCTACTGCTGCAATCCAGGCAGGTCAGTGGGTTCATGCAATCGGTGTGGTAGACGGAGAATCCGTTAAACTATATGTCAATGGAGAACTTGCTGGTGAAATTGCAGCATCAGGCCCGGTTAAATTCACCTCAAATACAACTGCATTTAATTTTGTAATCGGAGGGGACAGCAGCCCAGGCAACAGTGCTGAGTATTTGTCAAATGCTGATGTGAGCTTTGCCAGACTGTATGATCAGGCTCTGACTCCCCAACAGGTAAAAGCACTGGATGAAAAAGCTTTTGAAAATGCAGATATCGAAGAACCACAGCCCCAGCAGGTAAATCTGGGCATTGTTTCTTCTTCTACAGCCGCAGAAGGTTCAGAAATGAATGTGAATCTCCATGCAAATGCAGACGAAGCAGGTTCTGTAAATAAAATTACTTATGATCTGGTCTATGACCCGGCAATCCTTACCTACGAAGACGTGCAGCACAAAATGAACGGCGTTGCCATAGACAGCAGCCAGGCCGGACGTTTGAAGATCACTTCAACCGCAGCGCTGGTTACGGATGATTTCCGGCAATATGACACCACCCGTCTGGGAAAGCTGAACTTTAAGATCAACAGCATATCCGCCACAACAGATACGACCCTCTCTATCGAGAACTTTCATGCATTTGAGAATGGCAAAGATGTAACGAATGCCATGAACCCTCAGGATGCCAGACAGACGATTAAAGTTTATGCCAAAAATGCCCTTGATTTCAACGGTGACGGCGTGATCGGTGCCGGAGATGTTGCACTTGCTCCAGCAGATCAAAAAGAAGCAGCTGCAGATGCTGCTGCCATTTATCCTTATAAACATGCAGTAGTACTGACCACAGACGGTGGCGGACAGGTATGGAATCCTGATGAGATTTACTATACCACTTCCAATTCCATACTTCCTGTAAAAACTAATGATCCTGCTATTATGGCAAAGAGAACCAATGACTATGCCATGGATTTGTTCAACAAGGAATTTGCCACCAGCTATACCGCCCAGGCGGTGACCCCTTCCATTTCCGGACAGAATTACAGTTCCATGATCCATGGTATCCCATGGGGTGATGTACTTTCGGAATACCAGCTTACCAACACAAGTGCCGGACAGGAATATTATGCGGACTTTGCGAAAGATTCACCGCTCTATCCTTCCATGTTCAAAGCTGTAACAGCTGCAACTCCAGACAGGCCTATGGCTGCATTTTCCGAATGGAACCCTATCTTAAACGGCATTATCGAAGCAGATGCGGCTGTAATCGGCAAATCCTCTGCATCTCAGAAAAGTTTCTATAACGTAGCCGACTATATCAGAAGTGATGCTTATAATAATACCGCATTAGTTTACATGCAAAGCGATTATATGGATCACATCGGCCACAGTACCGGATACTATAACGACCGCTATTGGTCCGAATTAAAGCTCTATGACGATTACTTTAAAGCTGTGACCGATTCACTAAAAGAGAAAGGCAGTTATGACGACACCCTAATTATCGCCAACTCAGACCACGGCGGAAACAGTACCAATCATGGTTCATCCGATCCATCCAATATGGATATTTTTATTGGGCTGGGCGGACAGACCATAGATTCCGGAAAAAAACTGGAGGGCGGAGACAACTCCGACATAGCGGCACTTGCACTTTACGGTCTTCGCGTGGATAAACCGGTATCCATGACCGGAGAAGTATTCGATACCAGTGCATTCCTGAGCCAGGAAGAAATGGTGAAGAAAAATCGAGATATAGAAAAAGTTATATTTGAACGGGCTGGAAAAAATGGTGTTTTAAAGTTAGAGAACCAAAAATCTCAGACTCGTGTAATAGATGCCGTTATTGATCTGGCTGGAGCCAATGTTGTTAAAATTGATGCTAAAGGCGGCACGATCCTCAGACAGGATGTGGAAAACGGGCAGCTCAAATTAACGGTTTCCTATCAAAGCCAGCCCACTACACTCGCCAAAATAACCTTTGATAAAGATACCTCAGAAAACGTAAAAGTCGAAGAGATCATGCTTGGCACCCAGGACGGACGGGAAATTTATTCCGATCTGGCGAACACTCAGGGGACTCCGTCTGCGGATATGACTGATCTGAACAATCGTATAGCATCCCTGGCAAACTTAAATTCTTCATCTTACACCAAGGCAAGCTGGGCAGTATTTGAAGCAGCTTTAAAAGAAGCCCGGGCAGCTGCCGCCAATGAAGACGCCTCTCAGAACAGTGTTGACAGCGTTTTAGCAAAATTAAACACCGCTTTTCAGGGTCTCATAAAGCTAGCCGACAAAACCATACTGAACCAGAAAATTGCATCCGCTGCCGGAATTAAGCAGGGCAATTATACGGATTCTTCATTCCGCTCACTACAAAATGCCCTGGCTGGCGCCAAAACCGTATCCGAAAAAGAAAATGCTGCACAAGCTGAAGTAGACAACGCAATTAAAACACTGGCAAACGCAGTATCTTCACTGACTTTAAAGAAACCGGCTGCAGGTAATACTTTTACTTATGGAAAACTAAGCTATAAAGTCACCTCATCATCAAGCGTAAAATTAACCGGTGTGAAAAGGGGCGTTTCCTTGAAAACACTGACTGTACCATCCACGGTAAAATTCCTGAAAACCACACTGAAAGTAACTGCAATTGATAGTGCTGCATTCAAAGGAAATAAAAAATTGCAAAAAGTAACCCTTGGCAAAAACGTAACCTCTATCGGAAAACTAGCATTTTATAACTGTACGTCTCTCAAAAAAGTAACAATGAGCGCATCCAGGATATCTGCCATTGGAGACAAATCATTTATGAAGTGTAAATCCCTCACCTCCATAGTCCTGCCATCAACGGTAAAGACCATTGGCAGATATGCTTTCTATGGAGATAAAAAACTTAAGTCGATTACTTTCAAGTCCAGGAAGCTGAAGGCCGTGGGAACCAAGGCTATTACCGGTATTCATGCTAATGCCATAATGAAAGTACCAAAATCAAAGGCTTCCTACTATAAAAAACTTTTGAACAAAAAAGGCCTGAAAAGTACTATGACCGTGAAATCTTAATAAGCCTGTATGAAAAAGAACAAAGAAGCATATTTCCTCCCGGGGAATATGCTTCTTCCTTTGGCGATGCCGCCCCATGCAATGCTTCATTGTATATCCTTTGATCCCTCAACATCTTCTTTGATAAACATGATCAGAAATCCGGCAGCCAAAAAAATGCAGCAGAAAATTACAGCTCTGTCACGGAATATACGCGTCATTACCACTCCCAGGATTGCCCCCAGAATAAATACCAGGATAATTCCGTAATACTGCAGACTCCGCTTCCTGAGTTCCGGATTTTTCGTCTGGCGATACGCACAGAGTAACTCCGTTGCACTTCTCAGATTGCCGGTGCACATCGTGGTAGCGTAAACATTACCTTTTACCTTTCGAAAACTTTCCACCTGCATGGCGCACACAAAGGATACGCTGACATTCGCAAACAGATTCAGGGACTGGGGAAGAAATCCCACAGCCAGGAGCAAGATCATTTCCATCAGAACAATAATCTGCCTCCAATGTATTTGTGTGTGTTTCTGAAACCTCTCTTTTATTTTCTCTACAATATAGATACCGGCTGCAAATGCAATTATCGGAATCAGATATTGAATTCCTTCCATCCATTGACCCTGAGACAAATTTTGACCCAGAAGAATCATATTTCCCGTCTGCGCATTTGCAAATACATGTCCTCTTGCATTATAGGTGTAGGCATCCAGATATCCGCCTACAATCGCAAGAATAATGCCAACCGGTATAGACTCTGACATTTGTCCATGCCTTTTTTTCTTCATAATAATATGCACTCCCCGCATTTATCTTTCAGGCAGAATTTTAGCACATCAACTGCCCTGCACTCTTTTCAATTTACTATTATATTCTTGTTATTCCATCATATCCATAATTCCGCATATGCCCTTCGCACATCTATTTCACTGGTTGAAACAAGGAATGACGGACTCTACATTCCCATTTTCCTGTAGCACTTCATTACTTCTGCATAGTCAGTCTTATCGCCACTGTCATCCAGCAAGTTCAAAAGTGTACCCATCCATTCTTCACATAAATAATGAATAGAATATTTTTCATCGTATTCTCTAAAGGTCTGAATCTGCTCATTTAAACTCTATCATTTCCCCCTCATCCATTACCGCCACCTTTCCTTTCTAATTATACGTGCTAATCATAATGATTATTATGATAATTATTATATCACTATTCGGTCACATGTCGATACTGTTACCCGTAAATATATTCCACAAAAGTTTTATAAACATGAAAAAGCAACGATTCCTGCCCTCATTACTCACCAGAATCATTGCTTTTTTCTTTTTTTAATTTTCACCTATTGATCGTTCACTGCCTGACATTGTCCCTGCTGCATTTTTGCCCTGGGATATGTGAATAACCATTGCCGCAATCCGTTCCAGCAAAAGTGCTCCCACCAAAACAAAGCCCAATATCATAATGGCATCAAAGCCTAGCCTTTCAATTTTAAGCAGGGAATGAAATAACGTAATGGCTGCAATAAAACCAAATGTCATCGTACTGCAGACAAAGACTCTCAGTTTTGTAAACGGAGCACTGGACCTGATCACTGCTGAAATACTCACGATTGCTACCAGCAGATATGCCGTGGTATTCATTTGCCCGGCTCCAACACCCAACAGCGGAGCTGCCAGGTATACAGCCAGGACTCCAAATACAATCGCAATAGCGTTCGGTACCGCCCTTTTAAACGCCGCCGGAAGAAATCGTTCTCCGACTTTATTTCCGTTTGGCTCAAATGCAGTCAAAAATGCCGGATACGCTTCAATCGCGGCGTCAATCAATGTAATTTGAATTGGAATAAACGGAAACGGAGCATTCAAAAGGATACAGATAATGGTCAACAGTACCGAATATATTGTCTTAATAAAAAAGACCCCTGCTACTCTAGTCACATTATTAACGACTCTCCTGCCCTCCAAAAGCACATTCGGCAGAGAGGAAAAGTCAGAATCCAGCAATACTACCTGGGCGACCTGCTTCGCCGCATCACTTCCTTCAGCAACAGCGATACTGCAATCTGCTTCTTTTAACGCAAGCAGATCGTTCACACCGTCTCCTGTCATTGCCACGGAATGCCCCTGTTCTTTCATTGCCTGTAAAAGCAGTTTCTTCTGCAGCGGGGTCGTCCGTCCAAATACCGTATATTTAGAAGTGATCTCAGTAAGATCTGCCTCTTCTCCAATGGTGCTCATATCTACGTACGCCCGGTAATTAGCAAGTCCCGCCTCTTTTCCTATAGACGATACTGCCGCAGGATTGTCACCGGAGATAATCTTAATTTCAACCCCTTCTTTTTTGAAATACCGCAAGGTTTCAGAAGCATTTTCCCGCACCTTATCATTGATGACCACAGCCATTAACGGTACCACCCCGGTAAGATTTTCGTCCGGATGTACTTCATCACCGGTAATGCCTGCAATAATAACCCTTTTTCCATTTTCAATATCCTTTTGAATATATCCTGGAATTTTGCCCGCTAACAGGCGTTCCGGCGCCCCCACTACAAAGGTTCCGGCCCCTTCAAAAGTAACCGCACTCCATTTCCGCTGGGAGGAAAAAGGTATTTTACGAATAACATGATAGGCATCCTCCGTGGGGTAGTATTCTTTCAAAGCCTGAAATGTCGCGTTGTTGTCATCGCTGTGATGCAAAAAGCTTCCCATAATCCCGGAAAAGTCCGCCTCAATGCCGTGTTCCTTCCCCAGATCGTATGTCCTGCTCACCTGCATTTTTCCTTCAGTCAGCGTTCCTGTTTTATCCAGACACAGGATGTCCACATGGGCAAGGGATTCCAGCGAATACAGATCCTGAATCAGAACCTTTTGTTTTGCCAGCTTTATCACGCCCCCGGCCAGTGAAATACTGATCAGCAGAACCAACCCTTTCGGAAGCATCCCCAGCAACCCGGCAGCGCTGGATACCACTGCACTAAAGGTGGAATCCCCTCTTAAGAAAAATGCTTCCGCAAAAAGGATAATCCCCAGGGGGATAATCAGAAAGCTTGTGATCTTCGTAACTTTCTTCATGGAATTCATGAGTTCCGAGTTAACGCATCTCATTTTCTTTGCTTCTTCTGAAATTTTAGCCGCATAATTTTCATTTCCCACATGTTCAACCTGAGCATAACATTTCCCGCAAATGACACTGCTGCCTGAAAGCAGCCTGTCACCGGCTCTTTTTATCACGGAATCTGATTCCCCTGTCAACAGGGACTCATTTACCTCCAGCTCTCCTTCTATTACCACAGAGTCACAGCTGATCTGCTTTCCGCTTTCCAGAAGCATGATATCATCCTGTACGATTTCTTCCACGGACACAGTCTGTTCCTCACAGTCCCGGATTAAGGTCACGGTAGGCATCGATAATAATGATAATTCTTCAACCAGTTTCTTTGCCTTTAATTCCTGTGCAATCCCTATGATTATGTTCATTAAAATAATGCTGATGAATACCATATTAGACCAGGCACCCACTACCGCCAGTGCAACTGCAATCAGCAGATTCAGCAGATTAAACAGAGTAAATACATTGGACTTGATGATTTGACCTTTCGTCTTAGTTATATTGCTCTGTACAATATTCTGCTTCCCCTCATTTATCCTTTCGGCAATTTGTTCTTTATTTAATCCAGTCTTACAATCAACTTCTTTGTTCATTTTACCATCCTCTCCTATAGTCAGATTGAAAATTCTGAAAAGGTCATATTAAGATTTTAGTCTAACCTTTTTATGTAAAGTCTGTGTAAAGTCGGACTAAACAATTTCTTAATAATTCATGTGAAAATTATAATTTTGTTCTTATCTATAAAATCTTAATAATTTTATAAAATTTTCCTAAAAATGAAAAATCGTCTGATAATATGTTATACTATAAAAATAGTAACTGGTACATCAGCAAACATAGAAAGGAATACTTATATGGAATTAGGTGAAGGATTAAAGAAAATATTTCTGGCAGGCGTCGGCGCTATTGCAACCACAGCGGAATCTACCATGGAGATCATAGATAACCTTGTAAAAAAAGGTGAGATTACCGTAGAACAGGGAAAAGTGTTAAATGAAGAATTAAAACGCAATGCCAAAGAAAAAATGAATGATCATGTTACCGTAAATATTGTAAGAGAATACAAGGATGTAATGAAAGCAGTCAATCACATGACGGAAGAGGAGCTTGCGGTATTAAAAGAAAAACTTGCCGCAATGGAAAAAGAAAAACCAGGCTGCTCCTGTGACAAAGGTGAGGATTGCTGTTGTAGCTCTTCTGATGAAAGCGACGATTGTTGCTGCTCTTCTGATGAATCCGAAGACTGCTGCTGCAAATCAGCCGAAGCACAGAATGATATAAACGGAGAAGAAAAGGATCATGAGCAATGAGACCTTAAATAAGGACATCCCCCCAACGAATACAAGGGAGGAGGACTTTCCCGGCGGTCGTTTAAAAGACATACTGGAAGTACTGAAAAAGCATCATATTACCCGTGGCTTATCGCCGGTAAAGCTGCGGGAAATATTAGAAGATCTGGGACCCACTTATGTCAAGCTGGGTCAGATCATGTCCATGCGTTCTGATATGCTGTCGGAAGCATATTGCAAAGAGCTTTCCAAGCTGCGCACCCAGGTAAAGCCCTTGTCTTTTGATACCATAAAGTCTGTTATAGAAGAAGAGCTTGGACGTCCATCCGGTGAGATATTTTCTAAAATCGAACCGATGCCTCTGGGCTCTGCTTCTATTGCCCAGGTACATATGGCAGCTTTATCAGATGGTACCAACGTAGTCGTTAAAGTACAGCGCCCTGCAATTAAAGAAACCATGTCAAACGATATTAAGCTCCTCAAAAAAGCCGTCCGCATCTTAAAGCTGACCATAGGCACCGGAAGCTTAATTGATTTTAAAATGATTCTGGATGAGTTATGGAAAACAGCCCAGGAAGAAATGAATTTTCTACAGGAAGCCAGAAATCTGGATTTGTTCTATAAAAACCAGAAAGATATCGTCTATATCACTTGTCCTCAGGTTCTGCACGAATACACGACTCCCCGCATGCTGGTTATGAATTATATCGATGGGATACCCATTGATCATACCACGGATCTGGAAGACCAGGGATATGATATGACAGAAATCGGTGAAAAGGCTGCCGAAAACTACTGCAAACAGATTCTGGAAGATGGATTCTTCCATGCTGACCCACATCCCGGAAATATCCGCATCTCAGAAGGGCAGATCGCATGGCTGGATCTTGGCATGACCGGTCATTTATCAGAATACTACAAGCAGCTTTTAAGACGTGCC
Source organism: uncultured Robinsoniella sp. (assembly GCA_900539655.1). Classification (GTDB taxonomy): domain Bacteria; phylum Bacillota; class Clostridia; order Lachnospirales; family Lachnospiraceae; genus Robinsoniella. The sequence goes on from UQCR01000004.1 coordinate 63,207, forward strand.
ATACTCTCCATATTAAAACACGATATCTATGAATTGAAAAATGTGCTTTTATCCTTAGGCGAGGCCAAAGAACGGATTAACCATGCCCGGCTGTATACAGATATTGATGACATCGTAAGCAAATATGTCTCTATGGATTTAGGGAACATGAAACTGGGTGTACTCATTGAAAAACTTCTGGATATGGTAAAAGATCACCACATTGCCGTAAATATGGATATTACCCTTCTTGGCAGAAGCATGATTACAATGGAGGGCACGCTTAGCATCTGTTCTCCAAAAGTAAGTATCCTGCAGATCCTATCCTCCCACATGTCCTCCCTCTTGTTTCAGGAAATGGACTGGAAAAAGGAGCTTTTACACAAAGGCCGCTCTGTCTATACTTCCTTTGATAAAACATTGGATATTCCGGCACAGCTATCCGACCTCCTGAATATCACTAAAAATGGCCAGACAAAAATCAATCTGGAATTACCGGATTCTAAAGATTTCTTATATGGGCTCCATCGCATAGCAGACCGGCTGGTTCTTGGCATGATAGCATCTGCATTATTTATCGGCTCCGGCCTAATCTCCATGGCGGATATCACACCTGAAATCTTTAATATGCCATGGATTAGCTTTGCAGGATTTTCCCTTTCTGCAATTTTGATCTTCTGCCTGCTGATACAGATTATTTTCAGGCGAAAAAAATAAGCTTTGGTTTCCGCAGTTACGGATATCAAAGCTTATTCTGACTTATACGGACAACCGGGATACTAATATCCGTGTGCATATGAAGATCAATATATCCCATATTCCCTCCCGGTTCCTATAGCCAAATTCCTATATATGGAATTCACTATCCACTTTTCTGTCCTTCGTATAATATTCCTTGTCGCGTTCCGTTATCTGACGCATAACCCTGCATGGATTTCCTACCGCTACTACATCAGCCGGGATATCATGGGTGACCACACTGCCAGCCCCGATAACAGAATTCTTCCCAATACGGACCCCCGGTAAAATAACAACATTGGATCCAATCCACACATCATCTTCGATCACTACCGGAATGGAAAACTGGGTTCCACGGCGGCGGAATTCATAATCAACCGGATGTCCGGTTGCGGAAATGGTCACGTTAGGTGCCATCATGACATGATCGCCGATATATACGTCAATGTCATCCACAATCGTCAGATTAAAGTTGGCATAAAAATAATCTCCGATATGTACATTACATCCATAGGACATAAATACCGGTGCCTCAATCCAGATATGTTCCCCCATTTCCCCAAGGAGATTTCCCAATATCTCTTTTTTCCTCTTCAGATCGGAAGGACGGGTTGCATTATAATCAAAGATCAATTCTTTGCAGTCCTGTCTCTGTTTTTCAATTAGCTTCTCATATTTGCGGTCTTCTTCACTTTCGTTTCCTTCTTCGTAGTATAAAAATCCTTTTTCCATGCGTTCTTTTAATGTCATCTCTGCCTCCAAATTTAAAAACTTCTGATTTGATCTGCCTCGTCTTCCAGGGTTTTCTCAATTGCCCGAATCACAATATAATATCCATAGCTGTCATTTACCTTGATAAAGATCCGGTCGTTTACTTTACGTCCCATAATAGCCTTTCCAATGGGTGATTCCGTACTGATTAAGCCTTTCATGGAGTTTCCTCTGATAGAAGTAACCAGCCTGAATTTCTCTGAATCATCATCTTCTTCAAAATAGACCTCTACCGTATTATTAAGCCCCACCTCATCATCCCTGGATTCATCTGTAATAATTTCTGCTGTCTTTAGCATCCGTTCCAGATAACGGATTCTGCTTTCATTCTTATTCTTGTCCTTCTTCGCAGCATGGTATTCAAAATTTTCACTCAGATCCCCATGGGCTCTGGCTTCCTTTACTGCTTCCAGTGCTTCTTTGCGCACTACCAGCTTACGGTGTTCTATCTCTTCTTCAATCTTCTTAACATCGCTTTTCGTCAGCTTTTCCCGCATTATGGCTCCTTTCTGAAACTATCCATTTTATTTCCACACCTTCGTTCTTCCCTTGATGTGCTGTGCATACAGTGAACTTAAAAGTTCTTTGTTTTCCTGCTAATGATGCCCATTATATACTATCCCGGTCTGTTTGTCATTGCATTTTTTTAAGGAATCACCGGTTTTATTTCGGTTTATTTCAGCCTGTTCCGGCTTATTTCAGCTTAATTTTTTCCACCACCTTTATCTTTCTGGTATAATTTACGATATTCTGCCGGTGAGATGCCATAACGCCTTTTAAACTGAATATAAAATGTCTGCCTGGAATTCATCCCGATCAGGAGATCAATCTCCCCAATGGGAATCTGCGAATTTTCCAGCAGATCTCTTGCAGCATTCATCCTGCATTCCAGCACATACTGCCAGATTGTAAACCCGGTTTCCCGTTTGAATATCCTCTCCATATAAGTGGCATTTAAGTGCATCTGGCCGGCAATCTCCTGTATATTAGAGAGTTTACAGAAATAATTTCTGATATACTCCTTAATCTGTACGATATATGCGTTAACAGAGGGATTTTTGCTGTAAAAAGCTTCTGCTGTATCCATTAAGAATTTATTTGTCAGAGTCGCAATATAAACATCCCTGATTTCATCCTGGCACTCCCTGTGCAGCCTTCCGAAATCCCCCAGAAGCAGATGACCATCCTCAATCACACTGCATCCGTTCAGCTGACGCAGAAAATCCCCCAGATACCTATCTTGTTCTACCAGAGCGCCAAAAGACAGCATCGGTAACTCTGTTTCTCTTAAACGAAATTCCCCACCCATAACCGTGCAGGGCACATTCCGGTCAAAGATTTTTTGATGTGGTATCTTTCCTTCGATAACGATCATATTTTTCTTTTTTAACCGATACTCTTTTTCACCCACAATATAACTGCAGGCGCCTTCCAGGATATAATTTATTTCCAGCCCTCCATGGGCATGCTTATCCATACTGTAACATTTCCAATTTCCATTCACATAACAATGCTCAGGCCAAATGATTTGATTTTGCGCTTTCAGGCTTTCCATAATAATCTCCTTATGTTAAATATACAAACCCATCATAAAATATCCAGTCAGAAAAGTCCATAGTATTAACTGCTTTTCTAATATAAAATGTATAAAAAACAAGAAAGGAATTATATCATGTACACAGCTGATCCTACAAGATACAACAATAAAATGCATTACCATAAATGCGGAAACAGCGGTCTGTATCTCCCGGCATTATCACTGGGAATGTGGCACAACTTTGGTTCCGTAAATAACTTAGAAGATATGAAAAAAATTTTGTTTACCGCATTCGATAATGGAATTACCCATTTTGACCTGGCGAATAATTATGGACCGGTCTATGGCAGTGCCGAAACCAATATGGGACAAATTCTAAAATCAGACCTGATGCAGTACCGGGATGAACTGATAATCTCTTCCAAAGCAGGCTATGATATGTGGAAAGGCCCTTACGGAAACGGCGGCTCCCGCAAATATCTCACAGCCAGCCTGGACCAGAGCCTGAAGAAAATGGGACTGGATTATGTAGATATCTTTTACCACCACAGGCCAGATCCGGATACGCCTCTGGAAGAAACCATGCTGGCACTGGACCAGATCGTCCGCCAGGGAAAAGCTTTATATGTTGGCATCTCTAATTATAAAAAAGAAGAAGCCAGCAAAGCATATACAATTTTAAAAGAGTTAAAAACACCATTTGTTATCCATCAGCCCTCCTATTCCATGTTAAACAGGTGGATTGAAGAAGACGGGTTAAAAGATTTCTTATATGGAAATGGTATCGGATGCATTGCTTTCAGCCCCCTTCAGCAGGGAATCCTAACCGGTAAATATTTAAACGGCATTCCTTCTGATTCCCGAATCGGAAACCAGAAAAGTCCTTATTTACATGCAAAAGACTTAAAGGCAGAAATGCTGGAAAAAGTCCGGGGATTAAATGAAATCGCAGCAAACAGAGGACAGTCACTGACACAGATGGCGCTTGCATGGATTTTAAGAGACGGAAAAGTCACTTCTGTGCTCATTGGTGCAAGTAAGCCGGAGCAGATTCTGGAAAATATTCAGGCGCTGGATAATACCAGCTTTACGGAAGATGAGCTGAATCAGATTGATCGGATCACACACGATTTCTAACGCGTGTTTCAAATTCTATAAAAACAGATCAGAGAATGAGCAAATTTTCTGACCTGTTTTTAATTGCTTTATTTAATTGCTTTATTTAATTGCTTTATTTAATTGCTTTATTTAATCTCTTTTTTCCCCAACCGCACATCCTCCATATAATCCGCCATTTCCTCCGTCATATGGTTAAACAGATAATTCCGGCTGTTTTGCCGCTTTGCCAGGCATTCATTACGAATCTCATTATTTACGATTTCAACTTCCTCCAGCAGCCCTCTGGCGGAAAGCAGATGGGCGCCCTGTCCCGTGATGATTACCTGTTCCAGGCGGTCAGAGGTAGCTACGGTTACATGATATTTTCTTCCAATCTCATGCACAACCTTTTCAATATACTGGTCCGCCGTCTCCGCTTCTTTTGTATAAACCACATGGATATTATTGTACTGAAGCACCTCGCCGATATTTCCCTCCACCTTATAGGCATCAAAAACCAGGATCAGGATGCATTTTTTATATCCCTGATAATTACACAGGATATCCATCAGTTTATTTCTGGCGCTTTCTATATTTACTTCAGCCAGGTCTTTTAGCTCATCCCAGGAAAAAATTATATTATAGCCGTCCACCAGCAGATATTCATCTTGAATATCCTGTTTTTTCCTGATCCTGACTTTGGGCTCTGTATTTTGATTATATGTACTGCTATAAGATGTAACATTTCTATCACGCTTAATCGGTCCAAATGTCCTGACAAATATCTCCTCTAATTCTTTTTCATTTTGCCAGGATACCGGCTCCCCCGGCCTGGATGGTGAAGACACTTCCGTTAAATTTTCCTTTTTATCCAATGTCTCCAGTCCGCTTTCCAGATGCATATACTCGTGAACGTGGTCCCATTTGACTACGAATCCTGCACCATGGGAACAGAATACAGAACCAGTCGGATTATCCAGATCATGCTCGGAATCATACCCGATTGCATCTATGACTTCTTCTGCATTATGGCAGGGGGCATAGCCTTTCAGTGTACAAAACAGCCTTCCTCTTCCTCTTGTATAAGTAATGACCTCCTGCTGATAATCTCTCATCGTTACTACGGGGGCCGTTCCGCAAAGGACAGACATTTCCCCTTCCATCATAGGCGTTCCAAAGGTTCCATGCATCCTCTGCATATCTGCTAACGCCCTGCCAATCATTTCCGTCTGGACTTCCAAGCGATATTCATAGTATGGCTCCAACAAAATACTTTTGGCTTTTTTTAACCCCTGACGGACTGCGCGATAAGTAGCCTGTCTGAAATCTCCGCCTTCTGTATGCTTTTGATGCGCCCGCCCCGTAATGACCGTAATCTTCATATCTGTAATTGGCGATCCGGTCAGAACACCTAAATGCTCCTTTTCTTCCAAATGTGTAAGAATCAGCCTCTGCCAGTTACGATCCAGAATATCTTCACTGCAATCCGTATCAAACTGCAAACCGCTTCCAGCTTCCAACGGTTCCATCAGCAAATGGACTTCCGCATAGTGGCGGAGGGGTTCAAAATGACCCACACCTTCCACTGCTTCCTGTATAGTTTCTTTATATAGAATATTTCCGGTGCCAAATTCAACTGCCACACCAAACCGCTCCATAATCAGGCTTTTTATGATCTCAATCTGCACTTCCCCCATCAGCTGGGCATGAATTTCGCCTAACTTTTCATTCCATACAATATGCAGCAGAGGATCTTCTTCTTCCATCTGACGCAGCTGCAAAAGCATACGGTGTACATCACACCCTTTTGGAAGCTGAATCTGGTAATTCAACACCGGCTCCAGGACCGGGACATCTGATGCCGCTTCTATTCCAAATCCTTCTCCCGGATAAGTTTTCGTAAGCCCCGTAACTGCACATACACTTCCTGCCTCAGCTTCATTTACCATTTCATATCTGCTGCCGGAATAAATACGAATCTGGTCTGCCTTTTCTTCCCAATAGTCCGGATTTCCGCCTTCTATCTGGACAGTTCCTCCTGAACCATTTGAGAGAAGGCTTTTCACTTTCAAGCTCCCCCCTGTAATTTTCATATAGGTCAGCCTGTTCCCCTGGTCGTCCCGTGCGATCTTATAGACCTTTGCCCCAAACTCCTTTGGAAATGCAGGCGGCACCATATAGGTTTCCATTCCCTTTAAAAACGCTTCCACACCGGTTAGCTTTAGCGCAGATCCGAAATAACACGGAAAAACTTTTCTAGAGGATACCAGATGGATAATATCTTCTGTTTCCAGCATACCTGTTTCCAGATACCGCTCCAGGGATGACTCGTCACACATTGCCAGATTTTCCAGAAAATCATCCCGGTTCTGGTCTTCTGTAAAGTCAATGCAGCCTTCATCCAGTCTTTTTTTCAGGTCAGCCAGAAGCTTCTCTTTGTCCGTACCACTCTGGTCCATTTTATTTACAAACAGCACCACAGGAATTTGATAACGTGCCAGCAGCCGCCACAATGTCTGGGTATGTCCCTGTACTCCATCGGCGCCATTTATAACAAGTATCGCATAATCCAGTACCTGAAGCGTCCGCTCCATTTCGGCTGAAAAATCCACGTGCCCCGGGGTATCCAAAAGTGTCACTTGCATATCTCCCAGGGGGAATACCGCCTGCTTGGAAAATATCGTAATTCCTCTTTCTCTTTCCAGTTCATAGGTATCTAAAAATGCATTTCCATAATCTACTCTTCCTAATTTTCTTATACTTCCGCTTAAATAGAGCATACTTTCGGATAAAGTTGTCTTCCCTGCATCTACATGGGCTAAAATTCCTATTACTAATTTTTTCATTTGCATTCTCACTTATTTTATATTACTTTATTTTTATACGTCTAATACGGTGTTAAATGTAACCCGAATAAAAATATTATAACATTCCTGTACTCTAATGACTATTACAAAGTAAAATAAATTCCCCGGCGTAACCTCCTGTCTTTTCTTTAAAGCAGCTTGACAAAGTACACCCGATGTACTAAAACAAAAGTACATCGAGTGTACTTTTTTTCTGAAGGGAGTGTTTATATGGATGATTTTATCTTGGCTGCAGAACAAATTTCTTTGTTTTGCAGGCTCAATATCAATTCTAAAAAGGAGCTGCCCATCCGGGCAAGCGAGATGGGGATGCTCATTTACCTCTGCAAAACGGACGGCGATAAAACCCCTATGGGAGTGGCTAATTTCTTTAAGGTTACCAAAGCAATGGCGACCAATATGGTTTCTTCCCTGTCGAAAAAGGGTTATTTAGAGAAACAGCCTGCGCAGGAGGATCGCCGAAGCATTCTGCTTGTGCCGACGCCGCTGGCAAAGCAGTTGGTGAACAGCACCTATGAAGAATACTACAAAACCATGAAATTATTGCAGGATAAAATGGGGGCAGAGCAGTTTTCAATACTGACGGCGAGCCTGCAAAAAGCAAATCAGATCTTATTGGAGGAAAAAGAAAATGGGTAAAATTATGGTAACCGGTGCACTAGGCAACGTAGGCGGCTATGTGGCACACTATGCGATTGCGAACGGAGAACCGGTCAGGGTAGCCGACATCAATCCGGAGGCACTTAAGACAAAATACGGTGATACGGCAGAATGTGTACTTTTTGATTTTACGGATTCCTCCACCTTTGCTTCTGCACTTGACGGCGTTGACCGGGTATTTATCATGCGCCCGCCGCACCTCGGAAAGCCAGAGGATTTAAAGTCCTTTGTAGAAGCTCTGAAAGCAAAGGGCGGCATCAGACTGGTTAGCTTTCTCTCCCTTATCGGTGTAGAGAATAACCCTGTTCCACCTCACCACAAAATTGAAAAATACATTGAGCAGGCAGGGCTTCCCTACTGTCATATCCGCCCCAGCTTTTTTATGCAAAACATCAGCGGCATCCATGCCTTTGAAATCAAGCACTTTGACCGCATTGTTGTGCCTGTAAAAGGCGCACTTACCAGCTTTATCGATGCGGAGGATATTGGTGAGATTACAGCAAAGGTATTGTCTGATCCTGAGAATCACAAAAACAAAGGATACTCTATCACAGGGCCGGAGGCTGTTGACTACTGGAAAGCGGCGGAGATTCTCTCCAAGGAGTTGGGGAGAAAAATCATCTATGCTAACCCAAAGCCATCTCTCGCAAAACAATATTGGATTGATATACGGGGACTGGATAAGGAATACTGCACGGTCATGGGAATGCTCTACATGATGACCCGCATGGGAACCGCCAAAAAGGTTACTATAGTGTTTGAGGATGTCATGGGGAAAAAGCCGCAGAGCTTTGAACAATTTGTCGAAAAAAATTTAAGTGCATGGGAGAAGGAAACAATATGAAAACAGCGATAATTTATTACTCATATACAGGGAAAACAAAGAAGCTGGCAGAGAAAAAAGTTCGCAAAGATAATGCGGACTTAATAGAAATCAAAGAGAAAAATCGCCGTTCTACAGTGGGCGCATATGTTGTCGGCTCTCTTGCTGCCAGAAGACAGAAAAAGGCAGAGATCGAAACGGTATTTGCGGACTTTTCTGATTATGACAGATTGATCATTATGGTTCCGCTTTGGGCGGGGTTCCCAGCTCCGGCATTCAACAACATACTGGAACTGATTCCGCCAGGGAAAGAAATAGAGCTAATTATCACCTCTGGCAGTGGAAACTCAAGCGCCAGCAAAGAAAAAACCATTGCACTTTCCACCACAAAGAAAGTCCGCGTTGTGAAATATCAGGATGTGAAAACAAGCAAGTAGGCATTTGGAGATATATGCCTCAAAGGCTCCCTCCGAATCGGCGTTGACGAAGTGGTAATACTTAAAGCCGTTATATCTTACACTGTTTAATTACTCAAATTTTTATTAAAATTAATATCATGTTATGTTATATTATAGATAGAAAAGGAACAACCTCCCACAAGGGGTTGACCCATAAGTTTAGTTAAAGAACCGTCCTTACCCGCCAAAGTACAAGGGCGGTCTTGCTATGTAGAACTACTTACAAAACAAAAAACGAATGTAAGTAATGCCAAAAGGAACAGACCAAAAGTCATTATATCCTTAAACTCAAAATTGTTTTCATAAGCACCTCTCCATTCTATAAGAATAGGAGTCAACTCCCCCTTACTTTTCTGTTACGAACATGTTCTCATAACTTCCTAGTACTACAGCGAACGTTTTGTAATGTACTATTAAGTGTATTATATTGGGGTTTAGCTAAGGAAATTACGCTTTGTAGATGGAGGTAGTGTACGAAAAGAGAAGGGGGCGGACCAGGACATTGGTTTGGAAGGCTTACCGCAGAACTGACGGAGTCCATATCAGTTTCCCACCCCCATCTTTTCGCACACTACCTATATTACACAAAGCGTCCTTACTCAGCTAAACCCAAATATAATACACTTAATAGTACATTATAAAACGTTCGCTGTAGCACTAGGCTTTCACATAATTGCTTTAGACATAGAGAAACCCTTGAAAACACTGAGTTTTCAAGGGTTCTAATCATTTTCTTATAATACTTATTATTATCTCTTGGAGAACTGAGGAGCACGACGAGCTGCTTTGAGTCCGTATTTCTTTCTTTCTTTTGCTCTTGGATCTCTTGTTAAGAATCCTGCTTTTTTCAGAACTGGTCTGAAATCGCTGTCTACCTGAAGTAATGCTCTGGAGATACCATGTCTGATAGCACCAGCCTGTCCTGTTGTTCCACCACCATGTACGTTTACTAAAACGTCATATTTGTCATTAGTCTCTGTTGCTACTAATGGCTGACGAACGATAACTTTTAAAGTCTCAAGACCTAAATAGTTGTCGATATCTCTTTTATTAATAGTAACCTTACCTGTTCCAGGTACTAAATATACTCTTGCGATTGATTTTTTTCTTCTGCCTGTTCCGTAGAATTTTGCGTTAGCCAATGTTTTTTACCTCCTTCTTAAAATGTTAATACTTCTGGTTTCTGAGCTGCATGATTGTGCTCTGCACCAGTGTACACGTGAAGTTTTGTCATCATGGATCTTCCTAAAGGTCCTTTTGGAAGCATGCCTTTAACTGCAAGCTCGATAACTCTTTCCGGCTTCTTGTTTAACATTTCTCTTAAGGTAGTCTCTTTCATTCCACCAACGTAGTCTGAATGATGATAATAAATCTTCTGATCTAATTTTTTACCTGTTACCTGGATTTTTTCTGCATTTGTGATGATTACGTAATCACCTGTATCGATGTGAGGAGTAAAGATCGGTTTGTTCTTTCCTCTTAATATTTTAGCTACTTCTGATGCTAAACGACCTAATGTATATCCTGTAGCGTCAACTACGTACCATTTTCTTTCAATTGTTGCTGGACTCGCCATAAAACTCTTCATTGGTTTACCTCCTTGGATAATTAACTGTTTCTATAGTAAAACGTCTCACCGGGGCTTTGGTTTTTAACGTCTACGTACTACGTCACATTGAGATATTATATTACACATCACCGTGTGTGTCAATAACTTTTTCACACATTTTTCCACAATTTTTCGGATATTTGTTTCTGTAAACCAGCAGTCCATAAAGTTTGGAAAACCATAAATGTGAAAAACCGTAAAAAATTTATACTATCTAAAATTTTTACCAAAAAGCTATAGTGTTAACCACTAAAATTCAACAAGTTATGCTAGAATTTTATTATAAAGCTTATTGAAGGAGAAAACAATGAATATATTAGAAAAAATAGAGTATGCAAAACAGGCTGCTTTAAACCGGGAATCTCTTGACCGGCAGCTGATTATTGACCTGCTGTCCATTCCACTGGACTCTCCTGCCATCGGAGCACTGGGGAAAGCTGCTTTTGAAACAGCTCAGACGATTACGGAAAAACGTGCTTATCTGTGGGGCGCCATGGGGGTTGATTTTAAAGCATGCCCAATGAACTGCGATTTTTGCTCCCTCGGGAAAAAATGGGGTCTGGTGGAAGTGGAACGGGATTTTTCAGAAACTGAAATTATTGATAATGTGCGCTATTACGTTGAAAATACCGTACGATGGATCGTTCTGCGGACAACTGAATTTTATAGTCTGGACGTTCTGGAAACGCTAATACAGACGATACGCCGTAAAGTTCCCGGTACATATGAGATTGGTTTAAATGTCGGTGAATTTGACGTCGCAAAAGCCCATGAGCTTTCCAGACGTGGCGTGGACTTCATTTATCATTCTTTACGTTTAGGTGAAGGAAAGGATACCCGCTTTCAAAAGGAAGAACGTATTGCTACACTAAATGCCTGCAAAAACTCTCCTCTGAAGCTGGTTTTTCTGGTTGAACCGGTCGGAATTGAACATACAAATGAAGAAATCGCAGACATCTGCCAAATGACCATTGATTACGGCGCTATCGTATCAGGAGCAATGGCAAGAGTTCCGGTTAAGGGTACCCCGCTGGGAGAGTTCCCCCAGATCAGTGACCAGCGGCTTGCACAGATAATCGCTGTCACCAGGCTGGCGTGCGGCTACAGGGTTCCGGGAATCTGTGTACATCCCGCAAGCGAGCTGGCAATACAGTTTGGCGCTAATGTAGTTGTAATTGAAACAGGTGCCATTCCCAGAGACGCCTGCTGTTTTCCTAATGAAAAATGGAAACAATTCGATGTAAATGTGGCAAAACAGTGGTTCCAAAATAATGGGTACACGGTTTATCAGACAGGAAACGATTAATTATCTGTTATCTATACCCTATGCCAAAAATTGATAACAAAAATCTCAAATCAACTGAAAGGATATACAACATGAAAAAACAAACTATGAACGGAAAACATACATTTATACTGCTTACCCTGCTGCTGACGTTAAGCATGTTATTTGTTGCCGGCTGCCAAAAACCCGGCTCGGACAATACCACTGATACTGTAAACAGCTCTCAGGATTCAAATGCCTCTGAAGATTCGGATTCTCCTGAAGTTGCGAATAATTCTGAAGAATCGGATTCTTCTAAAGCTGCGAATACCTCTGAAGATTCGGATTCTTCTAAAGCTGTGAATAACTCCAAAGATTCGGATTCTTCTAAAGCTGTGAATAACTCCAAAGATTCGGATTCTTCTGAATCAGCTGATGCTGTCAGCCTAAAGGTCGGAACCTGGAAGACTGCTCAGACAATCCAGCCATTTTTCTATGACCAGTTTATAGATAAAAGCTGCTCAGTGGAAGTTCTCCCATTTACCAATCCCGGTGACCAGAAAACTGCCCTTCTTTCCGGAGGACTGGATATGACGGGAACCACCCTGGTTACGGCTATTACTGCTGCTGCCAATAATGAACCGGTACGCATCGTGTCCAGCCTGTGCAACAAGTGTTCTGCTCTGGTTGCGGGAGTTGATTCCGGAATCGAAACGGAAGCTGATTTAAAAGGCAAAACCATCGCATATGTCCCAGGTACCATGCATCATGCATTATTACTGGATGTTTTAGAACGCAATGGCATTGATCCGGAAAAAGATGTGGAATTAGTCCGAATTGATTTCTTCGATATGGGACAGGCACTTGCTGACGGTACTATTGATGCTTTCTGCAGCGGAGAGCCTTACCCTTCAGAAGCAGTCAAAAATGGCTATGGTAAAATCTTAAGCTATCCATATTTTGACGACAGTATCGGAACTATAAATGCTGCTATGATCGTTACAGAAGATACCATTAAAAACAGGCCTGAGGAAGTTCAGAAAATGGTGGATGCCCACATCAAGGCTACCCAGTATTTGAATGAAAACCAGGATGCATGGCTGGATAAAGCGGAAGAATTCGGAACAGAGAAAGACCTATTGAAAATCTCTGCTGAAAACATTGAATTGTGCTGGGATATTGATGATGCCTTTATCCAGAATACCAAGAATCTGGCTCAAAAAATGCTGGATCTGGGGATCATTACAAACATGCCTGACATAGATTCCCTGTTTGACCTTACTTTCCTGGAAAATCATAAATAGTACTATGAATAAGAAACGCGCAAAAAAAACGTTGACCTCAGCATTATCCTCAGGCTTATGGGGCCTGCTGATTCCGGTAATACTCCTGCTGCTCTGGTACCTGGCGTCCGGCAGCGGAGCCGTACCGGAATACGTTCTGCCTTCTCCCCTGAAACTGTGGAACGTAATTATTGATTTTATTTTTGGAAACATGGCGATAACACCCTACTCCGGTAAACTTTTTGGAAATTTGTGGATCAGCTGTGTCCGTGTACTGAAAGGTTTTTTGACTGCCTCACTGCTTGGCGTAACCCTGGGCTTTCTTACCGGGCGGGTACGCCTGCTGCAGAAAATATTTGATCCGTTTATCCATGCTCTGCGAGCAGTACCTGGAATTGGCTGGCTGCCTATAGCAATTGTCTGGTTCAGTGTTGGTGAAAAAAGTACACATTTCTTAATTTCTCTGGCTACTTTTTTTCCAATATATATGAACACGGCTCAAGGTGCAAGAGAAGTTCCTGATTCCTATCTGCAGGCAGGCCAAATGATGGGTGCAGGATCTTTTCCTCTTTTTTGGACCGTAACCCTGCCCAGTGCATTTCCCTCTGTTCTGGTGGGTCTGCGTCTGGGTCTTGGAATCTCCTGGGCATATCTGGTTCTGGGAGAAGTTACCGGCGTAACCAAAGGCATCGGCGCAATCATGACAGATGCCCGCATGCTTGGACATGTGGATATCGTTCTCGCCTGTATGGTGGTGATTGCCATAACCGGTAAATTATCAGATTTTCTGTTGGTGAAAATCTGCAATCTGTTTTATCCGGTAAAAAGTGCCAGATAATTAATAACGTATGAATAAAGGAGTTTCTGATGAGTCATAATCTTTTAACTGTTCAAGGCATTTCTAAAAACTACCGATCCTCTTTTCAGGATTCCATATGTGTGTTTCAAAACCTGAGCATCGATGTATGCCCCAATGAAATCGTGGCACTTCTGGGCCCCAGCGGCTGCGGAAAAACCACGCTTCTGAACATGGTTGCAGGATTTGAAATGCCGGACTCAGGAGAAATACTTTTGGAAAACCAGGCTATTACCGGTCCGGGTTCTGAGCGGGGGGTGGTATTTCAGGCTCCGGTCCTTTTCCCATGGCTGACTGTCAGGGAGAACATTGCATATGGACTAAAGCGCAGGCATATTCCAAAAAAAGAGCAGGATGAGACGATCCAAAATTATATCGGCCTGGTGCACCTGAATGGCTTTGAAAACTATTATCCAAATGAATTATCCGGCGGTATGCAGCAGCGAGCGGCTTTGGCACGTACCTTAATCCTGCATCCCCAGCTTCTTTTAATGGATGAACCATTTTCTGCTCTCGATCCCATGCTGCGTTTCCAAATGCAACAGCTGGTGCTTTCCATCTGGGAAAAATTAAAACAAACTATAATCTTTGTAACCCACGATATAGAAGAAGCAATGATTTTGGCAGACCGCATTTACATTTTTGGAAAATGCCCACGGGGGATACTAAAAGAAGTAAAGGTTCCCCATTTTATCATTGATTCTCCTTCCTCACCCTGCCTGGACTCCCCTGAATTTATTCGGATAAAAAAAGAGATCAGGAACATTTTATTCTCATGTTCCTGATCTTCCTGTTTATTTTAACCACAGCCCATTCAATTTCATATCTTTCGTAAAACTAATGGTATATTGAATGGTACCATTTTCATATTCTGATGCCATGACTACCACACCACAGTCTTCACCTGTTTTATCATACTTCTGCCCAATAACAGCCTGCTTTCCATAAGATTGAAAAGCGCCTTTACTGTTTACATATGCCACAACCTCATTTTCAAACTTGTCCTTTGAAATGCTTTCAGCAAGTTGATCTCCTGCATACTCAAGAAATGTGTCATAGTCATTCTTATTAATCTGATCTACTACCTGCACGGATGCTTTTTTTAATTCATCCTCATCAAACCCATCTGCCAGCTTTGTACTTTGATTCATACAGCCTGTACTAAATACAAGCAATAGAATAATGCCTGCCAGAAAAAGCATCTTTGCCTTTATGACTCTGCCTGCCATGCCGCCTCCCTGATCGCTTACCTGTTAACCCTATTTTCTCCTCTAAACGATATTACACTTCTTTTATAAACTCAGAAACATATAGCAGTGCACCGCCTACTGCAGATGACCACCAGGAAAAATTGCTGGCTTCCACATAGCTTCCGTCATTTTCGAATGTATTTCTTCCGGCTACCTGTAGCTGGATATCCTTTAAATATTTCTTGATATATCCGCCGACATAACCACCCAATACTACTTTGCAGTCAAAAAATGTCCGCAGATTATTAATGTGTACCGAAAGATAATACACATACTCTTCCCATATTTTCCTGCATTGCTCATCTCCGCCATCAAGAAGCATAAAAAATCTCTCCAGACTTCCGTCTGTATGGTCGGATAAGATGGAGGAATTAAGATATGCATCTGCACACCCCTCTTTCCCACAGTAACATTTCTTTCCACCCGGAACCAGGGTTGTATGTCCAAACTCCCCGCTTCTCTGGTTATCCCCATAATAGATCTTGTCATCCAGCAGAACGGCGCCACCAACGGTAGGCCCCAGGAACAGGTACAAGATATTTTTTCCTTTTTCCCGATACCACATTTCAGCGAATCCGCCTCCGTTTGAATCGTTATAAAACGTGTACGGATACGGGATGTACTCTTTTAATTCCTCGTAAAAATCTGGAGGCAGAGAGAATAAATACACCTGTGGGATGCTCTTTCGATCCCCACCGATGATTGCCGGAAGGGTTACTCCAACTCCCAGCACTGTTTTCGGGTCAATCTGGTTTTTCTCAATGATCTGCTCTAACAGCGACCGTATTTCTTCATAATATGCCTTATCCGCATCAAAGGTACGTCTGACCCGGATACAGTCCACCATTGTTCCTGTCAAATCCACAATTGCCAGGGAAATATGGTTCTTGGTTATATCAAGCCCGATCCCCACCTTAGCCCTTCCATTACAGGAGAGGCATTTCGCCTTTCTTCCGCCTGTGGATTCAAAAGTCCCTGTTTCTTCAATTAAATCCATCTCCATTAATTCCGACAGGTTCTGACTTACGGTTGGAAGGCTTAAGCGCAGTTTATATGCAACATCCTGCTTTGATATTTTCTTGTCACTCAGAATCAGCCGATAAATATTATTACGGTTGATCTTTTTTAATTCCATGCTGGTACTCTTCATACTCACTATCCCTATTTTCCCCTTTTTAACCACTGGGGTTTCTAAAATTATTTGTTCCATTATACCAAATTCTTCCATGTTCGTAAAGTCACTTCTTTTCTCTCTATATTTTGTTTGCTAAATATAGAAAAAGCAGAACACAGAATGTCCCGCTTTTTCTTTTCATGGCTAAGCGTGTTTTGTAATTGATTGCTGACAGCTGTGCGTATAGCTCCCACTTTTCAGTTTTATTTATAATCTGCTATATTGTCTTTTGTTACCAACACATAGGGAATGGATACATCTTTGGGTTCTCCTCCCTTTACAATGTCCAGTATTTCATCAATGCCTGCTTCAGCCTGTCCCTTTGCATCCTGGAATACGGTTGCCGCCAGAGTTCCCGCCTCGATTGCTGCTTTTGCATCGTCTATTGCATCTATACCGGTTACAATAATTTTATCGCCCATATCATTATCCAGAACTGCCTGGAGTGCTCCCATAGCCATTTCATCATTCTGTGCCACAATTGCCTGTATTTCATCGGCTCCCTGGAGAAGATTCTCAGTTGTGGACAATGCTTCTTCTCTGGACCAGTTACAGGTAGGTTCGCTTAAAATCTTAATATCCGGGTACTTCTTCAGTATATTTTCATAACCTTCTCTTCTCAATACTTCTGCAGAGATACCATTTGGTCCGTGTAAAATCACTATATTTCCTTTTCCATTCAACTGATCTGCTACATACTGCATTTCCAGCTCACCGGCAACGATATCATCGGAGCCAACATGTGCCAGAACCTCATCGGAATTTACCTGGGCATTTACCGTAATTAACGGAACTTTTGCTTCATTTGCAGCTTCTACTGCCGGTACCAGCGCATCCCCATCCATCGGACAGATTAAAATTCCATCTACATTTTGTGCAATCAGGTTATCGATCTGACCTACCTGCGTTGCTGAGTCCATATTTCCGTCCAGCACGCTGAACTCTACGGTATCCGCATATTTTTCACTGACATAATCCTGCATCGCTTCTGCAAGCAGAACCTGGAATTGAGCTGTCTGGCTGTAAGAAGAAAATACAATTTTATACTTTTCGCCGGAAGCCTTTCCTGCTGCTTCCGTTACCGCTTTATCCACCGCATCCGCTGCTTTTGTATTGGAATCCGCTTCTGATTTACCTGTTTCTGACTTTTCTGCATCCGGCTTTACCGTCTCTGTTGTCCCTGCCTCTGTTCCGGCAAAATTTTTGCTTTCCGCAGTTCCTTTAGAATCCCCCGTCCCACAGGCTGCAAGTGAAGTTACCGCAAGTACACATACCATTGTTAATGCTGCCACTCTTTTTTTCATACCTTGATCTCCTTTATTTGTTTTTATTTTTTGTTATGCGGTCTAATAGTACAGCCAGCACAATAATAGACCCCTTAACGATCTTCTGGTAATAAGATGAAATGTTCAGAAGGTCCATACCGTTATTGATTACCCCAACAATCAATACACCCAGGATTGTTCCTGACACTTTTCCTATTCCTCCGTTTAGACTGGTACCCCCGATAACAACTGCCGCTATGGCATCCAGTTCATAGCCTTCTCCTGAATTGGGCTGACCAGCATTGATGCGGGATGCCAGTACTGTTCCAGCCAGTCCTGCGCAAATTCCGGATATCATATAGACAAATAATTTAATCCTGGCTACGCTTAAACCGGAAGCCTTCGCCGCTTCTTCATTTCCCCCGATTGCATATAAATACCGTCCAAACTTTGTCCAGGATAAGATCAGATACCCTATTAAAAATACTGCCGCCAATATGTAGATTAAAATCGGAAGTCCAAGAATTGTTCCACCTCCAATGTAGCGGAACTGATCACTTAGATTACTGATCGGGCGCCCCTTGCTTAAAACCAGCGCAACTCCCGAAGCTACGGACAGCATTCCAAGTGTCGCGATAAAAGCCGGAAGATTCAAAAATGCCACCAGGGTACCGTTTACCACACCGCATGCTGCGCCTGCCAGAACACCCAGTATAATAGGGACAATCACAGGATATTCTCCCGGATGGGCAAAAGTCGTCGCAACAATACCGGATAGTGCTACGATGGACCCTACAGACAAATCAATACCTCCTGTCAGCAGTACACACATCATCCCAACGGAAATAATTCCGTTAATAGACACCTGCTTTAAGACATTAATTAGGTTTCTGGAGGTAAAAAAGGTATTGGTTATCACTGTCAAAAGTATAAATAATATTAAAAATACCATCAGAATACCATATTTATTAAAAAGATCTTTCCCGCTTAGCCGTTTTGTCATTTGATTTGCGGTTTTCTCTGTCATTCCTGTCCCTCCTTATGTGGCGTTGCATACTGCATAACCAATTCCTGACTGAACTCTTCTCTCTCCAGCTCACCGGTAATCCGCCCCTCACTAAATACCAGTATCCGGTCACTGATACCCAGTACTTCCGGCATTTCAGATGAAATCATGATAACAGCAATTCCTTTAGCTGCCAGCTGGTTAATCAGTTCATAAATTTCCGTTTTTGCTCCAATATCAATTCCCCTCGTTGGTTCATCCAATATTAACACTTTCGGATTTGTCAGAAGCCATTTTACAAAAACAATTTTCTGCTGGTTTCCTCCGGACAAATTCAGGACCTGTGCCTCTCTGGAAGGCGTTTTGACTGACAGCAGCTCAATCTGCTCATCGGCTACTTTATTCAGCTTTTTCGTATTTAAGATCAACCGCTTATTCAGCTTTTTTAAATTAGAAATTACAATATTGTCTTTTACACTGCCAATCAGATTCAATCCCCTCAGCTTCCGATCCTCCGGAACATAGGCAATCCCTGCCTTTACCGCCTGGTTTGGATTAGCAGCTTGAATCTCTTTGCCTTCCAGGTATAAGGTTCCCTGTTTTTTCTTACGAAGTCCAAATACCAGCTCGGCGGTTTCCGTTCTCCCCGCTCCCATCAAACCGGCAAATCCCAGTACTTCCCCCGCCTTTACCTCAAAGGAAATATCCCTAACCATCCTGCCATCATCTAACCCCTCTACCTTAAATACCGTTTCCCCAATCTTAGCTGCTTTTTTCGGATAATAGTCACCCAGTTCACGTCCAACCATCCCCTGAATCAACAGTCCGTCATCTAATTCGGAAGCGGGTTTCGATAGTACCCACTGTCCATCCCTTAAAATGGTTATGGTATCTGCAATCTGGAATATCTCATCCATTTTATGTGAAATGTATACGATTGCAACGTCTTTTTCTGTCAACGAACGGATAATCCGAAACAGCTGTTCCACTTCTTTTTCCGAAATTGCAGAAGTAGGTTCATCCATAATAATTACATCAGAATGATAGGAAACTGCTTTTGCAATCTCTATCATCTGCTGCCCTGCCACAGTCAATTCGCCCAAGATCTTTTTAGGTGACACAGACATACCTAGCTCTTCCAGCAGCTCCTTAGCCTTCCGGTTCATTTCGGACTTATTGATCAGGTATTTTGCCCTGCTGCTTTCCCTTCCCAAAAAAATATTTTCCGCAATCGTCATTTCCGGTACCAGATTCAATTCCTGATAGATCATTGTAATTCCGTGATCAATGGCATCCTTTGTGGAATGAAAACTGACTTCCTGCCCCTTTACAGATATAGAGCCTTTATCGTTGGTATATGCACCACAGAGAATTTTCATAAGCGTCGATTTACCTGCACCATTTTCCCCCATCAGTGCGTGAACCTCACCTTTTCTCAACGTCAATTTTACATTATCAAGTGCTTTTACCCCGGGAAACTCTTTTGTAATATTCTTCATTTCCAGAATAATCTCATTTGCCATGAAGAAGTAATCCCTCCTCTTTTTGCATAATTTTGCCGGATTTAACCAGCTCATGAACCAGAGCGTGTATTAGAATCCATTTGGATGAATAATAATCTTCATCTGCCCTCTGCCATTTAACATCTGGTCCATAGCTTTATCAAAATCATCCAGGGAATAATGATGGCTTGCCAAATCGTCCACTTTCACTATGCCCTCT
The DNA here is from genome assembly GCA_900539655.1 of uncultured Robinsoniella sp. Lineage (GTDB taxonomy): Bacteria > Bacillota > Clostridia > Lachnospirales > Lachnospiraceae > Robinsoniella. The sequence goes on from UQCR01000004.1 coordinate 83,567, forward strand.
TCCATAAATTTTACTGCCCTGTCAAAACAATGTGTCTGGGCAAAAGATCCAATCAGCCTCAATTCTTTTTCAAAGATCTGATAAGGTTTAATCCGTATGGTATCTTCATTGCCGGCTACTCCATATACAACAATTTTTCCTCTTGCCTTAGGAAAATTCAGGCATTGTTCCAGCACGGCAGGTACACCGGTTGCATCAATTACCACGTCAAATCCCTTGGGAAACATTTGATGCAGCTGTGTTGTATGTACACTATAGTCGTTTCTGTCCATCAGAACAGTTTTGGCATAACCATTTTTCTCAATCAGATCCAGTTTTTCCTTAGAAGATGCACAAGCTACCACATTGGCAGCCCCGCCCTGGTGTATCAGCTGGGTTAATAGAATCCCTGTGGGACCTGCCCCAAAAATCAAGACATCATCGCCACACTGGATATCAATGACATCCATACCATGGATTGCACAGGCAAGAGGCTCTGCAAAACAGGCTTCATCATAAGAAAGTTTCTCACTGATTGGAAAAACCTTATCATAATTTACCACCACATACTCTGCGAAACCACCAGGTCCATTGCATCCCAGAGAGTAAAAATCCTCACAGAATAATGGCATATTTCTTCTGCAATAATAGCATTCTCCACACAATACGGTATTGTCTCCCGTTACCCGGTCCCCTATCTTAAAACCTTTCACTGCACATCCAATCTCAACTATTTCACCTGCAAATTCATGTCCCGGTGTCAACGGAAACCTGGCAATAAACTCCCCTTCATGAATATGGGCATCTGTTCTGCATATTCCGCAGGATTTTACTTGAATCAGTACCTGGTTTTCTTTTACTTCCGGTTTTGGAATCTCTGTAACAGAAAATTGTCTTGGTTCACTGTACACTACTGCTTTCATTGGTTTTCCTCCCATTCTGGTTTACACTAATTTAATTACCCCTTTTACAACATCCTGTGCATTTTCAATAACAGTATCAAATGCCAATTTAACATCGCTAAAATCAAATTCATGCGTGGCAATCTGGCCTACATTAATTTTACCATCTGCAATTGCGGCGATAGCAACCGGATAAAGGTTACGATAACGGAATACAGACTTAATATTCAGCTCTTTTGCCATTACCTGTGCAAAATCATATGCTATGACATCCTGGGGCGCCATTCCCACTAACACAACTGTACCACCTCTTTTTGCCATTTCCGGTGTCTGCTGGATTGTCTTAACCGCTCCTGCCGTTTCTATCACAACATCTGCCCCTTTACCATCCAAAAACCTGTCCAGCTCCTTTCCTACATCCATTTCTTTCGCATTAACCGTATGGTTTGCCCCCAGTTTTTCAGCATATCTCAAACGTTTTCCAAGCATGTCCACAACTATAACATTTGCAGCACCTCTGGCTTTACATGCAAGCAAAGTCACAAGTCCGATACATCCACCTCCGAGTACCACCACACTGTCTCCCAGTTTAACCTCCCCCTGTGCGGCTGCATGAAGCCCCACTGACAGCGGCTCTACCAATGCCCCCTCCTTTGTGGACACATTTTCCGGAAGCTTAAAGCACATATCTGAAGGATGCGTGGCATATTCCGTCAAGACTCCGTGGTACGGCGGAGTTGCAAAGAATTTTACCTCCGGGCACAGGTTATATCTGCCCGTCTTACAAAATTCGCATTTCCCGCAGGTAACTCCAGGCTCCAGAGCCACCCGGTCTCCTATCTTCAAATCCGTAACTTTACTGCCAGTGTCCACTATAGTGCCTGCTGCCTCATGTCCAAGGATAAATGGCCCGTTAGCAATAAAATCTCCAATTCTTCCATTTTCATAGAAGTGAACATCAGATCCGCAGATTCCTACATATTCAATTTTGACCAAAACTTCATTCTCATTTGGCACCGGTTTTGCAATGTCCCGGTATATAATCTCAAATGTTCCGTCCATATAAGCTGCCTTCATGGTGTAATCCCCCCTCTTTTTTATAGTTAACTTAAATTCTTCGCATTTTCGCAATATTTAGACTCAGCCTTGTGGCTATGTATATGCGTATGCGGTTCACTGCTTTACCTCACCCTTCTCCGTCTTAGATTCATATACTTTTTAAACTGTTGAAACTATTATTACTGTTATCCTCCTTTTAGTTTCTAATTATCTTTTATAAATATATTTTCTAAAAGTAATTTTAAACATATTTTACAAAAGTTTCTTATGTTTGTCAAGTAAAATGTCAAAAAAATAAAAAGGTTCAAACAGATCCTTTTTTTATCTGTCTAAACCTTTTCTATTTTTTCAATGAATTGCTGTATTCTTAGTAACTTTTCACTAGATTCAAAAAATCTGCATTATCTGTTCCCTGGTATTGGCAACGTAATATTTACCTGAAATTCACTGTTGGAATTTCCGGTCTGCATCGTTCCATTATACTTTTCCAAGGTTTTCTTTACATTTTGCAGACCATATCCCATGTGACCACTTCCCCTCGTTCTATGGCGAAGTCTTGATGAATCGGTGCCATTGTCCGAATTTAACGACCCTTCTACCAGAAATGAATTACGGATACTTATAACTACAAATTCATTAAAGTAATTCATTTTTATTCGGATATAAGGATGATCCTGAACCCTTTTAGCAGCCTCAATTGCATTATCCAGCAGATTTGCAAACACCGTTGTCACATCGATATCCTTCATAAATTCCAGACTGACATCTCCTATTTCAACAGCCGTATGAATACCATCCCTTTCCGCATTGTTTAATTTATCATTCAAAATTATATTCAGCATTTTGTGTTTGGTATAAGATCGCTCTCCCAATACATTTAACATATGATGCATATCTTTTACATAGCTGTTACCCGCATCTGACTCCTGCATATGATACAGCTGTTCTACAGCAATCAGATGATTCTTCATATCATGCAATACCTTTCTCGAATCCTGGTATTTCTTCTCCAGATCTCCATAATATTTGTATTGCAGTTCATTCTGCTGATGATACAATTGCAACTCCTTCTCCAATTCATTGGACTTAGATATATACCCGCCCAGATAGATAAAATAAACATCCAGGATCAAAAGAAGAATGATGTTAACCACGATAACCGTAATACCATACAACTGGATATAGACCGCACCAACCTGCACCAGAGACAGCAAAAATATAATACTCCATACTGGTACCATATACATACTGATCAGCTGCCATTTATTGATTTTATTTATTTTCTTCCGGTTCACAAAGAACACCATAAATTTAGTCAGCATAAGATAAAGCACAATCTTAAGCGTCAACGCAATATTCGCCATTAACAAAGCACTGTTTATATCATTTGACGGGATAAACAACGCTGACAGATTCAAAATTGCGGATTGCCCTAAAACTCCGATTAATCCAAACAAAAGATAGTAGATAACATACAGCATATTTTTATTAAATAAAAAATGCCCCATCAATGCCAGATATAAAATTCCAGCAACCATACTTAGGCGGCTGAATCTAAAAATGACACCTAAAATAATAATCATGATATAAACAACAAAACCTGCAAGATACCACCATTTTGCCCGATAAATATTCCGTTCAATATGACTCATAAAATAATATGCGCAACAAATCATTACGCCCAACTCCATAATTCCCAATATGAGATTTAAAATAGCCATTCCTTCCTCTGCCCCCTTTAAATGCGGTTGGCCATATAATGGCTCAGCTTTTCTCTGAACTCCACGGACTTCTTCTGAGAAAGCGGAATCAGGCTTCCATCCATCATATGGATATCATATCCTTTAATATTTTTGACATAAAACAGGTTGACAGAAAAACTTTTATGTGGCATATAAAAGCCATAGGATTCCATCTTTACTGCCATTGCCGTTATACTGCCATGCATCCGCAATACCCCTGCTTTTGTCCTCATATGTATTTTTCGGTCTGCATATTCAAAATAATAAATATCTCTGACATTGATCTCATGAACACCGTCTTCAGTCTCAAATCGCAGCATCTGCTCCGGCTCCTCATCTGCTGTATATGCTAAAACCTCTTCTAACTGCCTGTGAATATTTTCCCGGCTGACCGGTTTAAGAAGATACGCAAAAGCATGTACCGAAAATGCGTAATTTCGGTAATCGTCGTATCCTGTCACATAAATAATTTTCACCTTTTTATCATAGCTTCTTACCTTCTGCGCTGTCTTAATTCCATTAATTCCTTTCATATCAATGTCCAGGAAAATAACATCATATTCTTTGTTCCCTCTGATCAATCCTTCTCCGCTTTCATAAGCATCCACCAGGCACAACATCCTGAAACTTTTTATGTAATCTGTAATTTGCTGAACGATTAACTTCTCATCATCGCAAACAGCCACCTTAAACATTTTTTAATCCTGCCTTCCATTTTTGTTAGTTCCAGTATAATAGCTGCGATTCAAAGTTACAAGAACAAAAACACAAGTTATGGGAACCTAGAGCTTGTTTAAATTTGCCGACAGATGCACGCAGCAGTTTCTGAGTGTTTTTATCCGAGTAAAAAATTCGTAGCGTGCATTCTGATAAGTACTTATGCACACCTACCAAATCCCGAAAATTAAACAGTAAAATATACAGTAAAACATGTAGTAAAGCATGCAGTAAAATATAAGTAGAAAATGATTGATAAAACCATGCGTTTTCATGTATAATAAAACAGTATAAATGATGTTGCCATGATTGTACTCCCACACACATTGTAAAAGCGGCAATATAATATAAATATCCTGAAACATTTATATAAGCACAATTCTTACACTAAAAAATCTCACACCGTTTTTCATATTTGTCTTTTGATCATTTCCATAGTATCAAAAAGGCATTCTTATTAATATCAAAATCAACAAAATTCCACAAGAAGATACAAACCTATATACAAAAGATAAAAGTTTAAAAAAGAATATAGTGAGCAAAATTATTATTGATAATTACATTATGTTTATTATTAATATTCATTACAGAAACTTTAAGTTTTTGTATGAAGGGAGACGTTTATGAAAATCAAATTATTTGCACAGATTATATCTATATCTTTAGTTTCCTCTTTGGGAATCTCAAATATTGCTATTGCTGATTTCAACCAGGTAAAACCCGATGTGTTACTAGGGACAAATGATATGGAATCCGGTATTTCTATCGGGAATAGAGTATTTGATGCAGTTTATGAACCTAAAGTAATTGATGAAGGAGATGTAACTGAAGAGGTAAGTGATAGACCTGAAATAGCCTATGAGGCTTACATGGCTGATGAACCTTATATAGCTGATGAACCTTGTATAACTGATAAGTCTTGTATAGTTGATGGTATAGTTGATGAGTCTTATGAAACGGATCAATCTTATGCTATTAAGGAACCTTATCTTACTGAGGAAACTTATACTACTGTGGATTCTTATACCTCTGAAGAGCCTTATATAACTGAGGATCCTTATAATACTCAGGATTCTTATACCTCTGAAGAATCTTATATAACTGAGGATCCTTATAATACTGAGGATTCTTATACCTCTGAAGAACCTTATATAACTGATACACTTGTTGTATCTGATGATTCTGGTATAATTGATAAATTATATATTCCTGATAAAATTGAAGAACCTATAACTGAGCAGATCTTAGAAACAGAAGTTGCATCTTTTGATTCCCAAGCAACTATTGAAGGAGAAACTTACACTCCAAAAGAAGATACTGAAATTGCAGAGTCCCTATCTGATACCGGTAACACAATAGATCAATCCGATTTCCTTGAAAAAAATAATAATGAAATTCAAGATTACAAGGATATTATAGTGTCACAATCTGAACAGCCATCTCAGGTAGGGGATACTTTTAGTACTGATTTTGGTGTATATCAAATTTTAACCACTGGAGAAGATCCAACCGCTATGCTGATTGATAAAGCTCGACGTGATCTAAACGGTAACTTTATATACGGAGATACTTCTAAACCATGGACAGCACAATATAGAAACGTGGAGTACAACGTTACTGAAATTGGAAGCAATTGCCGATTAACAGGAATTTCTGGTACCATCTCCATTCCTGAAGGTGTTACTTATATTCATAATGGAGCTTTTTCAAAATCTGCAGCGAAAAGAATCGATCTTCCGTCTTCATTGGTGCATTTTGATGAAGATGCTACACTCCGTAACCTTGAATTAATCACTGTTGCAAAAGAAAGCAATTATTACAAGATAGAAGATGGTGCTCTCTTAACAAAAGATGGAACCAAACTTATTCTTTATCCGGCTTTGTATCAAAATGACACCTATACATCACCAGAAAGCGTACTCAGCGTGGAAGAGGATGCTTTTTATAAAAATGCATACTTAAAAACCATTATATTAACAAAAGTGGAAACAATAAAAGATTATGCCTTTTATGAAATGCGTAGCATTGAAACAATTGTGTACCCAAAAACGTTAACTAATTTAAGTCTAAAGTTTGTTACCTTTAATTGTTTTACCTTAAAGCAAATTATTGTTGAAGAAGGTAATCCTATTTTATACGATGACCATGGAATATTATTTTATAAAGACGGCAACGAATATATGTTAGTATTATATCCTGCTTCATACTCATTGGATGAATATTGTATTCCATTTGGAGTAAAATCCATCTGTAGTTTTGCTTTTAATGGAATTATGCAAACAAAAATTATTAAAGTCCCTGCAACAGTAAATACTATTTATTCTTATGCTTTTGAAGAGACTCAAGTACCTATAGAATTTATTCTACACTTTTCATCTCCATTGGAATTATCCCAGAGTGCATTTGACCGTCTTGCCCGTGGAAGTGTATTATATGTGGAAAGTGATAGTATTAAAAATGGATTCCTCATAGATTTTTTAACCACTTATATTAACGAATCCGGCGGAACCAAAATAGATACTGATACTCCAGTAATAGTGGATTATGAAAAAGCAGTATCTCGTATTGATAACTGGTACTTCAGTAGTAACAATAAATATTATTATGATAAAAACGGCAATCTCACAGTTGGTTTGCACGAGATTGATCAATATACTTATTTTTTTGATGAAAATCATGTTATGAAAACCGGATTTCAGAATGTTAAAGGCAAAACATATTATTTTTCCATTGAGACAGGTAAGATGCTGACCGATTACGGATTTATTAACATCAATGGCAAACTATATTATATTAAAATGGATAGTTCAATTTATAAAGAAGCAACACTAAAAGATAATAATATGCTGTACTATTTTAATACAGATACTGGTGAAATTATTTGTGACAGCCTTAGTCATTCCTATGACACTTGGATTGACATTATAACTGCTACCTGTTCAAAAGAAGGTTCCCAATCTCATACCTGCTTAAAATGCTCCCATGTAGAAACACGTACAGTTAAAAAAACACAACACTCGTTTGCTAACTGGATCATATTAACCGCACCAACCTGTACCTCACAGGGTATAAAAATCCACACCTGCCTTTTTTGTCATACAAGTGAACAGCAGATAATGCCAGTATCCTCTCATCTTAACGGAAAGTGGACCATAAAAACCCAGCCAACATGCTTAGCAAGCGGAAGAAAAGTACTAAGCTGTACCTTATGCGGTAAAATCATACAATGGGCAGATATTGAGCGGATTTCTCACAAATATGGTGATTGGAATATTAAACAAAAAGCTACCTACGAACGATCAGGTAGTAAAGTCAGAACCTGCAGTGTTTGCGGTACATCAGATCGGGCTAAAATCCCAAAACTTTTACGAAAAAATATTGCTAAAGCTGTTGCATATCCTATTAAGCAGAAAATATATAACGGAAAACCACAAAAACCTTTGACCAAGCTTATATTAAATAATAAAATTCTTAAACCAAATATAGATTATAACATTTCTTACAAGCGAAATTGTAAACCTGGCAAGGCAATAATTACAATAAAAGGAAAAAGAAATTATTATGGTACAAAAAAGTTGTCATTTATCATTTTGCCAAAAGCACCTAATATACGCAGCCTACATAGTTCTAGAAGAAAAACATTATCGATAAAAATTAAAGAAGCTTATTATTCGAATGGTTATCAGATCCATTATTCAACAAATAAAACATTCAAAAACTACAAGGCTATCAATTTTAGTGGTATTTCTAAAACGATACCTAAATTATCTTCAAAAAAGAAATACTATATTAAAATTCGATCTTACACAAACATAAGTGGCAAAAAAATCTATGGACCTTTTAGTAAAGCTACACCCGTATTCATAAAATAAGGTTTAATTATCCATTTACAAAAAAACATCCCGCATTTCCAGTGGGATGTTTTTTATTTATTCATCTATATACTGCTCTTTTATTACATCTATAGCATATTCAAAATCTTCTTTTGTATTTAGTTCTTTCATTAAATCTTTTATTTTTACAACATCATCATGCGTATAGGTAATTGTTTTTACATAATTTTTATTATTCAAAATAGCTTTAAGTTCTTCTTTATTCCATTTTGAATGTTTGTCCAATGTATCCAGATACTCCAGAGATATAAACCTTACATATTCTACATTATTTGCAGACAATTCTGCAGGCTCTACAACCATAAGTTTCATTGTTTTCTGAGTTTCTTTACCAAAACGATCCTTCACTGAATAAGTTACAAAATATGATCCGACATCATGGATATGTTCTGACTGTATCATATTACCTGATACATCTTGAATATTTAAAATCTCCACCTTTTCCTGAATATTGATAGTATTTCCATTAGCATCTGACAAACCTTGATTTTTTGCAGCATCGTCTTCAATATCATTTGCTTTTGCATAACTTTTCAGAGTATTTTCTGTTAATGACTTAATACTAAGATCTTCTGTTGTCATAAAAAGAGTCTCCGGAACTTTTAACGTAGGATAGTTATTATATAATATACGAACATCACTTTCTACTGTCACATCATTCCCTGTACTGTCTAAGACTTTAAATATCAACTTATGGTTAACCACTTCATTTTGTAACATTCCCTTTTTATCATAAGTATCTAAATAATAATCAACAGGCATATCCTCATCAAATATTATTTTATTTTCTATAGGTTGATAACCATTTTCTATTGGATTATATTCAATTCCTATGATTTTCACCTGATCATCCAGAAGGTGTGGATAATATTCCACTTCTTTCATTTTAAATCCATCTTCTTTGTCAGTAGCACCATCTTCAGATAAATATATCTCATTCATCAGTTGATCTTTTCTCACAATTTCACCTTCATAAAATTCTAATATCGTAGTATCTATAATTGGTGCTTCATTCCATATGGCATTTAACTCTATCAGATAATCATAATCGATGTTATCTAATGCTCTTGAAACAGGCTTTCCGTATGCTTCAACTAAGGCAGATACAGACGAATTTCTTAAAGATATTTTATTTAATGCATTGTTTTTGCTCGCTATTTTAATATAATTAAGAAACGTAGTGGACGGTACAACAACCTGTCCCGGCTGATAGCGAATATTCGTCGATTGTTTATTTGCTTCTGGATCCCACCCAACATATGAATGACGATCATACACAAACTCATTATCCCGCAACACATAATCAGCCTCTAACGGAACAACATCACCAATCATCTCCCCGTTTCCCCCATTAGGCAAATAATTAATCAACACCTTTTTACCATCCAATAAAACCTGATAAGGGTACTCAGCATCTATACCAGTCTGATCATCAATCACAATTTCCTTTGCTTCTGCAAACTCTTTCGTATGGCTCTCCAGGGAGTACTTCTCTGTTTGCTTTTTCGCATTAAACTTATAATTAGCCAATATTCTTCCCTGGAAAGTGTCGTTTTTATCCAAAGATGTTATAAACGCCGTTTCACAAGTATCCACCATTGTAATAAAATGATCCGGTGTCAGAAATATATCCTGAGAAATGTATGGATTACCCTTTACATTTAGATTCCCATTTTGATAAATACTATTACCCATTTCATTCGAATCAATAAATCCACTTGGAAAAAATTTGGGTGTAATTTCTTTCCCGTTATTAGTGATCTCTCCCTTGTACAAATTAAAGTTTCCTGAGTTTTCCACACCTCTTTTTGTATTTTCTGTAAGTGTTCCACCGTTTAATGTTGCGGTTCCTTCATTTTTTAGCCCTGTTTTTGCAAGCCATATCTGATTTCCTTCACCAATCGTCATTGTCCCGGCGCTTTCATTATAAATTCCAAAATCAGCATTGCCGAACAACGTACATTTTGCTCCGTCAGACATATTTAATTTACCCCGATTATAGATACCATACGTGGTCCCACTGTATATGTGAACTACACCTTTCGCATTTAACCGGTCTGCATTATATATCGCACCAATAGAATTTTGATTGGATTCTGTCTTTGCCTGAACCAGACCACTCCACGCTTTTTCAAATTTCTCAAATCCAATTAATGTTCCAGTATTGTTGTCAGATGTTGTACTTTCCAGATTCACTGTACCTAATACATTTACAATGCCATACCCATTATTTCCATAGATTCTTCCACCAGTCACTGTAAAGGAAGCACCTGCATTTCCAAGCCTGATCCCTCCACCGTTATTACCTGATTTGCATTTATTACTATGAATCGTTCCTCCCGTCATACTAATAGTTCCATCATTGTTTATCCCACCATCATTAGGTGCCGTATTACCATAGATAGAAGCATTGTTTAAAACAAGGGAACTACCTGACAACACCTGGATACCTCCACCCCAGGATGAGGCAGTATTATTAGCCACAGAACCTGATTTCATTGTATTCGCAGATCCCACAAATACAATGCCACCGCCTGTAACCGCTGTATTGCCGCTAATAAGATTACTTTCTAATATAACGCTGGAATTATAGTATATGCCTCCTCCATTACCTCCTGTAACTACATTTCCTGATATCGTTGCATTTGTGAGGCTTAAGGTCTTGGAATCATGAGTATCGGTATAGATGCCTCCGCCATTTCCAGCCGTGACTTTATTATTTTTAATGGTTCCTCCCGTTATAGTCAGATCATTATTTCTTCCGCTAAATATACCTCCTCCACCATTTGCTGCAGTATTTCCGTTAATACCTCCACCTGACATAATAAATGTCCCATCATTTCTCACACCTCCGCCTAATCTGGCGGATATATTCTCTTTAATCTCACCCCCTGTTAACTTAAATATCCCGTTGTTTTGCACACCCCCGCCACCAGATGAAGTATTATTACGGATAAATCCGGATGTCATAGAAAAGGTACCAAGATTATAAACGCCTGCACCCGTACCGTAGTTTTTGTTATCATGAATATCTGCATTCCCCATATTTACGTTGCCGGTAACTGTATTATAAACTCCATAAGCAGAGCATCCATATATCCCACCACCATTGATGTTTATATTACTGCTATTGTAAATTCCGGACTGTGCATTTAAAATCAGGACCTTGTCTATCGCCATTTGTCCTGAATTGTCTACAGCGTGAGTGGACTTCCCTGTTATGACCGGATAATTACCTGATGAATTAATGGTACAGGTACCAAAATTGTTTATATTATAATTAGTTGTACTTGCCAGGCAAATCCATGCATTTTGACTGCCTTGAATAATTAAGTTGCCCTTATTGTATATATTCCCTTCTCCATTATTGCTGGATGTAAAGGCAGTACTGTTTGTCCATGCTGAAAATCCCATACCTGCTCCGTCTTTTAGTTCTACGGTACCTGCCTCATTATGTATGCCATATCCGCCGTTATTGCCATATATCCATCCTCCTTTTATAGTCATTTTGGGATTATAATTCCCATGCTGTTCAATTCCGGATCCTTTGCTGGAAGTATTCCCATAGATTTTTCCATTTGATATAATTAGTGAAGTGGTAACACCCTGGGTACCTCCATCATTACATATTCCTCCGCCACTGTTGGCTGCTGCGCGGTTACCTCCAATCTCACCTCCGGAAACAGATAAGGTATTTTTGTTCATTATACCGCCGCCATAAGTAGATGCTATATTATTTAAGATTCTTCCGCTGTTCATGATTAGCTTGTTATTGTTATATACTGCACCACCGCTGGCTGAGGCTGTATTTGAAGAAACAGACACCGATCCATTCAGCGTAACCGCACCATCATTATAAATTCCACCGCCAAAGTTTCCTTTATTTGAATTAATGCGGATAGAATCTGCATCCCTGCTCTGAGCATCCAAGAGACAGGTTCTGCCTGTGTTATTATATATCCCACCGCCTTTATCTGCACCCCCGTTATTAATAATTTCCACCCTATTACCAAGTCCATGATCTACTGTGGTAATAGATAAATTACCATTATTGAGGATACCTCTCAACGAACAGTTTTGGATCACGGTACTTTGCGTTGAATATGGTGAATTTTCTATACGGCAGCTTTCTTTTTTAGCATTCTCATTTAACACACCCGTCCTGGCGCCGTCAATATTGGCTCCATAGAGATATACATAACCGATAGATGTATTGCGGATACCATACTCTGCATTCCCCCATATTTTCGTTCTATTTCCATTTGTATAGCTTGTAATGTCCAGCGTTCCTTCATTATGGACTGCTTCCTTTCCTGTATGATAAATCCTTCCAGCTGATTCAATCCATACTTCTGATTTGTTAGATATAGCAATTCCATAGGTCGTATTGGAAGAAACTTTAAATGTGTCCGCATTAGTATAAGAAGTTAATCCAACGTAAGCCGAACTAATATCCGCCATAGAATTATTTATTTGTATTCCAACATCATTATTATAGATATACCCCCCGCTGAAGGTGGCATATGCATCCTCTTTATTGCCACCGTTTGCACCATTTCCATGGTTGACGCCGACACCTACGTTACAGTTGTATATGCTGCCTCCGGTGACTTCTATCGTACCACCGTTAGAGTGTACGCCCTGCCCGTATTGCATTTTCCGATTAGGACTCTCGCAGTAGATTTTCCCACTTTTTATACGGATTGTTCCGTAGGATCCAATACCAAAGGTATTACCCCCACCATTCACTGCTGTTATCTCTTTGGTGTTCATGATGCTCCCGCCATCTAAAACAATAGTTGTATTTGGGTCCCCATACACGGTATGATATCGGCTGTTGCGAACAAGAACATTGCTGTTAATGGTAACTCTGGATGTTCCCTGTACAATAACATTGCTGGAATTGATACAATTTCCGGTTCCCTTAGAAGTTCCCGAACCTATATAGAGTTTATTATCAGCCACGGATCCATTAGAAGCTGTATGGGTTCCTGTTGCAGCGAAAGTAACCTTACTGTTGCCATTAATGATAAATGCCGTAACATTATTACCATTTGCCGGTGTGATGGTACGGTTGCCCCCGGATGCGCGGATCGTAATATTCTTATTTGTTATTACAACGTTTTTAAGAGTCAAATTTTTAGTAATATTTATAATATCCCCACTCCCGGATTGCTTGATCGCAGCTTCCAGTTCTGCCTGAGTGGATGCGTTTCTTACTGATGATGCCCGCGGTAAAACAGCATTTTTTAAATCCTTTTGCTTATCAATTATTGAAACGCTGTATTTGATATTTGCCCCGGGGTATTGCTTCTTGATTATTTGATTATAGTAACTACTCAGATCCTTGTATTTTTCCTCTGATTGGTCACTACGTTGTTTTAATATATGCTGTATGTCAGTATCTTGCAATTCATTCGTAATCTCCGAATTATGAAAATACAGACTTCCAATATAATTACGTTCACCCCTGGAATTTGTTTTGTCATAGGAGATAATATCCAGCTCTACATAACGGGGATACTGAAAAAAAGCATCTTCACTTATCGTAATTCCTTCCTGCTTCGTAACATTTTGCCCGATCTTGAAACAATTGAAAAATGCATATGTTTCTATCTTCTTCAGCGAAACGGGAAATTTCTCTACTTGAAGATTAGAATCTCTGCTAAATGCACCTTCTTTTATAATCTCTAGATTACTGGGCAATTGTACTTTCGAAAGACAATAATTCTCGGCAAAAGCATATTTTCCTATGCTTTTTACAGAATCCGGGAAACGCAGAATCTCTGCATTCAGGCAATTTCGAAATGCATAATCACCAATTTCGGTGATCCCATCTTCTAAAATAATAGATTCAATTTCTGCTTTTATCGCATCTATTGGATTTTCTCCGTTCATTTGCAAATCTGGTATTTTTCCTTCTCCGGTTACTGTAAGTATTCCGTCCTGGAACTCACCACATATACGTTCGGAAAAATGAATCGTTTTATTTTCTGCTTTTGTATCATTGGAATTAGTCTGTGTAATGCTTTGTGAATCTTCTGCAGAATTAGGTTCTGAACTTACTTCACTGTTAAGCTCCGAATCTACAGAATTACTGCCATCCTTATTCCTTTCTGTTACAGATCCTGAGCTTAACTGTGTATCTTCTTCTGTATTCTTTTCTGCCCCAGCCTCTGAACCCATAATAGTATCTTCTTCAACATTCGTTTCTGCCCCAACTACAGTCCCGGCGTGCATATCTTCTTCCGCATTCGTTGCTGACCCATTTTCAGATCCCAAATCCGTATCCTTATCCGTTTTTGTCCCGGCAGCAATTCCAGCACCCGAGTGCGTATCCTTTCCCGTTTTTGCATTCCCCTGTCCCGTCACTGCTGCAGCAGAGTTAACCTCTCCCCCACTGCCCATCGCATAAGCGATATCCGGCAGACACAGGGCAATCGCTAATACTAATGCCATCATAATTTTCACTGGTTTACTTTTCATAATATCCCCCCTTAACTGCATACCGCACGAAATGTCATGTCCCTGGTTACTATAACTTTATTGAAATCACCATTCCATGCCGTATCATCTGTCAATTCCCACCGGATTAAATCTGCTGGCCCAGGTTGGGGTGCCATCAGGCGTCCTTCATGATAGACCTGAATCTGGCGAAACAGTGTTCCATCTTTATTTAAAAATGTGATCTGGTAGAACCGGTCATTAGGATCCTGAAACTGTTCATAAATCACTGTTTTTCTGACCGAGATCTCCCCCACCTTCCCTGTAAATGTTTGAAAGCGTTCTACTGCCTCCACATCCATGCAGCCATTTTCAATGTCTACATTTATAATATGTATATCAATATCTGCATCGCTGGATATCTGAGCAAATAAATTCCCGGTAAGATCGGCTATCATCTCTTCCTGGTCTCCTATCGTATATGTATGATCCAGATATTTAACTTCCATTGTCTGTTCTATTGCATTTGAAAGACTCTTTTCCAGTTCTGATTTTCTGATGCTTCTTCCTGCTACGGTGTAAATAATACTACCCGTCAAAAGTAAAATCAAAATACTGATAAACGTTATGATTCCCGCTTTCATATACTCCTCCCTTATCTTGCATAGCCGCGTATTGTATGTTGCTCATTGGTTATATTTAAAATACCTATATCATAGTTATAGTTAAGAACCACTTCGGCTGTTTTTTTATGGTCCTCTATTTCATAAGGCATTATTGGTTCAAGAACATATCCCTTACTAGCCGCATCGGTATATAAACTATCTATTATATCCTGATTAAAATTACTGGCTTCCAGTTCATTAATAACGGATGCATGATAATCTCTTGCATTCGCCGTATTTATAGAAGCTGTGATATAAGCAGTTCCTGAAATCGCAAGCAATGCAAATGTAATGATAATCATGAAAAATTCAACTATTCCTTTCATATACTCTCCCTTATCTTAAATTTAGTACGACAAAGCCTGCATCACTGCCCACAGTATCTTTATCATTGATAAACCGATTATAACAATTGCCGCTGTCTGTCCATATTCTTCTAAGATATCCTTCATAAATACCTCCA
Source organism: uncultured Robinsoniella sp. (assembly GCA_900539655.1). Lineage (GTDB taxonomy): Bacteria > Bacillota > Clostridia > Lachnospirales > Lachnospiraceae > Robinsoniella. Next base: position 99,431 of record UQCR01000004.1, read on the forward strand.
TCCTAAAAGTTCTCTTATTACCAGGCTCTATCCTTTTATTCCCATATACCTCACCTGAGATCCATTCATCTTTATATTTTCCTGTATAACCATCTCTTTTATAGTTGAGCTATTGATTTCACTGGCTGCATATAATTTCAGGGAAACTCCGCCTGTCTGGCTTGCCGTCAAATCCAAACAGTCCTGATAACTTAATGGGTCTGCTTCAATTAACAATTCTCCCCGAAGTTTTTCACACCCCGCAAAAGCTTCATCCATGATACTTACGGATGAAAAGACAGGCCCCATAGAAGTCATTTCCTTACATCCTTTAAACGCCTGGCTGATATTTTCCACTGTATTTTCGATAAATCCATACTTGATTGTCGTACAATTTTGAAAAGTTCCCTGCATTTTACGTACACCATGGAATCGTGGAATCACTTCCAGCCTGTTACATTCACTGAACCAGTAACTGACATCTTCTGTCCGGACGGTCTGTGCAATCTCGCACTCCGTTATCAGATCCCTGTAATTCTTGAGCCATGGTATCTGGTCAGCACTTCCATACTCCTTTGCCGTTCCTTCCCCACTAATAGTTAGTACATAGCGTTTCCCGGGATTTCCATTTATCTCATAAGCATATTCGAATATACCTGCCGTTACTGTTCCCGGTACTTTACCAATATCCCATTCTTCCAATTGCTTCGCTGCTTCCAGGCTCTCTGAATTATTTACGACTGCGATGGCAAACTTCTTTTTTGCAGTAAGCCCCTGGGAATCCTCTACTCGAAACAAAAAAGACATCGTGCCAAACTGAACTGCCCTGATTTCATAGTCAGATGATACCGGAGTCCCATCCTGCAGATAATACCGGATATTCTCCTTTAAATCATTTCCATCAGCATCCACTGCACGCACCACCAAATCACGAATCAAAATCTTATCTCCCAGCCTTAACTGAGGGGAACAAAATATAAACTTCGGTTTTTCTCTTTTGGAGAGACTAACCAGCATATGCTTTGTAAATTCATTTCGAACGTCTGGATTTGCCGGCTTAAGCTGATCCACCATATCCATAAATGCTCCCTGAAACATTAGAATCATCATACAGATAACTCCAATAATTGCTATGATAATAACTTTCCCATACTCCTGTATAAATACCTTCATTCCACTGCCTCCCCGAGAGTGTGTTTCAATTTGATGCCCCGCTGCTTTTGGCGGGATTTGAATGGTTTATATTGCTATGCCAAATACCATACTGGAAAATCTTCTCGCCAGTATCTCTAGAAATCCTCCCTCTTTCAGTCCACTGAGTAAAAACAACAATACCAGCCCTGCAAGAATGATTCCTATCATTACATAAGCATATTCCTCTAATACTGCTTTCATTTTATGCCTCCTCTACATTCCCTGGGTTAAATTGAGTAATGACATGAGGAAGACTCCCAGGTCCGTCATCATTTTCAGGGATCCGGTTACCATTGGGATTAACACCAGCATTCCTGTCCCCGCTGTCTTATCTTCGTTTATCAATCTTTCAGACTTATCTAAAAGACGGTTATTACGCTCTACCAAAAATATAATCTGCTTTTTAAAATCTTCTGTACCGGATTCAGACATGGAGTACAACATTCGAAGAACCGACTGCACATCCGGTAAATCAAACCCTGACATAAAGCCCAGATATGGTTCAATAGCTGCAGGATTCTTTTCCATTTCATCAACCAGTTTCTGTAAATCATTTCGCAGTACATATGGTGCCTGGTCTACAGACTTGGTTAAAGCCACCTGTGGATTGTCTGTCTGCAATAGCAGCGACATCTCCATAATCCATATGGGAAATGCCTTATCGACTTCTCTCACCATTCTTTTCTTAGCCAGCTTAAGTCCCATTCCAGGCTGCATCAGAGCAAAAACAACGGTTGCCGTTCCAATAATCGTAACCGGAATATTTTGAAGCAGAATACCTAAAGCACTGATCATCATACAGATTCCAGCCATTATAAAAGATTTTTTTCTTTCCTTTTTGTCATTTGCGTTCATCACCCGGTCATAACATCTTTTAATTTCCTCCTGATTTTCTTCCAGGTCATTCAGCCAATCCACGCTTAACTTCTTCTGACCAATATACCAGATAACAATATTACTCAAAATCAATAACATAGTTGCTGCCTGGGACAAGCCATTATGTAGGGTTTGAAAATCTTTTGGCAGCATAAACATAGTCAAACCGCAGATAAGAAACGAAAGTGCCAGTGAAATAGTTATCTTGACTTTTAAATTGCTCCGATTCTTCTCCAGTTCATAGACTCTTTCAATCCACATCCTGCGGTCTTCCAACAAGATATCGATAGCACCGCTGAATTCACCGCCAAAGCTTTCAACCTTTATTAAAAATTCATGTGCCTGACGCAGCCTGCGGCATCCATAGGATTCCTCCATTTCCAAAAATGCATCCCGGTATAAATCTCCGCTGTCTGCTATGGGCTTATTCTGAATTGCATCCATGATTTTCAGAATGTGGTCATGCATCTGTCCATCCGGAAATACTGCCAGCGTATCCTGAAGAGATGTCAGGATCTTAGGCCCTTTGCGAAAGGAATACAGCAGCTGCTCCAGATAATTTGCCACATCCTGAAATCGCTTCTGCTGATACATATTCTGATACGTATTCAAAATAATAAAGGGGGAAAGAAACAGGGAAAATAGGGATACTGCCAGAATGTAAGGCAGTTGTAATTGATAGAACATACTTATGATAAAGATGCTGACAAGCGCCAGCAGATAAAATTTCCAAAAACCCAACAGGGAAAAATGATATCCATACCTGTTTACTTCATATACCAGATTTCTGGGACTAAGCCAGTTAAATATACCCGGTTTTCGCTTCATCTTCAACTCCAATGTTCATACCTCCCATATACCCGGAAGGGATCTTTGATGTTATCCTGTGCAAACTTTTTCTCAATATTCTGAGGCAGTTCCACATTCGTCATCCTGCCGTTTTCAGCAAGCATCATAATTTCATTCACCCCTTTTCTCTCATTCCTGTTATAAATTCCGATTTGTTCAATATACCTCTGTATTACTCCTATACTATTAATTCGCTTCTTTAATAAAACTCCAACATTCACAAAAGAATATATATCGTTTTCCATTCGGTCTGCCGAAAAGGAATCTTTCATCATATTTTGAATTCTATCCGGCACTTTGCGCACATCATCCGTATGCAGAGTAGTCAGGCAATGGGTACCCGTACTCATCGCCTCCAGCAGATATTTAACTTCCGTGGATCTGGCCTCTGACAGCATAATCCATTTTGGATTTTGACGAAGGCATGCTTTTATAGCCTTTGTATAGTCAAATAATTTTTCATTTACTTTTAATTCCACCGCATCTTTGCCGGGATTAATATCAGCATAATGGATTTCCAGATTATCCTCAATGGTAATTACTCTTTCATTGTCAGCTACAAATCTGGTAAGATATTTCAGCAATTCCGTTTTCCCTGAGCCAGGCAGTCCGCACATGATAATATTCATATGAGCTTTTACGGCATTTTCTAAAAATGCCATCATCTCTCCGGAGCAATATCCGGTCTTTTGCATCAACGGTTCTGTCAGACGCCTGTAGGGGTCTGTTTTCCGGATGGATACAGAACGTCCGGTGCTTGCCACACTTTCATGTATAATAGAGATCCGCAACGTTTTCGTCTCTGCCTCCAGCAGATTTTCATTCTTGTTGAAATTAGCGCTGACCGCATTGGACAGGCGCATACTGAACTGATTAATAAAATCTGGTGTTACTTCTATATCTTTTGCAAGGAATCTTCCCTTTTCCAGGTGGTCTATCCAGGTATCCCTGCCATTAAAGTTAATGTCGGTTACAAGGTCATCTTTCACATACTTTAAGAAAGGACCGTAATTTTCTTCTTTAAAGGTCCAAAAATCATCTGTATTATTAATACTGCACACTCCTTTCTCTTCTTATCATGCAGGAACCTAATACAGTCCCTGCATTGTTATTTCCGCTGAAAACGAGCCGGTTGTGCTCGCACATCTCGGTGACTGCCTCAGGAGTCAATTATCCCGCATTCTGCTGCCGGGTAATTAACTGCACTACCAGGGCATTTTTATTTGAGGTGGACTGGTGATACCGGATTTGGTAATGAAATTTGTGACGGTGGCAGCGACTGCTTCACCGATGTAACGTCCCAATGGCGTTGCGAGTAAAACCATAATCAGTGCAATAATTGCAACAATGATGATAATACCATATTCCTCCAGAAATGCTTTCATTGGCATATTCCTCCTTTCTATATTCTTCTATAGAGAATCCCTATATAAAATCAGAGACTGTTCTAGCATTATAATCATTCAAAACTTAATTTGGGAAAATCTTTGGCGATACGCCAGAATTTGTTAAATCAATTAGATGTATATTCACACTTTAACATAAGATATTTTGTTTGTCAATAGAAAAAGAGTGATGTTTTAATTTTATTTATAACATCACTCTTTATCAGTATATTCTATTTTTACCAGAGTCAGTCCTTCCGGTCTTGCTGTTTCACCAGCTTTCTTCCGGTCACGGCACTGTAGGATCTCCAGTATATATTCCGGCTCAAAGCTGCCATTTCCTACCCGGATTAAGGTACCTGCAATAATCCTGATCATATTATAGAGAAATCCATTTCCTCTGACCCGGATTGTAATCAGATCATCCTTCTTCTCTATATCAAGTGAATAGATGGTTCTTACCGTATTTGTAATCTCCGGTTTATGGGTACAAAGACCTGCGAAATCATGCTCCCCCACCATGTAAGCAGCCGCTTTACGCATTCTTTCCACATCCAGTGGAATATAATAGAACAGAGAATATAAACGGCGTACAGGATCCTGAAACCGTTTATTCAGAATTTTATATTCATACGTTTTCACTGTATTGCAGAACCGCGGATGAAAATCTTCCTCCACTTCGCAGGAATCCTGAATGCGGATATCAGCTGGAAGCCTGGTATTCATCGCATAAGAAATCTTATCTGCCGGCATTCTTGCACTTGTATCAAATACCGCCACATTACCCAGGGCATGTACTCCCGCATCTGTCCTGCTTGCCCCGATTACCTTGATCTCTTCCTGCAAAAGTTCAGATAGATGACGATTTAACTCATCCTCAATTGTATTTCCATTGGGCTGTACCTGCCAGCCGCAATAATTTGTACCGTCATATGCAACTACCAATTTTACTCGTTTCATGTTACTTGCACCTACTTTAATTTTTTGTGTTAATAACTGCTTTCTGACAGCTGCGTCACACACATTGTGGTATTTATATTCCGTTTTACTAATAAATTCCCCGCTTATATTTTCACATATAATTTAATCAATATCATTTCTGCCAGATACACCAGCAGACAGATATACGCTGCATAATCCTGCTTTTTATAAACTAAAGGTTTCATTTTAGTTCTTCCTTCTCCGCCATGATAGCCCCGGGCTTCCATCGCCATGGCAAGATCATTCGCCCTTCTGAACGCGGAGATAAACAAAGGCACCAACAATGGAACAAGATTCTTTGCTTTTTGAATCAGATTCCCATTTTCAAAATCTGCTCCCCTGGCCATCTGGGCTTTCATAATTTTATCCGTTTCCTCTAACAAGATAGGAATAAAACGAAGTGCAATAGACATCATCATTGCCACTTCATGTACCGGTACCCGCAATTTATTCAGGGGACGGAGCCCTTTTTCCATACCGTCTGTCAGCTGATTCGGCGTCGTGGTCAACGTCATGACGGAAGATCCAATGATCAAAAAGGCAAGACGAAGCGCCATAAATACTGCAGTTTCAATTCCTTCCCGGGTAATTGTAAACTTCCATATCGTCAGAACCGGTGTGCCTCCTGTTAAAAACAAATTAAAAATAACCGTGATCATTAGCAGTATCATAATTGTCTTCAGACCTTTTATCATGAATTTAAAAGGTACTTTCGACATTTTTATCACGGCTCCCAGACAAATAGCAGCAAATGCATAAGCAATAAACGACCGTACTATAAATAATGACACGATAAATACAATCGTACCCACTAGTTTAGTCCTGGGATCAAGACGGTGAATGGGAGATTTCACCGGATAATATTGTCCTAATGTAATATCTCTTATCATATTTTAACCATTGCATATTACAGGATTGCCTGCAATACTGGCTTCCTTTCCATTTCTCAATTTTCTGCTATAAACTATAGCATTATCTGCCTTTCATGGCTTTCAGTATGGCATCCCTTGCCTCTTCTACCGTGGTTGCACTGGTATCTATCTTCCAGCCCCTGCTCTCCAGCGCCTTTACGGCATAAGTGACCTGCGGCGCTGCCAGGCCAATCCCTTCCAACTCTTTATAATGTTGGAATACATGCTTTGGCTTGTCATCAAACATGATTTTTCCTTTGTTCATAACAATAATCCGCTCCACATACCGGGCAACATCTTCCATACTATGGGATACCAGAACAACGGTTATTTTCCGCTCCCTGTGAAGTTTTGCAATCTGATCCAGAATATCATCCCTGCCTTTTGGATCCAGGCCTGCAGTAGGCTCGTCTAAAATCAGCATTTTCGGCTGCATTGCCAGTATACCGGCAATCGCTACTCTTCTTTTTTGCCCGCCGGATAATTCAAATGGAGATTTCTTATAATATTTTTCCTTAAGTCCCACCTGCGAAAGAGCCTCTAACGCCCTGGCTTCTGTCTCCTCCTTTGAAAGTCCCTGATTTTTGGGACCGAAGCAGACATCGGTAAACACATCAATTTCAAACAGCTGATGTTCCGGGTACTGGAATACGAGTCCTACCTGATTTCTAAGACTGCGCATATCGTATCCATCCTGATAGATATCCTCCCCGTCATAATAGATTTTACCGGATGTTCCCTTCATAAGGCCATTTAAATGCTGGATCAGCGTAGATTTCCCGGAACCGGTATGACCGATAATCCCGATAAACTGCTCATCTGAAATTTCCAGATTAATGTTATCCAGAGCTTTCTTTTCAAATGCTGTTCCTTCACTGTACACATAGCTTAAATTTTCTATTTTCATTGACATAGTTCATTCACCAACTCATCTACACTTAAAATGCCTTCCGGCAGATCTGCACCTGCTTTTCTTAATTCATGCGCCAAAAGAGTCACCTGGGGCACATCCAGGCGATATTTCTTAAGAGTTTCCACCTGGGAAAAGATCTCTCTGGGAGTTCCCTGCATTACAACTCTGCCCTCATCCATCACGATTACCTTATCAGCATAAATAACCTCTTCCATATAGTGGGTAATGAGGATTACCGTCACCTCTTCAACCTGATTTAATGCCCGTACGGTACGGATTACTTCTTTTCTTCCGGTTGGATCTAACATGGCAGTAGGTTCATCCAGGACAATACACTTTGGATGCATCGCTACCACACCTGCAATTGCGACACGCTGTTTTTGTCCGCCCGAGAGCTTGTTCGGAGATGCTTCCCGATATTCCCACATTCCTACCGCTTTCAAACTTTCCTCAACCCGTTCCCAGATTTCTTTGGATTCCACACCCATATTTTCCGGACCAAATCCTACATCTTCTTCCACTACCGTTCCGATAATCTGATTATCAGGGTTCTGGAATACCATCCCCGCCGTCTGACGGATCTCCCATACCTTATTATCATCCCGGGTATCCATTCCATCTACATACAGTGTCCCTTCTGTGGGTATCAGGATTGCATTCAAATGCTTCGCCAGGGTAGATTTTCCGGAACCATTATGTCCCAGTATTGCAATAAAATCCCCTTTTTTCACATCCAGATCCACATGGTCAACTGCTCTTTGGGTAGATTCCACATTGCCGTCTTCACCATATTTTAAATATTCATATACAAGCTTACTTGCTTTTATAATTCCCATATTGTCACCTGTTTTAGTTTCATTGTTAACAATTATAATCTTTGTATATTGTATATGATTTGATCAATTTTTACAAGGACTTTCGGGGAGAGAATTTCTAAAATGATTCTGTAAACTTTCTAAAATAAAAAAGCACTGGATGAATAGCTGCACCATTCCTTCTATGGTATAATCGGTTTTTAACGTATTAAAAAAAGGAGGTATCACATATGGCCTGGGATACACTATATCCGAAAACCACCGTGCCAACATTTAACCAAATCGGCGCATATATTCAGAATCCCCTATGGAACAAGCTTCATGCCTGTTTAACTCAGAAATATGCCGCAATCCCCAAAATAGAATACAGCTGCTGCTCCTTAAGGGGCTGGAATATAAAATATAAGAAAAAAGGGAAGACTTTATGTACAATCTACCCCCAGGAAGGCTGGTTTAAAATACTGGTTATTGCCAGTGAACGCCAACAGGTTGAATTAGAATTTTTTATTCAAACCTGCTGCCCTAATATACAGAAAGCATATGAAAACACAAAGTTTTTTAATGGCGGAAAATGGCTGTTTCTGGATATTTCAGATAGTGAAATTCTAAAAGATTTGCTGGAACTCATACATTTTCGTACTCTTTAAATGAAACATACATGAATGGGCAAAGATTTGAAAAGAGAGTGAATAAGCCATGATATCCACTCTCTTTCTATATCCATATTTACATTTATATCTCTATATTTTTATATGCTTTTATAGTTTATTGATATATCTTATATTCTCTGAACCCGCCAGTCCGGCTAACCCAAGGATTTAACCTTTTTGTTTATTTATATATCTTATATCCTCTGAACCGATTTTCCTTCAATCAGTTCCCCCTCAAATACCCGTTGTCGTTCTCTCGCTCCATTTAAAATCACATCAAACAACATTTTAATCGTAGCTTCCGCCATCTCCTCTACCGGCTGTCTAATGGTGGTAATGGACGGTTGATAATAGGCAGCCATCTCAAGGCCGTCAAATCCGGCTACGGAATAATGCTCCGGTACGCTTTTTCCGGCATCAAAAATAGCCTTGCAGCATCCAATTGCAATACTGTCTGATATTCCAAAAATTGCAGTAAAATCCTTACCAGATTCCAGAAGTTCCTTCGTAACCGCATAACCGTTTTCCATAGAATAGCTGTCCACGTCATCCTTCATGCGGGCAACATAAGATTCGTCGTATGCGATGCCATGTTCCTCTAATGCTCTTTTATAGCCTTCCAGCCTGAGTCTGCCGATACTCTCATCGTCCTCCCCGGAAGCTATGATGGCTATTTTGCGATGTCCCTGCTCAATCAGGTAACTAACCATCTTTTCACTTTCCTTAACATCATCTACGTATACACTGGAATACTTCTCACTTCCGGATTGGTCTCGCAACCCTATTGTGCTAAGTACAAAAGGCACCGGAATCTGCTCCAGCTTCTCTCTGGAATGGGAAAAGTGGCCTCCCAGGAAGACTATTCCGTTCAGTCTTTTTTCCTTTTCCAGACGGATTGCAACGTCCACTTCATCCTGGTGATCATCCACATGCTGAAGCACAAACGTATATTTCTTCTCCTGTATTTCCTGTTCGAAGATTTTGATCATTTTGCTGAAAAACGGATTCGTAATTCCCTTAATTAATACTGCGATTGCTTTGGCATCTGCCCGCTTTAGATTCCTGGCACTGTTGTTTGGCACATAATTATAATCCTTAATAATTCCCATGATTTTCTGCTTTGTCTCTTCGTTAATATCCGGATGATTGTTCATCGCCCTGGATACTGTACTCACACCAACACCACATAATTTTGCTATATCTTTTATTGTAATAGTTTCCATTGATCTTCCTCTTCCCGATATCTGATAGTAAAAGTATATCAACTGATGAATAAAAATTCAAGGAAAATTAGACATAATGCAATACTATCCTCTGCTTCGGTACTCCTTTGGGGACATTTGCGCATACTTTTTGAACTGAACCGTAAAATACTTATAATCACTATACCCAACCTGTTCCGCAATTTCATACACCTTCTGATTCGTTGTTTTAAGGAGGTGTTTTGCTTCTTCCATGCGGATTTTCTGCAGATATTCCATATAGTTCTCTCCGTTTTCCTTCAAAGTGCCTGAACATCAGCCGGATACTGCTATCCGCTCCTTGTCACAGACAGTCCGCGGTATCCGCCTGCTTTTCTCTATGGATAAATTATAGCAAAGAACTATTTGAAGAAATATGGCAGAAACTTTCTATTTTATCCTGTTTATTTATGTTTTTTCCGGGTACTGTTTAAAAAGTTGGAAGTACCATAAAAGGCAGACATACGGTAACTAACTTTTGCACATAAAAAGCAGCATCTTATGGTTTATCCCCCTCTGCGAAAATGAGAATGGTATCATCCATAAAATACTGCTTTTTATCTACCCCGTGATCTTACTCAGTTCTGCCGAATAAAACACAAAGTTTTCTGATTCTGCTGATCAACTGTTTATCAAAATCTTCTTCTGCTAATCGCCAGGTCCAGTTATCACCTAACGTTGACGGTGTATTAATTCTGGCATCTGAATCCAGATAGAGGTAATCCTGAACCGGTATTACCGCAAGCATTGCCACACTGGATAGTGCCAGACGGATAAATTCCCACTGAATCTCTTCATCATTTCTGCCATATAGGTTCATATAATCTTTTGCCAGTTTCCGGTCTTCCTCAGCCATTTCATAATACCAGGTCCTGAGCGTCTGATTATCGTGGGTTCCGGTATAAACCACGCAATTCTTGTCATAATTGTGGGGCAGGTAATTGCTGGGCTCTCTGGAATCAAATGCAAACTCCAACACTTTCATCCCCGGAAATCCGCTCTCTTCCACCATTTTCATAACACTTGGCGTCAAATAACCCAGATCTTCCGCAATCACCCGCATTTCCCCTAACTGCTTCCTTAATTGTACAAACAGATCCAGACCCGGTCCCTTTTTCCAGCATCCGTTTTCAGCTGTCTTATTACCATAAGGAATCGCATAGTATTCATCAAATCCCCGGAAATGGTCTACCCTTACAATGTCATAAAGGCGGAAACACCGTTCCATACGTTTTGCCCACCATACATACCCTGTTTCTTTGTGGTATTCCCATTTATAGAGAGGGTTTCCCCACAATTGACCTGTTGCTGAAAATCCATCCGGTGGGCAGCCAGCTACATCAATCGGCATATTTTCTTCATCAAACTGGAACAAATCCGGACGTGCCCAGGTATCTGCACTGTCAAATGCCACATAAATGGGGATATCACCGATAATCTCCACTCCATTTTGATTGGCATATTCCTTTAATGCATACCACTGTTCCTGAAACTTAAACTGCTGAAAACGGAAGAAATTCATTTCATCTGCATATTGAGTACGGTATTTTTCCATTGCTTCCGGTTCACGAAGCCGGATATCCTCATCCCAATGATCCCAGCTGACACCGTTAAAATGATTTTTTACCGCCATATAGAGACAGTAATCATCCAGCCATTCCTTATTTTCCTCCAGGAATTTTTCATAATCGGGATCGCCCTCTAATTTACATCGTTTATAAGCCTTCTGTAAAATTAAAAATCTGGATTCATAAATCTTTCCATAATCTATATGTCTTTTATTTGTACCAAAGTCAAATGACTTACATTCTTTTTCACTTAACAGACCTTCTTCTACCAGCCGGTCCAGATCAATAAAATATGGATTCCCTGCATAGGTGGAAAATGACTGGTAAGGGGAATCCCCATATCCCGTAGGACCAAGAGGAAGAATCTGCCAGAATCTCTGACCTGCCGCCTTTAAAATATCTACAAAATCATATGCGCTTTTTGAAAATGTGCCAATCCCATACTTGGATGGGAGGCTGGCTATGGGTAATAACATTCCACTGGATCTCATTTATATGGTGCCTCCTTTAATCTTCTCTGTTTCATCTGTAAACCTGTTCCTGTTCAGGTTCCGGTAACGTTATCGGTACCGTTTCCAATACTGTATTTATCATAGCACAGATATACCGGTCTGGCAACTGCATTTCTCCTGTTTTTCTGCATTTTGGAAAAACGCATAAGTTACCTCCCTATATTCTGTGCACATTTACGGTTACTATTAAATTTATTAATATTTACATGCTAAAGTTTACGTCTGTTCACTGCAATGATCCCGGCACTGACAAGAATCAATGCCCCAAGGTTTCGAAGGGTAAATGCATTTTCCTGTAAGAATACTGCTGATAGGAACACTCCAAATACCGGAATCATAAATCCATAAATTGCTACCTTTCCCACCGGGTTATACTTCAGCAGAATCGTCCATATGGAAAATGCAGCGGACGAAATAAACGCCATATATAAAAGCAATATAATCCCTGTTGCAGAGAAGCCGCTTACAATTTTCCCACCGCTTATAATGCCTATCCCCATAAGCAGGGCGCCGCCAAACAACAACTGCAGGGCGGTAATCAAAATGGGGTCTTCATTTTGTGCAAGCCTCTTGGACCACAGGGAAGCCACAGAATATGCCAGCGCCGAAATCAGCAAAAACCCTTCTCCCTGGAATGAAAAGGATGCATCCCATCCGCTCAGGGAAAAATTTGTGAGCATTACCCCTCCAAATCCAAGAAGGCATCCCACGCATTTCTGTATATTTAATTTTTCACTTTTCATTAAAAAATGAGCCAGCAAAATAGTAAAAAAGGAATTGGATGCGCTGATAATCGATCCCTTTACACCAGTGGTATTAGCAACACCGATATAGAAAAATATATACTGAATCGTGGTCTGAACCACACCCAATCCTAATATTCCCGGAACCATCTTTCTACCAGGAACCGGAAATTTTTTCTTCAAAATCCAAACAAAAATAAACGTCATAACTCCTGCAAGGAAAAAACGATATCCTGCAAATAATATTTTTGATCCAATATCCCCATCTGCTATCCGGAAGATTTCATATCCCGATTTCACACAGGGATACGCACTTCCCCATAATGCTGTACTGATTACGGCTAGAAGTCCTACAAGCCAGGGATTTGTCAGATAATGACCCGCTTCTTTTTTCATATTCTCTCCAAAAAACAGAGCCAGACACAATCGCATGTCTGAAAATGCTCTTGTCCGGCCCTATTTTGTATCTATTAATTGATCTATTTATTAATTTACATCCCAGAGACGTTCGTAGATATCCATAATATCATCTTTGGTTGGAACTCTTGGATTAGTTGGTGTACAGGCATCTGCCAAAGCTGCATCAGCCATAGCCGGAATTGCTGCAAAATATTCTTCCTTTGTACATTTTCCGGTCTGTGCAATACAAAGCGGAATATCCATCTCTCTTAACATAAACTGAACCCATGCAACCAATGCTCTGATAGTAGTGATTGTATTAAAGTTCTGAAGTCCAAGGATTCTTGCAATAGTCACATATTTTTTAACCTGCTTCGGGTATTCCTTCTGGCTTCTGCTGTGTTTGCTTATGTAACTGTTGTACTGAATGATGAATGGCAGCAGCATAGCATTGGCACGTCCATGAGGAATATGGAATCTGGCCCCCAGCTGATGAGCCATGCTGTGATTAATTCCAAGTGAAGCGGAATTAAATGCAAGCCCTGCAAGGCAAGAAGCAATATGCATTTTCTTTCTCGCATGTGTGTCGCTTCCATCCAGATAAGCACGTAATAAGAAACTGCCGCAGATCTCAATAGCTTTTTCAGATAAGGCTGCTGCAAATTCCTGATTCTCGGTGCTAACATAAGCTTCCAGTGCATGGGTAAATACATCCATTCCTGTATCAGCCGTAATTGCTGGAGGAACACTTCTGGTAAGTTCTGCATCTAAAATTGCTTCTGTTGGAAGCAGGCTTTCGGAAACCAGCGGATATTTAATCTGCTCTACCGGGTCGGAAATTACGGAAAAAGAAGTTACTTCAGAGCCTGTACCGCTTGTAGTCGGAATAGCAATTAAAGCCATCTCATTTTGTGCACCTAATTTGGTCGCAAATTCCCGCATCCCTTTGGCAGAATCAATTGCTGAACCACCGCCTACCGCTACGATTGCTTCCGGCTGATATTCAAGAAGTGCTTTAACACCCAGAACAACCTTTTCAATCGGAGGATCCGGCACTACATCCTTATAGATGGAATATTCTTTCCCACTTTTGTCCAAACGTCTTGTCACCAGTTCGATCATCCCGCTCTGGACTACAAATGGATCTGTTATAATCATTATCTTCTGATATGGAATATCTGCTAAACGGTCTAAGGCATTGTCACCGAAATAAATCTTCGTCTTAATATCAAAACTATTCATGATTTCCGTCCCTTCTTTATCATTGTTTTTGTATTGTTAACATATTAACATTAATATACCACATTTATTTGGGATTCGCAAGTTATAATCCTAGAAAACAACAAAAATCAACACCAAAATATACCTAATACAAAACTGTAAAGTAGTTTCCATCCGCTTTGACCAACGTAAAAAAGAACCATGCCGGTTCTTCTTTACATTCTAATAATATCCTGTCTTTTATAATAAGTAAGTGGGCATCTTATCTTTAATTCCAACATAATTTTTGGGTACACTGTTTACCGGTTCTTCCACGATAGTTTCTTCCACTTCTTTTATTTCCTCAATCGTTTCCTTTTTGGCCCGTGCCGGCGCCTTTGTTTTTGCCGGTGCTTTTTTCGCAGGTACTGCTTTCGTTGTTGTCTTGGCCGTTGTCTTTCTGGCTGATGTTTTTTTCGGAGTTTCTTCCTTTACTTTAGCTTCCTCCTCCGTCTTTACTGCTTCCACTTTAGTCTTTACTGCTTCTTCTTCTGCCTTTACTGCTTCCACTTTAGTCTTTGCCACTTCTTCTTCTGCCTTTACTGCTTCCACTTTAGTCTTTACCGCTTCTTCTGTCTTTACTGCCTCAGCTTTCTTCTTTGCCGGGGTTGCCTTTGCTGCCGTTTTTCTTCTGGTTGTTTTTTTTACCGGTTTTTCAACAGCCGCCGTTTCTGCCTTAACTTCAGAATTAACGGCCTCCACTGATTCCACTGATACGTCTTTCGAACTTTGGTCATCTGCCGGAATCACAGCAGTCTCTTTTACATCCTGTTTTTCTTCTGCCATACTTTTTTCCTCCACTTGACTTTCTGTTGCCTGTGTCATAAACTCTATATTTTTTTCCTTTTTGCTTCCTGATTTCGCTGCTCTCATGATGCTTCCTCTACCTACTGCCAATTTCTAATACCTCCTCTGCCAATGCTGTATATTCTTTAGCACTTCGGCTGCTCTTTTTATAAGCGACAACCGGTGCACTGTTATCCTGAGACCATTCAATAGAACTGTCCACTCTGATATAAGATTCAAATAAATGGATATCTTCCATCTCCTTCAAGGTTTCAAGCGTTTGTTTAAAATAATTCTTTCGGGTATCTACTTTTGTAACTACAATTCCCATCAGTTTCAGTTCTGTGGAAATCTGTTTTACTTCGTTTAGAAAATCAAACATATTCGCCAGTCCGAACAGGCCCCAGGGACTTGCTTCAACCGGTATAATAACCTGATCTGATGCACAGAGAACGTTCATTACCCATCCCCCCAGCGTAGGAGGGGCATCAATCAGTATAAAATCATAGACTCCTGATGTCCGCACATTCTCAAGACATTTTTTCAAAATTAATTCTCTCTGCCATTTTGTAAACAGTTCATATTCTATGGAGCTCATCAGTGTGGACGATGGAATCAGATCAAGATTTTCATACGATGTCGCAACAATATAATCACTTAAATCCTTCTGTGCCTTTATCGCCTGATAAAGATTCTTATTTCCTGTAGCAAATTCTAACACTTCATCTTCCGAAAAAAATGACAGTGACAAATTCAGCTGCATATCTGCATCGATCAATAGTACTTTTTTTCCCGCCATTGCCATTGCACATCCTACATTTGAACAGGTAGTAGATTTACCACTTCCACCTTTATTATTCGTAAAACAAATAACTTTTGTTTCTTTCATCAGGCACCTCGCTTTATATCATAGATATTTCTTATATAATTTTGATTATACGAGGTTTTATGACTTATTTCAACTTATAATTTTGGGAGCGTGTTTGAAAATTGGTTTGGAATATCTGTACACACCATACCTCACAATAAAAATCACCAGGTTCTGAGTTATCTCAAAACCTGGTGTCTGATATTACGCTATAAACTGCTCCATTCATTCTTTAGCAGCGGCTGCCCCATGGCGCGGAAGACCTTGCCCGCTGCGAGTGCAATCATAATCGATATCAAAGCTGCTCCAAGAATAACGAAATGAGGTGTCATTTTAAATCGCTCAAAGAGCGCTCCATACATTGCCTGCCCCACCGGCTGAGAACACATTGCCAATGCCAGGACCCAGGAAATTACTTTTCCGATCAGGTGCGGCGGTGTCTGCGTCTGTACAAATGACAGCATCTGAATGCTGAACATGGTAGACATTACCATCAGTCCAAAGCCGCTTATGGTTATAATGATATATGCCAGCATAGGGCTAGCATTTATAAAAAATACTGCTCCCATAGGAATCAGCATAACCGAAGTCGCCAAAAGCATCCAGCTAGTCTGTTCTATTTTTAATTTTTTAGCCAGGATACCGGTAAGGATTCCACCAAATAACCCGCCTGCTGCCAGGGCTCCCTGGGCATAACCATACATCTGATCCGGCATACCAAGTGTCTGTGTTATCATTACCGGCATAGACACCATCAACATAGAACTCAAGAATAAGTTAAAAGCGGCAACAATCAAAATCCCTTTCATAATGATTGGATTTTCTTTTACAATAAACGTCATGCTCTCTTTAAAATCACTTTTCACTAAAACCAGAATACTTGCTGCCTTTTTCGTCTTTACATTTGGAATGCGAATAAAGATTTCCATAACCGCTGAACAGAAGAAGCAAATTCCGCCGATAACCAAAATCGGAGTTAACCCCCATATGCCGAATAATATCCCACCGATGATAGGTCCAAGTAAATTAGACAGGGCACTGACCTGGTTGATCACTGCATTCGCCTGCAATAAATGATCTTCATCTGCCAAAAGAGGCAGGCTGGCCTGAACAGCAGGCTGGTAAACGCCCTGTATTCCATATAAGATCATAAGGGTAATGATAAGTATTACAATCAAATTTAATCTTCCCATGCTTATAGAAAATAAGGCAATAAGTGCTGCTGTTGAAAAATCTAAAACCACCATAATATTACGCTTGTTTACCCGGTCTGCAATCATCCCTCCAATGGGTGTCAACACAATCATTGGAATAAATGACAATGCGCTGGCAAGACCAAAATACGCAGCAGATCCAGTGATATTTAGCAGGTAAAGGGGCAGGGCAAACCGGATAATCGCATTTCCAAAAAGCGAAATAATCTGTCCGATCACCACCAGGGTAAAGTCCCTGTGAAACAACTTAGTTTTTTGAACCATTACAAATCCTCCTTAATTATGATACCGACGTTTGGTATGTATATGTTTAAAAATATACTGCCACTATTTTGGTGACAGTTATGGAGCCGCTGTGTATGCTATTATTATTTTAAATTGGTACTCTCCATGATACTCCGGTAAAACTGCAGCCTGTCAAGCACCGTTTGATTCAAAACCGGAATGCCCAGCCGCTCTCCTACATCTTGTAAAAATAAAAATTTCTCGTATAACTCATTTTCAGAAACCGGAAATACTGCCGGATTTAACCAGAGATTGGACAGAATCATCAACATCTCTGCCAGCTGCTTGGGATATTTCGTATGAATTGACCCATCTTCAATACCCTGACGCACCATCGGTTCTATGACCTCTTTAGCGACAATATTAATGCTCTCATATAATTCTGCTGCCAGAAAGCGTGTATTGCGCAAAAGATCCGGTGCGGATTTCAATACTTTCTCCTGATTAGGATTCTGCATAGAAATCTCTATTGTTTTCTGAATCTTTTGTAACCCGTTTAAGGTAGGATCTTGAACTACTGTAAACACATTATCGTGCAGCTCTTTAAACATACGCTCTATCACAGCTTCAATAATATCTTCTTTGGATTTAAAATGATGATAGATTGCTCCTTTACTTAAATCCCCCAGTTCATCCAATATCGCCTGAATTGTAGTAGCTTCGTATCCTTTTTCCAAAAATAACCTGGTTGCCACATCCAAAATTCGATTAACGGTTACTTCCGGATATTTATTTCTGGCCATACACTCATCTCCTGTATACATACTATTGGTATGTAAGTAGTATACAGGAACTATTTATAAGTGTCAATTATTATTTTTAAACCTCATGATCATTTCATTTGTAAGACTAATAGACGTGTTGCATTCCGGTATGTCTTCCCGTTCAAACCACTCTGCAAATTCCAGCTCATTCTGATCCAGCGTTATATGATCAGAGCCGTCAAGGTCTGCGTAAAAACCCAATAGCAGCGTACTGGAAAAAGCCCAGGGCTGGCTCTTATAATATCTTATATTTTTTACTTTCAATCCAACCTCTTCCATAACCTCTCTCTTAACGGTTTCCTCAATTGTCTCACCGACCTCAGCAAATCCCGCTATCAGGGCATATTTCTTATAATTCCCTCCGGAATATCTGGACATCAAAAGTTTATTCCCATCTGCTATTCCCACAATTACAGCCGGGGAAAGCTTTGGATATTCCTGTAATCCACAGGTACTGCAAAACATCATGCGCTCTTTATCATGGTGCTCCATGGGCTTGCCGCATCTGCCGCAAAATCGTCTGCTCTGATACCAGGTGAAGATCTGGAATGCCGTAATACCTGCAAAAGCCAGATACTGAGGCTGTGCAGTCCGAAAAATCTCCACATTCTCCCTGGAAAATCCTGTTCCCTGGACAGGTACAATGTTGTCTGTCAGATAAAAACTCTGGCTGTCAATTGTAAATAAGTACCTGCACTCCTCCTTGAGATTCTCATCTTCAGATTCCAGATCTTTTAATCTTGGAAATACGATTCCGTCATCACTGAGATTTATTAAAACTTCGTTTCCATGAAAGCAAAGCAGAAAACTATCTTTGTCAGGCAGAACAGGGGAGTACTGATTATCTAAAATGTGTGGTGCGATATCCTGAATCATTTGTTCAACCACCTTTCCATTTGTTTTCTGCATTATAGCAGGTTTAGAAAGAGCTTTCAATGGTTTTAGATTCTTAACCATTATCTTCTGTAGACACTGTGGCGGTACTCACTCCCAGCTCATCTGCAATATCCTTAATCCGTACACGAAATTCCTGTTTTTCTTCTCCTGCCATTATAGTTCCCTTCTGTAATACTGTATATCGCCATCTTTAATCAACTGAAATCCTGCTTTTTTGGCTAAAGCACGGGATACCAGGTTCTCTGATTTTGTTCGGATATAAACTTCCCTAAATTCTAACTCTTTCTTTCCATATTCTAAAACAGCACAGACTGCTTCATATGCATAACCCTGTTTACGCCAGTCAGTGCCGATCAAATATCCCAGTTCTACAATTCCTGTGCCTTCCAATTCTCCATTTTCAAACCCAACCCTTCCAATCATCTGGCCGGAACTTTTTTCCACTACTGTCCACATTCCATATCCATATATTCCATACATATATGAAAAATAGGACTCCAGGATTGCTCTCTGCTCATTGATATCCTCATCCAGCGGGGGTAAAAAACGAGATATCTCCCGATCTCGATAAATTTCATATAGAGTATCCACATCATCCGGCACGGTTTCCCGAATAATCAAACGGGTCGTTTCTCCTACGACCGATGGTATTTTATAATGTCTGTTATAAACCCCCATTAAAAATCCACTGTCTATCTCTTCCAGTCCCTCCACCACCATATCAATCCCGTAAATCCCCGAATCATTTCCCGCTGCATCATAAAAAACGCAGGGGATTCCTGCGTCTTTCGCTTTTTGGGCATTGGTGGATGAATTGGTGATTATAATTGCGGGTTCACAGTTAAGATCCATGATATCAGCTTGCGTTTCCACCTTCCATCCTTGCTTTTGAATAAGGTTTAAAAAATGATTTAATTCTTCTATATTTAGTTGTTCCTTCTTTTGTTCATTTATTGTCTGATTAAAAATAATATTATTTATAAGATACATGAGACCCCAGTCTAAATCGCTAATGGATTTAATTTTATGTTTTCAGCCATAAACTAAATTGCTTTTTTATTTCGATATTATACCATTATTTCTATTCTCATACCAGATATTTATCCTGCGCCTCCATAATCCACACCCTTCTCTGAAATTTTTCAGAATATACACACAAAAAACAAAGGAATGCCCAAACCCTCGGCATTCCTTCGTTCCCACTACTCATTATTCAATTTTATTCCAAGTAATTCTATTGATATTCGCAAACATCAATCCACTTCATCAAAAATACTTTTTCAGCTTCCACACCTTTTGTAAGGCGGGATGCAGCTACAATCGGAAGCCACTGCTCTACGTATTGTTTTGCGGTGTCACTCTTTTTGCAGAATAAATCCATATAAAGCTTTGCTGCTTCTTCATTTTGCAATGCGAAGTATAGATAAGTATTGGCGGTGTCCGCACTTGCGTTACCCTGGGTGGCATGTGCCCAGTCCACAATCGCAGCTTTACCGCTGTCATCGATAATAATATTACTGGGGTTGAAGTCACCGTGACATACCTTCGTATGGGTAGGCATTCCCTGCAGGCGGGTGTTGAGCTCGTAGCGAACGGTTGCATCCAGTCCTGTTGCAGTAATCTTACGAATCATCTTATCTTTCAACTTGTTTAATAAAGGTGCTTTCTTGCTGTGCATCTCTAACTGAAGGTCAACAAATAAATTCATGTATTCTTCCAGCTTATCGGGATGCTCCTGCATCAACTGCTCTAATGTCTTACCTTGGGCAAATTCCGATACGATCGCCCATTTGCCATCGACTTTCGTAACTTCCAGAATCTGCGGGATATTAAGCCCCGTTTCTTCTGCTCTTGCCTGATTTAATGCTTCATTTAGAATATTTGCTTTCGTGAAGCTTGATTCAAATACCTTGACTGCTTTATCGCCGTCTCTGTAAACCGTTTTCTGGTCCCTTTTTGCAATAATCTGTAATTCTGACATTAGAAAATCCCCCTTTTCCATGTTGTTGGTTCTGCCAGGCAGACACTTATAATGTACTAAGGAGGACTGCCTGGCAATTGATGTTTACAAAATGCCATTCAGCCGTTATTGGAATAAAACTGTTCGTGGAAAAATACGGCAGACTGTAAACTCAATCTGCCGTATTTCTTCATACTATAGCAAGGTATCTGGCTGAACAGCTTATCTTATCATCTATACCAGATAGGAATCCTATTTGCCATAGTATGCAGCTAAATAAATTTCTTTGATTTCCTTCATAAGAGGATATCTTGGGTTAGCTCCTGTACACTGATCATCAAATGCCTGCTCTACCATGTCATCTAATGTATCCAGGAAGTATTTTTCATCTACGCCGTAATCAGCGATGCATTTCTTGATACCAATTTTTTCTTTTAAGTCTTCTAATGCTGCAACTAATTTTTCGAATGTATCATTGTCATCCTTGCCTACGATGCCTGCAAAACGAGCTGCTTCTGCATATCTTTCTTTTGCATGAGGATACTGATACTGTGAGAAAGTACCCATTTTTGTAGGAACATCAACTGCGTTGAAACGCATTACTCTTGTAAGGATTAACGCATTTGCAACACCATGTGGCAGGTGGTGGAATGCACCTAATTTATGAGCAAGAGAGTGGTTAATTCCAAGGAATGCATTAGCGAATGCCATACCTGCCATACAAGCAGCATCAGCCATTTTTTCTCTTGCGATTGGATCATTTGCTCCGTTTTCATATGCGGAAGGCAGATACTGGAATACATTTTTAATTGCTTTTAATGCAAGGCCATCTGTATAGTCTGTAGCCATGATGGAAACATATGCCTCTAATGCATGTGTCATTACGTCAATACCAGAAGCACTTGTTAAGCCTTTTGGCTGGTTCATCATGTTATCAGCATCAATGATAGCCATGTTAGGAAGCAGTTCATAGTCTGCTAACGGATATTTTACTCCGGATTTTTCATCTGTAATAATTGCAAATGGTGTAACCTCAGAACCTGTACCTGAAGATGTAGGAATCGCTACGAAGTAAGCTTTTTCTCCCATCTTAGGGAAGGTGTATACTCTCTTACGGATATCCATGAAGTCCATTGCCATTCTCATGAAGTCAGCTTCCGGATGTTCGTACATTACCCACATAATCTTAGCAGCATCCATTGCAGAACCACCACCAAGTGCAATGATCGTATCCGGTTCGAATTCTGTCATTGCTTTTGCACCAGCCTGTGCACATGCAAGTGTTGGGTCCGGAGCTACGTCGAAGAAGCAGGTATGCTGGATTCCCATAGCGTCTAATTTCTCTTCGATCGGTTTTACATAACCATTTTTGTATAAGAAGCTATCGGTAACGATAAAGCATTTTTTCTTGTTCATGATTGTTCCAAGCTCATCCAGAGCAACCGGCATACAACCTTTTTTAAAGTAAACTTTTTCAGGTGTTCTAAACCACAGCATATTTTCTCTCCTCTCAGCAACTGTCTTAATGTTGATTAAGTGTTTTACACCAACATTTTCGGAAATGGAGTTACCGCCCCAGGATCCGCATCCAAGTGTTAAAGATGGAGCCAGTTTGAAGTTGTATAAGTCACCGATACCACCCTGAGCTGCAGGAGTGTTGATTAATACACGGCAGGTCTTCATAGCTGCTGCGTGTTTATCCATTTTTTCTGTCTGTGCCGGATGGATGTACAGGGATGCTGTATGTCCGTATCCGCCGTCAGCTACTAACTGAGCTGCTTTTACAAGCGCTTCGTCAAAGTCTTTTGCTTTATATAATGCCAGAACCGGAGATAATTTCTCATGTGCAAACTCTTCACTGATGTCTACAGATTCTACTTCACCGATCAGGATCTTGGTTGCTTCCGGAACTTCTACGCCTGCAAGCTTTGCAATTGTATAAGCGGACTGGCCAACGATCTTAGCGTTTAATGCACCGTTGATGATGATTGTTTTACGAACCTTATCAAGTTCTTCGCCTTTTAAGAAATAGCATCCGCGGTCTGCGAATTCTTTCTTTACTGCGTCATAAATGCTTCCTACTGCCGTTACTGACTGTTCAGAAGCACAGATCATACCATTGTCAAATGTTTTGGAATGGATGATAGAGTTTACTGCCAGTTTTACATCTGCTGTATCATCGATTACAACAGGGGTATTACCAGCGCCTACACCTAATGCAGGTTTTCCTGAAGAGTATGCGGCTTTAACCATACCAGGTCCACCGGTTGCAAGGATGCAGTCTGCTGCTTTCATTACTTCATTTGTTAATTCAAGGGAAGGAACGTCGATCCATCCGATGATGCCTTCCGGTGCTCCTGCTTTTACTGCTGCATCTAAAACAATCTTAGCTGCTGCAATGGTACAGTCTTTTGCACGTGGATGCGGGCTGATGATGATGGCATTTCTGGTCTTCAGAGAAATTAAAGTCTTGAAGATCGCAGTTGAAGTTGGATTTGTTGTCGGGATAACTGCTGCGATTAATCCTAACGGCTCTGCAATTTTTTTGATTCCAAATGCAGAATCTTCTTCAATCACGCCACAGGTCTTTGTACTTCTGTAAGCATTGTAGATATACTCTGCAGCATAGTGGTTTTTGATAACCTTATCTTCTACAATACCCATACCTGTTTCAGCAACTGCCTGTTTTGCCAGCGGAATACGCTGCATATTTGCTGCCATAGCAGCTTCAAAAAAGATCTTATCTACCTGTTCCTGTGTGAAAGTAGCAAATACCTTCTGCGCTTCGCGCATAGCAGCCAGTTTCGCATTTAATGCTTCAACACTGTCAATCACTTCAGGTACTACATTAACCGTGGTTTCTTTCTTAGCCATGTTTGTTCCTCCTTGAATAGGTGAATTTATAATTTGTATTGGTTCATTTATTGACAATTTTTTAACAAGGTCATCATACTATACCGTTAAAATTTTGTCAATCACTTTTTCAAAAAAACTTCAAAGATTTTTTTACCATCCAAATACAAGCAAGATTCCACATAAATACCTGCCTAAATTCGCTATAAATACAGATTTTCTCACAAAATATCACATTGCAGAAGGACAGGACCCCTAATTATAAAATTTTTGTAAACTGACCTATTATTTCCAAAAAGCAAAAAAATATTCCCCATGTCTGGCGGTATATTTCGTTAATAAAATACCAAACTCTGAGGAATATTCATATAAAATTCAATTTAGTTTGTTAAAAAATTAGCATTTCTCCGGTTCCTGATAATCTGTACCAAAAGTTTCAACTGTCATAGATTTGATCTTCTGTTCATCTAATGGGCGGTCACTGTAATCGGTATCTGTCTCTGCAATCTTATTTACAATGTCCATACCTTCCGTAACTTTACCGAAAGCTGCATAGGAACCATCTAAATGAGGCGCGTCTTTGTGCATGATGAAGAACTGGGAACCTGCAGAGTTGGGATCCATTGCTCTTGCCATGGAAAGAACACCTGGTGCATGTTTAAACTGATTCGTAAATCCATTCTGTGAGAATTCGCCTTTGATACTATATCCCGGACCTCCCATACCATTTCCGTTAGGACATCCGCCCTGGATCATAAAGCCGTTGATTACACGGTGAAAGATAATTCCATCATAGAAACCTTTTTTTACAAGGCTGATAAAATTGTTAACACTGTTTGGAGCAATCTCCGGATATAATTCTGCTTTCATTACATCGCCATTTTCCATAGTAATTGTTACAACTGGATTCTGTGCCATAGTTTTTAATTCCTTTCATGTATAATAATCCCTGCCATTGGTTCTTTTAACATGCTTTCAGCAATGCCTGCAGGTTATGTTACAGACAGTTCTAACTGCTGCCTGTACGAATAAATTATAATATGTAATCTTCAATGATGCAAGGTATATTTACAGGTTATTTACCGGCACATTACAGCGAATCACTTCTTGTCCGCTTCCCTTATTCATGCTATAATTATGTAATTACACGCCACCGTATTAACTTGTTAAGTCAAATAACCTGCCGCAGGCGACGTATATTTGATCCTCGTGGCAAATGCCGGATGAACGCAGGTGCGTCCATTTGTTTCTTTGCTTGCGGAAATAATTATCAGGAGGAAAGCAAATGAATTTCTCAACGATTTTATCCGATGTTAACAGTTTTGTCTGGGGTCCCGTCATGTTGGTTCTGCTGGTAGGAACCGGCGTATTCATGACAATCCGCCTCAAGTTTCTTCCCTGGCGCAACCTGGGTTACGCTCTGCGGTCTGTTTTTCAAAAAGCCAGTCCGGATATGGATTCCAACAGCGGCGACATATCTCCTTTCCAGTCTCTGATGACGGCATTAGCGGCTACCATTGGAACCGGAAACATCGTCGGTGTTGCAACCGCCATGGTTATGGGCGGCCCCGGAGCCCTGGTCTGGATGTGGATCAGCGCCCTGTTCGGTCTTTCTACCAAATATGCCGAAAGTGTTCTGGCTGTAAAATACAGGGAAACCAACGCATTTGGTGAGATGGCGGGCGGTCCCATGTATGCCATGAAAAATGGTTTTCGTATTAAATGGATCGGCTCTGTCCTTGCCGCACTTTTTTCTGTTTTTGCAGTTGTAGCTTCTTTTGGAATCGGCAATATGACCCAGGCAAACTCCATATCCCTTGCTCTGCATGATACATTTGGCATTCCGCTTTCTGTAACGGGTGCAGTCATTATGATACTGGCGCTGATTGTTCTTGTGGGTGGAATTAAAAGTATCGGTAAAGTATGTGCCCTGATTGTTCCCTTTATGGCTGTGCTGTATTTTGTCTGCGGATTAATTGTCATTATCCTGAATATCAGAAACCTTCCTGCCGGATTTTCCATGATTATTCAGATGGCATTTTCTCCAAAAGCTATTGCGGGAGGCGTTGGCGGCACCATTATCGCCAGTATGCTTTCTGCTATGCGCTGGGGCGTTGCCAGAGGGGTATTCTCCAATGAAGCCGGACTGGGTTCTGCCCCTATCGCTGCTGCAGCAGCAAAAACGGATTATCCGTCCAGACAGGGCTATATCAACATGACAGGTACTTTCTTTGACACCTTGATTGTCTGCTCCATTACCGGGCTTGCAATTGCTTCCTCAGGCGTCCTTGGAACACTGGGTGCCGACGGAAAAGTAATCACCGGAGTGAATCTGACCATACAGGCATTTTCTACTGCCCTTGGAGGTGCCGGGGGATGGCTTGTCACGATAGGCATTACCTTATTTGCATTCTCCACCATTTTAGGCTGGGAATACTATGGGGAGAAGTCTTTGGAATATCTGGTGAAATCCCCTAAAGTCACCTACCTTTACCGGGTAATCTTCTGTCTGATTATTTTTCTGGGTGCTACGACTACTCTACAGGTTGTATGGGATTTTTCAGATACGATGAACGGACTTATGGCAATACCCAACTTGATCTGCCTGCTGGTATTAAATAAAGTAGTAGCCAAAGAATGTTTCCAATTCCAGGATTCGGTAATCAACCCGGGCAAAAAAATGAAACATTAGAACAGAAAAAGCCCATATAGCTTATGCCGAATGAACTGCTTCCAAAAGTCAGACTATAAGTATAACTGATGGAAAGCAGTTCACCATGACATACAGCCATATGAGCTTTTTGCTTTTAGAATCCTAATTGTTTACGGTATTTTCCCCATACTCTTGCCTGAAAATAATCGTATGCTTTATCGTATATGAACAGTATAATCTGCCCCAGTGCAGCCGCTGCAAGGAGAATCCATCCTGATATCTCGCCTGCAAACAAAAGCTTTGGAAACAGGAACAGCATCGGTAAGAATAATACATTAAAGATAAGATACTTTAAAATCCAGAATACCTTACGGCCTTTCGCATTTGGACATACTTTTCCAAGTTTCAACCATACAAATTCAATTGCCAGTACATAGAGCCCCATAATGGCAAATGTAAGGCAATGAAGCTTATCAGGCGCTATCAGCAGCCCCAGAATTACCGCTCCTATGTAAAAGCCGGCGCCCAGTTTTATTCCAAATTCCCGGATCATAATCCCAACGAAAAAGGAAGCCGCTCCCAGTAAAAACAGCGTGTTAAACTGAAAGACACCACTCAGCACCATAAGTACAACCGTAAGCGCCAGCATCAGGCCTGAAAATGCCATTTTTTTGCCACTTACATGCATGAACAAAGATCCCCTCCCATACATTCGCAAAGTGAATCCGCACACCACAGGTCACAGCAGCAGTTCCCGGTAGTACATCCGCCTGCGGAACGTCCGTTTCCATAGCTGTTGGACTGGTAACGCTGTCCGTTCCATTGCAGCTGATTCACCAGATTCCGGTATTCCTGGTTATTAGGTTCCATGCTGCAAGCCTGCTGTGCCTGGTTCATCGCCTGCACATTATTGCCAATTCCGGAATTTGCCACCGCACTGTAGTAATACCACCTTGCTGTACGATTCTGCATTCTTGATAACATATTCAGGGCATCCTGATAATATCCCGAATTTATATAATTCGTTACCGACTTCATCTCATTGGAATCATCCTGGGCGCTCTGGTATCCTCCGGAAGCGTAACCGCCGCCTCCTGAACTGTAACCGCTCTCCCGTTCCTTCATAATCTGGTCATAGGCTTCCTGCACTTCTTTAAACTTTTCTTCCGCCAGACCTGCCAGCGGGTTGTTGTTATAAGAATCCGGGTGGTATTTTCTGCTTAAATCTCTGTATGCTCTCTTTACTTCATCATTGGTCGCATTGGGTGATATTCCCAGTACGCTATATGGATCACTTACCATCTTTCTGTTCCTTTCCTTCTTTCATTTCTTTTTGTATCTTGTCATATTTTGTCCATACTCCGACGTAGAGTATATTTTTCAGGATATCTTCATCCCACAGACAGGGCAGTAACTCGAATTCCCTGCTGCACTCTCCCATCATCATATTCAGCATCTGCTCACAGACTGCTTCATAATTCTCCTTTCCCTGTAACGGAATCAGAGGATTATAATTACCTTTTTCTATATCTTTCTGCACATCTTCATAGGCATCCATGATATATATAAACTTACCGAGGAAGAAACCCATTCTGCGAAGCCTTTCTTCCCACTGGTCTTTTTGGTAAACCAGCAGCTCTCCCATTAATTCTCCAAAGGTTCCGGCTACGGCATCAATATCCGTAATCTGCTTTTTTTCATAATCCTGAAGTTTTTTTAAGCAGCGCTGTATGGTTTTACATTTATCCGGATACTTCGCAATGATACCTTTTACGCTTTTTCCAAGCAGCTTGCTGCCTGCAAGTCCAGCCATACTCTTTTCATCTTCCCAATCATCGATAAAATGATAGTACGATAAAATCACATTCATCTCTGCTGTATACTCCGTAATGTCATTTTGAAGCATGTCCATTTTTTTAACCGGATGTACCACACAGTGATGTTTACTGTTCTTCATTTTATGTTCGTACAGAGAAGTAAGCAGAATCGTCACAAAAGTCATATCATAGGTCAGCGTCATTTGGCCGCGAAATCCGAAGTTCTCTTTTAGGGTTCTGCATAAACCGCAATAATATGCTTTATATTTATAATAATCTTTTACTTTTAACTCCGGTTTACAAATGGTAACATAGCCAAACATGTACAATCTCCTAATCTTTTCGCCTTCATAGGGGATTATACTATATTCGTTTCAAAAATACCAGTTAACTTTATATAAATTATTGGCCTTACGAATCAAACTGATCGTCATTCCAGCCTTATTTTTCATGCATTTACTCTGATAAATACAGATTTACTTTTTTCATAACAGCCTTAACAGCATCCTCTTCTGAGACAGATCCCTGAATGAATTTTGGAACAGCCTCCAGCACTGCTTCTTTTAATATGCCATCTGTCTCTGAAGCTGTGGTCAGGCTTTCTGCATAATTCAAAAACTCCTCTGCTTCTTTTCGCTCCGGCCATTTGCAGTTCAGCAGGTAAAATTTTTCATCTCCTTTAAACTGCCCGCCAATGGAAAGTACAATGTCTCCAGCCTTTGTATTTTCGACAATTTTGTCGTATGCAGCCTTATTCACAGGAAGTCCTTCTTCCATTCCGCCACACTGTGCTTCTTCCGATAATAAAAACTCAGCCAGTTTCATCGCTTCTTCTTTTCTGGTTCCTTTGCTGCTTACACCAATCATCCCTCTTGGCACAAATACGTTCTCACTCTGACCATTCAGAAGTTTATAGGTGCTGCTGCCTGCCTTTTTATCAGCGGAGATCACTCCAGCCAGCTGGGTAACCGAAGAGATATTTCCAATGTTCATCCCGTTTATTTTTTCGGAGAACCCCAAAACGCCGTTGTCTATTCCAAGGATGCTGTCTATATGGCTGTCTTCGTAGTCCTCTTCTGTCTCTGTGCTATGGCTGTCAGCCTGATATATTCTCTTTAGCATCCTGTAAAATTCATTTAATTTTGTCTCATCCATTGTGCCGTCTTCTTTAATCCAGGATCTGGCGGACACGTCATATAAAATGCTGCCTAATGCCATGGACGGCATCTCTTCCAGTACGCGTTTATTCTTTCCTCCCTTGCTGATTGTTTCTGCCAGATCTGCCAGGGAATTTAAATCCACTGCTTTTACAGCCGCATTTTCTTCTGCCTGTATTACAGGTACGGAAAATCTGGCTGGAACCACATATGTTTTGCCATCCCCGGAAAACGCATTTACAACGTTATCCATCATTCCGTCAGATTTGGAAATCTTCGCTATTACTTCGCTTAAGTCTTCCAGTATCCCTTTATTAATATAAGATCTGACAGGAAGACCGTCCAACAACAGTAAATCTGGTCCTTGCCCCGCCATGATTTCCGTATTTAGTTTTTTCAGCGTATCGGAAACGGTTGCTGCTTCTTTTTCTTGCATTCCAATCTCTAACTCGATATATTTGTCCGGATTTTCATTCTGATACAGTACAATGGATTGACGCAATGCGTCGCTGTCATAAAGCGCATATACTTTTACCTTTATCTCCGGCTGCGACGGTGCATCGGCAGTATAAGTATATTTCAGCATCTTGCTTTGGAAATTTTCATCCATACAGGTTACGAGAAAACTGCCATCATCCATAATGGTTAGATACTGAATATACAGTGCCGGGTTAGATAATGAGGTCAATTCTCCGCTTATCAGCTGTTCCGATATATTCCCGTTTAGAACATGCCGGAATAAGCCTTTTTCGTTGCAGAAAAATAACGAATCGTTCTCTGTTCCCTTCTGAAATACAGAAGAAACCGACAGGGTATTGCTCCCTGAATTGTCCGCCTGACTGACAAGCTGGTTCTTCAGAACCGAATCTGTCTCTAAAATCTTGCCTGTAGCCAGGTCATACATGGTCATATCACCGGACGAAACTGCAATCAGAACATTGCCCTGAATTCCGAAGGATTCATATCTCAGATTATCCCCTTCATACGTGCGGACAATCTTCTCTGCGGATGGGTCTAACTGATATATTTTCCCCTGAGTATCCCTTCCAACCACCTGCCCCTCATCGGTAAACTTCCATTCGTCTAAAAAACTGTTAAAAGTCTCATTGGAACTGTCGGTGACTTCCAGCTGCTTAGCTGCGCCTTTTTCATCCATTTTCCATAATCGGCGCTGTATGATTCCTTCTTTAAAATTTGTTCCTGTTACCTGGGCGTAATCTTCCACTTGCAGCAGAATTTCTCCTTTGTCTGAAATCAATGCACCTTCAATTGATAAGTCAGGGTCATCCGTAAGCTCTTTGGGATAAGCCACTTTCTGTTCCCAGGTCTTCCCACCGTCTTTGGTTTCAAAGATTCCACCTTTATCGTCACTGTCTCTTGCTGCGATTCTAAGACTGCCATCCGCCATCCGGCACACAGCATGAATCATCTTTGTTTCTTTTGGCAGTTTCAGTTCCGTTTCTAAATACCTTCCCATTGCAGTATCCTCCGGATCCCCTGATTTGTCCTGTTCTTTTGCGGAGCACCCCCACATAGTGATAGAAATAAAAAATAAACATACCCAACACAGAATTGCCATGGTTTTCCCTTTTTTTATCATATTCTTCCTTTCTCCTCGCTTCCATTCTATTATAATAGAATATTTTTGTTTATATTCTACTCCAATAGAATATTATTGTCAAGCAGATCATTTATTTAATTACTGCCGTTACCCGGTACGTTTCTTTGCCATATGTTTTTCACTTATATGAGTTCTGGCTCTGGAATTCGTTACAAATTTTCACAAAAAAAGATACAGCTTAATCACTGTATCTCTGATTGTGTATATTTCCTGGTTTTCTGTGCTATTGGTACTAGTAAGCCTCCTGCCCGTTTATTTCGCCGTCCGGTGCTTCTACCTGTCCGTCTCCGCCTTCCGGTATCCCGGGTTGTCCATACGTTCCGCCTTCCGACGTTCCCGGCTGTCCATTTGCTCCGGCTTCCGGTGACTCTGGCTGACTATATGTTCCGCCTTCCGATGTCCCCGGCTGCTGGTTCTCGCCTTCTCCACCCTGTAATCCAGGCTGCTCATATGCTCCGCTGTCCGGCGCCCCTGGCTGCTGGTAGCCTTCCTGTCCATCCGCAGCTTCTTGCTGCTGGTATATTTGACCACCCTGGGCATCTGTCTGCGTATAATAACTCTGTTGGTCTGTATCGCTCCCGGAATCTGTCTGTCCATATGTCCTGGAGCCCTGCACTTTACCGCCGGTTTCTGTAGAACCGGTGCCGGTTGGTGCATCAGCATTCTGAAACAGCTTTACAAGCATTTCATGGGTATAAGGCAGATCCATAGGAATAGTTATATCCAGATTATCAATACGAATGGGCACATTCCCTTCCATACAATAATAAATATCTACACTGTCCGGGTTTTTTGGGCTTGCATAAGTCTGTAGTGTTTTCTGGATACTGTCAAGAACTGCATATACCATGCTTTTCTCATTATTGACCTGAAATCCTTCCTTCTGGTTAGATGGCGGCCCCATAAAAACAGCGCTCTGCCCGGTAATGCACACCGTCATTCCGCCTTTTCCCGTGGTAATCTCATCCGCAAGAGATATATTCCATCCGGTAAGTGTTTCCATTTCTTTTACCAGACGATCCGGTGTGGCTTCCTCTGCTTGGGAATAATTATAGCTCTGAAACTTACCGTCACCCGTTGAGATATATAATTTAGTTCCTTCTGACTGCTGTGCATCACTGTCAGACTCCGCCGCACCCCCATTTTCCGTTACCTTCATAATATCAGAAGCACTGCTTCCTGTCGTTCCTTTCGCTGCATCTGATGTGCCATCTTTCTGACATCCTGCATTTAATCCCAATATACCGCAAACCAAAACCAAAAAAAGTACTTTTTTCCTCATATTATCTGCTCCTCTGCCGGCAATACATCTCTTATGTATCCTGACTATATGCCCGTTTCACAATAAATTTAAAATCCCGCTAAATGAATCATCTTTTTATTAATCTTTACAATCCTAATCCATTTAGCCCGGCTTGTCAAATCCTTCCTTACCTATGAGATAAAATCTCTTTCTCTGCCTATAGTGTAAACGATCCAACCATGAAAAGAAAGTACTTTTATAAATTAATTTTTTGTTTTTCCCTGTAAATTCATAAAATCAAAAAAAGCCCCCTGCTTTTGTGTCAATTGCCTGTAAGTACCTTTTTCTACGATCTCCCCATTTTTCATAAAAATAATCTGATCATACTGTCCCAGCAATTCTTCCTTCAAGTGATGGGTAATGGTAACCAGCGCCAGTTTTTCCTGTGCTAAGAGGCGGTTTTCCATATCATAGGCTGTCTGCATATCAACTGCTGAAGTTCCTTCATCCAGGATGAGCAGGGGCGTTTTACGAATCAGTGCTCTTGCTACTGCAACTCTCTGGCGCTGCCCGCCTGACAAGTGGATTCCGTTTTCTCCAACCGGCGTCTTCAGCCCGTTTTCCATTTGGCCCAAAAACAAACTGATCCCGCTTCTGTCTAGTGCATCCTGAAGTTCTTCCCTGGAATACTCCCTGTCCAGGCAGATATTCTGGTATATATCAGTATCAAACAAATAGACATTCTGATGAATCATGGATACCAGTCTGCTTAAATTTTTTCCATTCATATCTCTGATTTCCTGTCCGTCAAACTGGATGCTCCCGGAATATCTGCCGGAATAACCGGTCAGTAACTTTACCAGGGTGGATTTACCGCTTCCGCTCTCCCCTATAATGGCATATTTTTTATTCGGTATAATTTTAAGATCCACATCACTGAGAATATTTCTATCCTCCTGATATGAAAAACTGACATTTTCTATATTTAGCAGCTTTTCATAAGACGCTTCTGTAGACACTTTTGTAGACGCTTTTGTAGACGCTTTTGTAGACGCTTTTGTAGACGCTTTTGTAGACGCCTTTGTAGACACTTCCGTTGAAGCCTCTTTCGTAATACTTTCCTGAATCCTGCCATCCCCATTCTGTGTATCCTGTTCCTGGCTAAGCTTTGAGAGACGCTCCAGAACCGGTTTCATCCCGGTTATTTTAGGTAAATTCTGCATTATGACCATTACAGGTGTTATAAATGTACCGCTGAGCTGGACAAGTGCCAAAAGGGTTCCTACGGTGGACCTTCCTGTCAGAACAAAGTAGGCAGCCACAAAAACGATAATTACGGTAGAAAGCGCAGATAATATATTGGCAAAACTCTCATTGACCGCCAGAAGCCGGTCAGCCTGGAATTTACTCTTTGCCGTATCCCCATTTTCTTTTTGGAATTCTCTGCGGATATACCCCTCAATTGCAAATCCCCGTATCACCTCATAGCCCGACAAAAAATCCTTACATTTTGAAGTGAAATCTGCAATTTTCTCAGAAAAACGGTTTTGCCTCATCTGAAGTGCCTTTCCAAAAAATACGGGGATCAAGAACATTAACAGCATGAAGAAAATCAGAATAACCGTTACTAACCAGCTTAAATAGAACAAAATCCCAAGTGTAGCCACAAACAAAACTACCATTTTTGCCGAAAGCTGAATCGGTATTAAATAATTTTCTTCCACAAGCTTTACATCATTGACGATAGCAGACAGATAATCTGCCGTATTTACCTTATAGAACTCCTCCGGTTTTCGGCTGAGCAATCCCTGAAACGTCTTTTTTCTCAGGCTCTTCGTTACATTCCGGATCAGCACTTTCCCACAGTATGCTTCCAAAAAGCCCAATCCGCCCAATACCAGAAGAAATATCATAGTAAACGTAAAAAGGCGCCAGAAATGATTTACATCCTGCCCTATTGCCGCATCTACAATCCTCTGCAAAATAATGGATATAAATGCCGACGCCACAGAACTCAGTGCGCCAATGCCGATCACCAGTGCCAGAATCCATTTGTTTTCCTTTAGACTTTCATTCAAATCAGTTACCTCACTTTTCTTTTTAATGGAATGTTTTAACACATATATATTTCATGCATGTTTTATATACATCAAATACATTCGTTTAATACAGAATATAATATAATTTTATTCTTGTCAACTATATTTGATAATTATCAAATATATCCCCACAATTAGAATGCATATATCTGACCGTTACTGTATCCTGGCAAAAAAGAAACAGGAATCTAAAACCTGCTTTTGAAATGCAGATTCCAGACTCCTGTTCCTTATTCAATATTAACTCAATTTACTATTTTCCTTTAATTCAATTTATTATAGCAGCAGCTGTTTCAGATCTCCGATCAGCTCCACCACCGCCTCTTCTTCCAGACAATAGTATACCTTCCCATTCCGCTTCTCAATATTTACCAGTCCGCAGGAGAACAATACATTCATGTGATGGGACATGGTGGAAGCCGATAATTTCATGGTTCCCGCCAGTTCCAGATTGTACTTCCTGGATTCCTTTAAAATGCACAGAATATCCAGTTTGCTTCTGTCGCTCAATGCCTTCAGTTTCATAATAACGGCATCTTTCGCAGCATCCGTACTTTTCCCCCTTCTTGGCAGCAGCTCTAAGAACAATCCCTGATAGCCATGGGAATATAATATCAGCTGAACCGCCGGCTCTGCCAGAGAGGGATAAACTACTGCCTGAGATGCAAAGTTTTGAATCATCCGGTCAAACCTGTTATCTTTGTGGGCAGCATATCGCTCCATTAATGCCTGAAAGGGTTTATCTACCGATGCAAGCGCTTTCTCATACACAGGTATATTTTTACGAATTGCCTTCAGAAGATATTCCATCCAATACCTGGGGCGGTGGAGGAATTTCAGTAAATGCCATTTTTTCCCCTCATCCAAATCCAATGGTTCCAAAAATTCTATAATGTCCAGTTCATTTTTAATAATGGGTAAATCCTTTCTGGACAGTTCTTCGTTATCATTGTCATCATTTACAATAACAGACATCAGGATAACCCTGAGCTCATCATCTGTTACCCCGTCCAGTGATTGAATCCAATGCTTGTTTTCTATGACGGATGCAACCAGAATGATGATCCAGTCCTGATCCTTATCTTTAAAAAAGAACTCTTCATTCTCCGTTTTATTGTAGTGTTCTTTAAAATATTTTTCATAACGTTCCAGGATTTTAAAATGTTTTTGATAGAATACCTCACCATCTATTCCCATCTCATTTAAACCCTTTATCGTTTCAACCCGTGTTTCTTCTCCATGGTAACAGCTGCATAATAATGCAAGTGTTTCAAATACCGGATCCAACTCATTTTTCATGATCATGCCCATAAAAAAATTCCTCCTGACCGCCTGCTATGATTTCATTTGTTATACCGGCTTTTGCCTGTCTGCCCATTATAACAAATCTTTCCCCTCATAACAAGCGGAAGCGTGTCTTAAAAATCTTTGCCGCAGCAATTTTAAGACACGCTTCCGAAGGTATTTGAAAGTCTCACGATATGATTTAAATTTTCACATGCTGTTCCACATCGACTACGAATATAGTCGCACCGCCGAACTCAACGGTCATTGGAACTGTGGCATAGCTGATGGATTGTACGCCGCCGGATACATATGGGGTGTTCACATTTACCTGCTTTCTGGTTGAGCACTCTTCTTTAATAATATCAATAACCTGCTCCACTTTATCATCTTCCGTTCCAATCAGCAGCGTGGTATTACCCCGGCGCAGAAAACCTCCTGTTGTGGCAAGTTTCGTTACCATAAAATTGCTCTTATTCAGTTTATCAATTACAAATCCTCCGTCCTCGTCATGGACAATTGCAAATATCATTTTCATATTGGACACCTCCATCACTTTTTACATCTCGCAGATGTACTTTTCAATCATTTTACCGGAACTAACCGATTTGCCCTCTACAACCATCTTATCATAAATCAACTCTTTGTTGTTCATCAAAATTGTAAAAATCCGCCATTCATTTTGGAAGGCGCAGATGGCATAGACATGATTGTGATAATAATCGTTCAGATACTGGAATAAAACATCTTCACTTTCATTCTCGCCTAAGGACAGCATTACAAGATGATAAGATCCCGCACATTTTTTCAGAATATCACTGTTATCCCAGTCCGCATGTTCCTCGTCATGAAGAATTACAATGACTCTGTCATTTTCCCTGCCAAGTTCGTGGATGATCATAATGCCTGCCTCCTGTTCTCATGCAAGATGGATGCTCTTTTATAATAAACGCTGCCGGGATCTTTTGCAACTAATTTATACTTTTTCATGACTTTTAACAGCTTTTCAGCCATCACAGGTTCCATTTCACAAAGGGGGAGTCTGCAGCCTCCTACATTCCATCCCATGTAATTCAGCGCCTGCTTTACCGGAATGGGATTCACATCATAAAACAGAGCTTCTATCAGCTCCAGATATTCAATCTGCAATTCATCACTTGACTCCGGATCATGGTTAAAAAAGCTTTCACAAATATCATGTGCCGCTTTGGGTAAAATATTCGACAGCACGGAAATTACCCCTTTAGCACCAAGTGCCAGTGCCGATGTGATCTGGTCATCATTGCCTGAATAAATGTCCAGTCTGTCCTTACAAAGCGATGAGATCTTGGCAATCTGGGAAAAATTGCCGCTGGCTTCCTTAACAGCAACAATTTTTTCATTCTCACATAAACGAAGATAAGTCTCCGGCTGGATATTTAACCCTGTACGGGATGGAATATTATAGAGCACAACCGGGAGATCCGTTGCATCTGCTATTGCATTAAAATGATAAACAAGTCCCTGCTGGGAAGTTTTATTATAGTAAGGAGTCACCTGAAGCAGAGCATCTGCACCTGCTTTTTTTGCTTGTCTGGAAAGTTCAACAGCATGTTGTGTACAATTGGATCCTGCCCCGGCGATAACCGGAACCCGATGCCCCACGCATTCCACAATAAACCGGATCACATCATAGTGTTCCTGATCGCTGAGCGTAGATGCTTCACCTGTTGTCCCCGTTGCAACAATTGCATCGGTATGGTTTTTTAATTGAAAATCAATCAGCTCTTCCAACTTTTCAAAATTAACGCTTCCATCCTCCTTAAAAGGAGTGACCAAAGCTACACCTGCACCTGTAAAAATTGTACGCTTCATATTCTTTACCTCTTTCACACATTTTATTTAAAACTATCTGGTTTGCATTCAAACAGCAAAGTTAAATTTCCTACATCATAGCATACCCCATATTAAAATGAGTTACGGTATCTCCTTTCCTGCATTAAATTTGCATTAAATCCCTTCAAAATGACCTTTGCAAAAAAGAAGATGTATTTTATTATATTCATCTAAAGTTGGTGAGGAACATAAAAAAGTGAGATTGGACAATCCGGCATCTGTTTCCCACCGGTTGGTCCAATCCCACAATATTTAATAAGTATGTTTGTACTGTCCGCTATGATAAATGCAGCAGCGCTTCCGCCAACGCCAGTATGGTCAGAGACTGTCCATACGCCATTGGTGCAATTAATATATTCTTATAGTGATCTGCATCATACCCCATTCCTGTTCCGCCGGAGACATTCAGTACGGTTCCATCCTGGTCTATATTTTTTAGAATTCCCTTTACTGCCCTCTGTGTACATTCCAGATAGGAATCATCCAGAATTCCATAGCGGATTCCTTTTAAAATACCTGCTGCAATTGCCGCTGATCCGGACACCTCTTCATAGCTGGACGGATCCAGAAGTACAGTATGCCACAATCCGCTTTTACTCTGCAGCTCTTTTAACTTGTGTACCTGTGCTTTATATGCATCCATCACAAACTGTTTCACACCTGCATTCAAAGTGCCTTTAAACATGTCGATATAATCTAAGATCCCCAAAGTGAACCAGCTGTTTCCTCGGCACCAGAAGATACCCCCAAAGTTATTCTGCTCATTAAAGGTCCATCCGTGGCAGAACAGTCCTGTTTCTTTGTCACAGAGATACTTAATATGCATGAGCACCTGGTGTATGGACTCATCAATCCACTCTTGTTTTTTGTATTTCTGCCCCATTTTATTCAAGAACAAGACCGTCATAAATATAGTATCTATCCACATTTCATTTTCATTCAGGCGTACTCCCAGGCGATCTCCGTTGGCACTGGTAACATGCTGGAATCCCCCTTCCTTTGTCCTTGGAAGGCAGTTCATCAGCCAGTCCGCCCATTTCAGACAGAGATTTTCAAATTCCGGATTGTGATACTGCTCATTTAATTCTACCAGTGTAAGCAGGGGCGTCGTGGTATTGATATTTTTTGACGGAAGACCCTGTGCTATATTTTCTTCAAACCAGTCATATAAAAACTGCTGGTATTTTTCATTTTTTTCTGTCTTCGCTATTTTCAGCAGCCCGTACAGACCTACTCCCTGGGGCCAGTCCCATTCCCGGATACCGAAATCTCTTTTAAAAAATCCAATGGCTTCCCCGCCGCACTCTTCCAGTTCCTTCTCGTTCTGTGGACCTCCCAAATTTAATAATTTGTCTATTACAAGGTCCAGCTTCTCTCTCAGTTCTTTTTCATTTATATTTTTCATTTAAATCCTCCATAAATCACAAACAGGCTATGCAGCATGAACACTTGAATATGCAGTTATTGGCATGTGCTGGCACTGGCTTTTTTAAGTTGTTTATTATATAATGTACTAAATATATCACACTGTCTGTCATATGGACAGACGGTTACAATTCCAAAGAAAAGGTGGTAATCCATGGAAAAAGTAATCTATTATGCTGAAATGGAAGGGATCTCCCTGGAGCATATGGTGCGAAACGGAAAATTTGACATGCGTGTCAAACATTTTCACAATGAGTATGAAATCTTTTATATCTTGGAAGGAGAGCGCCTTTTTTTCTTTCATAACCGAAATTATCTGGCATCCAAAGGTGATCTCATCCTGGTGGACACCAATCTTATACATATGACAAAATCCGTTTCTGACGAAGACCAGGGCCACAACCGGGTTATTCTCTACATCGGCAAAGATAAAATGCAGGAACTGGGCGAAAAGTTTCCTGCCCTGGGTCTGGTCCGCTTCTTCCAGGATAACTATGGCGTATATCATCTGAATCAGGAGCAGCAGTATCTGTTTATGCAAATGTATGAACATCTGCAAACTGAATTCAATCAAAAACACCGAAACTATAAATATGCCATCGAGCTTGAAATCCTCTCCTATTTTCTCAAACTGGTGCGTGACATTTCCCATCACAATCAGGAGACTCCGCAGTTTGGCAGTGAGAGCAAATACCGGACAGCTTATGCCGTTGCTGATTACCTCTCTGAGCACTGTCAGGAAAACATCTCCCTTGAGGGCCTGTCCAGCCACTTTTACCTGAGCAAATATTATATCTGCAGGGTGTTTAAAGAAGTAACCGGCTATACCATCAGTGAATATATCAATATCCATCGTATTAAAAAAGCAAAACGTTACTTAGAGGAAACGGACATGAGCATTTCGTCCATTGCCCATGTCCTTGGTTATGAAAGCATTACCTATTTTGAAAAAATGTTTAAGACTTACATGACCATTTCCCCTTTGAAATACCGAAAAACTTTAAATACAGTGACTCATACCAACAAACCAACTAACCCGTAAGCTTGACTTAGGCGAAGCCTATTACCCGAATCCCATCTGCCCATTGACTGTCTGCTCCGTTAGTATTCTGCCCGAAGGCCGCCTATCCCATAAGCCCAAGGACAGACGGCAGCCAGGTGCTCAGAGCTGGAATGAATGTTACAAATAGCAAAGCGATTAAAATCGCACCGAAAAATGGCAGGAGTTTTTTCATAACATCTTCTACCTGCAGCTTAGCCACACTGCATCCTACGAACAGTACGCTTCCTACCGGAGGTGTTACGGTTCCGATAGATAAGTTCATAACAATCATAACACCAAACTGAATGGGATCCATACCCAGATTTGTTGCTATGGGCAGGAAAATCGGTGTGAAAATCAGCAGTGCAGGAGCCATATCCATGAAGGTTCCTACAATAAGCAGAATCAGGTTGATAATCAGCAGGATCACAATTTTGTTGTCGGAAATACCAAGGAGCAGGTTACTGATCGCCTGGGGAAGGCCGGTAAAGGAAAGTACAAAGGATAATATGGAAGACGCCCCAATGATCAGCATAACAACAGCTGTCATAACTCCCGTATCAACCAGAATCGCCGGTATTTCCTTTATTTTAATGCTCTTATACACAAACACCGATAATAAAAATGCATATACCACTGCTATACCGGAAGCTTCTGTTGGCGTAAAATAGCCCGATAGGATTCCTCCGATGATAATTACCACCAGCAGCAAACTTGGAATCGCATCCCAGATAGTCTTCAATATTATTGATCCCGTCAGCTTTTCTCTTTTGATTACATATCCGTGTTTCTTCCCGTAGAAAAATGCTACGATCATGCAAAGCCCTGCCCACAGCA
Organism: uncultured Robinsoniella sp.; assembly: GCA_900539655.1. Classification (GTDB taxonomy): domain Bacteria; phylum Bacillota; class Clostridia; order Lachnospirales; family Lachnospiraceae; genus Robinsoniella. The sequence goes on from UQCR01000004.1 coordinate 140,387, forward strand.
GTCCTGGTATCCAGCCAGCCATAAATAAAGTAGCAACTGACGTTCCGCCGCTTGCAGCTGAGAAGACAATAAATGCTGTAGTGGGTGGAATCAACTGTCCAACCGGAGCAGTGGCAATATTCACTGCCGCAGAAAACCCTTCATCATAGCCCTGTTTCTTCTCCAAAGGATTCATAACACCGCCAATAGCCGTAGCCGCTGCTATACCCGATCCGGATATGGAACCAAACATTGCATTTCCCGCAATATTGGTCAGCGCCAGAGAACCCGGTACCTTTCCAAGCACTAATAATGCCAGATTAATCAATCTCTGGGCAATACCGCCGCTGCTCATCAAAAGACCAGCCAGGATGAAAAACGGCACTGCCAACAGGGTAAAACTATCAATTCCACCTACTAATTTCTGTGCGGATATAAACATCCCAAATCCAGGAGATAAAAACATGATGATTGTCAATAGTGCGGACGCAATAATACTAAATGATACGGGTGCACTCATCGCCAGCAGAAAAAAGAATGTAATAACAAGAACAATCGCAGCCTGTAATTCCATATCTATTTTACCTCCTTCCATTTTTTTACAAACCCAATCAAACGGTTGACGCTATACAGAATCATTAGAATTCCGCTGATTGGCACACATGCATAATAGAGCTGCATAGGAATCTGCATTGCAGGCGATATCTGTCCTGCTGAATTCATGGTAACCAGCCAGCCGCCAGCTATCATAACGAACACACTCAATACAATGATCAATGCTTCAATCCCTATTTTAGTCAGTATATTATTTTTAGGCTGAAAGCTTTTGGTAAGAATACCGATAGATAAATGCTTTTCTTTCCCATAGGCATATGGAACCCCCAGCATCGTTACCCAGATTAACACATATCTTAAAAACTCTTCCGTATATTTACTTGGATTTCCTAACAGAAACCTTGTTATCACCTGCCAGAAACAGCCTATTACCATTACCGCAACCAGAACAGCGATCACCGTTTCCAGAACTTTATTTATTATTTTCATCTTTGTACCCATTGCATATTACAGTGCAATTTCCTTTCTATTTCTTGTTTTATCCAGACTTTGCAAAAGAATATTATTGGGCATATTTCTGGATATCCTCGTACAGCGTATTGTAGGAATCTCCCTTTGCACAAAATGCTTCCCTAATAGGCTGCACCGCTTCAATCAATGCTGTTTTATCAATATCCCGATAAACGGTAACGCCATGTTCTTCTGCTTCTTCTATTGCCGCTTCCATCATCCCTGTATAAAGGCTTTTAAAATTTTCATTGGTACGTTTCAGGCTTTCCTTTAAGTAATCCTGTTGTTCCTCTGTCATGCTGTTCCATTTTTTTGTACTGATTATATAAATATCAGGCGAATACTGATGCTCTGTGTAAGTATAGGATTTAACCAGATCCTGATGACCGTCAACCGTTAGTGCCAGCTCGGTATTTTCAGCTCCGTCCACAATCCCCTGCTGGAGTGATGTATAGGTCTCACCTGCAGCCATCGGCACGGGTGAACCACCCATTTTTTCAATCATATCCATGGATGTGGTACTTGGCATGGAACGGATCTTTTTCCCTTTTAGTACGGACGGGTTGTCACACTTTACATCTTCCTTCAGATAAAAGTTTCTGGCACCATTGGCATAATAACCAATAGCTATGTATCCTTCTTCTTTTGTTGAATCAAAAAGCTTTTGTATCTCTTCACTTTTTTCCATTGCATCATAGTAATGCTGCTGTCCGTTAAAAAGATAAGGTACCGCAAAAATAGAGTACTCATCCTGAAACTGGCCCAGCGTATTGGAACTGACTTTTGCCATATCCAGAATGCCCGCTTTTACCATCTCGATTATTTCCTTTTCCGTTCCGAGAACTCCGCTTGGGTAAATCTTAACCTGCATATTCTGGCTCTCATCTTCCGCCACTATGTCTGAGAACAATGCAATGGAATCTGCAATTTCAGAACCCGCCGACTGATTGTGCGCCAGTCTGATCTCCACTTTTTCGCTGGAATTTGCACTTACTACTTTAAAAAAGGTAACTGCTACAATCACAATCCCAATCATGGCAACTGCAATTCCGAGTGTTTTCTTAATGCTTTTCATGTATTTCTTCTCCTTTTTCATCGTGAATATATACAAATATTTAGTGCTATTTTTAGTACTTTTGCATAAATTCTTGATATTTTTTTCAGTACTATTACAGCACTTCTTATAATTGCATTATAACATAGATAAAAGAGTCTTTCTTCTTTTATGTTGCAGTCCTTTGTGATTTTTCAAACTATATTGCACCATTTTTCGAGATAATTTGTCGAAGAGGAGAACTGCCACAAAATGATCTTGCCTTCCACATCTTATTGCCGTTAACAAAACTATGAAAAGCCGTCAAGGATGCGCAATACGCAATTCATCCTTGACGGCTTTTCATAGTTTTGCTGCTTTTCCTTGCTTCCTTACATCAGAATTTTTTTAAAAATTCAATATCCTCTCTGGCTGACTGAGGATTCATCTCTTCTCTTAACAGATACATATCCGGTTTATTTTTTCTCAGCCATTGAATGATGGTCTCATATTCAATAACGCCTTCCCCCAATCTGGCTGGAATATACCCGCGGTTATCATCCAGGCAGAAATCTTTTATGTGCATGACATCTATGTACCTGCCTATCTTATCCAGCCATTGGCTCCAGTAAAGCTCCTGATTTGTATTATCCGGGTATTCCAGCAGATTAGACGCGTCAAAGATCAGACGCAGGTGTTCGCTGTCCTGGACCTGGCTGAATACATCCAATACCGCTTCCACATCCTCCAGTGGATGCCAGTACACCGGTTCGATAGCCAGTTTGGCATCCAGCTTCTGGGCTTCTTCCACGACGCGCTTTATACTATCCATCATGAAAGGATACCAGATTTGCTTTTCTTCCTTCGTAAGACGCGGGTAAGCCGTTTCTGTTCCCACCACCTTCGCTCCCACTTCTTTGCTGTAAGCCAGACACATCTTTAAGGTCTTCACGGCATTGGCACGGACCTCCTCATCCGGGTTTCCCAGGTCCATATAACATCCAAATACAGGAATTTCGACCTGACGCGCTTCAAATGCTTTTCGTATTCTCTCCAGATGCTTCAGGGTTATGTCACCGTATTGTTCAATTCCTTTAAATGCCTTTGGCAATGCCAGCTGCGCTGCCTGATACCCTTCTTGCTGCAGTAATTCAGCCAGTTCTTCGATTTCCATCTTCCCATAGTCATGGGCGCGAACTCCAATTTTCATAGTCTCCTCCAATCAAAACCGCATAAGTAAAATGCTTAATTTTATATTCTCATTTGTGTCATCTTAATAAACTACCACAACTGAATTTTCTTGTCAAAAGTTTTCTACCTCTTTCTGCCGGCTTCCTTCTTTTTGTTCCGTTGCCAGTTTCCTGCAATCCAAAAAATAATTACCAATATTAAACTGGACAAGCTATTTATGATAATCGATCCAACGGATGAATTTTTTGATCCATATACTGCCAGGATATAGAAATTGCTTAAGGAATTGGTAAATATATTTCCCGGTATTGCCAGCAGTGCCAAAAGTGCCAGACTGTGCCAGATATTGAGATGAAAGATACGAATTGCCAGATCTTCTATCCAGACAATTACCAGCCACCCACAGGTGATGGGTATTCCCAGCTTCCACAGCCAGTCTCCTGTATATTCTACATTAAAATCCTTCAGTGCAAATTGTATAATCGCCAGTAACGGTATGATCAATACGGTGATACACAAGAGTGTTTTCTCAGGCTTAAATTTCTTTGATTTAATAAATACATAGCCGCATGCCACTGAAAATGCCACGCTTCCAGCCACAATTAAAGACCAATTAAAGGTTTTATCAATTGCAAAATTCACAATCATACACACAATAATGCCAATAAGCCCAAGGATGGCTAGCCCTCCTGTTATATACCTGAGCTGAGTCCACCCCAGATATTTCTTAAAATTCTGAACTTCCGGTGCAGTTTCTACCGGAATCTCTTCCCGCATCTCCAGATAGATTTCTTTGCACTTTGTACATCCTCCCAGATGTTCTTCGATACTTTCATTTGTTGCCCTGCCCGTCATATGCTCGATATAATTAGGCAGCAGATCCCTTACGATTTCACAATCTAATTTTTGTCCCATTCTTTTCTTCCTTTCACTAATTTTTGTTTTCCTCTATAAAACGTCACTCTTGCCCACGTTTCTGATTTCCCCAGAATATCTCCAATCTCAGCAAAACTCAGTTCTCCGGTAAGCCTTAAATATATGACTTCTTTGGTCTGCTCATCGAAATAATGCAGCTGCTTAAAAAGCTCTACCTTTTCGATATTCAGTAAATAATCATTTTCTATGTTTTCATACGACGGTATCTCTTTATTCAGTTCATCCACAGATACCTGCTGCTTTTGCCTTCTTCCAAGTTCCCTGTGCCAAAGTCTTTTTGCAATCTGGCACAGCCAGACCGATACTTTACAGTCACCCCGAAATTTTTCTATACCCCTTGTCGCCTGGTAAAAAGTTTCCTGGGTCAGTTCCTCAGAAATGTCGGCATTATGGGTCAGACAGAACAAATATTTATAAACTGCTTTCACATTATTTTCATATATCTGTTCCATATCCTGCTTATCCATCTCATTCACCTGTACCGCCCATTTAATCAGTTTGAAAGTACCGGGCAGAATCGCATCCTTTCGTATTTTTATCTTTCACACTTTCACCTCCTGTCTATAAGTTACACGAAAACCGGATTCGTTACAAACATTTTCAAAAAAATATAATAATTAAATATATTTTTATTCGAAT
>UQCR01000005.1 GCA_900539655.1 uncultured Robinsoniella sp.
CTCTCGACACCACGGGTATGAACCGTGTGCTCTAGCCAACTGAGCTATTCCGCCACAACGATACCCATTATATCGACTTCTTCCCCATTTGTCAACTGATTTTTGGAAATTTTTATAATTTTCGTGTAAATTCGTTAAATACGTTCCATAAGACTCAATTCAAAGATTCCCCTTCTATTCATCTTCCTTGAAAAGTATCTCATCTTTGTATACCAATCCCAGCTTGTCCCTGGCTACTTTCTCTGCGTATTCTTTCGTCTGCATATAAGCTTTCATGTCTTCAATATCCTTCGCACGCTGCTCCTCTGCCTCTAACTGCGTCTGGAGCTGTGCCTCCTTAGCTGTATATATGGCATTTTTCTGCTTTATAGTATTACTTTGAACAAACAGTGTCACCAAAAGAACAAGCACCACCGCTGAGATGCAAAACATACCTCGGCGGTTGCTGCCTCTATCTCTTCTTTTTTTGCGCATATGACCCTTCCTTACTAATTTTTCCCCATTTTTTTCTACGTAATCTTATTTTACCCGCTTTTTTTCCAGATTTCAATGTTTTTGACAAATTCTTTCTTAAGAATTTTTTAAGTTTCGAAATAGGTCGGAATATGAAGCTGAATGCTGTCGAAACCCAGTGAAATATAAAGTTTAATGCGGTGGATACCCCCTTGACAATGTAACCGCTCACGCTTTCGTGATATAAAATGACACCCAGCAAAATTCCGGCAATGGCAAATCCCCGAATTGCTCCATTATTTTTTTCATATATCATACAAAAAATGACGAAAGCAGTCACACACCAATAGAGAAAATCTTCTAATCCGGTAAGTATTGTTCCGTGTTTGAAGACCCGTCTTAAGATCCTCAGCAAATCATATGCAAATACCAGTAAAACCCCTGTGGCAACCGAAGTCAGAAAGAACCATGTTTCGTTTTGAATTACTTCACTCATAAGCGCCTACTTGAACAGCCTTCCAAGCAGAGAGTCTCCCTGTTTCTTGGAATGTCCGTTTTCGGAATAAATCAGACTGTCTATCTTTCCTTCGATGTCTACTTCCCCTTTTTCCAGTGTCAACCGGTTCACATGCAGCTCTTTTCCTTTTATCTGTAAAGTTCCAAGATCCGTTTCTAAAACCACCTCATTCTCATCAAAAGAAAGCACATCCGATACCCCACTGATGGTTCCTGTCTTTCTTCCACTCATGGTTACCTTATGTGCTCTTACAATCTGTTTTTCATCCATAGAATCACCCCGCCTGGCAATATCTCTTTTTAATATATTAGCTAAAACGGGGTTTTATACATCTTTTTCAGATGGTTCTCTATTTAATTTTTTATGCCTGGAATCGTTAGGCAAATTCAGTCAGGAACCCCTTATCGGGCTTACACCGGTCTACAAATAACGGTACAGTTCCTTCGCTTCATCCTTTTTCACTGTTTCCTGGACATCGAGTACCTCCACTTTGACAGCCTTCGTGCCAAACTGTATTTCAATGACATCGCCTTCCTTTACATTTGTGGAAGCTTTTGCCACTTTTTCATTGATGAGTACCCTGCCGGCATCGCAGGCTTCATTTGCTACCGTTCTGCGCTTAATCAGCCTGGATACTTTCAAAAATTTGTCTAGTCTCATAATTTCACCTCCCGCATATCCTTTCTACTGCAATAAATTTATAATTATCGTACCTGACAGCCAGTACTGTATTGCGTAACAACGATTCATACAGTATCTGATTTCATCGTCAGGGCAAGGCAAGCAAAAAGGGGAACCGAAGTCCCCCTAATCTTATCTTTTCTGAATTATTCGTTGATCAAATCCTTTAATGCTTTACCTGCTTTGAACTTAGGTGCTTTAGATGCATTAATTGTCATTGTCTCGCCGGTCTGAGGATTTCTTCCTTCTCTAGCTGCTCTTTCAGACACTTCAAATGTACCAAAGCCAACTAACTGGATCTTTTCACCTTTCTTTAATTCTTCAGCAACAACATCCGTAAATGCTTTTAATGCCTTTTCCGCATCTTTTTTGGATAATTCTGTCTTTTCAGCAATTGCTGCAACTAATTCTGTTTTGTTCATGGAATAATTCCTCCTCTGATTTCTCTTATTGTTCTATACAGAATATATTTATATTTTCGAACTCTATAACTCGCCTTGCAAGTAAGTCCTTATGTCTATTTATAAACTCTCGTACAGATTTTGTCAAGGAATTTCCGCTATTTATTGGTGTTTTCATCAAGAATTAAGAATTTATTCACAACAAATATTGTGCCATTTCCGCTTTCGCTTTTGTCAAGGCTCTTTTTTGAATTTCTTCTGTTTCTATTGATTTTCCTTGTTTTTCCATTTTTTTAATATCGTCCCATTTTACAAGGACTTCCGCCGCAGTTCCGGCGTTTTCACTTGCAAAAACATGCGGGTGCCGGCGAATCATTTTCTCACCTGCACGCTGGATTACATCTTCCATGGAGAACAAACCCTCTTCTGATGCAATCTGGGTATGTAACACTACCTGCAGCAGTAAATCCCCCAATTCTTCACAGAGGTTCTCACTGTCGCCTGTTTCGTTATAGATATCAATTGCCGCAAGCACCTCTGCGGACTCATTAATCAGGCAGGTCTTCAGACTGTCATGTGTTTGTTCCCTGTCCCAGGGACAGCCCTCATTGCCCCGCAGACGGGCAATGATCCGGCAATAGTCATCAAAGCTATACTGCTTGTCCATTTTAAAGCATCTCCTGGATCATAGCCAGTACTTTTTCACCCAAAGCTGCTGACTTGGTGTCTGCATCTTCCAGGGAAGTTCCTTTTACTCCGTAGTAGAATTTAACTTTTGGTTCAGTGCCTGACGGCCTTACACAGAGCCATGCATCGTCATTTAAATCGTAATAGAGTACGTTAGAATTAGGCAGTCCTGTAGGAGATACTTCTCCGGTCTCCATATTCTTAATCGTATCCTTTTTGTAATCTCTTGCGGAGAGCACTTTGTAATCTCCGATCTGAGCCGGCGGGTCATTACGCAGAGTCTCTAAAATCTCCTGAATCTTGGCAAGGCCTTCAATTCCTTTTAAGGTAATGGACTTAATATCATCTTTGTAATAGCCATATTTCTCATACATATCAATCATGGCATCCCAGAGTGTCTTACCCTGGCTCTTATAATATGCAGCTGCTTCACACAGCGCCATTGTTGCCACAATGGCATCTTTATCTCTTGCATGGGTTCCGATGAGGCAGCCATAGCTCTCTTCAAATCCAAACAGATAGGTGCCTTTACCGCTATTTTCAAATCCAAGGATCTGCTGTCCGATAAATTTAAATCCGGTAAGCACTTCAATAAATTTCACACCATAAGCCTTTGCAATTGCAGCTGCCATATTGGTAGTAACAATCGTGCTGATCAGTGCTCCATCTTCCGGAAGTCCCTTTGAGGCTGCTCTCTGACCAATTTCATAATCTGCCAGGAGGCATCCGGACATATTGCCGGTAAGTGTAATATATTCACCTGTCTTGTCATCCTTTACATAGACTCCCAGACGGTCCGCATCCGGATCGGTAGCCAGAACCAGATCTGCATCCACCTCTTTGGCAAGCTTTAATCCCAGTTCAAATGCTTCTTTTGCCTCTGGATTCGGATAGCTTACCGTTGGAAATTCCCCATCCGGCAATTCCTGCTCTTTTACTACATATACATTTTCAAAACCCAGCTCTTTCAAGACTCTTCTAGCCGGGATATTTCCGGTTCCATGAAGAGGGCTGTATACAATTTTCAGATTCTTCTGCTCCGCTTTAATAGCATCCCAGTGGATAACCTGGCTTTTCAGTTCTTCAATATATGCATCGTCAATATCTTGTCCGATTACAATATAAAGTCCTGCTGCTTTTGCAGCCTCTTTATCCATAGTTTTCACTGTACTGTAATCAGTAACCTTCTTTACCTCATCCATGATTCCGGTATCATGAGGCGGGGTAATCTGTGCACCGTCTTCCCAGTATACTTTATAACCATTATACTCCGGCGGATTGTGGCTGGCTGTAATATTAATACCTGCGATACAGGAAAGCTTACGAACTGCATAGGAAAGCTCCGGCGTTGGCCTTAAGGATTCAAAAACATAAGCCTTAATTCCATTTGCAGCAAGGCAAAGTGCTGCTTCATCTGCAAACTCCGGAGACATTCTCCTGGAATCGTATGCAATTGCAACACCTTTTTCTTTGCCGCCAACGCTTGCTATGTAGTTAGCCAGACCCTGTGTAGCCTTACGCACTGTATATACGTTCATTCTATTTGTTCCGGCACCTATAATACCACGAAGTCCGGCTGTTCCGAACTCGAGATCTGCATAAAAACGTTCTTTTATTTCATTTTCATCATTTGCAATCCCTTTTAATTCATCTTTCGTGGCTTCATCAAAGTATGGATTGCTCAGCCATCCTTCGTAAATACTCTTATAATCCATTGTACTACCTCCTGCCTAAGTTTATAATATACAGACGCTTTTCCACGTTAACGGTTGAAAATTGTCTCTGGGTACATTATATAATAGAAACAGGAAAAAAGGAATAATTATTCAAGTATTTTTAAGAAACAATTTCGCTGATCCTGCTGTTTCATCAGGATATCCAGCTTTTCGACATTTTTCTGCGGGATCCATGCTTTATTCATGTTGTAGTACTGGTTCGCAAGTTTCCAGAACTTCTCGGGATAATACAGCCGCAGCATCAGATGCTCCATTTCCATATCAGAAATCCGTCTGACACTTCCATATTCCCCCAGCATTTTCATTCCAAGGGCAATATTCCAATCCTGTTTCTCCAGGATTTTACGAAGGAATTGATACAAATCCGTAACCGGAATATCATAGCGGCACTTATCAAAATTCGTGGTCGCAACGCCATCCCTGCCTATTAAAATCTGATGCTGATTGTAGCTTCCATGTATTAACTGCCCTTTTCTCAGCGATTCCTGACGCAACTTCTCATAAGATGATTCCTTAATACGCTGCACAGAATCCTCAGCCTGTTCAAAAAATACCGGAAAACTTTCCAAAAACTTGGATTCGAAAGCATTTTTACCTCTTCTGCTGCGCATAAAGGCACGTACTTTTTTTAATTCCTGATTATGACGCTCCAGTTCCTCTACCAGATCTCCTCCCTGGTAGACCAGGTCCTCATCCGTTCCCTCCATACGCATTACCTTATGAATCATTGCCAGGTTCTTAATAGCAATTGCAATATCTTCTTCATTTTTTGTATCGCATTCTTTACCTTCAAACCAATCCTTAACGACATACCCATTCTCATCTCTGTCATAAGAGACCAGGTTTCCCTCCATATTTTCCAATATGTAGTCTACATTTGAAACCCCGTTCTCCTTCAGCAAAGCCAGGACCTTATTCTGGAAGGCAAGCCTTTTTGCCGAACCGGAAAACTCTGTTAAGAGCTTCTTTCCCTTATCTGTCTCGCAGATATAGGAGCCACGTCCTCTCCTGGTAGCGGCCACCTTTAAGTCATACTGTTCTAATACTTTTAAACCTCTGTCGTTCACTCCAATCCCCCCAATCCCTTACTCCCTCTATCTTATGCGGGGGTATTCTAAAATATGAAGGGGGGAATCTGAAAAAACTGAGCATGTCTGAAAATTGTTTTCTCAAGACATCGAATCACCCTTTTGGGGTAAAATCCGGGCGATTTCTAAAAGTTCTTCTTTGCTATTTTTCTCAGGGTCTTCCAGTACAATCTCCAGGAGCTGCAAAAGGCATGTCCCAAGCTCTTTCCCTGGCTTCATCCCCATCTGGATTAGATCTCTTCCCGTAACCGCCAGGTCTTTTAATGAAAGGCACTGTTTACTCTCCATAATTGTGTGATACAGTTCCTCTATACGCTTAAGGTCATTCAGTTTCGTTTCCTGCTGGTAAGTGCTCTGTGCCAGTATATCTGCTTTTTGTACCTCTAACAGCTTCGGGAAAAGATCTTCCCCGATTTTGTAGATCGCTTTTCTTACACTTCTTGCATTTGTACCAGGGTGATAATCGTGGTATTTTACAAGTTTTTCTACCTGATATAAAGTTTCATTATCCATCTTCAATCGTTTGAGCAAATCCTTTGCCATCTGACTGCTTACTTCTGCATGTACATAAAAATGATCAGTTCCTGACTCGTCTGTCGTTCTGGTGACAGCCTTGCCAAAGTCATGGCACAATATGCTTAAACGCAGAACCTTATCAGCCTTTACTGCCTGCAGGGCCTTCAAAGTATGGTCACCCACATTATATATATGATGTGGATTATTCTGAGGCGTTTCCATCATGCGGTCAAATTCCGGAAGGATCACTGCGGTAATCCCAGCCTCAAAGGCAAGGCGCAAGGTCTCCGGGTGAGGGGACACTAGGAGCTTCAGCAGCTCTGTCTGAATCCGCTCTGCGCTGATGTTGCTTAAATTAGGTGCCAGCCTGCCAATTGCCCAGAGTGTATCCTCTTCTATACGAAATCCCAGCTGCGCCGCAAAACGCACTGCACGCAGGATCCGAAGTGCATCTTCGTGAAACCTTTCCTCGGGATTTCCCACACATCGGATGATTCCCTGCTTTAAATCCCCGGCACCGTTAAATTCATCCACCAGCCCCCGTTTTTCGCTATATGCCATGGCATTGATTGTAAAATCACGGCGTTTTAAATCTTCTGTGAGATTCGAAGTAAAGCATACTTCCTTCGGATGCCTGCTGTCCTCATATTCGCCATCTATCCGGTAAGTTGTCACTTCGAATCCTTCCCCATCCATTAAGACTGTCACGGTTCCGTGCTGTATTCCTGTATCGACTGTTCTCTTAAATAGAGCTTTTACCTGCTCCGGTTTCGCAGAAGTAGTGATATCCCAGTCATCCGGAATACGAAAAAGGAGAGCGTCTCTGACGCACCCCCCTACAGCGAAACCTTCATATCCATTTTCTTCTAATTTTTCTATAATTGTCTTCACCTGTTCGGGCAGTGTAATCTTCATAGTGTACCTCCAAGCATTTTCCTTCCAGTGCGTGTTTGAAAATTTCTTTCTGACATCTGTGCGTTTCACTTTATAGGCGATTTGTACCGAATGAAGAGCGCATAGCGGGCTATGTAACCTGAATTCGGGGCAAATATGCCGCAAAGTGGGGCGCGCGGATGGCAGGAATGAATTTTAAAACACGCTCCTGAGTGTATTGCTTCCTATCTCAACATAAAAAATAATAATACGATAATACCCAGTACAATCCGGTACCAGCCAAATACTTTAAAGTCATTTTTCTTGATGTAGCTGAGCAGGAACTTAATAACGATAATGGAGGATACAAACGCAACCACCATTCCAACTAATAATATAGTAAGTTCAGCCCCTGTAAAATCAAAACCAAATTTAACGATTTTCAACAAGCTGGCTCCGGCCATAACCGGTATCGCCAGAAAAAATGTAAATTCTGCCGCCACTGTCCTGGACAAACCAACCAGGATTCCACCCAGAATCGTTGCTCCTGAACGGGATGTGCCTGGAAAAACTGCTGCGATCAGCTGGAATATACCGATCCAGATCGCAGTAGTATAAGTAATCTCCGCGAGAGAATTAATCTTAGGCTTTACGTGTTTGTTCCTGTTTTCAATTACAATAAACAGTATACCGAATACAATCAAAGCAATGGCTACTGTCTGATAGTTATAAAACCATTCATCAAACTGCTCTTCAAACAGAAGTCCGACAACTGCTGCCGGCACACATGCCACTAAAATCTTAAACCACATTACAAAGGTATCTGTTTTAATGAAATATTGTTCTTTTGTAGAGAACGGCCAGATTTTATTCCAGAATAGTACCACTACCGCAAGAATGGCTCCTAACTGAATTACCACAAGGAACATTGACAAAAACTCTTTTGAAACATTTAGTTTCACAAGTTCATCCAGAATGATCATATGTCCGGTACTGCTGATTGGAAGCCACTCCGTGATTCCTTCCACAATTCCAAACAATACCGCTTTTAAAATTTCTACTATATCCATAATCCTCTCCTTTGCTTTCAGAGCTTAATTTGATTTCTATCCGTCTGTCCGCCAGAGTGAATTCAAACAGAAACACCGTATGTGTTTGAAAGCGTAAATAAATTAAATCTGCCAGCCGGACGACGAACGCGAACGTTGATAGTATAACATAATTTATGAGCCTGCGTCCTAATAAAATTCTTATTTTTTACTAATTCTTCCATTCTTAAACAACAGGAAAATAATCTTACGGATGGAACGTTTCGTATCTTTGTCCAGATGCTTATAGGTACTCAGCATTGCAAGTGTATTCTTATACCATTCTTCCGTCAGCTCAATTAAGGTTGCCGCCTCCGTACCTTTAATGATCTCAAACAGCGAATTTACAAATTCCTGCCTCTGATCAGACGGGATATCGCAGATCCATTTATTAAAAGCTTCATCTTTGTAAAGGGATGTCTTATAGATTTCTTCGGCATAATCAAAATCACCGTTTTTGATCACCCAGGTAAAGGGATCGTGCTGAAGTGCTCCGATCCCGGTGCTCATAACTACTTTATAATCAATTTTATTCTGGAACATCATTCCCACAAAGGATTTCTCCGGAACAATTTTCTGGATCCGGTCGGCAACAGCCAAATAGCCCGCTTTTTTATAGACATCATCCCGAAATCCCGGACCGTCAAAACAGTCTATTTTAAAAATGCGGTTCTGTATATCCTCCCGGCATTCTATCCCGGCATACATAGCAACATTTCCCCCCTTGGAATGGCCTCCCAATACAATTTTGCCGTTCCAGAGGTCACCCACCTTTTCCAGATAGCGAAGTGCCGCCACCTGGGTGGGAATGGGACTCATAAATGCCATATTGAAATCTTCCTTCCATCCAACAATGGACTCATCCGTCCCCCTGTATGCAATGTATATCCAGTCACCCATAAAAAAGGTGACTGCCGAAAACTGCATTTCCATATCTTCATCCAGGATATCCATAAAATAATTCATAGAAATATCCCGGAACCTGGGACTGTTATAAAGTGCTACATAAAAAGCCCGGTATTGCTCCTCAAACCTGGTATCCCCATACAAATGCTCATACTGGGGATGCCTGCGCAGGCTTTTAATAAATACATTCCGATTCCCTTCTTCTAATCCTCCCACAATCGTATCCAATTTAAAATAGGAAAGCTGGCATAATATTAAGCTGTCAACCAGGTTAAATTCTTTTTCCTGAAAAGTCAGATGTCCATACTCTTTTAAATAACTAATCGTATTATCTTTAATATTCATTTTACCCGCTCCCTTCTCCAAAACGTGCCTGGAACTTGCTTACTGACAGCTGTGTGCCACACTTCCAGGGAAGTACTTCTGTAAGGATTAAATGTTCATACGCTCTCAGTCCGTACTACTAAATTTAAAACAGCAAATTGATCAGCCCTAAAATAAATCCGATCAATGCTCCAAGATTCACAATTGCGTTTAATTCCTTTTTCATAATGGACATCAGCAGCTCTTCTACTTCCAGCACATCCATCTCATTAATTTTTTCCTGGACAATCCCGGAAATATTAATATTATCCATCATGTCTCCCAGTTTTTCTTCCACCAGATTTTCATATGCTTCAATCGCATAGGCTCTGACTGGGACATCAGATTCCTTTACCATAGTTACCATTCTTCCAATCGTAACCTCATTCACCTTTTTGGCAATTGGCTCCCTGAAATTCTCCAGCATCTTTTCATTTACCATCATAGCCAGAAAACTGCCCTGTACCGATTCCAGAATTCCTTTGATTACCTCTCCTGCCACACTGCTGCCAATCTCATCCGAAATCTGCCCCAGCTGCATTTCATTTTCACTCTGTACTTCTATAATTCCCTCCAGGGCATCTCCTACTTTCTCTTTGATGCTGTCAGAGAGCAGTACTCCTTCCATTGTTTCCTTGGTCAGCAGCTGTTTACCCACTGCGGCACCTATGGCTTTTGCCAGGCGTTCTTTCCCTTTGGGAATAATCCCGGGAGTAAAAGGAAGGGTAAACTTTCCTATTTTAACCGGATGCAGCGGACGAAACATCATCTTAACTGCAATATAATTTGTACAATACCCAATCACCGCCCCAATAACGGGTCCTGCTATCATTCGTATTTCAAACATTTTATAACCCTCTCTTCTATATAAATTATGAACCAAAAAAATAATTTCAACACTTTTTCTTTCATCCTAAATTATATCTGAAATAAAGTCAAGCGTGATATTATACGGATAATTTAGCTTTTTCATTCATGGCATTCCTTCCATACCGGGAAATCTATCTAATAATTATTTTTAATGCAACAATCCCCCTTTTATATTACACTATATCTATGAACTACATGTAGAACAACAGATCCGCAGCCGCGGTTCTGTGGAAAAGGGGTGAGGTTATGGCAGATTATGCCGAACTGGCATCTAAAGCGATGCTTGGCCAAGCAGATGCATTTGCACAGTTATATGAATTAGTATATCAGGATTTATACAGGTTTGCTCTGTATACATTAAAGAATGGCCATGATGCAGAGGATGTGGTCAGTGATACCATAATGGATGCATATTTGGAAATAGGCTCTCTGCGGAATGCAGGCGCATTCAAATCATGGATTTTTCGTATCCTTGTAAATAAGTGCAAAAAAAGATTGAAACAGTACATACAGAAAACAACTGAATTACCGGAAGATTTTGCCGGAAGTGAACGGGATGTCTGCGAAGATTTGGATGTACGCAGAGCATTTGCAGCCCTGAACGATGAAGAGCGTCTCATTATTGCCCTGAATTTATTTGGCGGTTACAGCAGCCGCGAGATCGGCAATACGCTTTTATTAAGTCCAGGCACGGTGCGTTCCAAGCAAAGCCGGGCACTGAAGAAAATGGAAAACATACTTACCCTATAACCATAAACGAAAGGAGTGTCTTATTATGGATGAAAAAGACCTTTTAAATAGAATCAAGAAATCAGCGGATTCCGTGCAGCCACCGGAATCGCTGAAGCCGGACCAGATCAAGGACCGGCTGGAACATGCTGCTCCTCCTGTCACCGGAAAGAAAAAGAAATTCCCGGTGTACCGGATTGGCGCTGCGGCGGCTGTCATTCTAATTGCTTTTGTTTGCGTATGGACCGTAAACCGCATTCCAAGCCAGACAAAAAATGAAATGGCTGCTGCCCCAGAGAGTGCAAAGGCAAAGAGCAACGAAGAATTATTTAGTCCGGAAAATGATTCCCAAGCATCGGATAATCCAGACGCCGGCATGGAAGAATCTTTAACAGAAGCCGCTGTTGAACCTGATGAGGCGAAAGCCCCAGCTGGCGGCGCAAGCAATGAGACGTCCATCTCTGCATCCAAGTCCTCACCGGACGGCAAAGTAACGCCTGCCAAAGATTACGATGACCTCTACAAAACTTTAGCTGAGCATTTTCCGGAGCAGGCCAGAGGCGTAACAAGTGAAGCAAAAGCAAGCGCCAGTGCAGGCACAGGCGGGGATATGGAAAGCGCCAAAGATATGGCAATGGCTGACGGGCTTGCCGGGAACACAGAAGAATCCATGGCAATGGATACCGGTTCGTCAGACAGCGATGACTATTCTTCTACTAATATTCAGGAAACCGGAGTGGATGAAGGCGATGTGGTAAAAACAGACGGTAAATACCTCTATATATTAGGTAACGATAATAAAATCCACATTATTAAAGCAGACGGCAGCAAACTGGACGAATCCGCTTCCATTGATTTCAAGGATTTCTCAGAAACCATTGAAGAATTCTATATCAGCAAAGATACTTTAAATGTTATAACCACTACCTCCTCAACCACCATGCAAAGCGGATCCACCGCTTCCGACGGAAGTATCATAGAGGATGATATCGGCTGGACAGATTCAGCCGATGCAAAAAAAGACATTTATTCCGTTAGCAGAAATCTGATTACCAAGTTATATACGTATGATATATCAGACCGCAGTACTCCAAAACTCACAGGAACCACTACCCAGGACGGCTATTACCAGACCAGCCGTAAAACCGGCGATTATATCTATCTGTTTTCCGAATATACGCCTGTTATAAAAGAAACCAGAGAACACAGTACGATTATACCTAAGATAAATGGTAAGGACCTTCCATCCTCAGATATTTATATTCCGGAGTATTTAAATTCCTCAGCCTATTTGGTTGTTACCGCAATTGATACAAAATCCCCGGATAAAATACTGACCAAAAAAGCAATTGTCTCTGCCACCTATCTCTATTATGTAAGCACAGAAAATATATACATCTGCACTAATGACTGGAATGGTACTACAAATACAACACAGATCATGAAATTCAAATACGATAAAGGCAGTATCACACCTGTAAGCGCAGCAGAAGCCAAAGGTTCACTGAACAACTCATTTTCATTGAATGAGTACAATGGATACCTGCGTATCGTGACAACCTCATACAGTGAGAATACCGGAAATGTGAATAACCTATATATCTTTGACGAATCCCTGAACCCCTGCGGAAAGTTGGAGAATCTGGCACCAGGTGAAACAATTCAGTCTGCACGTTTTATGGGGGATACCGGATACTTCGTCACTTTCAGACAGATGGACCCCTTATTTTCCGTAGACCTCACTGATCCGGAAAACCCAAAACTGCTGGGAGAACTGAAGATAACAGGATTCTCATCCTATCTGCATTTTTACGGAAAAGATAAATTACTTGGTATCGGATATGAAGTTGATCCGGACAGCGGTGCTTATAAAGGGATGAAACTTT
Source organism: uncultured Robinsoniella sp. (assembly GCA_900539655.1). GTDB lineage: Bacteria > Bacillota > Clostridia > Lachnospirales > Lachnospiraceae > Robinsoniella. The sequence continues at coordinate 12,795 of UQCR01000005.1, forward strand.
CCATGTTTGACCTTTCGGACCCATCCAATGTAAAAGAAGTACACAAATATATTATTAAGGATGCAAATGAATCACAGGGACTGATCAATTACAAGGCAATTATGATCAACCCTGAGAAAAACCTGTTTGGTTTTCACTGTCGTACCGACAACGACAATTATATGGTATTTTCATACGATCCCGGGAAAGGTTTCCAAAATCAACTGGTATACTCCTTTAAAGGCACCGAAGATTACAGCCTTACCATTAACAATGTCCGGGGATTATATATTAATGATACCTTTTATCTGTCGTATGGAAAGGACACCCAGAACCATATCTTAAGCTTTGATATTAACAACAGCTTTAAGCAGCTCGATTCTTTTCAAACAAAATAAAATCCTGAAAGCCCCTGCTTCCATTCCGTAAGCAGGGGCTTTCTATTTCTTATTTATTCTTATTTATTCTTATTTATCCTTTTTTATTTATCCTTTTACACCACTGCTGGTGATTCCCTGAACAAAATACTTCTGGAAAGGAAGGAATAAAAACAAGGGGATCAATGCTGAAATCATAGATCCGGCATACAGGCATGACCACAGCGTGGAACGTTCCTGCTGAAAGGAAGATAATGAAATCTGTATCGTCCGTATCTCTCTGGTTCTGGCAATCAAAAGCGGCCACAGGTAGGAATTCCATTGATCCATAAATATCATTAGCCCTGCGGTTATAAATACCGGTACGGAAAGCGGTATAATTATTTTGCAAAAGATAGCAGGTAAAGCTGCGCCATCCACTCTTGCCGCTTCAACCAGACTTGCCGGTATTTCCTTAAAGAATTGTACAAATAAAAACAGCACCAGTCCGCTGGCAATGCCGGGCAGGATAATTCCCATCCTGCTGTTTACCAGTCCCAGATTATCCGCTATGGAGTACAGGGGAAGTGCAATTGCCTCAAAAGGTATCATAAACGAAAGTAAGATGATACCAAACAGTACTTTCTTAAACCGAAAATCAAATGCAGCAAAGGCAAAAGCAGCAACACTGTTGACAATGCAGCCTAAAAATATGGATATCACCGTAACAAACAGTGTGTTCAATATGGGCTGCAAAAAATTAAAGTCTGTAAAAATCTTCACGTAAGCCTCTACCGTAAAGTTAACGGGAATCAGCGTATGTATAGAAAACGGCAGCGCATACTTATACAGCTCATTATCATTTCGAAAAGAAGCGGAGATTCCCCACAGCAGCGGAAACAGCGTCACCATTACCACACAGGCAAGCCCGGCATATATCGCAACATTTTTCAAGATCTTTTTTTGTCTTCTGCTCATGCTGTCTTCCTCCTTTTCTTCTTCCTGCCATTTGCATCCTCATCCCGGTCTGATAATATAAAAGACTGCAGACAGCAGATCAGTATAATAATGAACAGAAGTACTGTTACAATCGCCGATGACCTGGGGCGGTCGATAAACTTAAATGCAGATTTATATGCCTCAAACATCAGTACATTTGTACTGTTCTCCGGACCGCCGTTTGTAATCATCTGCATGGGTACAAACAGAAGTACATTTGCAGTGGTATTTGCAATAAACACAAATAGCAAAACACGCTTAATCAGAGGAAGCGTAATCCTGGTTGTTGTCTTCATCCATCCGGCACCATCGATCCTGGCAGATTCATAGATAGCGGTATCGATATTCTTAAGCCCTGCCAGGATAAACATCATCCAATAGCCCACGCCTTTCCAGGTTGCAATAATCACAATACACCAAAGCGCCTGGCTTTTGCTGATCAGGAACCCCTGTGTCGGGATTCCTAATATACTCAATAAGCTGTTGATTATTCCGTTATTCGGATTAAACATCATGTTCCATAAAATCGTGGCTACGGTCAGGGATATGGTTACCGGCAGATAAAAGATCGTGCGGAAAATCCCAATTCCCTTAATCGTAGAATTAGCGAGCATTGCAATGAGAAAAGCCAGCAGCACCTGAAGCGGAATCATTACAATGTTAATTTCAATCGTAACCCACAGTGCATTCCAGAATACAGGGTCCCTGAACAATGCCAGATACGTATGTAAGGTAAACTTGGAATCAACAATAATTCCCTCCAGCAGCGTACTTATAATTGGGGATATTTTAAAAATCAGAATAAGCACAAATGCAGGCAGTATCATCAAGTAAGGCATAAACCAGTATTTTTTAGTCAGATTAAACACGATATCACCTCTGGGCCTTCTATTTTTTGTATTTTTCCATGGCTGTATTAATTTGGGATACTGCGTTATCAAGGGCTGTCTTCACATCAGTACCATTGCGTATATCCTCCCAGGTATTTGTGATTACCGTATCATACTCGGTGTATCCCGGGGTAAGCGCCCTTGGAACAGCTGTATTCGCTGCCTCATATGCCGCTATTTTCATAATGCCATCGGCATTGTCATCATTCAAAATTGCATCTACTGCCGCCTTAGTGGATGGAACGTCATGATTAATATCCAGCCACATGTCATTTCCTTCTCCGATAGAAAGCCATTTGATAAAATAGGCAGCCAGATCCTTGTTCTGTGAATTAGCAGGGATTCCAAAATGCCAGCTTCCTGTTGAAGTCCCCACCTGGTCTTCATGACCTTCAAAAGCAGGGACCGGACAATATCCGTAATCCTTAAAATCCTTCTGGGCGCAGTTTGCTTCTGTCCAGGTTCCACCAACCATAAATACCACCTTACCGGCAGTAAATGTATCCGTAACTTCGTCCGCGGTAATCCCTCTGAGGGAAACACCATCGTTGTAAAGATTCTGGTACCAGGTACAAGCCTTTACCCAGCTTTCATCATTAATCACACCATCTACCCCGTATCCGTCATCCCCGATATTCTTTCCACCCAGGCTATTGGCCAGAGGATTCATCTGATAAGTTCTGCTTACCTGCTGGAACATCAGGCCTGCGATTCCATTATTTCCATCCGAATCAACTGCAGCAAGGGTATCTTTTGCCATTTTTTCTATCTGTTCCCAGGTCAGCCGGTTCTTTGTATCCGATTCCGGCATTTCCACTCCTGCCTGCTGGAGCAGTGCCTTGTTGTACCAGAGAAGCTGGGAAGAAGTATTCATTGCAGGTGCATAAAATTTTCCATCCCAGGTGCCTGCAGTTACAGCCGAGTCTATAAACCTGCCTTTTTCTTCCTCCGTAAAATATTCGTCCATAGGAGCCAGATATCCCCTGTCGGCATAGCCTGCCACCATTGGAACGTCCACACTTAGTACATCATAATCAGAGGAACCCGATCCAACCTTTACCTCAATGACTTCAAATAAATCATTAAATGAATACCATTCGGTCTTAACCGTAGCTCCAGTCTCTTCCTGAAATTTTTCTATCAGTGGTTTTGTCTGGCCTTCCCATGCATTATCTCCCACTCCCTGGGACACCCAGGTGATCGTCTGACCTTCAAAGGGCTTTTCAGCAGCCTCAGACTCTCCTGCTTTATCCCCGCTGCTCTGGGATTCACCAGGGTTCTCCACCTCACTTTCGGTATCTTTTGTTTTCGAAACCTGTGTTTCCTTTTCCTGTCCGCCACCGGAACATCCGGTTAATGCAGATACTGTCATTGCCGCCGTTAATAAAATTGCCGCCAATCTTTTTTTCATATTCGTTTCCTCCTTGATCTACCCTTGAACTTCGTTTATCTTGTCAACTTGTGAAATAAATCTTCCAGCAACCGGTCTCTGTTGATTGCATAGACATACTTAATCAGATGTCTCGTCCGGTCAAATGCATACCGGTCATCATACTCCGGAACCGGGCTGTGTTCATACCGGTCCAGCATAAAGGACTCATCCAGCAGCCATGCCACTGCCGCAACATCCCAGATTGCCCTGCTCCAGCAGGCACTTTCTTCATACCGGTCCGCCTCTGAGGTTGTTACATTTACTAAGTAGTCACATAGTTTATTTTTACCGGACAGCCAGTATGTTAATTCAGGTCCCGTAGTCACGAAATGGGACACCACACCCATACACGGCAGTTGTACCAGGGGCACCCCGGAATCAAACACCACCCTCGCTGCAGCAACATCCTGATACAAATTAAATTCCCTGTTGTCGTGCCAGTCATAGGAATTTCCTCCCAGCCATACTACTACAACCCTGTTTATAATCTCGGGCTCCATTATAATTGCAGAAGCAATGTTTGTAATTGCACCAATGGCAATAATATAAAGAGGCTCCTCCTCTTTATGCTCCATTGCTCTTTTTATAAGATCATCCGCCGCAGCCGATTCTACCGGCTGGGATTCATCCGGCAGGTATTTTACCGCTCCTTTACAGACGTTTTCCTTTAAATCCTCCCGTCCCATAAGATCCAGTACATTCATTATCTCCTGATAACTTTTTTCCATTCCATCTCCGGGACCTTTTGACTTCTCATTGTGAAAAGGTGCCGCATAAATTGCCTTCAGCCTTAATTTTTCCCCCGACTTAATTAAATAAGCGAGTGCATACTGGTCATCAATCTCATTAAATGTGTCCGTGTCAATCACTACATCTACCGGACCTGCCGGCCTTTCTAATTTTCTGATTAATTCCTGGTCTGTCATACCAACTACCTCCTGCATCAAAACAATTTTTATGTTACTTACATACCGCTCTTTCATTTTGCTCTGCGTATTCAATGATAACTCCACTGTACTATTGCACCTGTGTACTTTGCATTTCAGGCGCACTGCAATATCAGCCAGACTCCTCAAGCCCCTCCTTTCCTCAAATATAACTGCAAGTTTAGGAAAATAATTTTCTTAAATCAATTTCTTGATGTTATCTTATCACGTTTTCATTTTATGTCAATACTATTTATTATACTTTGTTAGATATAACTATTTCAGAAATCTATTTTTTGTGCTTATTACACAAATTTTCACCAAAAAGAATTGACAAACAATACTTAATATATGATAATATCTATATTGCAAATGCACCATCAAAATCTTTTTTAAACTTGGAGTGATAGTAAAATGACAATTAAAGAAATTGCCGGTTTGGCCGGCGTATCCATTTCCACTGTTTCAAAGATCGTGAATAACAAAGATGAGAATATCAATGCCGAGACCAGAAACCGTGTACTGAAAATCGTAAAAGAATATCATTATTCTCCTTATGCTTCTGCTAAAATTGCTTCCACTGCCAAAACTTTTGTCCTGGGAGTATTGTTAAAATCCGCCTCTAACTCCCGACTCCTCCTTGACGGTATCCTGTCCGCCGCACGGGAAAACGGCTATCATATTCTGATATGCGACAGCTGTAACAGCACGGAGGAGGAGCTGAAAAATATAACCGCACTCTGCAAATATAAGGTAGATGGCGTTATCTGGGATCCGGTAAACAGCCAGAGCCTTCAATATGAACATCATTTTGCAAAGCTGGACATTACTTCTGCTATTTACGGATCAGCTCTTACCGGCAGCAGCTATTGTATCGACTTTGCCACCCTGGGCTATCGGGCTGCCAAAATTCTGACAGCCTATAAGCATCGTAAAATAGCCTGTCTGCTTTCCCCTGGCTCCCGGCGGTCACAGCATATTCTGGATGGGTTTAAAAAGTGTTTGTATGACAATCAGATTCCATTTACCTCCGGCATGGTTATTTCCACCGATTCTGACAGCTGGTATTCTGATATTGCCGCCCGGAAATACAGCGCTATTTTATGTTCGGATTTTACATCCTGCCTTGCACTCTACCAGCAGCTTTTCCATATTCATTATCGGATCCCCTATGACATGTCCCTTGTAACTTTAAAAGATGACATCCCAAAAGATCTGCCGTTTCCCGCAATCTCCGGCATCCAGATCCCTTACTATGAACTGGGGCGCTATATTTGCGGGAACCTGATCTGCGAATGTGAAAAAAAGGAACAAACCGTTTTGGACATTTACCGGGATTGTAATTTAGACCACACTGCCAGTCTGGACATCCCCTATGAGATTCGTTCCAAAAAAATTATTGTAGTAGGAGGAATCAATATTGATGTTACATTGAACGTGGAGGAACTCCCCGATTCCGGAAAAGCAGTCAGTACCAGCAGATCCACTACTTTCCCAGGCGGAAAAGGCGTAAACCAGGCAATCGGAGCTGCGCGCCTGGGGCATGCCGTTTCCCTGATCGGCAAAGTTGGAAATGACTATGATTCCGCTCTTATTTACAGTGCAATGAAGGAAAATGAAGTGGATATCCAGGGTATCGGGAGAGACCTCTGCGCCAGTACCGGAAAAGCCTATATTCACGTACAAAACGACGGCGAAAGTACCATCTCCATCCTGACCGGAGCAAACCAGCATGTGGGACCGCAGGATATTATTAATAACGAGCGGCTGTTTGAAAATGCAGGTTATTGCCTCCTTCCCACCGAAATACCGGATTCCGCCATTGAAACCGCTGCAATAACTGCAAAAAAATACGGTGCCGGAACCATCCTGAAGCCAACACTGTTGGAACAGATACCGGATTCCATACTTAAAAACATCGATATTTTTATTCCTAACCGACTGGAAATGGCAGCCTTGTGTCCGGGGATCAGCACCCTCCCCCAACAGGCTGATTCCTTTATACGCAAGGGCGTACACACTGTGATTATCACACTTGGGCACAAGGGATGCTATGTAAAATCGGGGAAGAATGAACATTACTATCCGGCAGTTAATTTTGTATCCGTGGACAATACCGGGGCTGCAGATGCCTTTATAGCGGCTCTTGCATCCTATCTCCTGTACGGGTACCAGCTGGATGAGTCGGTGCGGATTGCAGGTTATGCCGCAGGATTCTGCATTTCCAGGCAGGGAGTTGTACCTGCTTTGATTGATCGGAATTCATTGGAAACCTACATAAAAAAGGTGGAACCTGATTTAATACATTGACCGTTTTTCTATTATAATTCTTTTTATTTTCTTCTTGACAACTATCTTTGTCATTGCTATACTGTCTTTGACAAGGATATTTGTCATTGTGACTTAATTTCTTGTCATTCCATGGATTATTATTATGTTAACAGAAAGGGGATGATCATATGCCCTTATACAATCGCTTGAAAGAATACCGTGCGAGACTTGGCATTAACCAGCAGCAGCTGGGAAGCCTGGTCGGTGCATCCAGACAGACAATCAGCTTGATTGAACGGGGCGATTATTCCCCCTCAGTAACTTTAGCACTTAAAATAGCCAAAGTCTGCGGGGTCGGTGTTGAAGAAATATTTATTTACGAGGAAGGAGAAGATGATGAAGAATAAGAGAATGATTGTCTTAATCCGCTTTATTCTTGTCGTATTTCTGTCAGGTATATTCGGAGGAGTTGCAGGATTTCTTTTTGCTTCCTCAGAATCCAGTCTGACCGTTGTAGGGAATACGGTATCCGGTATCTTAATCAGCTACTCCATATATATGAGTATTGTATTTGATGCCGCAGCACTTTTAATAGCTTATGTATTATACCGTATTTCAAAAAAAGAATTCCAGCTTTGGGATCAGGAGGATTCCGATTACATTGCAAAAACAGAACGGAAGCTTTCCATCTCCCTGATCGCCAGTGAGATCGGACCTATTCTGTCGATGACCGCTTTTTGTATCAGCGTTTTGGACCTGCATAAAAACGGTAATGCTGTAAAAATGATCTGCATGCTGGCTTTCATTACATTATCCTTCTTACTGGCATTTCTGCAGAGGAAAATTGTCAGTCTGGATCAGGATATCAACCCCGAAAAGAAAGGGGATCCTCTGGATTTTAATTTCCAGAAACAATGGCTGAAAAGCTGTGATGAGCAGGAAAAACAGGTGGCTTATAAGTCAGCATATAAAGCATTCCGTGTTTCTCAGATCTTTTATGTGGTCATTTTAATTGTGTTAATCCTGGTGGGACCGTTTTTTGAAATTGGCATAAGTCCATTTTTAATAGTCGGATCAATCTGGTTATTGCAGGTTCTGGTCTATTCCATAACCTCTTTAAAATTATCCAAACCCAAAAATCAATAGCAACAGAAAGGACATATTATGGTAGAAATCAAAAATCTTTCCAAAATCTATCACCTGAACAAGAAACAGCAGAAAGAACAAAAAGCAAAAAACACGAAGAAAATTGCAGTTTCCAATCTTAACCTGGAAGCACACGAAGGTGAAATCTTCGGCCTGCTGGGTACTAACGGAGCCGGTAAAACCACTACCCTTCGTTGTATGGCTACTCTTTTGAAACCGACCAGCGGAAGCATATCAGTCTGTGGATACGACACGATCAAGGATTCAGCCAAAGTTCGTGAAAACATAGGATTTTTAACTAATGAGATCAAACTGGATCCCCAGTTTTCTCCCAAATACCTTATGGGATTTTTCGGAAAGCTGCACGGCCTCTCTGAGGAAACCATCAACCAGCGTCGGGATGAGCTTTTTAAGCATTTTGGAATCAAGGAGTTTGAAGATAAAAAAATTGAAGAACTGTCCACTGGGATGAAGCAGAAAGCAGCCATTGCGGTAAGCTTAATTCACGACCCCAAGGTAATTATATTTGATGAACCTACTACAGGTCTGGATATCATAACAGCACGCGCAGTTACGGATTACCTGCAGAAGCTCAAAGCAGAAGGTAAATTAATTATCATGTCTACCCATATCATGTCTGAAGCAGAAAAGCTTTGTGACCGTATTGCTATTATTATTGATGGGGAATTGAAAATAGAGGGTACGCTGGAAGATATTTTAGACCAGACTGAATGCGATGATCTGGAGGATGCTTTCTTTAAACTGTACCAGACTTATGGAAAGGTGGTATAACCATGAACGGAACAAAAGCAATTTATTGCAAAGAATTAAAACGTGTCTTTAAAGACTCTAAGATGATATTTTCACTGTTTATCCTCCCGGTAGTTCTGATGGTGGGAATATACAGCCTGATGGGATATCTGGGGAATAAAGAGTCCCAGAATACCAAAGAACACATCCCCATTGTATCTATACAGAATGCACCGGAAGATATGGCAAAACATATGGAAGATTTCTTCGGGAAAGCTAATGTTACCTATGTACATGCAGATGAGTCTTTAGACAGCGCAAAAGATGGCATTTATAACGGAAAAGTAGATCTTCTGGTTGTCTTCCCTGAGGATTTCAGACAACAGATTGCAGACTACAAAGAAGGGGATCCGATTCCTGACATCCAGACATTTTACAACCCCTCGGAAAATTACTCCCAGCATGCCCACGATTCTTTTATGACATCTCTGAACGGCTATCAAAAAGCATTATTAGCTGACCGTCTGGGCAACCTGGATGTACTGACCATATTTACAATTGACAACACGAATCAGAATTCCATTATTCAGGATGACGCAAAAGCTTCCGGACAGTTCCTTGCCATGCTGCTGCCTTACCTGGTAACCATCCTTTTATTTGCAGGTACCATGTCTCTTGGTACAGACTCCATTACCGGAGAAAAGGAACGCGGTACCCTGGCAAGCATGCTGGTAACGCCGATCAGCCGATTTGATATTGCTCTTGGAAAATTGCTGGCACTGATGACGCTGTCCATTATGTCCGCTTCGGTATATATTATAGCTTTAACGGTTTCACTTCCCAAAACAATGTCATCTATGGGTGCAGAAAATATAAGCGTTACCTTTACCCCAGGACAGATTATCATGATGGCAGCAATTATTATCGCTCTCGCATTTTTATATGTGGCACTTGTGGGCATTGTATCCGTATTTGCCCGTACTGTAAAAGAAGCTGCTTCTTACGTAACGCCTTTATACATCATTGTTATTGTTGCAGGAATGTTCACCATGATTTCCCCTTCTTCAGGACATTCGACTTACGAATACCTGATACCGATCTATAACTGCAGCATTGCACTTGGAGAAATCTTCACCAGAGAATTAACCGTACTTCACTTTGCCATGACCCTTGGCATAACCGTTGTGGTGGGCGGTGCTGTAACTGCTATAATTGCAAAAGCATTCAGCAGTGAACGGATCATGTTCAATGCTTAAACCTATATTAAAAAACCAGCGCGGACACGTATTGTTCCGACGCTGGTTTTTATTAACTGTTTATCTTGTATTTTGTAATATCATGGCAGCAAAGCAGAACTGCTTCTTTTCCCTTCCACTTAATCAACGATGCATCTGCACTGGACCAGACATTTAGAACCGGATTATAAAATTCTTTGGTACAGTTTTTTACGGCTGCACTTAAATCTTTTACGGGGCAGTTATCGCAAGGCTCCTCCCGATTAAAGAACTCCTGATAACAACGCATGCCTTCTTTTACATCCGGTACCAGGGATCTTGTCTTTTGATTGATATAATACATCTCAAAAGTTTCTGCACCAATTACATATATCCAGGAATTTTGATTATCCAATATATTCTGCATTCCTTCCAGGGACTGTACCACCCTGTCCTGGGCACGTTTTTTTAACAGAAAGGTACTTAATATTTCGCTGGTAAATATCAGGGTGGTGATCTGTTCCTGAGTCCAGAACCGGTTCATCCTGCATTCGTCAAATCCCACATAACCTTTAAACACTCCATTATCCGTAATCGCACACTGGAGCATGGACTTAATTCCCTGTGGCTCCAGGATATCTTTGTGTTTTTTGGGTAATTCCATTATATTCCTGCAGTAGAAAATTCCGTCTTCATTAAAGTTCGTTACGTAACTTCCTCCCAGATCCACTTCATAGGATACATGCTTCAGATTGTCAATTTCTTCCTTGACACCTGTGTTGCACCATTCAAATGTATTGCTGCAAAAACGGTCATCCTCGGTATTTTCAAAGATATATGCGCGGCTTACATTAAACTGGCGTCCTACCAGTTCCAGAATTGCACTGACCGCAGCTTCCACATCAATGGATTTATAGAGAATTTTAAATATGTACTCCACCAGCTTTGTATTCAGGGTGTTCCCCTGCCCTTCGTTAGAGTCAATCTTCTCATTGACTGCCGTTGGCATTGTAACCGGCATTCCTATAAACCCATCGCCAATAGAATGATCATAATGCACATATTGGTTCTTACCCTGTTTTTTTGCCTGGTACAAAGCGCAATCTGCCTTTTTGTACAATTCCTGGAACTGCACACCATCATCCGGAAAAATGGAAATCCCTATGCTGCAGGAAATGGGCTTGTCCCAGCTCTCCTGCATGGGCATATTGCGGAATGCCTCTACCACCTGTCCAGCTTTCTGGAATACCAGGTCTTTCCCCGGGATGCCTTTAATAAATGCTATAAATTCATCGCCGCCTATGCGGCCCACGATATCAGACTCACGGAACAGCTTACGTACCTCCGATGTAATTTCCATGAGAAATGCATCCCCAAATAAATGCCCCATGGTATCATTTACTATCTTAAAATCATCAATATCAATGATCATCAGTGCAGACTGCTTATCGATATTTCCCCGGTGCAAAAAGTTCTCAATCAGAGCATGTGCCGTCCCTTTATTGTAAAGTTTCGTCAGCGGATCTCTCTCTGCCTTTTCTAACAGCTGCTGGGAATTCTTCTTCTCATTGTCAATATCAATGATGACTCCCACAGCCTTAACCGGAATACCCTCGTTATTATACTGGGCTGTAAGGCGGAATCTGCACCAGATGTACTCATCATCCGTCTTTTTGACCCGGGCTTCTATCTCCCGGTAGCCCTGGCCATTTTTAATCTGCTCAAATGCATTTCGAAAATCCGGCAAATCTTCCTGGAAAACATGGGATTTATAAGTAATCGAGGCAAAGAAATTTTCTCTGATTGGTTCATAATGAAACTTCTTCTCCCAGTTTGCTGAAAAGCTGAGACTGTCCTTCTTAATATCCCATTCAAAAACAATATCATTCGTCTGATCCATTATGATCTGATGGCGTTCCAGACTCATAGCCAGCTCTTCCTGAGCCAGTTTGCCTTTTGTAACATCCACCAGTACACAATAGAAGATACCGCTCCCATCCCCGGAGGAAATCAGCCTGCCATTATCCAGAATCCATGCAACACTGCCGTCCTTCTTTCGAATGCGGTACTCAATCTCCTTTTTATTGCTGTGGGCAAGCTGCTCCTTTACTTCTTTGAGCGAAGACTCACGATCTCTCTCGTCGATCATTAGCCAGAAACTGTTTGCAAATTTTTCCTCTATTTCTTTTTTTGTATAGCCGAACATCTCTAAAAAGGAATCGCTCATCTGTGTCAGGGTTAACTGATCATCATATTTGCAGCAGAAGATTGCTCCCGGAACATTATTGGTTATATTTTCCAGTTCCTGATTTCTGGATTCTATTTCAGCTGCCGGTGTACTTTGTTTTTTATTATCCATGCTTAAAAGCCCCTCTGTTATATCATTACAAAATGCAACAACGATCTACGATCTTCATTTATTATTTCTATTATAACAGACACTGCTTTGGAAACAATAGTAAATTCAATTTATTTCCTGTTTTTTGCCAATTTTCTGCCAAGGGATTGCCCTAGAGCGTGTTTTAAAATTCATTCCCGCCATCCGCACGCCCCACTTTGCGGCATATTTGCCCCGAATTCAGGTTACGTAGCACGCTACGTGCCCTTCATTCGGGACAAATCTCCCACAAACTGTGACGCACAGCTGCCAGAAAGCAATTTTAAAACACGCTCTAGGCTGTGCTAATTACTTTATGCCTTACCCCAATGCCACATCTAAAATCATCATAATCAAAAATCCCGCCATTACACCCATTGTACCAACATTGGAATGTTCTCCCAGATGTGCCTCCGGGATCAGTTCTTCTACAACCACATAGATCATGGCTCCTGCTGCAAAGGAAAGGAGCCAGGGCATATAGGGCTCTATGTTTCTCGCTACCAGGACGGTTAGAACTCCAAAAATCGGTTCTACAATACCTGACATACTCCCATACAAAAATGATTTCCCCGTGCTGACGCCTTCCCGCTTCAGAGGAAGTGATATTGCCGCTCCTTCGGGAAAGTTCTGAATTCCAATACCGATTGCCAATGCAAAAGCACCAGCATATAAAGCCGGATCCCCTCCATGCTGGGCTGCCAGAGCGAAAGACAGACCCACTGCCATTCCCTCGGGAATATTGTGAAGGGTTACTGCAAATACAAGCAAAGTCGTTCTTTTCCAGGATGCCGATACACCCTCCTGTTCTTTACTTCCCGGATGCAGATGGGGAAGCAGCGAATCCAGAAGCAAAAGAAACGCGCCGCCAAGTAAAAATCCTCCTGCTGCCGGAAGCCATGCAATCTGCCCCTGTGCCTGTGCCTCGTCTATTGCCGGTATCAGCAGCGACCAGACAGATGCAGCAATCATAACTCCTGCTGCAAATCCCAGAAAAATACGTTGGATTCCGTCATTTACTTTCCCCCGGAAAAAAAATACCATTGCAGCCCCAAGTGATGTCATTAAAAATGTAAAACCGGTTCCTCCTGCTGCCCAAATTACTGAATTCATAGAATACACCTCTTTTCTCTCTTTATAAAAATATTTATTCCATCTCTGTACAGCATGGATTATCAATTCATGCTGTATTATTATTACCCGTACTTATTCTATAAACCGGATATTCTCTATTATAATACATTTTTGCAAAAATAGTTTCCAAATTTTTATCAAAAAAGAAAAAGTACAATCTGAACTTCCTTTCCCAATTTAAAGGGTCCGAAGTATGTTTTATAATACTCCAGAGGTCATTCAGACTGTACTTTATCATTCATTATCTGTTTCAGGTTTCCTTAACTGCTTCAGGCTTCCTGTTCTGTTACACTTCTACATTCATATCTATGCTGTTAATCCCTTTTTTGCCATGCTTCTTCCGGTTTTCACCCGTTTCGCCTCCAGACACTTTGCCCGGAAGCTTCATCCAGAATTCCACGCCATTATCCACATTGACAGCACCGCATTCACCATGATGCAGCCCCACAATGCTTCGGACAATATAAAGCCCAAGACCGGCATGCATGGATCTTTCTTCTTCCTGAATAGCTCCGTTGTCACCTTTCATATAAAAGCTACGCCAGATCTTATCAAGATCTTCTTCGGGAATAGGCTCTCCTTCATTGTAAACCTCGATAAAAACATCGCCTTCTTTTCTCGACAGGCTGATTTCCACAAGGCTGCCCTGCAACGTATGGTTAAATGCATTCATCACAAAGTTTCCGACTGCCTGTTCCAGAAATACGCGATTACCCATTACAAAGCATTCCGGTTCTATATGGTAATTACATTTAATCTGGCTCTGTCGGAACAGGGCATCATATTTGAGCATGAGATACTGCATCATTTCGCTTAAATTCACTTTGCCCATCTGCATGGTATCCATATGGTGCTCTATTACAGTGAGATTCAACATATTTCCAATCATATCAGACATCTTGGATACCTCTTCCACAATTGAATTGTAATAGTATTCCCTGTCTATCTCATCGCCCATGCATTGCAGCATCTCGACCTGGCTGGAAATGACCGTAAGCGGAGTCTTTAATTCATGGGAGATATTCGCCATAAACTCTTTACGGACTTCATCTATCTTACCCTGCTGCACATTTTCTATTTCCAGACGGTCCTTATCTCCTTCCAGCCGCTGTACATATTCCTGAATCTGGTCCGACATGGAGTTGATATTTGCCGCCAGGCTGTTAATTTCCTGAAAGGAAGTATCCGTACTCGCCTTCCTGGTGAAATCCCGCTTTGCAACCCGTTTTGCAACCTCACCGATTTCCTCAATCGGATTTGAGATCCGGTTTGAAAGTATATACATGATAAGGCTTCCAACCAGCAACGAGATAATGATGACTACACCAAGGAAAGTCTGGGTATATTTAAAGGAACTGTATGCCGACTTAATTTCTTCCTTGATGCTCACATAATACAGGTTCCCATCCTGTTTGATAATTCCGGGAAAACGAATCAGTCCCATCACCTTTGACATATTCCTTCGAATCTTGGGCTGTTCCGTAAAATCCTCAATATGCAGATTCACATTTTTGTACACCTGCGCTTTTGGTCCAGACTTTCTTGTTGTATAAATAGGTTCAAAATTAGCATCTGCAATAACAAAGGAAAAGTTCTCATTCTCATAACTTTTAAATAGATTCTTATCATCACTGTCTATCTTCTTTAAATCCACCGATTTTATTTCTTCAAATACTTCTTCCATCATTTTGCTCTTCTGTCCGACATAGTAATCTGTTGCAAAAAGACTGAATACAAGACTGCTTCCGCCAACAACTATCAGGAGGAATGCCCATTGCATCATGATCATATTTCCTTTTATTTTTTTAATCATGTTCTCCTACCCCAAAGAGATACCCCACGCCGTAGACAGATTTAATATATGGACATTGATCTGTCATTTTTTTCCGAAGCTGCTTCACGATGGTGTCAACCGTCCTGGTATCTCCGTTATAATCATATCCCCAGACGGAATTTAGAATCGCTTCCCTGGAGAGTACAACGTTTTCATTTTCCAGGAAATACACCAAAAGTTCAAATTCCTTTGGCGTAGTTTCCATAAATTCATCTTTTAAGTAAACTTTCTGGCTTGCAATCTCAATCTTAAGCTCTCCGGCAAATAAAACATCCTTAAGTTTCCCCGCACGCTTTAGAACCGCTTCAACATGAGCTTTTATAATTGCAAGTGTATAGGGCTTGGTTATATAATCATCCGCCCCTTTATTAAAACCATTTAACTGGTCTGTAATCGCATTTTTAGCAGTGAGCAGAATTACAGGTACTTCTGATTTCCGGCGAATTTCACCCAGTACCTCAAATCCATTCAGATGCGGCAGCATAATATCCAGCAGCACCAGATCTAATTTATGCATGTTCTGATAAAAGAGTTCTACGGCCTGCTGACCGTCATAGGCAACAATTACCTCATATCCATTGATTTTCAAAAAATCTGACAACGTCCTGGCCAGTTT
Organism: uncultured Robinsoniella sp.; assembly: GCA_900539655.1. GTDB lineage: Bacteria > Bacillota > Clostridia > Lachnospirales > Lachnospiraceae > Robinsoniella. Next base: position 28,719 of record UQCR01000005.1, read on the forward strand.
TAATTCATCCTCAACAACTAAAATACGGTTTTTCCTCATTTCACACTACTCCTAACGAATTCTGCTGGCATCGTCAAATCCACCTAATTTCACGGTGCCTGTCTCTTCATATTCTTTCTTCAATTTGTAATATTCATTCTTACGCTTTTCAATATGTTCATACGCATTTCGTTTTGTAACGTAAGTGCCAAATCCTTCATAGGAACGTGTGCCTTTTATTGTATCAACCATTAATTCATAAACTTCATAGAAGAAATGGCCTTCATTATAAAAATTATAGGGATTCAGATCTATTTCGTTATAACCGCTGAAATCCCAGACATCTGTAACTGATATCATGTCATATAAGAACTGCCAGTAGTCTTCACTCTCATGTTCACTCATCTCACCGATAAAAGATGGGGCTATAATCACCATCAGTTCCACATTATTATCATCGCACACCTTTTTTAACATTTTGAAAGCGTTTAGGTTCTCTTCATAATAAGGCCTTTCACTAGGTTTTGTAAAGAGTGTTTTTAAATGTTTATCGATTTTATTTGTAACATACTTCTCTGTGAACTTTTTTGGATCCTCATCCCTTCGTAAATAATACTTTTCCAGATTCCTCGCACCATCTCCGATCTCCGGATAAAAAGTCTGTTTTTCCGGGTTTGTCCATTTCTCTTTCAGCTCACCCAGGCTTACCGTTACATCTTTTAACAGAAAATCAATAAATTCCATCGCCTGGGATTTTCCAGAAATCAATGCCGGTACCTTATACAGATCCCCCACGTGTTCTGCGTCATATCTGCGGACTTCCCCGCCGCTGATATTCAGCACAATCTTTTTTACATTTGTATTTTCCACCAGATATTTTGTATTCATATAATATTCATAAAAGTTGCCAACCGTGGAAAACATATTGTAATAACGATATCCGTCTATCTCACTCATTTTGTCCGCAAGGTATGTTCCCGCCTTGGAACCGCCTATGATATAAGCATCGTATTCGTCCTGATAATTCTTTACATGTTCTGCTTTAAAGAACCTGCTGTAATTATTGTCATTTACTTCTATTGTGCCAAGGGTGTCATAATCTCCTCCCCGAAACGTAAAGTATCCAAAAGGATCCACAAAATAATTCATCCCGCAGATAAATCCAAATACTGCCAATACAAATACCAGGAATCCGACTGCCCATTTTTTATACTTCATTCGCTGTCCTCCTAAAACTGAAAGTACAGGAACTGTACTACCTGATTCATTTTACAGATACAAATCGCAAGCAGCGTCCCTGCATATAAGAAATGCAAAGCATTCGGCTTAAATCTCTCCGCCATTGTTTTGGTGGTTGGCGCAAACCAGCAGATCAGAAGCCCGATTACCGTAATCAGCCCCACAGTCTGACGATCCGCCACAAAATGGGAAACCTGCTGCCATACCTGAGCTGCTCCCATATCTATCAGTGCTTTAAAGTCAAACATCCCTTTATAAACCACCCAGGTATCGTGCATATCGGATGCCACGAAGATAACCCTGGTCAGCACAATAAAGAAAAAAGTAATGATAACGCCCACCAGATATGGCGGTTCTTTTTTGTGATAGCTCTGATATGCGCCGATACAAACCAGGACGCCATTCATGAGTCCCCAGATTATAAAGTTCCATCCTGCTCCATGCCAGATACCCGATACTAAAAAGGTTACCATCGTGGCTATGTAATAGTTCCTCCATTTCACACCTTTTTTGAATACATTTTTAAACACGTATCCTCCGAGGAATCTTGACAGCGTCATATGCTGTCTCTGCCAATATACCTTGAAATTGCTGGCACGAAACGGAGCATTAAAGTTCTCCGGCAGCTTTATATTGAAAAACAGTCCCAGTCCGATTGCCATATCCGTATAGCCGGACAGGTCAAAATAATAGGATACGGAATATTCTATGGTATAAAACCAGGATTCCCACATGGTTGCGGTATCTTTGATAGAGCTGTAGAAATCAGCCGCACTGTTGTTCAGCGGATCTGCCAGCAGCATTTTCTTGCCGCAGCCTATAGCGAATATAAAAACTCCCAGCGCAATATTGCGATAGTTCAGTTTCATATTCTCATTATTTTCAAACTGCGGTGTAATCTCTTTGTGGTGTACAATCGGTCCAACAATCAATTGAGGGAAAAATGTTATAAATAACAGATATTCCAAAACACCGTACTCTTTCGTCTCCCCCCGATAGGAATCAACCAGAAATGCAATTAACTGGAAGGTGAAAAAGGAAATACCAATCGGCAGCGCTATTCGTTTCAGTAAAAAGTCTGTGCCCGCTATCTGATTGACATTTTCGATAAAGAAATCATAATATTTGTAATAGCCAAGTAACGCAACATTTCCCAGTACGCCTATGAGCATAAGTATCTTACGCTCTAACCTGTATTTGTCATTTTGCATCCTGCACAGGGTCGTTCCAACAATATAGTTAGCAAAGACACTTCCCAAAAAGAACGGAAAGAAATCCGGACTCCCCTGTGCATAAAAATACATGGATGCAAGAACCATCCATACCTTTGACAGGTAATAGTAATGGAAGCGATTCAGTATGCCATACACAATCGCCACTACCGGCAGGAATACCAGTATAAATTGATAAGATGAAAAAATCATATAATTCCTCCAGCGCCGCATATGCTGCGGCTTATTTTACTCCCATTTTTTCCATTGATTCGTTCGGTTCTCCAGAAACCGGAATAATACTTCTTCCATAAGCATCATAATAATGCCAAGGCTGATAATCGTAATGATGGTAACGGACGTATTTGCCGTATTTCTTCCCACGCTTAACACGTAGCCGAGTCCTTTTGGCACGCCAACCATTTCAGCTGCAATAACTACCCTCCAGGCAAAACCCAGACCCAGCTTAAATCCTGAGACAATATAGGGGATAATGCTTGGTATGATACAGTATTTTACGATCTGCCAGGTATTTGCCTCCATAATACTGAGTACGTCATAGAGCTTCTTGTCTACATTCAGAACTCCCTGAAGGGAATTTACAATAATCGGAGACAATGACCCCATTACGATTATAAAGATCGCTGCATTATTCCCAAGGCCGAACCAGAGAATTGCAAGCGGTACCCATGCAACGCCTGGTATGGGCGAAAAAAAACGAACCAGCGGGTAAATAAAATTACGGACATTTTCGCTGATGCCCATGATGATTCCAAGGGGCAGTCCGATTGCAACTGCAATTCCGAATCCAATCAGGACGCGCTGCATACTGACCCAGATATTACTGAGCAGATATCCGCTTTTGATCATATCCACAAATTCTGCCGCCACCACATTTGGCATGGGCAGCAGCAGCTTTGCAGTATCCGGATCCAATTTCCCAAACAGCCCCGTTTTAGAAGCAATGCTCCATAAGATAATTACGACAATAATGGTTATACAACCCTGTAAAAACGGTTTTGCTCTATATTTCATAAGAATTTAAAAACCTCTCTATTTTTTCTCGTAAAAAATTTCTGATTTATCCGGTACCTTGTCAATATAGCCCAGATCGGCTGCCCACTGCAAAGTCTCAAGCGTTCCCGCCTCATCGATATCAAATGTATAATCAATTCGTTCTCTGGCACTCTTGATCGTGGATTCATCCATATCCAGAACCTTACCCAGTACTGCATTTGCACCGGGATCCGTGTTGATATAATCTACAGTCTTCTTATAAATTTCCAGGAACTTGTCCAGATCTTCCGGACGGTTATCAATAAAGTCCTGATTTGCCGCCACTACATTAACCGGATAAAATGCATTGCTTCCGGTCTCTTCCTTAATTTCCTTTGAGGAATCATAGAGAACTACAATATCTTCATAATCTTCTTCGGCCTGTGCCGCAAATGGTTCCCAGGTAATCATTGCATCCACTTCCTTTGTCACCATCAAAACGGTAGCCATATCAGCAGGCTTCATCCCCGGTATCAGGGTAACATCCATATCAGGATCCAGACCTGCATCCCCCAGTATTTTACTTCTTAGCAGCGCATCTGTCACAGTAGCAATATTCGGCTCTGCGATAGTCTTCCCTTTTAAATCCTCTACAGAGGTAATTCCCGTATCATTCCTGGTCATCAGTACATGTCCGCCTCCATTGGCTGATGCAACGACTTTCATGTCTATTCCTTTTGATATCCAGGTAGCAACCGGTATTACGCCAGACAGCGCCACATCCAGCTCCCCTGCTGCAAAGGCTTCCATCAGAGCAGAACCGTCTGCAAACTGAGTTACTTCAATCGAAATATTACTTTCTTCAAATAATCCGTTTTCCTGGGCAACAAAAGGGGTTGCCGTCCCCAGTGCCAGTATGGAGCCAACCCGTATTACGTTATCACCGTCAGCTGTCTCACTGTTTTCACTGCCTGCAGCTTCACTATTATCTCCCCCCGCTGCTTCACTGCTGTCTCCCCCTGCTGCTTCACTGCTGACTCCCCCCGCTGCTTCGCTGCCGTCTCCGGTTCCTTCCGTACTGTCTGCCGTCTCCTGTGCAGCGCCACCGGATTCATCCCCTGCCGCGGTATCAGCCGCTGTCCCTGCTGATGTTTCTGCTGATCCTGCTGATGTAGCTGTCTCCCCTGCTCCGCATCCGCATACTAAAATGGCTGCCGCCGCCGCCAGACCTACTATTTTTTTCCACTTTGTCATCCTTTTACCCCTTGAGCCTGATTTGAAACATGCTCTTGTCCTTTCTTAAATATCTCCACTAGTTTTAAGCGCTGAATCTTCCCGTTTCCTCCTTTGGGAATATCATCTACAAAAAATACCATACGCGGTACTTTATAGCTTGCTATCCGTTCTTTGCAATAGGATATTACATCCTCTTTACCCAGGCTGCTGTCTTCCTTTACCTTGATATAAGCTGCCACTTCTTCCCCATACACAGCATCCGGCACGCCTACGGTAGCTGCAAGCTCCACTCCATCCATCTGATAGATAACCTCATCTACCTCCCTGGGAGAAAACTTTTCTCCCGCACGGTTTATTAACTCTTTAATTCTCCCATCTAAAAACAGGTATCCATCCTCGTCCAGATATCCCAGATCCCCGGAATGAAACCATTCTCCCGTAAACGCATTCTTCGTCTCTTCCTCCTTATGGAAATACCCTTTCGTGATGTTATTTCCTCTGATCAGAACTTCACCCAGAGCGCCTGCCGGCAATTCATTCATCTCTGAATCCACGATTTTGATCTCATTTCCAAAGGTAATGCCCACAGAACCAGGCTTTCTGGCAAGAGGCGGCATAGGGTTGGTTGTAATCTGGCTGCAGCCTTCCGTTATGCCATAGGATTCTATAATAGGCATTTTGCATCTCCGTTCAAACTCCTCCAGCACTGCTACCGGCAAAGGGGACGACGCGGATCTTGCAAAGCGCATGGAACCGAAATCCACATCCTCCGGGATACCTTTTGCCAGCAAGTGGGAATACATGGTTGGAACACCGCTAAACCAGGTAGTCTTATATTTCTCAATATCCTTCCAAAAGTTACGCACACTGAATTTACCACCTATGACAATACTTCCACCGGAAAATAAAGGCGTAATCAGAGTGATTACCAGCCCGTTAATATGAAACCACGGAAGTACGCAGAGCGCCACATCCTGTTCTGACAGCTGATGTGCTGCCGCGATATGCTCTGCCTTCGCCAGCAGATTCCCATAGCTTAGAATCACACCTTTGGGATGCCCCGTAGTCCCAGAAGTATAAAGCATCATTGCAGTATCATCCGGTTGCAGATCCGGCTTTGCCGCCGGGATTTGAAGCGTATTTTCTGCGGGAGGCACCAGCCCAATGTCCAGAACAATATGGCCATCCTCTGCAGACAGTTGTTTCTCTCGGTATTTCTCTGGGATAGTTTCAACGAATTCCCCTGTCGTTATTATTGCTTTTGCCTGAGAATCCTTGATGAGATAAGAAAGCTCCGCTTCCTTTAAATATGTATTGACTGGAATTACCACCGCACCGGTGTCTGTAACTCCAAAGTAGGTAATGGCAAACTCAATACTGTTTTCCATCATAAGTAAGACTTTATCTTCTTTTTGTAGTCCCAATGCCCGAAGATGAAGGCTCATTGCATCAATCTTTTCCCGCAATTCTATATAGGTAAGGGACCGAAGTGTTCTCGCGCAGGTGACAAAGCGGCGATTCTGGTATTTCAAAGCCATGTCTCCAATCAAGGTTCTAAACGTTGCTGTTTCCATTTCTGTGCTCCTCATATTTATTTTCAGATTTCTATTTCCCCTATACTTAACTGCCTTTAAGCACCGATACCCAGTTCCAGAATCCTGTTTCTGATCGCCTGAAATTCCGGGCTTGTCCTGTTTCTGGGCTTTGGTAAATCCACTGTAATAATTTCTTTAATTTCCGCAGGTGAATTTGTAAATACAACTATCTTGTCAGATAAGTATACAGCTTCTTCACAATCGTGGGTTACAAAACAGGTGGTAAATTCTTTTCTGCTGCAAAGGCGTACCAATTCATCCTGTAATTTCATACGGGTGAAGGAGTCCAGTGCCCCAAAGGGTTCATCCATCAACAATATCCCGGGATTCATAACGAGTGCCCTGGCAATCGCCACTCTCTGCTTCATTCCACCGGATAATTGATTCGGATAGGATTCCTCAAATCCTTTCAGACCCACCAGATCAATTGCCCAATCCACTTTTTTCTGTATTCTTTCCTTGTCATTTTTTCCAATTTTAAGGCCTATGGCAATATTGTGGTAAACGGTCATCCAGGGAAAAAGTACATAATCCTGAAATACCATCATTCTCTCCTTGCTGGGTCCTTTTACAACTTCTCCGCCAATCTCCACAGTTCCTTCCTCTGAATCCAGCAATCCAGCCATAATTCTAAGCAGCGTGGACTTTCCACACCCGGAGGGCCCTACAAAAGAAACAAACTCCTGCTTCTCAATACTCAGGGAAAGGTTTTCAAGAATAGCCAGCATTTTTGAGTCGTCATTCTTTGTAAAAGATTTTGTAATATTTTTAATTAAAATAGCCATCAATTTCTCCCCAATCATTCCAGAATAGGGATATTTTAGCGAAATATTGTGATGTAAGTTTGTACTTTCCTCACAATTGTAACATTTATTTAATATCTCTTAACAATATTGATAGAATTTTGAAGAAAATAGAGCACTCTTTGATAAGCATAATGTGTCTGAATATGATATATTCTATCTACTGTACATTGCGCAATGCAGGCCATACCAATCAAAGGAGGTGCAAGTTATGCACGCATGGGAATCCATACAGGCATCTGTAGATTATATTGAACAACACCTGAACGAAGATTTGAAAATAGAAACGCTGGCAAATATCGCCTCATTATCCCCTTTTTATTTTCAGAGGCTTTTTAACCGTCTCGTTAACAAAACGGTTTATGACTATATTAAAATGAGGAAGCTGTCAAAGACTTCTGAAGTTCTGAAATCCAGCAACAGCCGCATTGTGGATATTGCAATGGAGTTTGGTTTTTCCAGCCATTCCAATTTCACAAGAGCATTTAAAGAAACCTTTGGCATTACCCCGGAACAGTATCGGGCAGAACCAGTGGTTCTGAACCACTTTGTAAAGCCGGATCTGATCTTAAACTATGTAATGGTTGATGAGGATGTTCCACTGATCACAGATGGAATGGTTCTGGAAATCTTCCGCCGAAAACTGGAACATCCCAGAGTATTTGCCGGCATAGAAGGAGAGATCCCTATTGAACAGCTCATGGGCGGGGAAACTACGGGCGTTGCTGCGGGGGCAAGGCTCTGGGAGGATTTTCATAAAATCAAATCCCTGATTCCAAACCTGCTCCCGGGAGGCAATGAACTTGGTGCCCTGTATATGGGAAATGCAAAGCCTGGGAACTGCATCTATATGGCAGGGGCCGAAAATATACCCGGGACCCCCGCGCAGGGATACCAGACCTTTAAAATGCCTGCCTGCGAATATCTGGTCTGCGGATTTGAGGCTGAAAATATCTCCCAGTTATATGGAGATGTGGTATTTAAAGCCGACAAGTTCATGGAGCGCTGGCTGAAGCAGCATCAGATCCGTACTGCTGCTTTTGGGGTGGAAATGTATTATCCGCCAACATCCGAGGCTGCCTATCTGGAACATTGGTCAATTCCTGAAATGGATTTATGAATACCATGAAAATAATCATAAAAACAGACGCCCGGAAGCGTCTGTTTTTGAATCCATCTGTCAGCGGCCTGCCGCATGCTCTTGGCTGTATTCTCCTTATTCTGTATTTCGTTATCTAGATTAAATTTTCCGGATTTAAGCACTCCAGTTCCGGAACCACGAACTTTCCATCCTTGCGGATCAGTACATCGTCAAAATAAATTTCTCCGCCGCCATATTCTGCTCTTTGTATCCATACAAGATCCCAGTGGATGGAGGAATGGTTGCCATTGTAAGCATCATCATAGCAGCTGCCTGGCGTAAAATGGATAGATCCCATGATCTTCTCATCAAACAGGATATCTTTCATTGGTTCCAGCACGTAGGGATTTACTCCAATGGCAAATTCACCGATATATCTTGCTCCCTCATCCATATCGAAGACCTCGTTGATCCTCTTCGTATCGTTTGCAGTTGCATTCACTATTTTTCCGTTTTCAAAAGTGAGCACAATATTTTCATAAGTAAAGCCCTGATACAGAGACGGAGTATTATAAGCCAATGTCCCGTTTACTGAATCTCTGATTGGCGCAGTATAAACCTCTCCGTCAGGAATGTTACATTTGCCAGCACAAGGGATTGCATTCATTCCTTTGATAGAAAAGGTCAGATCTGTGCCTGGACCTGTCATGCGAACCCTGTCTGTACGTTCCATGTAAGCCTTAAGGTTTTGCATCGCCCGGTCCATTTTCCCGTAATCCAGGTTGCAGACTTTAAAGTAAAAGTCTTCGAATGCCTCCGTACTGGAATTGGAAAGCTGTGCCATAGAAGCGTTCGGATACCGAAGCACTACCCACCTTGTCTTTTTTACCCGGATTTCATGATGTACCGGGGTATTGTAATATTTATCGTATATCGCCATTTTTTCTGCCGGTACATCGGATAATTCGGAGACATTATTGGAACCGCGGATGCCAATATAGCAATCCATTTTAGACATCTCCAGCCCGTCTACCTCTGCCATCAGCTCTACCTGTTCCTGGGTACACTCCATCAGAATATCCCTCTGGACTTTGTTGCTGATAAATCGGATAAACGGGATTCCCTTTGCAGCATAGACTTCTTTTATAATCTGCCTCGCCAGTTCCTGTGTATCCTCTCCAATATAGTGAATGTACACTTTGTCATTTTCCTTCACCTCACAGGAATAATTCACCAGATTGTGTGCCAGGGTTTTTATTCTTTCATCCATTTTCTTTACCTCTCTTTCTTCTTACATTATGTCTTTCATTATGTCTTTTTTTACGTTTTGTATGTTGTCTTCTGTTATTTTTAGCATATCCACATATTGGCAGTTACATTCAGAGAATAAAAAATAACTTATATTGATGAAACGCCCCAGCTGATAGCCAGGGCGTCCTCTTAATTAATATATGTGATAAATATATTCCCCGATTTTTCGAATAGTTCCTTACTGTCATCCGATGGATAATAATAGGATTCTTCTTCTCCCGGTTTCAGCAGTATTGTATTAAAGTTGTCATATCCAACCATAACTCTGACTCCTTCCGAAGTCTGTACCAGTACAGGGTAACCGTGGCTCACATAGTAAAGTACCATATCAAGTGTACAGCCGCTCAAATCGAGAACTGTTTTATCACTCAGGGATTGTTTCAGTTTCGCCACATCCATTTCCCCGCTCTTCATGACAGCAGGTACTTTTGCAAGATCCAATTCCATTTCATCTTCCTTATTACCACGTTCCCATACATATTTCTGATGATTGTCCACTACCACTCCCAGCATTTCATCTGCTCTTCGGATAGCCGCATTAGCATTGGCATAGATACTGTCCAGTTTACCATATGCATATACGTAATAGAGGTTTTCACTCTTTTCTTTTGCTTTAATTGATACGGTATGATTACCTTCCAGTACTACCTGACGGCTTCTTACCACCTGAGGCGTTTTCACTTTTAGTTCCTCGCCTACCCGCAGAATCATCTCTGTCTGCTTCTTTTCGGTGACCTGGGTCGTCATACCAAATGCCGAATCTTCATCAGCCGCATTGTTCACAATGTGATCTTCCGCCGCTTCTGAAAAGGTGTCACCGTTCTTCTGCATTCTGGTAAGAGTCAGCAGCTTCTCGGTTATTTCTGTTTTCGTAATATAAAGGCCTCCCGGGTTGTAATCCTTAACCGTCTCTCCCTGGCTGTTTTGAATCTGTAAAGTTTTCATCGGGAACAGTTCATTACCTTCATGCTGTGTATTAATATCAGCTGCATCTGCAATACCATAGACCAAATCCTCGCCCATAAATCCAATGATACGGATTCGCTCTGAATCCTGACAGGAAATCTCCCGTGTTTCTTTTGTGTCTATATTCATTATGGAAATGGTCTTGGAATCATAAGCCTTATTTTCTTTGAGCCATGCAAAATATTTTCCGGACTGTGATCCCGCCATGCACCCCTGATTTAAGTTCTTGACAATCTTCTCTACCTGCATCGTTGACAGATTTACCTGATAGACATCTCCATCAATAAGCAAGTTGAAATCTTCCTGATCATCTGAAACATAGGTCAGTATATCCAGGTCTTTCTTCAGGAGTTCATAGGACTCTCCGCTGCTGACAAATGCGCGTTCCCGGACATATCCGGAAGCTGCTTCATAGTAATACAGTGCCACACCGGACTCACCTTCATGACTGCCCCGATTCATATATCCACTGACCGTAAAATAAATATTTCCATTGGATTCCACTTGAATAATGCTGATATCATGTCGGTTGTAGGAATCCCGGTAATCCGAGTTTTCTTTTTGGCGGAAAGTGAATACCTGAGCAATTTTATTACTGTTAACATCATAACTATATAGTTCATTTTCCTGAACAAAAGCAAAATACTGCTTCTTTTCATCCGTTTTGTAGGTGACATCTCTTCCTGTGATTCCCAGATTCACACCTTTTGTTGTAATGATGGAATTCTCGGGATTAAAAATCTGTTCTGTTTTCCGTTCAAGGTCCAGAAGCTTAATTTTTGAATCCGAATCAACCCGCATCCTGTAAAATTCGGTAACGTTATACAGTTCCTGCTGTCCATCATCATTTTTTGCTGAGATAATGTAATTCAATACTACCGATGCCGTACTCTCATTTAACTCCTTAATTGCAGGTACCGGTTTATAATAAATCTGTGGGCTTAAGGTTCCCCAGCTCAGCTGGTCAATACTGGAATGAATATCCATACTTGCAAGAGAACTGTTGTCTCCGGTTTCGTTCGGCTCCATATAAGATGACAGCCATTGGGTGTCGCTCTTGTTCAGGCATTTATCATAAAAGCTCATTACAAAACTCAGGTAATCCTTCGTATGAAGCCCATCCTGCTGCAGGATTCTGGTATAGTAATAAATATCCTTTCCTGCGCTTTTAATCTGCAGTTTCAATACATATTCCTGGTTCATCAGGATCAGGTTCTGCAGTTTTATGGATGTTTTCACATATTCCCCATCTTCCTGATATTTCGTCACCTTTGTATTCTCAAGGGATTCTTTTCCGTCCACGGATAAAACTTCAAAATAGATATCATCAATCGGAACACCAAAAGTCTGAATCTGTATATCCAGTACGCGGTCAGAAGTCAGCGGCGTCAGGGTATCCCTCATAGCCGTAACGGGCATTTGCTGTACATAACCGTGCAGGCAGTTCATCTGTGTTCCCTCATTCGTCATATATACTAATGGCAGGGTAGCTGCCTTCATTTCCTTTGCCGTCTCCGTTGTGCCTCTATTCATATATTTACTGATGCCGAAAACCGCACCTATAAATACCAGCACCAAAACGCTGATTCGTATGATTATTCTTTTCATATTCACTTCATGCCTCCTCTTTGGCATCTAAAAGTTTATTTATTGTCGGTCTGGCCCCCACCAATTCCATACATTCAGCTAAATTTTTTACTTTTTTTGGCACACCGGCCTTTACGGCACGTATAAGAATATTCTTCGGAGTATGTTCCATATCGATAAATTCCAGAATCTGGACATTATATCCTTCTTCTTCCAGCCTGCCCGCCCGGAATGCATCAGTCAGCAAAGCCGCCATTCTCTCTTTGATTAATCCATACTTTAACACAGGCTCCAGCAAATCATTCTGAATCTGCCCATTCAGCTCATGCTGGCAGCATGGTACAGACAGAATCACTTCCGCCCCCCATTTAACAGCTTTTGCCAGAGCATAATCTGTAGCAGTATCACAGGCATGGAGAGTCACCACCATATCGACCTGGCTTACCCCTTCATAAGAAGCGATATCTCCTATATAAAATTCCAATTTATCATAGCCGTAATTTTTAGCCAGTTTACTGCACTTTTCAATGACATCTTCTTTCAGATCCAGCCCAATCATATGAATATCTATCCCCTGAAGAATCTTCAGATAATAGTACATGGCAAAGGTCAGATACGATTTTCCGCATCCGAAATCAATAATCGTAACTTCCCTGGACCGGTTCAATTGAGGCATTATATCTTCCACAAACTCCAAAAACCGGTTGATCTGCCGGAACTTATCGTATTTAGAATTTACAATTTTACCCTCAGGGGTCATGACGCCAAGATCTACCAGAAACGGAACAGGCTCTCCTTCCGGAAGCACGTAATTCTTTTTACGGTTATGCTGTAGAGGAACTGCTTCTTTGGGTTTGTCCCATCTTTTCTTCTTAACTGTCACTTTCCCTTTTTTGCTCACTAATACGGTAATGGCATATTCTACTGTATCCATTTGTAACTGTTTGTAATCAGTTTCCATCCAGGATATCAACTGATTTATTATCTCTTGTTTCTCAGAATTTTTATGTATTTCTTTTTTTCCATCTGAAATTGTAGTTTGAAACTTTAATATTTCTTTATTTATAACCGGGCGGATCTTAATCTTTGACGGGATGTCCGATTTTTTTGCCCCGCTCACAACCGCCTGCAGCATATTTTCATCTAAATATGTTTCTAATATTTTCATCAATTCATTCATTATCATTTCCCCTTAACGACAAGACTGGTCCTATTGATACTCCCCTTAAATAGGCCATGACTCTATTGTACTGGCTTTGAATAAAAACCTCAACATAAATTTTTATAAAATTCAACTTTTTTAGACATTAAATATAAATAAGGTAAGAACCGCAACAGCGTGCCTGACAATTATTTTTGATGTTTGAGGTTGCACTTTGTGGCTTAACCTTACAATCAAGAAACCGGTGTGACTTTTCCACCGGTTTCTTTGGAGTTCTAACAATATCCGAAGCGTATTTCACTATTGCTGCTTAAAGTACCATACTTGCATGATATCACTCCCAAATAAAAGGGTGCATAGCGAGTTCTAGTACCAACGTCTGCAATGGCGGTGTCTGCAGCGCCGCTGGAATATTTCATTATAGAGCATTACTTCTACAAAATCACGCAGCCAGTTCTTTCCCGGCGGGTATCTTCTTCTGCTTTCCTTATTCATTGCAAAAAGATCATCTTTATCCTCTTCCTCTTCTACCGGTGCATCTTCCTTTACCTTGTCATAAATGGTGTTTACCGTTCTCATTAAATTAATTTTATCAGGCTGTTCATCAAACATAGGACTTCCCGCATATTCCAGATCGTCACATGCTTCCTCTACAAAAAGCTGTATCTTCTTGGCAATATCCGGATACATGCCTTTGAGCCGTTCCATGTCATGTTCTGTTTCATGCTCTTCCTTTTCCATTTCGTCATTTCTGAATACCGGATTTATTACCCCGCGCATCCGGTCCGCAGAACTATTTGGGTAGTACATATATCCTGGCATATTCTGATTTTGCGACATTTCCATGTTTGGCATCATCTGGTTCTGCGGCATCCTCATATCCTGACGCATCTGGCTTTCCGGCATTTCCATATCCGGCATCATTTGATTTCCGGGCATTTCCATTCCGGGCATCATCTGGTTGCCGGGCATTTCCATATCCGGCATCATCCGATTGCCGGGCATTCCCATATCCGGCATCATCCGATTTCCGGGCATTCCCATTCCGGGCATCATTCGATTGCCGGGCATTTCCATATCAGGATTCATCCGATTTTCGGGCATTCCCATTCCGGGCATCATTCGATTGCCGGGCATTTCCATATCCGAATTCATTCGATTGCCGGGCATTCCCATTCCGGGCATCATCCGATTTTCGGGCATTCTCATTCCGGGCATCATTTGATTTCCGGGCATTTCCATATCCGAATTCATTTGATTCTCGGGCATTTCCATATCTGATTCCATGTCAAAGCCGGGCCATGTTCGATTGTTCGGCATCATTGTACCATTATTCATTTGGTTTGTACCGTTCTCCATATCCGGACCCACCTGGATTCCAGGCATTTCGGAATTTCTATTTCTGCCGTTACCTGAGAAACTCATATTGGGCTGCATTTGTCTCCCTGGCCACAACTGATTATTCGGTGTGGCCGCTCCGGGCCATGGCTGATTCGAAGGCGTACCTGTTCCGGGCCATGTTGAACTGTTTGACGTTCCTGCTCCGGGCCATGCCGAACCGTTTGACGTTCCTGCTCCGGGCCATGCCGAACCGTTTGACGTTCCTGCTCCGGGCCATGCCGAACCGTTTGACGTTCCTGCTCCGGGCCATGCCGAACCGTTTGACGTTCCTGCTCCGGGCCATGCCGAACCGTTTGACGTTCCTGCTCCGGGCCATGCCGAATTGTTTGGCATTCCTGCTCCGGGCCGCATGAATTCATTTGGCATATTCATCTCCTGGGATGGCTGGCTTTGGGGCATCTCCATATCTCCATTCATTTCCGCTTCCGGATTATCATACATTCCTGATTCATCCATCCACGGGTTTCCCCAGCTTTGAGGCATTTCCATATCGGATCTCATCCGGCTATCCGGCATGTTCCTGTTTTGCCTGTTTGTATCCATATCCCATTCCATGTCGGAATCCATGCTTTCTGAATTATCAGCGTCACCTGGCCGTCCGGCACTTTCCATTTCCATACTTTCCGACGACCATGGCTGTTGTCTCTCCCATTCCGGTCTTTCATTCCATTCATCCTCACGCTGCCACGGCTGTGGACTGCTCCAGTTTTGTTCTTCCTGTTCGTTCCCATATGGCTGCCATGGCTGCGGCATGCCTATACCTGGTCCCGGCCTTAACGGATCTGGTCTTAATGGATCTGGTCTTAATGAATCTGGTCTATCCAAATCTGAACGATCCGGTGTATCCCCCATTGATGGCCAGACAGATGGTATCGGCTGTGATGGCAAAGGCGGCCAAAATGGTTTTTGAGGCTGTTCCCCGCCTTGTTTATGCATCATATCGTCACAATTCGGATAGCACGGACAATTTTCTATTTGGCTATGGGGATTATTTTTATGTTCCTCCATAATCTACTCCTTTAATACGCATTTACTATAATATATGCTGCTGCTTAAAAAAGTGAAGCGTATCCCGGAAAATAACTCATTTGAATTTCAGTCCTGTTCCTTTTAGTAGTCCAGCCCAAGTACAGGAGTTGCCACATAGACATAAGTTTTATCTTCTTCTTCATTATACCTCATGGCTATATTTACATTGACTGCCTGGTCTTCCTGCATTACATAATCTGACACATATGTCGTATATGCATAAATAGTATAGAGCTGCATATCCCTGTGTTCTGTTACAATTTTGGCACCCATGTCCCCAAGGATACCGTCTGCTACTTCATTTCTTTCGTCTAAATCCAGTTTTCCATCGTACGTGCCAATGACATTGGCAGAGCTTCTGCTGTCTTTTGTATAATCATCCAGAATTTTCTCCAGTTTCTTTTTATGTGCCAGCGCACTTTCCATATCCTTATCCAGTGCAATACTGGCTATCATGTACTGTTTTGTCTCTTTGCCCTCTTCATTGGTGATAAACCGCAGTGTGGTAACGGCGTGTTTTGCCTTTTTTGTCAAAGAAATTTCCTGTCTTTTTTCTTCATATGTCCGGTCTGTCTCCAGTCCTTTTGTAATTCCAAGTTTCTTTGCTATTTCGCGAAGAAGTTCTTCACGTTCTTTAATTGGGAGATATTCATTGTCATATGTTCCGTAATATTCTACCATACTTGTCTTTTGCTCACTTCCAACAGTGTGGAAAACCTGAATAATTTTGTTTTCTTCCGCTGCTGCTTTTCCCTGTATGATCTGAAATCCTGCAACGCCCCATAAAAGGACGATAAAGGCAACCCATATTTTCTTCATGCAAAACCCCTCCAATTCGTAATATCTAAGTATCACCAATCGGAGGGGTTTTATTCTATTTGCCAGTTATTTATGCCATTCTGTACCTGCCAGTTCAATTCGGATTAATGCTTTTCGCAAAGCCATCTCGGCACGCGTCACATTTACATCTGAAGTATGGGTCTGAATTCTTCTTTCGGCACGCAGCTTGGCTTCATTTGCTCGATTTACATCTATTTCTTCCGGCCACTCTGCAATTTCTGCAAGAATTGTTATTTTTTCTTTTAAGATCTCAATAAAACCTGCGTGAACCGCAGCTTCTTTTTTGCCGGAAGCTTCTGTAATGGTTACAATTCCCGGAACCAGTATGGTCGTCAGCGGAATATGGTCCTTATAAACACCTATTTCACCTTCGGAAGTATTGAGTTCTACCATACTGGCCTTTCCCTGATAAAATACCCGGTCCGGAGAAATGATCTCCAATTCAAAAAATTTTTGATCCGCCATAACACTCCTATCTGTCCCAGAAATGGACATTGATGAATGGTTCCTGTTATTTTACACGCTCCAGCACATCGTCTATAGTACCTGCATTTAAGAAATAACTCTCCGGAATATCATCGTGTTTTCCGTCCAGGATTTCTTTGAATCCCCGGATCGTTTCACTGATTGGTACATATTTTCCATCCAGCCCCGTAAACTGTGTTGCAACGAAAAACGGCTGTGACAGGAATCGCTGTATCTTTCTGGCGCGGTTAACGATCAGCTTTTCATCTTCCGACAACTCATCCATACCTAAAATTGCAATAATATCCTGTAACTCCTTATATCTCTGCAGAATTTCCTGAACACCTCTGGCTACCCCATAGTGCTCTTCTCCCACGATCTGGGGATCCAGTATACGGGATGAAGAATCCAGTGGATCCACTGCCGGATAAATACCCAGTTCCACAATGGAACGGGATAATACGGTGGTGGCATCCAAATGGGCAAATGTAGTAGCAGGCGCCGGGTCTGTCAAGTCATCCGCCGGAACATATACAGCCTGAACGGAAGTGATTGATCCATTTTTTGTAGAAGTTATACGCTCCTGCAGGGCACCCATCTCAGTCTGCAAAGTCGGCTGGTAACCAACTGCGGAAGGCATACGTCCTAAAAGTGCCGATACCTCCGAACCCGCCTGTGTGAAACGGAAAATATTATCGATAAAGAGCAGTACATCTTTACCGCCTTCATCACGAAAATACTCAGCCATGGTAAGGCCCGTAAGCCCAACCCTCATTCTGGCTCCCGGAGGCTCATTCATCTGTCCGAACACCATGGTGGTCTTATTGATAACGCCGGATTCCGTCATTTCATAATAGAGGTCATTTCCTTCACGTGTTCGTTCCCCTACTCCTGTAAAAACAGAATATCCGCCATGTTCTGTCGCAATATTACGGATCAGCTCCTGAATCAGTACGGTTTTGCCTACTCCGGCACCACCGAATAATCCAATCTTTCCGCCCTTTTGATAGGGACAAAGCAGATCCACCACTTTAATACCGGTTTCCAGTACCTCTGTAGATGTGGACTGCTCTTCAAAAGACGGCGCCTTCCTGTGTATCGGCAAATACGCTACATCCTTAGGCGCTTCTTTATTGTCTATTACATCTCCGGTTACATTAAAGATTCTTCCCAGTGTATGTTCTCCAACCGGAACCGTTATGGGCGCGCCTGTTGCAGCTGCGTCCATTCCCCGGACCAAACCGTCTGTTGATCCCATTGCAATACACCTGACCGTATCGTCACCCAGATGCTGTGCAACTTCTACCACCAGCATTTCACCGTCGTTTCTTTTAATGTGCACCGCCTCATAAATTTCCGGAAGATGTCCCTCCGGAAACTTAATGTCCAATACCGCACCTATGATTTGAGTGATTTTGCCTTTGTTTTTTTCTGACATTGTCTGGTTCTCACTCCTTTTTCTTTCCATATTTTAAACACTGCATATTGCAGGCAAAAGCCTGTATTAGAACACGCTCTAGCTGATCGCCTCTGCACCGGCTATAATTTCTGTTAATTCCTGTGTGATAGATCCCTGCCTTGCACGGTTATACTGAAGTGCCAGTTTATCTATCATTTCATCTGCGTTACTTGTTGCCGCATCCATTGCCTGCATTCTGGCTCCGTTCTCACTTGCCAGGGCTTCTGTAAAGGATCCGTACAGGATACTCGTTACATACTTTGGAATAATTATATTTAATGCCTCATCCTCATCAGGTTCGTAATTCATCAGCGACATTTTGTCCTCCCTCGATAACTCGCCTTCCGCAAATTCCACCGGAAGGAGCTTCATCAATTTCGGCTCATGAACTACCGTATTTTTAAATGAGGTATAGGCAACGTAGATTTCACCAATATCATCCCGGGCAAAAGCATCCAGCACTTCTTTGCTGATCTCCTGTGCATCCTGGAACATGGGTGCATTGATTACTTCGCTGTAATCACCCCGGATATGATATCCTTTTTTCTCAAGGGATTCCCTTCCTTTGCGTCCTATGGCATAGATCTCCAGATCTTCCTTTTTCCAATCTCCTGCTGTTATCAGCTTTGTAACATTGGAATTATACCCGCCTGCAAGCCCTCTGTTGGAAGTGATGACGATCACCGCTTTCTTCGGAGACTTTCCGGGTTTCAGATAGGGATGATCCATTTTGCCTGACCTGGCAAGCATGGATGTTACCACAGCATACATCCGCTCAAAATACGGCTTGGACTGTTCTGCATGGGTCCTTGCCTTCTGCAGCTTTACGGTGGATACCAGCTTCATAGCCTTTGTAATCTGCTGAATGCTGGTTATGCCCGCCCGTCGCCGCCTGATATCTCTCATCGAAGCCATTGTATCACCCTTTCTAAAAGATTTTCACCCTATCTGGATTCTTTAAACTCTGCTTTGCATTCTTCGATTGCTTTTATAAGAGCTTCCGCAGTTTCATCGGATATCTGCTTTGTCGTCCGAATTTCTTCGGGAATCTCGGGGTATTTTATATCAATATACTCAAACAGCGCTTTTTCGAATTCCAGTATCTCTTCCACATTAATATCCAGCAGATACTTGCGGGTAGCCGCAAAAATAATCATAACCTGATATTCTACCGGCATGGGTTTATACTGTGGCTGCTTTAACACTTCTTTAATCCGCTCGCCCTGTGCAAGCTTCTCTCTGGTATCATTGTCCAGTTCGGATCCAAACTGGGAGAATGCTGCCAGTTCTCTATATTGCGCAAGTTCCACACGGATTGGAGATGCAATTTTTTTCATCGCCTTTATCTGTGCCGCACCGCCGACACGTGATACGGATAGTCCGGCATTGATCGCCGGTCGGAATCCTGCATTAAACATTTCCGTTTCCAGATAAATCTGTCCGTCAGTAATAGAGATAACATTTGTGGGAATATAAGCAGATACATCACCTGCCTGGGTCTCAATAATTGGCAGTGCGGTTAAGGAACCGCCGCCCAGTTCATCTGACAGTCTGGCTGCCCTCTCCAGAAGCCTGGAATGAAGATAGAAGACATCACCCGGATAAGCTTCACGGCCTGGCGGCCTTCTAAGAAGCAATGACAGGGTACGGTAAGCCGCTGCATGTTTAGATAAATCATCGTAAACCACCAGCACATCCTGGCCTTTTTCCATCCATTCCTCTCCGATTGCGCATCCGGCATAAGGTGCAATATACTGAAGCGGAGCAAGTTCACTTGCCGTGGATGCTACAATTGTCGTATAATCCATCGCACCGAACTCTTCCAGCTTCTTCACAATTCCGGCAATTGTAGATGCTTTCTGTCCGATTGCAACATAGATGCATTTTACACCCTGCCCCTTTTGATTGATAATTGTATCCAGAGCGATTGCCGTCTTTCCGGTCTGCCTGTCGCCAATGATTAACTCTCTTTGTCCCCGTCCAATGGGAACCATGGAGTCAATTGCTTTAATTCCTGTCTGAAGCGGTGTATCAACCGACTTTCTGGCTATTACACCAAATGCAACACGTTCGATTTTGCGGTAATTATCTGCCCGAATAGGACCTCTCCCATCAATGGGCATACCCAGGGAGTTTACAACTCGTCCCAGCATACCATCTCCAACCGGTACCTCTACAACTCTTCCGGTTGTCTTAACGGTATCGCCTTCACTGATACTGGTGGTATCTCCCAGCAAAACAGCACCTACGTTATCTTCTTCCAGGTTCAGAACCATACCGTGGACATCTCCTGTAAATTCCAGAAGCTCTCCTTGCATGGCATTTTCCAGACCATGAATACGGGCAATCCCATCGGCCACCTGGATTACCGTACCCACATCAGACACGGTCATCTCGGAGGAATATCTTTTTATCTGTTCTTTAATAACGGAACTAATTTCCTCTGGTCTTAAATTCATGAGGCTTTGCCACCTTCTTTCCTGCTATTTATATAAATCCATATTTCTTGAAATCTCATCGCTATACCCCTGCAATACTGCCACCAATAATTAGTGCGAAAGCGATTTTCTTTCACACTTGTTCCTGAACATCTATTATATCAGGCTTCCAGGGAAATCCTGGTAAGTTTTCCGGTGAGATCCACAAGATGACTTTTAATGCTGCTGTCCACAACCCTGTCCCCGATCCGGATAATCAACCCGCCGATCAGGCTTTCATCTACCTGAAATACCATTTCCATTTTCACATAGTCCGTAGTTTCTAACAGTTTTGCCTCGATTTTCTTTTTCCAGTCATCTTTTAAAGGAACCGCGGATGTTACCTGGGCAGTTCCGATTTTCTTATATTCCTTAACCTTCGTAATAAAATAATCAAATATCCGGGGAAGCTCTTTATAACGCCCCTTCGTAACAACAATGACCAGCAATCCCAGACAATCATCCGAGATTCTGCCTTTAAAAACAGACTCCATTGATTTGATTTTTTGATCATTGTCAATCTTAGGATGAAGCATCAACTGTTCAAATTCTGGATTTTGAAGGAGTATCTGCTGCACAGCCAGTACCTCTTCCTCCAATTCTCCCAGTCTATCTTTTTCCAGTCCAACTTCAAACAGGGCGTCGCCGTAAACTTTCGAAACTAACTTTGCCATGTCTGATCACCTATTTCCTTTAAAGTATCCTCGATCAATGAATCCTGGGCTTCCATATCAATAGAAGCCTTCACAACTTTACCAGCCATAAGCGAAGCAATGGATATTATTTCTTTCTTCATATCATCTGCCGCTTTCTTTCTCTCCAGTTCCACCTGGGCACCGGCTCTGGCAATAATTCGTCCAGCTTCTTCCTTCGCCTCTTCTATGATCCTGGCTTCATTTTTCAGTGCTTTTTGTCTGGCAGCACTCAGGATTTCTTCTGCTTCTTTGTTGATGTCTTTAAGCCTTCTGTCGTACTCCTCCATAAGCTTTTTCGCATCTTCTTTATCCCGTGCGGCCGTATCGATATCTGTCCTGATCCTTTCCTGACGTTTTTGCAGCATTTTTCTCGCCGGATTAAACAGCAGATATGACAGGAACGTGAACATTACAAACATCGAGATCATAAGCAGCACCGCATCATGAATCAACTGCGGGTCCAGATTAAATAATCGTTCCAAGGTTTCGCCTCCTTTCGCTTATTATTCAGACCTTTTCTCTTAAAGCTTTCCAAGAAGCGGATTTGCAAAGAGTAAAATAAATGCAATCGCCAAACCATAAAGACCGGTTGTCTCTGCAACTGCCTGTCCTAAAAGCATGGTAGATGTGATATCAGATTTTGCTCCCGGGTTTCTACCTACTGCACTTGCACCGTAACCTGCTGCAATACCCTGTCCAATACCGGGTCCTACACCGGCGATCATTGCCAAACCGGCACCAATTGCGGAACACGCTAAAATTAAACCTTCATTTGTTATATTGCTCATTCTGAAATCCTCCTGATCCTATATTATAATATTTATTATTGCCTGATTACTTCAAAAACTTTTTCATAATTCTTGTTATGTCACAATTTTTGCAACATTGCCCCGCGCTATGCATCACCCGGAAGCTTATCCGTTACGAATACCATCGTCAGCATACAGAATACATAGGTCTGTATCGCACCGGAAAAAATGTCAAAATAGATGTGTAAAAATCCCGGCCATCCGATTGCAATCGGAGCCAGCAGCGTATAAATCAGCGACATCATTACGGTACCGGATAAAATATTACCGAACAAACGCAGCGATAATGAAAATGGCACTGCAATTTCCCCAATGATGTTAATTGGAAATAAAAACGGCAGCGGCTTGAATAAACCGGTCAGTGCGCCGAACTTATTGTATCTGACATTATTGTACTGAATAATAGCAAATGTTATAATACCCAGCGGCAGCGTGACGCCGTAGTCTGCTGTGGGCGGCCTGAGGCCAAATAGTCCGGAAATATTACTGACAAAGATAAACAAAAATATGGAGCCGATATAGTTTGCAAATTTGCCTGCGTATTTTCCCATGCTTCCATGTACCATTTTGTCCAGCATCTCTACAATCATTTCCACCACATTCTGAAAACCTCCCGGTATCTCATCGGGATTCTTCATCTTGCGGTTTGCTATAATAGCAAATACCAGAAGAATGATCATAACGATCAGAATGCTGACATGAGTGGTTGTGATATAGAATTCCTGTCCAAACAGTTTGTATTTGAACAGACCGTGAATCATAAAATCAACTTCACCGCCCGCCGCCAGCAGCTGGCCCTGACAAAGATACGCATTTCCCACGTTCTCACCTTCCTTTACTAAGATTTTTATTTTTTATTTTTTGAATTAAGCGATGAAGGAGCGGCTGCAGATAAGCTCCTATCTTTAATCCAAATAAACCTAAAAATACAGCGACAACATCCCCCAGCTTTAACAGGTATGTGCCAAAAAATATTACTACCACCACAAGCGAACGCAGCATGAACATTTTCTTCATGTGGCTGATAGCGCTTTTTTCATCCATTTCCACTGCGTTTTCGATAGACCAGTTCATGTGAACTGCCAGAAAAACAGAGATTGCAATCCCAATCCACAGCCCGGATGTATAGAGCACTTTTGAACCGGACAGCCAGATCAGTGAAAATTGAAATATAACCCCACATAATAGAATGCCAAGAATCAGCTCTTTTGATACAGGATTTAACTTCTTAATCATCCTTTTTCTTTCCTCCCGCATTCACCATATCTTTTAACAGCATGTAACAATTGCGTCCACCGGCAAGGATACCCAGAATAAGAAGGACAATTGTGGTGTTCCAGCCAAATTTCCTGTCCAGCCAGTAACCAGCAAATACGCACAAGATAATCGGTGCCAGCATACTGATGCCAATTTGTGTGATCATTGCCAGTGATCGAAAAACATCTTTTTTATATTTCACACATCTGCCTCCTTTACGATATTTTACCGTATTATTATCTTAAAACATTTTCCAGATAATGTCTAGTTATTTCCCTAAATAATACACAAAACTTTCCGTATTTTTTATATATATTTGACAAACTTTTAACTGGAGTGTTATTTTTTACACATTATACACAAATAATATTTGCAGAAAATGGAATTTTATACATACCCCTTTTTACAGTAAAAAAATGCCGCAGAATAACTGTCAGTCAGTTACCCTACGGCAATATTTCTATTACTTTAATTCCTGCATTACTATTCTACCACTACCCCTTTTTGCAGCATAATGTTTGCATAAAGAGCCTTCTCGCTGGTTGCAATGATAGCATAAGCGGTTTTTGCTTCATCATAAAATGCAAAACGTTCGATATTCCCAATGGCTTTATCTCCCCGGCTGTCATACTTTGCAACGATTTCTTTGTATGTATCCCAGATTGGTGTCTCCACATCATCTCCAGGCATTACTTCCATTAAGTTGACCGGATTCTCTACATAGGTATCCAGCGGAAATACTTTTAAAATAGCATCCAGGATTTCCGGTACGCCATGTCCGTCACACCGGATCACAATTGCATCTTTTCCCATGGACTCTGCCGGGAAATTTCCGTCTGAGATTACAAGACGGTCACTGTGCCCCATCTCGCATAATACTTTTAATAATTCTGGTGATAAAATCTGTGGTATTCCTTTTAACATTTGTTTGTCCTCCTAACATATGCATTGTTTTAATTTATGATACAACTGATGCCTGATAATCAGGCATCAGATATAACCTTTATAAACTTCCAGGCACCGTATTCTATGATGGCTTTACTATTATTGCACTGTTGGAAAACAATTTCAAGAGATTTTACTTCGCTTTGTAAGTAATTTCGTTGGAATATTTTCCATAATAAGTTTTTCCATCTGCTTTTACGTAAGCACGTACTTTAAATCTGTAGGTTGTGCCTTTTTTCAGTTTATTTACAAGTGCTGTTGTAGTTTTTACAGTATCCACTTTTTTGTATTTACCTTTGCCTGCCTTCATGTATACTGCAAATCCATCGCTTCTTACATTGCTAAATGTAAGTTTAGCAATGCCATCTGTCGTTTTCTTTACAGACTTTAAGGTAACTTTATTAGGTCTTGTAGCTGTGGTTACTGCAGTTGAATAAGCACCCTTTCCTGCTTTATTTACTGCTGCAACTTTAACCCTGCATTCCATACCAACCGGAAGCCTCTTAATTGTCATGCCTGTTTCTTCGGTAGTTCCTGCCTTAGACCATTCTTTTGTTTTTTGGTTATATACGTATACCCGGTAGGTATCCGCACCTTTTACTTTATTCCAGGTAACTTTCATTGAATGTGTCTTATTACTGCTGACTTTTACATTCGTAACCTTTCCTGGTTTTACCACTGCCGGTTTATTGTCATCTTTAACCGTAATGGTACATTTAGCTGTAATATTTCCATCTGCCGTTTTTACAGTAATCTCTGTTTTTCCATTGGATACAGCCGTAACTTTACCATTGGAATCAACTTTTGCTACTTTTTTATCCTTTGATGACCAGGTTACTTTTTTGTTTGCAGCATTTTCAGGATATACTTCCGCTTTCAGCTCAATGGCTGCACCTTTGCCGTATAATACAGCATTAGTCTTATTCAGGCTTACACCGGTTACGGAGATCACAGGTTTCTCGATCTTAACCTCAGCCTCACAGGACGCCATAAATGATCCATCCACTGATTTTACTGTAATAATTGCTTTACCATCTGCTACTGCCGTTACCACACCATTCTGGTCAACTTCTGCCACCTTGGAATCGGATGAAGTCCAGGTTACATTCTGATTAGTGGCATCAGCCGGTGCTAAAGTCGCTTTCAGCTGGGCTGTTTCACCTGCTTTTGTAAATTTCAGATGAGACTCATTCAAAGTGATTCCGGTAACTGGTTTCTCAATGGAAACGGTGATCTGGCTGGTTGCTGTGAAATGTCCGTCTTCACTTAATGCGATAATGGTAGTTGTTCCATCTGCCACAGCAGTAACCACTCCCTGGTCTACATCTGCCACTTCCGGCATTGTGGAAATCCAGGACACATTTTTATTCGTTGCGTTTTCAGGCATTACGGATGCATGTAATTCTACCGTTTCGCCTGCTTTTGTCAGGGTTGCTTCTTTCTTGTCTAAAGCAAGCCCGGTTACTGCTGTCGGAATAGCTACCTTGATGGTGCAGACTGCTTCAAAACCGCCATCCTCTGTAGTTGCAGTTATTACCGCATCTCCATTTGCAATTGCTGTAACACAGCCATTTTCATCAACAGTTGCCGCCTCCGGATTGGAGGAATTATAGGTTACTTTCTGGTTGCTTGCATTAGACGGCTGTACCTGCGGTTTTAACTGCAGTGTTTCGCCTGCTTTCTGCATGGTGTGTTCCGTAACATCCATTGTGATGCCTTCTACCGGTACTACCTCTGGTACAATTGCTACCGTAACTACACAATTTGCGGTAAATCCGCCATCTTCCGTAGATACGGTAATCGTTGCAGGCCCATCGGAAACTGCTGTTACAAGACCCTTTCCATCTACGGTTGCAATATCTGTATCAGAAGATACCCAGCTTACATTTTTGTTGGTGGCATTTTCCGGATTTACAGTTGCCGTTAACTGTATATTTCCATTTTCCGTAGTAATTTCTGCAGTTGTGCGATCCAGTGAAACACTTTCTGCTCTCACCGGTATTTCTACATTTACTCTGCATGCAGCCACAAAGCCGCCATCTTTTGTAATTGCTACGATTTCTGTATTTCCATTTGCTGCTGCAGTAACCAGACCGCTCTGATCTACTGTTGCTGCACTTTCATTTGTAGATGTCCAGGTTAATTCTTTGTTCATTGCATTCTGCGGTGTAAATACAGGATTTAACTGGAATGTCTCTCCTACAGCCGTCAATGTTTTTTTCGTTACGTCAAAGGCAATTCCGGTTACCCGAAGCCCTACTGTAACTTCACAGGACGCTGTCTTATTTCCGTCTTCGGTGGTTACGGTAATATTAGCCGTTCCGGTTGTAACTGCTGTTACCAGTCCGTTTTCATCTACCGTTGCTGCTTCGGGATTGGATGACTCCCAGGTTACGTTTTTATTCGTTGCATTTTCAGGTGCTACCGTTGCCGTTAACTGCAGGGTCTCTCCCACCTGGGTCAGTGTTGCACTTGTCTTATTCAGTTCTACACTTTCTACTGATGCAGCCGGAGCTGTAAACTGCACATCAAACTTATCGATCACAGGTCCTGCTTTTGCATCTGCTGTAAATACCAGTTCACCTGCACCTGCCTTCCTCACTACAATCGGAAGTTCTACTGTTTTATATACCTCTGCATCCGGTCCAAATACATCCTGGCTGCCGCTTACTACGTTGGTACCGCTCCATACAAATGCATTTGGTGCTGAGGAGTTTCTTCCGCTTCTGTAAGTTGCGGTGAGTGTATAGGTACCTGCCTGAGCTGCGGTGAACGGAAGTTTAATTACATTTCCTGGTTCAAACCAGTTGATCTCTTTTTTATTGCTTGCATTATCGTTATCAGATATTCTTACATATTTATCCGTATTTACCGGATACAAGGTAAAGTGCTCCGCTTCCAAATTAGCTGTGCTTTCATCAGAGGGGAATGCAAATGGCAGTGCTTCTGTATAATGATCAAATACAAAGGAAGCTTCAATGGTGCTGTTTGCCTGAATGTTTTCAAAAGTATAAGCATAAGAATTTGCTGCCTCATCTTCAACCACTAACTGGCCTTTTACCGATTCGCCATTTACTAATACATCATCAATTTTGTAATTTCCAGCAGGTGTGATCACAAATTTCTTATCTGTTCCCTGATAAACCTCATTATCACCTGCATCACTGATACTACCGTGTTCTCCTGCTGATGCATCTATCTGGAACTTAACGTAGTCAATTTCATTTGGTGTAATTTCAAACTTATCAATTACCGGTCCTGCTTTTGCATCCGCTGTAAAGATAAGGGTTCCGGCACCTGCTTCTGTAATCTTAATCGGAAGTACCACTTTGTGATATTCTGTGGCTCCCTCTTCCCCGTATACATCCTGGCTGCCGCTTTCAATCTTGTCACCACTCCATACAAAGGCATTTGGATTGTTCTGTGCCCTGCCGCTGCGATAGGTAGCTTCCAGATTGTAGGTACCTGCTTTTTCAGCGGTATAGTGAAGAATAATTTTATTGCCAGGCTCAAACCAGTTTACTTCTTTCTTGTTGCTTGCCTGGTCACTTTCCGTTATTCTTACATATTTATTTCCTTCAATCGGATCCAGTGCAAAAAATTCTGCTTCCAGAAGCTTCGACTGATCTTTATATGCCGGGAAGACAAACGGATCTTCTTCTGTGTATGGATCTCTGGACACCAGTCCGTCAATCGCTGCCTTCAGATTATTATATGCATTTGTGATTGCAACTCCGGTTGGACTTTCATTATCAACAACCTTCTGAGCCTCTTTTTTGGCATCCAGCATTGCGTTCCAGCTGTCTTCCTTGTAATAGGCGCTTACCAGGGAGTCGGTAGATGCAATCAGTTCTGACACCATTGCTTTTGTGATCTTATCAGCATCTGTAATGGTTACACGGGCAGATGGCTTAAATCCAAGTACCGTGCCATCGGATGGCTCTACCAGGTCAACGCTGAAGTACAGATCACCGGTATTTAATGTCTGGCGTTTTGTTGTTACATGGGCTGTTTTTTCAGTTTCTCCCTCTTCAAATACCAGTTCTATTCCCTCTGTGGGTATGTAATCACTTTGCACTGCTGTTCCCGGATTATCCTGGAACAGAACGGTTGCTCTGCCTTTGGAACCTCCGATACGTTTTACCACAAACTCATTTACCGTATCTTCCGGTACGGTATAGGAAGATTGTTCTAATTCAAACATTCCTTTTCCGCCATTATTTAATGCTAATGCCGCTTCCAGTCCGATTGCTTTGTTCTTCACTACCAGTCTGATGGTGTGCTGTCCATCCTCTAAATCCGGAGTTTCATATAAGACCTGTCCAACTGCTCTCTTGGATGCATTTGTGTCAATGGTTACAGGCTCTGAAGCACCGTCAATATACAGATCTGCTGTTCCGTGATTCGGGTCCTGTGTTCCTAAAAGCCATGCTTTTGTCCCTTTAAACTTAAGCGTTACTTCAGCACCTGGATTTGCCCACATGTTTGTACCATTTGTGTACTGGGAACCGGTTTCCTGAGTCCATCCGTTTCCGATTTCAAATCCAATTCCATCTGTCGTATCCGTATCTTTGATGTCGATGTTATCCAGGCCATCCGGGATAGCCTGACCTACTTCAAAGCCCTGGGATGCTTTATAGAGTCCTACTTCACTGATTACAGGAACTGCATAAGATCCGGTAATATTAATGCGTACCTTATCTGCTTTTACAGGAGTTTTACGGCAGAGTTTTTTCGGACCAATTGTAGTCCCTTCTGCAAACTTTTTCCATTCCCCGCCCTGGTTCTGGTATTCCACTGTAAAGGAAGAAACACGCTGTCCCAGCTTAATTGCTTCTTCTATGGATACCACATCAAATGTTTTGGTTGATCCAAGGTCTATCGTTATGGAACCTGTAGTGGAGCCATCATCCATGGTCCAATAGGTATCATCATTATTATCTTTTAAATTATCCGGTGAGTACGCAATATCATCTCCCCTTACCGATGATGCAGAAATAGTCACGCCTTCCTGCGCAGCTAAATTCTTCTTAAACGTCTCATTGATATTCGTTCCGAATTCGGCAACCCGGTCCAGAATAGGCTGATCGATCGTGCCTTCCCTGTTCGGCGGTATATTTAATAACAGAACCGCACCATGCCCAACAGAATCGAAATACATATTGGATAGCTGTTCCAGACTGAGGGGTGTCTTCTTACCCGGTCCCCAGAACCATCCCGATGTAATCTTTGCATCTACCTCCGGAACTGTCCATTGATTGCCGTCATGGTATCCCGAGGTTGCTCCCCCTACCTGTCTGCTGTCAATGGTATCTCTCTCTTTATCCACTCTTGATTTCGACCAGGTCTCTTCGTTGGCAAAACCGCTTTCATTCCCGATCCAACGTACAGTTGTACGGGATTGTGCACCAAATAACATACAATCAGATTCATATTTTTTAGAAGCAATTCCTTCATTTTTCTGGATTGTATCAAACCATAAGTCAAAATCATAATCCTGAGCCATGGAACCGTCGCCCTTTGCTCCATCCATCCACACTTCTACGAAATGTCCGTTATTTCCATATTCGTTATTTCCCAGAATCTCCTGGAGCTGGTTATTATAATATTCATTATAATCTAAAACGTCATGCTCTTTATCAGTTGGATTTCCCTCTTCATCACGATATCCGTATGAAGGATTATTTACATCCCACGGTGATAAATATAATCCCATATCCATATCGTACTTTGTACATGCTGCGGAAATTTCCTTCAGCACGTCCCCCTTATAATCAGTACTTTCCAGATCATGATCTGTATACTTGCTTCTCCATATACAAAATCCATCATGATGCTTAGCCGTAATGATTAACTTCTTAAATCCTGCATCCTGCAATGATTTTACCATGTTATCTGCATCAAAATCATTTTCAAGTGCAAAACTGCTTGGTGATTCCTTCCCATTACCCCATTCCGTGTTGGTATAAGTATTCATGCCGAAATGACAAAACGCAGCTAATTCCTGTTTCTGGTAATCGTATTGATTCTGGCTCGGTGTTACCCCCCATGGAGCTGGTGCTATAGTTCCATTATCACTTAAATCAATGCTGTAGACACCCTCCCTGTTTGCTTCCCGGGCTTCCGCCTTAGCGCTCAACGAGCTCACCGGCGCCAAAACTCCCGGTACGATCATCGCTGCGGTCATTGCTGACGACACAAATCTTTTCCACGTTTTCTTCATACCTCTTCTCCTTTTCTTGTATATTTGGTTTATTTTATAAAAAATTCTGAGTATTCAGAATGTTTTATCCATTATTCCCACAATTTACCAAGCAATTTAAATACAAAAATAGAGAGGGAATTTACAATCCACTCTCTATTCCGTTTTGAAGCATATTAAATTAAAACTATGAGTTAAAAGTAGTTCAGTACAATCTACGGATTATTCGTACAGACAAGGAGCGATGTCTGGATCTTCCATAGTTTCAGCTGTGTAATATAAGCATCCTGTATCAACATCAGCTACTTCTTCACCTTTAGCTGCTTTTGCTGCTAAAGTAACTGCCTGGTAACCGATCTGTACTGGGTTCTGTGTGATAGATCCTGCGAAGATACCATCTTTGATTGCCTGTAACTGGATTTTACCGGAGTCAAATCCTACAGCGATGATTTTGTCAGCGCCAAGTTTCTGTAAACTTTCATTAGCTGTAACGATATTCTTAGCTGAGAATTCGTTAGAACCATAAATTGCTACTAAGTCAGCTTTGTTTAACAGTGTATTTGCTACTGTAACACATGCTGCATCATCTGTTGTTGCAGGAATACCTACTTCGATGATAACCTTTGCTCCGTCAACTTTTGCATTGTATTTGTCATGTCCTTCAACAGAAGTTTTGTCAGCTCCGATTAAAGAAACCATTTTATCAATGAAACCGCCAGTACGTTCACCGATAGACTGAGATGTAGCATCCTGAGATACACAGCCGATTCTTACTGTTTCAGCCGGATCTGTTACTTTGTCTTTGATCAGGTCATATAATTTTTCTGCTGCAAGCTCGCCTGCTGCATAGTTATCTGTAGCTGCATTAGCAACAATTGCACCTTCCGGAGCATCTGGTACACCTGAGTCAAATCCAACAACCGGGATTCCGGATGCCTGTGCATCATTTAAAGAACCTAATACTGCTTCTGTATCAAGAGCTGCAAGACAAATAGCACTTGGTTTTTTATTGATTGCATTCTTTAACTGCTCAACCTGCTCTGGAATAGCACTTTCATTCTGTGGTCCAACGAAGTTTGTTCCTTTTAATCCAAGTTCTTCTGCAGCTTTTTCGGTACCTAACTTAACAGCTTTCCAGAAGTCATGCTGGAAACCTTTTGCAACGATTTCAACTGTAACATCACTGTAATCGCCTGTAGCTGCTGCTGTAGTAGAAGCTTCTGAAGTTGCTTCGCTTCCTGCTGCTTCTGTTGTAGTTGCCTCAGATGCTGCTTCGCTTGCTGCCTCAGTTGTTGCTGCTGTAGTTTCTTTTTCTGAAGCTGCTTTTGTTGCTGCTTCAGTTGTTTTTGTTTCGGAACTTCCACACCCTACGGCTAAAGCTGCTACCATAGATACGCCTAATACTACACTAATCACTTTTTTCTTCATTGTTAAATCCTCCCTTAATAGAATTTGAAGTTTTTATTTTGATCTTCCTGCATATTGCAGGAAGACTGAATAACATTAATAGCTGCTACTGATTAACCCTGTTTTCTTCTGTTATAAACATCGGCAAATACTGCGATGATTAATACGAAACCAGTAATAAATAACTGATAGTGAGGCTGCAATCCAATAAATGGAAGACCTGTTTTCAGTACGGACATGATGAATACACCAATTAAAGTACCGGATACGGAACCAACACCACCGGAAAGAGATGTACCACCGATAACTACGCCGGCGATTGCATCCAATTCGTAACCATTACCTGTACCAGGCATGATGGTTAAGTAAACTGCTGCATAGGAGATACCTGCTAATGCTGCAAAGAATCCACTGATTACATATGCTAATGTTTCCCATTTTACTACGTTTACACCAGACAGTCTGGTTGCTTCTTTA
Organism: uncultured Robinsoniella sp.; assembly: GCA_900539655.1. Classification (GTDB taxonomy): domain Bacteria; phylum Bacillota; class Clostridia; order Lachnospirales; family Lachnospiraceae; genus Robinsoniella. Next base: position 61,348 of record UQCR01000005.1, read on the forward strand.
TTACTTCCTAATGCAAGGATGTAACGTCCCGGACGGGTTTTATTTAAGAAGATGGACATAATAATTGCCAATACAATCAATAAGATAAATCCTGTTGGAATTCCGGCTAACGGAAGTCCTTCTCCCTGGAACTTGAAGATATTTCTAAACCAGCTTCCTGCTGACTCACCCTGTGGGAAAGTAACACTTGCTGTTGCTGTTACGATAGAACCTAAACCTCTTGTGATCATCATCATACCCAGTGTAGCGATAAATGCAGGCAGTCCCATTACGGAAACCATTAAGCCGTTTGCCATACCGAATAAGATACCTAAAACTAAGATTACTACCATACAAAGTGCCATCGGAAGGCCTGCTTTATTAAATAAAGTACCACCGATCAATGCACAGCAGACACAGACTGTACCGATTGATAAGTCAATTCCGCCTGTAATAATTACAAAAGTTACACCAATTGCTAAAAATCCAATGTAATAAGATGAATCTAAAATACTGATAAATGTACTATATTGAGCAAAATTGTTTCCGGCTATACAAAAGAAGATAAATAATACAACCAGTGCCAGTACGGCTACCAATTTCTGCGTTCCAATACTTCCTAACTTTCCTTTTTTCTGCTCTGCCATTTTCTCTTAACCTCCTGATTATTCTCTTAATGTTGCAGCATGCATGATCTTTTCCTGAGAAGCTTCTTCAATTGTAAGCTCTCCAGTCTTACGGCCTTCGCACATGATGATGACTCTGTCACTCATACGAAGTACTTCCGTAAGTTCTGATGAAATCATGATAATGGATTTTCCATCTTTTACAAGTTCATTCATCAGAGCATAAATCTCACTCTTTGCACCGACGTCAATACCACGGGTAGGTTCGTCGAATATCAGGATGTCACAGTCTCTGGTAAGCCATTTTGCTATAACAACCTTCTGCTGGTTACCGCCAGATAAGTTCTTTACTTTCTGTTCAATCGAAGGTGTTTTTGTCTTTAAAGCTTCTACATATTTCCTGGTAACTTCTTTTTCTTTTTTCTTATCGATGAAAAGACCGTTTGTAAAGTTCTCCAGGGAAGCCATCGTCGTATTTTCAGCTACTGTTTTTTCAACATTTACGCCGAAACGCTTTCTGTCTTCTGACAGGTATCCGATACCCGCATTTACTGCGTCCTGAGGACTCTTGATCTCAACCTTTTTGCCATTGATATATACTTCACCGCTGTCTTTTTTATCGGCTCCGAACAATGCTCTTGCTGTCTCTGTTCTTCCGGCTCCCATAAGTCCTGAGAAGCCAAGGATTTCTCCTTTGTGAAGATCAAAGCTGACATTTCTGACCATCTTTCCGGCATTTAAGTTTTTAACACTTAATACAACCGGCGCATTTGGAGGTACATTGCTGTGTTCTTTGGGGTCTTCATAAACAACACGTCCAACCATCATATTGATGATATCATCCTTGGTGGAATCTTTTGTTACGATTGTTCCTACATACTCACCGTCACGCATAACTGTTACTCTGTCAGTAATCCGCTTAATTTCATCCATTCTGTGAGATATGTAGATGATTCCGATATTCTTCTTGCGAAGGTCATCGATGATCTTAAACAAGTCAGTGATTTCAGCATCCGTAAGTGCAGCCGTCGGTTCATCAAATACAATCACCTTTGCATCCGTTGAAATAGCCTTTGCAATTTCACACATCTGCTGCCTTCCTACTGTAAGATGTCCCATCGTATCCTTAGGATCAATATCAATATTCAATAAATCAAATAATTTTTGTGCTTCGACATTCATCTTTCTGTCATTGATCATTTTACCGTTCATGCTTTCGCGTCCGATAAATATATTTTGAGCAACAGTCAAATGATTCATCATGTTCAATTCCTGATGCACAATAACGATACCTGCTGTCTGAGCTTCTTTTGGGCTTTTGAACTCTACTTCTTTACCCTCAAATGTAATGGTACCTTTGTCCTTAGCATAAATTCCGGTTAATACTTTCATCAAAGTTGATTTACCGGCTCCGTTCTCACCCATAAGTGCATGAACTTCACCTTTTTTTAATTCCAGATTAACCTCTTTTAAGGCATGGACTCCGGGGAAAGACTTATCAATGCCTTTCATTGTCAGTATTACATCACCCACGTTCTCACCTTCCATTTCTTTTTTTTGCAGTTATTAAATAACTTTCCTCTAACTAATGAACATTATATGTCTAAACTATGAATATAACAATAGAATATCTTCTTAGAAAAGGTAAAAATCTTACTGTATGATAAAATTTTTACTTTTTAGAGACTTTTTGAAAATTTCCGGCGGATGTACGTGATAGTTCCCAGCAGATTTGTACCGGATGAAAGACACGCCCCAGGCCGTGTAACTTTAAACATAATACGAAACAGGCACGAAACGGAGAAATATATCAGAATTTCCCCATTCCGTGCCTGTTTGATGCCCAAAAGCGCTGCCTCCTTTATCAAATAATTAGTTAGATTCCCGAAAATGGAACAGCAATTTTTGATTTTCTTCCGTATACATATTATCTTTTGTAATTAATTCCGATCCGGAATCCACATTTTTCTCTACGACGGTTCCGTGGGCAATTTCCACTGCCTTCTGTACGCCAAGATAGCCCATATTAAAGGGCTTCTGAATAATAATGCCCTTAAAGACGCCTTCTTCCAGCAATTGGATTTCTTCTATAGAACTGTCGAATCCAACCATAGTAATCTTACCTGCAAGACCCAGATCTTTTACTGCCCGGGCAGCCCCTACCGCCGAATATTCATTTAACCCGGCTATGACATTAATCCCGGGATTTTTCTCCAGCATCTCTTTAGTCACTTCATATGCCTTTTGATAATTGGAATTGCAAAAAACTGTATCTACAATATTTTTTTCATATTCTCCCAGTCCGTCCCGCAATCCATGCTCTCGTTCCATGGCAGTGGAAGATCCTTTTACATGCGCCACAATACCGATGACCGGGTCATTGTCCGGCAGATTATTCTTTATAAAATCTCCCATTTTCTGTCCTGCCTGGAAATTGTCGGTTGCCACCAGTGTTAAACCCAGTTCCTGATTGATGGATGAATCCACCAGCACTACCTTAATTCCCATTTCCAGTGTCTGTTTAATTGCATCCGTGATATCTGTAAAACTACTGGGCGCAATCATAATAACGTCAGGCCTGTCTTCAGCCGCCTGAAGCAGCAGTTCCCTTTGTCTCACATAGTCGTTCTCTGAATCAGCTCCGGTAATAGTCATATTCGCATCGTATTCCTTTGCCGCCACCTGGGCGCCTTCTGTGAGAGATCCCCAGAAATCTGAATCATCCACAATCTTAGGGATAAATACAATCTTAACCGGACTGGTCTTCCCCTGCCAGTGTCCAATCAACGCCCAGCCTGTGAACAGCAGCACTGCCCCAACTGCCAGGATGACCAGAATTGATTTTTTACTCTTCGTCATACGCAGCTTCCTCCATTTCATCATTTGGTATCGTTACGTATACACTTGTCCCAATCCCCGGCGTGCTCTCATAAACCAGTCCATATCCCTTGCCGTAATACAGCTGCAGGCGGTTATGGACATTATAGACCCCTACTTTATTGGATACTTCGTCCGGACGCTTGTTCTCCAGAACATGGTCCAGTATCTCTTTTTCCATACCTACTCCATTATCCCGGATGCAGAGAATAATCTTCTCTTTCGTAATTTCTCCGGTAATATAGATCATGCCTTTTGTCTCTTTGTATTTGATGCCATGATAGATTGCATTTTCCACAATCGGCTGAACAACCAGCTTTACAATATTCTTTCTCTGGATCCGGTCAGGCACGTCTATTTCAAATTCCAACTGATCCCGGTAACGCATTTTTTGAATCGTCAGATATTCTCTGGTATATCCCAGTTCTTTTCCAATTGTAACTATTTCATCCTCATTACTGATACTCTGGCGCAAAAGCTTTGCCAGAGACGATGTCATCTGGACAACCTCACGGTTTTTCCCGCCTTCTGACATCCATATAATGGAATCCAGCGTATTATACAGAAAATGCGGATTAATCTGGGACTGCAGAACCTTCAGCTCGCTCTTTCTTTTTTCTTTCTGTTCCCTTACATTTTCCTCCATCAGGTTCTGAATCTTACCAGTCATAATATTAAAGGATTTCCCAAGGCTTGCCACTTCATTTTCTCCCTTGCTGACAAATGCGGCATTCTGGAAATTCCCCTGTTCCACTTCTTTCATGGAATCCTTCAGATCCTTAATGGGCTTCGTAATTTCTTTTGACAACACAACAGCCAGTACCATGGCAAGGGCAAACAGGCCGGAGGCAATCACCAGATAAAATACCTGCATTTCATCTTTGTTCTTGATCAGTTCCCCTATGTAAGAGACACCGGCGATTGTCCATCCGGTTTCACTGGAGGTACTGACCGTATATAATTTACTTCCGATTGCATCATCCGCAATGAAGCTTCCGTTTTTCTGATTCAGAACACGGTCAATGGCCTCAACTTTTAACCCACTGTTCAGAAGCTGCTGCTGGGGATGGTAAATGATACTGCCGTCTTTGTCCAGGATGAACATATACCCTTTATTTCCCAGGCTGATTTTTTCACATAGGCTCTTAATGGCACTGTAATTTAAATCAATAAAAAAGATTCCTTCAATCTTATGGGTAGCCGGATTGATCAACCCCTTACTCAGTGTAACTACCCACTGATATTTATCCTTAAATGCATTTTGTACATGGGAGCCGGACACCACCGCAGCACCGTTTGCCTTCATGGTATTGATATACCAGGGCTTATCCCTGATATCTCCGTTAGGGTTCAGATCAGCAATCCCCCGGTTTAAAACCATCTTGCCATTATCCGCGATGACCGCAATATTATAGATATCTTCCCTGGTATCCAGAACTGTTTTAAACTGCTCTAGCAGACGTCTCTTCAGGACTTCACCCTTGCCTTCGTCGCCAAACAGATAATCCACTACATCGGAATGGTCGGTAACCATCTGGGAAATGGATTCCATATAGCTGATATAAGAATCAATATTAGAATTAACCTGTTCCACCAGCTGCTTGGTATAGTCCTTGGAGTTGTCCAAAACCGTTTCTTCCGTATAGTTCAAAGAGAAAAGAAGGAATATGAGCAGTGCAAGAACAACAACCAGGGTAAAGGAAAACAACATCGAATTACGTATACTTTTAAAGTGAAATAGAAACCGCACTGCCTCACCCCTTTTTTTCTTATCCATAAATTACCTCATCTTTTTAGCATATTCTGTAGGAGTCATTCCTGTAATTTTTTTAAATGTAATACTGAAGTAATGGGGATCACTGTATCCCACGTCTTCTGCAATTTCATAGGTTTTCTTTGCCGTATTCTCAATCAGGGATTTTGCCTTTTCAATCCGCTTCTTGGTCAGTGCTTCAATGAAAGTCTCCCCGGTATAATTTTTGAAAATAGAACTAAAGTAGCTTGTGCTCATCGCCAGATGCAGGCAAACTGAATTCAGGGATATCTTGGAATCCCCATAGTTCTTGTCTATGTAATCCAGCGCCTGAAGTGCCTGTTTCTTACAGTAGCTGTCCTTTTGGTCTTTCATACTGTGGGACAGGGTCTTGCCAAACTGAATCAGATCCTCTGCAATATCCGTCAGGTGTTCCTTCTCATAGATTGAATTTAACAGTTCTCTTTCTTCTATAAAGATATCACTTTCGCTTAATGTAGACGCATCCAGCTCATTCATAATGGACAGCACCATATTCTGAACATAGAATATACTTCTGTTCTTTGTCACATAGGCATCTCTTAGTGACTGTACAAAACCAAGCACATATTTCCTGATTTCATGTTCATTGTTGGTTTTAATCGCCAGGACAATCTGATTTGCCCATTTTGAAACATCCACATTCTGGATTTCCTGATTATCCCTTAAATTTTTGGCGTAAATTACCTGATTGCCACCCAGCAGAAAACGATATTCCATTGCCTTTTTGGTATCATTAAAAGAACTGTAAACCTGGGACAGGGAATTTACTGCCGTTCCAAGGCCAATGGTACATTCAATTTTTAAGTACTTTAAAATTGCCTCCTGAATTTCCTCGCAGACCCGCAGGGCCATTTCTTCCAACTCACCATTTCCAGAAAAAATTATGACAGTTTTTTCTTCAAATGCCTGGAAAGTCACCCCGGTACCGTAAGATGCAATAATCTCGGATGCAATATTAAAAATGGCGAAATAAGCCAGATCTGTCTTTGTATCTGCTTCCTGGCTTAAAAATGGGGAAAGGTCATCCCCTATAACCATCGCTGCCATAAACTGGCTGCCCTTTAGCTGAATCTGATAATCCAGAAGCTTGTCCTCTATGGTATCCTCGTTTACATTGCCCTGTAAAAGTCCAATTAAAAAACGCCCGCGCATCAATGGCAGGTTACTGATATAAGCTCCGCGTATTTTCTTCATATTCTGTTTTTTTAACTGCTCCGCATCCAGGGCTTCTTTTACCTTAAGCAGTGTTTCCGACAGTTCAAAGGCGGTTATCGGCTTCAGGATGTATTCTACTACCTGATATTTCACTGCCTTTTTTGCATATTCGAATTCATCATAGCCGCTGATAATTACTACTTTCGTATCTTTATACTGTTCATATACAAATTTTGTAAGTTCCATGCCGTCCACATGAGGCATACAGATATCTGTCAGAAGGAGATCCGGCGGATTCTGGATGATCATGTCCATAGCCTCTTTTCCATTTTTACAAGCACCGACCAGTTCATAACCCAATTCATTCCACCTTGTATTTTCACTGATTGCCTCTCGAATGAGCGCTTCATCATCAACTAATAATACTTTGTACATTTATGCCTCCCTGAACCTTTATTTTAATTCTCTATTATTCTATCTTATATGATATATAAATACAATAGAATTGTCAATGATGCTGTGTCAGGCATGGATAACCCTGTAAAAACAGGCAATTTCTACTCTTCAATTGCTTCTCCTCTTTTAATTTCCTTGTAAATCTCCACAATTGCCAGCAAAGTCAACGGTCCCAGTATTACGCCGGCGACACCATAAATGCAGATTCCTGCATATACTGCAACTGCAATTACAATGGGATAAACACCAAGTTTTTTTCCAATCATTTTAGGTTCAAGAAATTCCCTGGTTGTATTTGCAACAAAGAATAAAGTTGCATATGCGGCAGCATGTACAAAATCACCCTGGAGGGCACAGACCAGCGCCCAGGGTATGAGAATGGTTCCGGTTCCAATAAAGGGAAGGGCATCCGATACCCCGATCAGCAGCCCGACCAGCAGGGCATAGGGATAGCGGATCAACCAAAGCCCGGCAACACAGATCACAGATACGATACTCATTATGATCAGCTGGGCTTTAAAATAGGCGCCTCCAAGCCCCCAGAGCCGGTTTAATACCGTGGCTGTTCTGCGGTACAGCTCAAACTTTTTTAATTTGTCATGTATTTCATCATAGTCCTTAAGCAACAGCAATACAGATACAAATAAGGCAAAAAACAGCCCGGCTGCTTTTACAAATCCAAGGAGATACTGGAGGGAATAATTAAACATATCCGGGACAATATAGACCTGGAGACGGTCTGTCATAACTTCTATGTTCTGATAGACAAAGTCTTCAATTGCCTCTGCCTGAATCCCAAGGGTCTGCTCCATAGCGGAACAGCAGTTTCCAAGGATCAGACGAAATTCTTTTTCGTAGCTGTCCAGATTCGATACAATGGCTTTAATCTGAGCAAACAGCTGAACCGTCAGATAATACAGGCCAACAATTAGCAGTATAGAAAAAAAGCCCAGGACAATAGCCGCCAGCCATTCTTTTTTTAATTTTATCCTTCTCTGCAGCCGTTTCACAAAGGGATTCAGTATTCGTACAATAATATAAGCAATAAAAAAAGGGGCTACAAATGGCAGCAGATATTTCATTCCTATGAATACCGCAATTGCAATCCCTATGACAATAAGTACTTCTTTATATTTTTCTGCTTTGCCCATCCTTTCGCCCTCCTGTAATGTAAGTTCAGAGCGTGGCTGTATCATTTTCAGATCACACTCCAAAGCAGTATTTTATTTACTGCTGTACTAGGATGTGCAGATTAACTTTCATTATTCATTTTTGAAAAACAGACATCTGGTACAACTGGCAATAACCGACATGTCATTATCTGGTGGTAAATATGGAAAACGCATCACCCTTCGGATCACAGGAAAATACCATCTTCTTTTTTGTTTTTGGATGAATGAAGCTCAATTTACAGGCATATAAACCGATCGTGGTCTTCTGTTTGCTGTCTGCTTTGGGATTGTATTTCTTATCCCCGGACAACGGTGTTCCTGCACCAGCCATCTGCACCCGGATCTGATGATGGCGTCCGGTAATCAAATGGATTTCCAGTAAAGACAAATCCTCCGTTTCATTTAGAACCTCATAATGCAGCTCTGCCCTTTTTGCACCTTTTTGATCTTTTTTCACTATCCTGGAGGTATTGGTTTTTCCGTCCTTGAACAAATAATCCACAAGTACACCTGATTTTTCGGGAAGTTTTCCACATACAACCGCCTGATACCGTTTGTCCATCTCTCCATTACCGGTCTGTTTACTCAAGAACGCAGCGGCAGATGCTGTTTTTGCAAATACCAGAACACCTCCAACCGGCTGGTCCAGCCTGTGGACAATTCCCAGATAAGGCTCTCCCGCTCCATTGTTTTGAGTGCTCAGATAATTTTTTATCCTGCTCTCCAGATCCATTGTGCCAATTCCCGCACTTTGTACCGCCACTCCGGAAGGCTTTTCGCATACCAGTATCTGGTCATCTTCAAAAATAATATTTAACATATAGGTTTCCCTCTTTCTCCATTTTTATTTCTTAATAATAAATGCCGGTATAGGCGGGTTATTTTTGCGGTTAAAATATTGATTTACGATCACGATATATCTCTGGTCGTCCAGATCTCTTAAAAACGAAAGAATTACATCCCGCTCCTCAAATCCGCTGTCACCCCCGCTATAGATGCATAAACTCATCACACCGCCCTTTTTTAGAAGTTTTAATCCTTCCCTAATCGCCTCCAAACTGGTTCCCGGCTTAGTTGCAAGTGCATGGTCTCCACCGGGCAGATAACCAAAGTTGAAGCAGATAGCATCCGCACTTTCTTTCTCTGCGTATTGTCCCATATTTACATGGCTGTCACAAATCAGTTCTGCCCGGTCTTCCATTTGATTCCTTACAAGCATTTCTCTTGTATGATCCAACGCCTGCTGCTGGATATCAAATCCCAGTACATGACCCTGTTCCTTTGCCAGCCCACACAAAAACAATGTGTCGTGTCCGTTGCCGGTTGTAGCATCTATATAAAATCCATTTTCCGGTACCTGAACACGTAAAAGTTCCTGGCACCACTTTGTTATTTGATAAGATTTTATTTTGTTATTACCCAAGCTCATTTTCTGCCTTCCTACCTATTTTGATTTATCAAAATTTACTGTAATTATTTTACCAGTTGTTTTTTGCTTAATATAGGAAATAATAACATCGATCATTATTCTTGGCAATAGCTGCGGATAATTACACATAAATCTGATAAAATTATTTGACAAAATTCTGGTAATTCAGTATGATGACAACAGGTCATTTAAGGAGGAAAAAAATGTTAACTTACGTTCTGCTATTGATAGGATTTGTACTGCTTATTAAAGGTGCCGACTACTTTGTAGAAGGCAGTTCCAATATTGCAAGGCTTCTCCGTATTCCCAGCGTCATCATCGGTCTTACCGTGGTCGCCTTTGGTACAAGCATGCCGGAAGCTTCCGTCAGTATCACCGCTGCCATAGAGGCGCAAAACGAACTGGCACTGAGTAATGTAATCGGTTCTAATATTTTCAATCTGCTGGTTGTGGTAGGTGTATGTGCCGCTATCAAACCAATGGGCATTACACGCTCCGTTTTAAAACGCGAGTTTCCCTTTTCCATTTTGATTACCGTCGTGTTACTTCTACTGTCACTGGATCGTGAAGTAGGCAAGACGGACGGGTGGATACTGCTTGCTTTCTTCGTGCTTTTCCTGATATTTACCGTAAAAAGTGCATTGAAAAGCCGAAATGAAATTCAATTAGATCCTACGGAGGACATCAAGCAGTTATCTCCGCTTATAAGCGGTATCTGCATCATTGGCGGTCTGGCTGCCATCGTCATCGGCGGTGATCTGGTAGTAAACAGTGCCGTTTCCATAGCGGAATCCTTCGGACTGAGCCAGACTCTGATTGGTCTCACCATCGTAGCCCTTGGAACCTCCCTTCCGGAACTGGTAACCTCCATAGTTGCATCCCGAAAAGGAGAAAACGATATTGCACTGGGAAATGTAGTTGGATCAAATATCTTCAATATCCTTCTGGTATTAGGTGCATCGTCAGCTCTTCATCCTGTTGCAGTCAACCTGTTCTCCATCTATGACATCATTATTCTGATCATAGCCAGTATAGTAGTATTTGCTTTTGCACTCCAGCGCAAAATTCTGAGTCGAATGGAAGGATGGATCATGTTACTGGGATATGCCGTATTTATGGGCTTTATTATTTTAAGATAACTCTTTAAAAAGGAAAGAGACGCTTTTAACCAAAAATCCAGGTTCGTATAGATTTTGGTTAAAGCGCCTCTTTTTTATTTTTGCACCGGGGATCTTAATGTAATCAATACGGCTATGCCGCCAAATAATACTGCCCCCATCAATGTAGTAAAAAACGACCATAGCGGATTCCCGTTCATACCTCCCAGCAGCAGTTTAAGTAACCCGAAAAAGAATTTTGATATTCTCCCCCCTGCTGCAAACATATCTACTATTGGCAGAACTAGCAGCAGGAATACCGGGATTCCAATGCTGAGCAATGTCTTTTGAACTTTACCCAGATTATAATACAACGCCCCGAAAAAATACCCGATCATGGTAAATAAAATGATAAACCCTGCCCAGAAAAGTAATTCTACGCCCAGTTTTTCCAATCCATTTGCCCGCTCCCAAAACGCAGGGTAGATAATGCCAAATATACTTCCTGCCCGCAAGCGGCCGTCTCCCAGTGCCGCCAGTTCATAAACCAGGGAAACAAGCCTGCAAAGTACCGCCAGTATAACTCCGCTTAACAGCGTATTTAACATTCTGCCCGCCTCTATCATTTTACGGCTTACATTATTCTGCATCAGCATCTGAAAATTTTCCCGAAAAGCGTTCGCTCCCATAATAAATCCGGCCAATACCACCATAGACTCGTTGCGGAAATAAACCCCTTTATCTTCCAGTCCACTGAGCTTAATACCTACAAGATTTGCCACTTCCAGAAAAAGTAAAATTGCAAAAAAGATTATATATGAAATTTTATAATCCCGGAACTGATATTTAAAAACTGATTTTAACCTCATATATCTTCCCCCTCTATTTCTGCACCTGGGCACGGGTAATTAATACATAGTTGACTGCTCCAAGGATAACCGAACCTACCAGAAATGTAAGCACTGCAATAAATGGATTCTGGCTTTTTTCTCCCATGACTATCATGAAAAAGTCCGCAATCTTCTTAAACAATACTCCTTTTGTCAAAACCACATCTATAATCGGAAGTAAAACTACTGCAAATACGGATAGACCGACTCCTAATATAATCTTAGCTGCTCTTGACAGATGGTACAGCAAGGAACTGATTGCAAATCCAAGAAGCGTAGCCAGTATAAGCGCCAGGCTCCAATAAAGGATATTGGTGAAGAACAAAGGCAGGCCTGCCATTTCTCCCAGCATTTTCGGGTACATGACCTTAAGAATATTCATTTCCAACATGATAGCATCATTAAAGTGAACAATTATCTGGCAAACCAGCATTAAAAGCACATTGAGCAGCGCAAGCACAAAGCTGCTGATAATCGTAGTAATGATTCTGCCTGAAAATATGGATTTTCTGGAGACTCCATTTTGAACCATCAGCAAGAATCCCTCCTGAAAGCATGAGCACCCCATTACAAAACCAAATATAACGGTTCCAAATTCAAACCCAGTAAAAGAGCCGTCAGCACCAATCTTCCCGAACACAACCAATCCACTGAATAGTATAATTAATGCCAATACTACAGCTACGTAGCCTATTGCGGAACTCACATACTCTCTCATCTGATATCTATATACCGACCACAGTTTCATATTCTTTCCCCCTAATTTGTCAGCTGAATAAATAATTTTTGCAGATCCAGCCCCGTTATCTCTAATCCCTCTGGAAGATTTGCCCGGTCCGGCCTGCCAATCACATACGCCGTTTTCAAGCCTCCTAAAGCTTCTGAACCGATTACCTCTTTTCCTCTTAAATAAGTATCTACAAGCACGCCGTTTCCGGAAACCGTATAGCCCCTGCTAAGCAGATCTTCCCTGGTTTCAGACCGGATTACCTGACCATTTTTAATAATTACGATATCCTCAATTACACTGGAAACTTCTTCTATTAAATGCGTGGATATCACTGCAGTAAATGGATTTTCACTGTATTTTTCAATCAGAATCTTATAGAACAGTTCTCTATGATTTGCATCCAGCCCCAGAACAGGTTCATCCAGGAAAACATATGGTACATTTACCGATAGTGCAATCACATTCTTGAAGATGGAAGTATAGCCCGTGGATAACCCCTTCACTTTCTTCTTCACATCCAGCTTAAACTGCTCAGCCATATTCATTGCGAATTCAACATCAAAGTTTTTATAGAATTCCTTACTCCACTTGAAAATCTCTTTAATCTTCATGGATTCCGGATATAGCGTTTTCTCACTCATCAGATAGATCTGCTCCAATGCCTGATCGTTTTCCCGCACCGGCATTCCATTCAGCAGAACTTTCCCTTCATCCGGGAATATACGATTGCTGATTACATTAAGCAGTGTTGACTTACCTGCCCCATTTCTTCCAAGCAGACCGTAAATCTTTTCTTCCTCAAAAAAGAGATTTACATGATCAAGTGCTACGGTATCTTTAAACCTCTTACTGATATTTACAACCTCTATCCCTGTCATTTCTTATATCCCCTTTCTATCATCCCTAATAACTCTTCATCTGATATATTCAGCCTCTTTGCTTCCTCAATCATTCCGCTGATATAATGTTCAAAGAACTGATCCTTCCTCTTTTGTCTCAGCTTCTCAACCGCTCCCACCGCTACAAACATGCCTACACCTCTCTTTTTATAAACGATTCCTTCCTCAACCAGCATATTAATACCCTTCAGGGCCGTTGCCGGATTGATCTTATAAGTTACAGAAAATTCCGTAATAGAGGGAATCTGTCCCTCCTCCTGAAAAGCCTTTGTCAGAATTGCATCCTCCACACCCTCCGCTATCTGAATAAAAATAGGCTTTTCATCTTCAAAGTTTAATTTCATGAAAACCACCTCTTGTTTGTTGGTTAGTTACTTGACTAATTAACTATATGTGTATTAAAGCACATTTAGTTGGGGATGTCAATGGGGGAAATAAAAAAGTTTTAGATGTATGAATGTTATGGATGAACATGTTCCGAATGGATTGATTAATATTAAGGGAAAATAATAGAGCCGCCAAATTTAAGTATCTCATTTCCCGATTAGAAATGGTATTCTTAAGTTTGACGACTCTATGTTGTCTTCATCCTTTTTATTACGATATCACTGCATACTCCAATGTTATAAATTACTGAAGCCTATTTATGATTCCTGAATCTTCAGAATCACAATATCTGATTATTATATCTTAAACCGGTATCCTACACCCCAGATCGTCTCTATATACTGAGGTTTCGCCGTGTTGAACTCAATCTTCTCCCGAATCTTCTTAATATGCACGGTTACAGTTGCTATATCACCGATAGATTCCATATCCCATATCTCACTGAATAATTCTTCTTTGGTAAATACATGGTTGGGGTGTTCCGCCAGGAACGTTAATAAGTCAAATTCTTTTGTGGTGAAGGTTTTCTCTTCGCCGTTTATCCAGACTCTTCTGGCTGTCTTGTCTATCTTGATTCCGCGAATCTCAACTATATCATTTGTCTGTACATTGCTGCTGATCAGTCTGTCGTAACGCGCCATATGCGCCTTGACTCTTGCCACCAGTTCACTGGGACTGAAAGGCTTAGTCATATAATCATCTGCTCCCAGGCCAAGTCCGCGGATTTTATCGATATCATCTTTTTTCGCCGATACCATAAGAATTGGTGTATTCTTTTTGTCACGGATAGATTTGCATATCTCAAAACCATCTACTCCGGGCAGCATCAGATCCAGGATAAATAAATCAAATTCTTCTTCTAATGCTCTCTTAAGTCCAATATCACCGCGATTTTCAATCTCTACCTCAAAACCGCTTAACTCCAGATAATCTTTCTCCAGATCTGCGATACTTTCCTCATCTTCAATAATTAAAATCTTACTCATTGACAGGTACCTCCTGATATTTTCTAAGCACAAAGTACATGACTGTGCCTGTTCCCATTTTACTGCTTGCCCAAATTTTACCGCCATGATCTTCAATAATCTTCTTAACTATGGACAGTCCGATTCCACTTCCGCCCTGAGCAGAATTTCTGGATGCATCTGTGCGGTAGAACCGGTCAAAGACAAGCGGCAGATCTTTTGGTGCAATTCCTTTTCCATTGTCCTCAATTTCCACCTGAATGAAGTCGCCTACATCCTTAACCCGGATATTGATATATCCCTTTGGCTTATCTAAATATTTTACCGAATTCCCTATAATATTATTAATTACCCGCTTCAGCTGTTCTGCATCTGCAATAATCCAGGTTTCTTCATCTGCATAATTAAAATATGAGAACTCGATATTCTTGGATTCCAGATCCAGTCCTACCTCTTCGAAACAGTCATCAAAATAACTGGATACATTTATTTTACTGAATGTATATGGAATACGGTTTGTATCGATCTTGGAATAAAAGGTCAATTCATTAATCAGCCGGTCCATATCATTAGCCTTATTATAGATCGTTCGGATATATTTATTCATCTTCTCCGGCGTGTCCGCCACACCATCCATAATTCCTTCCACATAGCCTTTTACGGCTGTGATAGGAGTCTTCAGATCATGGGAGATATTGCTGATCAGTTCCTTGTTCTCCCTGTCATACTCTACTTTTTCTTCCGCAGATTCTTTCAGCCGCTTCCTCATCTCTTCAAAGTCCTGGCACAATTCACTGATTTCATCTTCGCCTTCTGCAGCAAGGGTGAAATCCAGGTTTCCTTCTTTGATATTCTGAGTAGCAGCCCGAAGTTTCCTTAAAGGCGTGCTGATTCCTGAATAGATCCAGGTGCTTAAAAGACCTGCTGTTAAAATCAGAATCACAACAATTGTAATAAACATATCACGCAGCAGGGATTTCATCTGTGGCAGCATAATATCCATACTGGTTATTATAAAAATACTTCCTATTGTGGAATCTGAAAATGTCACATCAATCTGTTTTACAAATGCCCTCACATCTTTTCCGATATACGTTCCGCTGTCTGCCGATGTTGCATAGGTATTGGGTCCTGGCAGTTCCTTAAAAAGCTGTGCATTGTTCTCAGAGGTTCCGGAATAATACTGGGAGCTTCCTTTACGAACGATGAGATAAGAATTCTTGTCCTGTAACTTATCATTGATCGTACACAGGTAATCCACATCCAGGAATTGATCCGGATCTTTGTCAGCCTCTTTCTTCATCTCTTCAAAAATGCGCTTCGTGGTGATACTCAGCATCTGTACCGAATTGGAAAATGCATCATAGGAGACATTGTCAATTCCATATTTATCTTCTATGGATTTTAACTGATACTGGCTGAAACCCAACAGTGCTACGCCTGTTAACAGAAGCGGGACACATATAATTACAAAAAAGGCTATGATAAGCCTCGTTTTTAATTTCATAGCAAAAACTCCTTTATGTTATACCGTTCTCTTTTCAGTATAGCATAAAGGAGCCATATTTACATCTAAACAAACAAAGACTTTTATAAATTTTTCATAAATTTACAAGTACTTCTTAAGAATTTCGACTTTATCCAGCTTCTCCCAGGGAAGATCCAGATCATTTCTTCCAAAATGTCCGTATGCTGCAGTCTGCTTGTAAATTGGACGGCGAAGATCCAGCATTTTAATAATTCCAGCAGGACGGAGGTCAAAATTCTCTCTTACAATCTCCGTAATTTTCTCATCCGATAATTTACCCGTTCCAAACGTATCAATCATTACGGAGGTAGGTTTTGCTACTCCGATTGCATAAGATAACTGGATTTCACACTTATCAGCCAATCCGGCAGCCACAATGTTCTTTGCTACGTAACGGGCAGCATAAGCTGCTGAACGATCCACTTTGGTACAGTCTTTTCCTGAAAAAGCACCGCCGCCATGTCTCGCATATCCGCCGTAAGTATCCACGATAATCTTACGTCCGGTAAGGCCGCTGTCTCCATGAGGTCCGCCAATAACAAAACGTCCGGTAGGATTGATAAAGAACTTTGTATTGCCGTCTACCATTTCAGCAGGCAGAATCACATCAAAGACATGCTTTTTAATATCTTCATGGATCTGTTCCTGTGTGACATCCGGATCATGCTGTGTGGAAAGCACAACAGCATCCAGTCTGGATGGTTTTCCATTCTCATCATATTCCACACTGACCTGAGTCTTGCCGTCCGGCCTTAAGTAGGAAAGCGTACCATCTTTACGGATTTTGGTAAGCTGCAGAGCTAATTTGTGTGCCAGTGAAATTGGATACGGCATTAATTCTTCCGTTTCATTCACCGCATATCCAAACATCATTCCCTGATCACCTGCACCGATTGCTTCGATTTCATCATCGGTCATGGTATTTTCTTTTGCTTCCAGAGCCTTGTCAACACCCATGGCAATATCCGATGACTGCTCGTCAATAGCAGTGATAACACCGCAGGTCTCTGCATCAAATCCATATTTTCCACGTGTATATCCTATGCTTCTCACCGTATCACGCACGATTTTCTGGATATCCACATAAGCATTGGTGGAAATCTCTCCCATAACCAGAACCATACCTGTAGTAGTTGCAGTCTCACATGCCACACGGCTCATTGGATCCTGCTCTAACAATGCATCTAAGATAGCATCAGAGATCTGGTCACACATTTTGTCCGGATGTCCTTCTGTTACAGATTCCGAAGTAAATAATAATTTTTCCATAAAGTCCTCCTTTGGATTAAGCGTGTTTTAAATTAATTTTGAGACAATGAACGCCACATACTGCAAGGTTGCAAAGTGGAGTATTCAGCTGTCAGAAATCAATTTTCAAACAGGCTTTAGAATGGTATATATTTTCTCACGAGATCGATTTAACATATCCTGCAGGCTTTTCCGGTTCCGGGAACTTGTCCAGCTCCTCAAACGCCACCTGCTATAAAACTAAAAAAGATCCGCACTAAGCGGACCCCTTATCTATTATGATAAGTAAATCCTCTTATTGTTCGAATTACTCGCTCAGGTTGGCACCTTCCTCTGACGGGGTTGCCGTGGTTTCACAGATCCTTTGTATCTCCACCACTCTGAATAAGAGAAAATATAATATTTAATTTTGTTACGTCTATTACGATAACGCTTATTTGTCTGTTCGTCAAGTACTTTTTTATGGAATTTTACATAATCATAGAATTTTTAAGAAATAATGAAATGTAAGCATATATATCGTGACTTTACAGTTTGCAAATGATAAAATATGGTAATTAAACTCCGTCAAAACACATATTATGGCCAAACTATTTTAAACACAACAGAGCCACGCAGAAAGGAAACATATGAAGTTACAGAATACCCCTGCACTTGAAACAGAAAGACTGGCATTACGTAAGTTCACTGATCATGACATGGATGCCCTGTTTTTAATCTATAAGGATGAAGAAGTGAATACTTATCTGCCATGGTTACCACTAAAATCAATGGAGGAAGCCAAAGCATTTTATAAAGAAAAATATGCAGATACTTATCTGCGGGATCAGGGTTACCGATACGCTATTTGCCTGAAAGATGATAACATCCCAATTGGTTATGTACACGTCAGCATGGATGACAATCATGATTTCGGGTACGGTCTGAGAAAGGAATTCTGGCACAGAGGGATTGTCACAGAGGCGTCTAAGGCAGTCTTAGCGCAATTAAAAGCAGACGGATTCCAATATATAACCGCTACCCACGATGTAAAAAACCCACGCAGCGGCCAGGTAATGAAGCAGCTGGGCATGCACTATCAATACTCCTATGAAGAATTGTGGCAGCCAAAAAATATATTAGTCACCTTCAGAATGTACCAGATCAATTTAGACGGACAAAACGACCGTATCTATAAAGAATACTGGAATAAATATCCGAAGCACTTTATTGAAAAAGAGATATAAGCTATATTTCGTTACGATCTTGTTTTCATGCAGAAAGACATTTGTTTCCGTTGACTTTTTGTTGTTTTTTCTTTATACTGAAGTTATAAATGTATCGTGAAAGAGGAGAAAACGAAACTATGGATGTAAAATCAATCAGCATGAACTGCACAAGAACAGAGTTTATCGGAACCGCCGTACTGGATACAATCGGTTTGGTAATCGCAGGAATCGATGAAGCTCTTTTGGAACAAATGAATGTTGGCAAGGCTTACCATACCATAGGAGTTTTCAGTTCCCGTACCGGTGCCGCAGGACAACTTACCGCTGTGGATGAAGCAGTGAAAGCCACAAATACAGAGGTATTATCCATCGAACTTCCAAGAGATACCAAAGGCTGGGGAGGACATGGAAACTATATTGTACTGGGCGGTAACAGTGTCTCTGATGTCCGTCAGGCAGTATCCATTGCCCTGGAACTGACCAATAAATATGCCGGAGAGCTCTATATCAGCGAGGCTGGACACTTAGAATTTGCTTTTTCGGCAAGTGCCGGACAGGTATTGAATAAAGCATTTCATGCTCCTGTAGGACAGGCATTTGGCTTCTTATGCGGTTCTCCTGCAGCAATCGGCCTCGTTATGGCTGATCAGGCGATGAAAGCAGCCGGCGTAAGCATTATCGAATATATGACCCCCAATAAAGGCACCAGTCATTCTAACGAAGTCATCCTGGCTGTATCCGGCAATGCCAGCGCCGTAAAAGAAGCGGTTCTCACCGCAAGGCAGGTCGGACTTGAATTATTGATTTCTATGGGCAGCTATCCGGAGATTCCCGGTGTGCCTTATTTGTAAATAAAGATTACAGCAATTATTTATAGTAATCATTTAACAATCATTTATAACTATCATTTATAACAATCATTTACAACATTAATTTACCCTTATAAAAAAAGTTATCAGGAAGCGATCCCTGATAACTTTTTTTATACTGCATATTGGTATACTTCCTTTTTTCTGCGAAAGAAAAAACAGGAGATAAATACCGTAAAACATTCGGCCATCGGTACTGCCATCCACACCCCATCCACGCCTATGATATAAGGCAGGATCAAAATGCAGCCCACAATAAATCCAAATGTGCGCATAAAGGAAATCGCAGCCGATATTTTACCGTTAGAAAACGCTGTAAACATGCCGGATGCAAAAATATTCATTCCCGCAAACAGGTAGTTAAACGAAAACAAAAAGAATCCTCTTCTGGCTATTTCATAAGTCGCTGACGTCCGTGGCGTAAATATTTCTACGATTACAGGTGCCCCCGCCAATGCTATAATGGTGATCACAACCGCTGACACCGCAATAAACCTGGTACAGATTTTATAAATCCGCTGTAATAAAACCACGTTTCCACTGCCATAGTTAAAGCTGAACACAGGGGCAACGCCAATGGCAAACCCCAGATATAATGCATTAAATAAAAACTGCCCGTAAAGGACAATGGTTATTGCCGCAACTCCGTTTTCCCCCAAAAACCGCAGCATAATAATATTAAATAAAAAGGTCACAATTGCAGTAGATAGATTCGTAACCATCTCAGAGGAACCATTCAGGCAGCTTTCTTTTAATACAGCAAAATCCATTTTGGGTTTTACAAAGAATAATTCTCTTCTTATTTTCCAAAAATAAATAAGGCCAGCTACAGCCGGGATTGCCTGTCCCATTCCGGTCGCCAGCGCGGCTCCGCCGATGCCCATCTGTAATGGCCCCATAAAAACATAATCCAGTACTGCGTTGGTAAATCCTCCTAACAGCGTGAGGCCCAGCCCTATCACAGGCTTACCGGCAGTCACAAAAAAAGACTGGAATAGCAGCTGAAGCACACATGCCGGAGCAAATAAAAGAAGAATCCGCAAGTAGGAGATACTGTGCCCCATGATCTTGTCCGTAGCCCCAAGCATTTTCACCAGCGGCTCTATAAATAGATTCCCTGCCGCCAGGGATAAAATACCAAAGAGCAGCCCGGACACTACAATTAAAGTAAAATTCTGTCTGGCTTCCTCCGGTTTTTTCTCCCCCATTTTTCTGGCGATAATTGCACTGCCGCCGGTAGCCAGCATAACGCCAACCGCAATCAGAATGTTAACGGCGGGATAAACGATGTTTGTGGAAGACAGGGCATCACTTCCAAGTAATCTGGATATAAATACACCATCTACAATCGTATACAGGGACATAAACACCATCATAACCATAGTAGGCAGGGCAAATCTGAGCAGGGAAACAAATTTAAAATCTTTCGTAATAGAATTTTTCATAATATAACACCTCTTTTTATTGCATTTTAGCACTATCTTTACTATCATAAGGTATAGGGTAACCCTATAGTCAAGATTTTTTTAGATAAACTCTTAGGCGTTGTAACTATTACTTAAAAGAAGGAAAAGCTTATGACTATAATAAACAAAGATCTTTATTTCACAACCGGCGAATTTGCAAAACTTGCCGGAGTTACAAAACATACTTTATTTCATTATGATAAGATTGGACTATTTTCACCTGAAATAAAACTGGACAACGATTACCGGTATTATTCTATAACTCAGCTGGATGTATTTGATGTTATCTGGAATCTGAAAGAACTGGATATGCCTCTTTCCGATATCAAAAATTATCTGGACCATAAAAGTCCGCAGGCATTGATTAAGCTTCTGGATGAAGAGGAAAAAATAATTGACCGGAAGCTTGCAAAACTTAAAAAAGCCAAGAAATTGCTGCAGTTTAAATCAAATTTTATCCAAAAGGTTCTTCAAAAAGATTTTTCCAGAATCGAGTTATTGGAAACGCCGTCCCAGTACTATATTCTTACCCATACCTCATCTTCCAATGACAAAGAACTGGCAAAAAAAATAGGAGAACTTGTAACCCTGGGTGAAAAATTAGGGATAAAGAGTCCTTATGGCATTGGTTTTCTACAATACAGGACGAAGATCCAACAGGGAATTTTTAACGATTACCGCCACATTTACCTGCTCCTGGATACGCCTCCAAAAGGCGTCTCCTATGAGACAAAATCCGGTGGAAAATATTTATATGGATATCATCAGGGCAGCTGGAAACAGATTGGTGAAACATACCGTCGCATGATTGCTTATGCCAGAGAACATGAACTTGAATTAGACGACCTCTTTTTTGAAGATTATCTTCTGGATGAACTTACTGTAAACGGTCCGGATAATTATGTCATCCAGATTACCGTTCCAGTAAAAAAGAGCCTCTGATAGCTCTGGATGAAGCTTTATAGAGAGAAAAGGCATGGATCGCTCCATGCCTTTTGCAGATTCTGCTGATATATACTGTATCAAAAGAATAACAGCCCCATAAATTCTGATTGCTGTCAGCTCTCTTCCTTCTTGTTGATATGAAGATCATATTCCTTTTCTTCATTTTTAATTTCCCAGTGAATTAAAAAAGTCAGAATTGCCCTGAGTGCGATGATTCCCGCTACCAGCACAATTTCAGAGATCTGGCGAACTACTACCGTTCTTAGGATTTCACTGCCAAGCTTGAATTCCAGCCCCATCGCAAGTCCTTTTGCCAGTTTGAGGCGGGTCTCCGGCTTTCGGCGGATATAATTTATGATACCCTCAACGCCGGTAAACGCGATCACACCCACTCCAATGTACTCAAAGAGCAGCACCGCCAGGTTAACGATCGACACCAATGTGCTTTCCAAAAATTCCATTGTTCCTTATCCTTTCAGATTTTATCTGCCCCCGTAAATCCATTCTTAAATAAAGTGGATGAATTAATTCTTACTCTTTGTTACAAATCCGTAATCAACCATACCATTGTCCCATTTTGCCGTAACCTGATAGGTATAGCCTGCTTCAGCCGATGGGATATAAAGCGCACCGTCCTTCTCTTTCAGTTCTACCTTTTCACCTTCGGGAACGTCGCTACCTTCACTGTACTGCTTCTGCACATCCTCTGCCCAACGGATTACTTCCACGCTGTTAGGCTCTTTAGAAAAGTCCAGCTTCAGATCAGTCGGCTCATTTAAGGTAAGGTCATTGATTTCCTTCCAGCCGAGAACTGGTGAAATATCCGTTTTAGCTGTGTCTGTTATTCCATCCTCTTTTTCATAGCTCCATTCATATCCGCCTCTGGTAATTGCCGCGGATACGATTGCTTCCGTCTGGCTATACTCCATTGAAAGATATGGCGGTTCCGCAGGATCCGGCTCCTGGTATATCTGGTCAATCAATTCATTGTACTGGTCTGCATCTTCCGGTTTCCCAGTCTCGTCAAGCACCATCTTTGTTACCCCCGGATACTGGCCCGGATAAGATTGCAGCATAATTCCATTTCCATAAATCTTCAGGATATTTCCTCTTGTCAAATCTTCCTGGCTAAGCTGCTTTCCGTCTTTGTCCACCAGACCGCCCTCTGGAATCGGTGCTGTAAAAAGGGTACCGTTTTTTGTATCAATGAAGATAAAGTTATCCTCACCATAAGTCAGATACATGGCTGTAATGACATTTTCCTCCGAATTTTCGGATGAACTCTCAGTTTTTTCTTCCGTTGGCTTAGTTGTACTTTCTGTTTTTTGTTCTGTCTGTGTTTCGGACGTCTGCTCTGTTTTTCCCACTTTATCTTCAGAATTATTTTTCTTTTTCCCTGTCACCACTACCGTTGCGATAACTGCTATTACAACGAGCACTACAACTCCGGCAATGATATACTTCATGTTATTATTTTTCATGTTCGTTTTCTCCTTTACTCTGATTATGAACAGTATCAGTTAATATCATACTATATTTCATGATTTTTATAAAGAAGAATTACATATTAATCAGAATAATTTTATAAATTCAGAAAATTAGGCGTTACCCTCTTCTCTCCATGAGCTGGTCAAACATTTCTGCGCAGCGAATTGTCATAGCATGGGGAGCTGTCTTACTCTCCACCTCACCGCGGTTTACGCAGTCAACCATTTCCTGAATCTCAAAGACAAATCCATTTTCCGTCTGATCCTTAAAATGCACCGGTTCTTCCTGGTCGCGATAGAGGCTGCATTCCTGACCATAATGTACCAGAGGAATTACAATTTTCCCCTCCGTTCCATAAAATACGGCTTCATCATTGAGTCTGGCTGCAATGCTTGCATGCATATTCGCAATACAATTATCGTATAGAATCGTTATCTGCTCTGTCTTATCAACTCCTGTGCCTGACCGGATCATATATGT
The DNA here is from genome assembly GCA_900539655.1 of uncultured Robinsoniella sp. Classification (GTDB taxonomy): domain Bacteria; phylum Bacillota; class Clostridia; order Lachnospirales; family Lachnospiraceae; genus Robinsoniella. The sequence continues at coordinate 85,037 of UQCR01000005.1, forward strand.
ATGCATGTCCCTTATTGGACGATCCAAGAAATACGTCATCAGCTCAAAACAATAGACACCCACGTCTGTTGCCGCACCACCAGCCAGCTCCGGATTATTAAAACGGTTCTTAGGGTCATTTCCCGCCGAAAATCCAATATTGATTTCCGCCAGTTCCACATTACCGATTTTCCCTTCCTCCAGCCATTGTTTTGCAATCTTGTTATGGGGTAGAAATCTGGACCACATGCCCTCCATCACGAACACTCCCAGCCCTTTGGACCTTTGGAAGACATTCCTGGCTTCTTCTCCATTCACCAGCATAGCTTTCTCACAGAGGACCGGTTTCTTATAATCCAGGCAGAGCATTGTTAATTCATAATGATAATTAGGCGTTGTTGCAATATAGACCCCATCCGGGTCAGCTTCTTTTAGCATCCGTTCGTAGCTGTCATATGCCTGTGCCACATTATTCTTCTGCGCAAACTGTTCAGCCCGCTCAATGCTTTTACTGGCTACCGCGATTACTTCCATATTCTCCAGCCTGTTAACTGCATCACAAAATTTTTCGGCAATCCCCCCCGCTCCCATAATTGCAAAACGAAATATTTTTTTCTGTCCCATAATAAAACCCTCCCATTTTTATTAATATACAAAGAAAAGATTCTTTGTTACTACCATATGTGTGTCATAATCCTTGAAAATAAACAAAGAAAGGACAAAGGATTTATAAAAATCCTCCGTCCCTGAATGCTATATCGTGTTTCAACCAATTCTCAATTTAAATTTCTGAATTTCCTTTTCGCTGGAAACTTTTTCTATTTCAGCTCCAAGACCACGGAGCTTCTCTTCAAAACTCTCATAGCCACGCTGGATATAAACAATATCATCTACAATTGTGATTCCCTCTGCTGCAAGCCCTGCAATTACCAAGGCTGCCCCAGCTCTTAAATCCGGTGCGCTCACCTGTGCACCTGTCAGTTTGTCCACACCATAGATAACTGCCGTATTGCCTTCTACCTTAACTGTAGCTCCCATTCTAGCCAGTTCATCCACATATTTAAAGCGATTCTCAAATATGCTCTCTGTCACGATACTGGTCCCAGTTGCCAGTGCCAGCGTAACACCGATCTGTGGCTGCATATCCGTAGGATATCCGGGATATGGTAATGTCTTAACATTGGTATTGCGTAACTGTTTGGACGCGACAACGCGTACCGCATCATCAAATTCTTCAACTTCACAGCCAATCTCAATTAATTTTGCTGTTGTGGCTTCCAAATGCTTAGGAATCACATTTCTCACCATAACATCACCCTTCGTAGCGGCTGCCGCAAACATGAAGGTTCCTGCTTCTATCTGATCCGGAATAATGGAATATTCTGTTTTATGAAGCTTCTCAACACCGCGGATACGGATAACATCGGTACCTGCGCCTTTGATATTTGCTCCCATACTGTTCAGGAAGTTTGCCACATCAACTACATGAGGCTCTCTTGCTGAATTCTCAATAATCGTATATCCTTCCGCCATGGTAGCCGCCATCATAATGTTGATTGTAGCTCCAACGGAAACGGTATCCAAAAAGATGTGCTTACCAACGAGTCTGTCCGCCTGTGCAACAATTGCACCATGCTGAATACTCACCTTTGCTCCTAATGCTTTAAAACCTTTTAAATGCAGGTCAATCGGCCTGCTGCCAATATTACATCCGCCGGGCAGAGGTACTTCCGCCCTTTTGTATTTTCCTAATAACGCTCCTAATAAATAGTAAGAGGCTCTTATCTTCTTTATGAACTCATAATCCACGCTGACACTGCCAATCATGGAGCCATTAATTAAAACTGCGCTCCTGCTTACTCGTTCCACCTTGGCGCCAATTACACTGATAGCTTCTAACAGCACATTCACGTCCTGTACATCCGGTAAATTTTCTACTAGTATGGTCTCATCTGTCATAATTGCGGCCGCAAGGATTCCAAGCGCTGCATTCTTAGCCCCACCGATTTCAACATCACCTACCAGTGGGTTACCGCCTTTAATAATATATTGTTCCATAGGACACCTCTATACTTATTTATACTCTCTTCAAATCTTACAGACAAAAACGACCCCTCGAATTTTGTCTTACTGTTACCCCTTTAAAATATCTAAACTATATTATATCACATTCTTTACTTTTGTAAACAAAAATTAAAATTTAAGTAATTTTTTCCATATATCTTTCAAAAAAAATACAATCAAAAAGCATTTCCTGTGCACTATTACCCCTAAAATATGGCAAAATGTTACAAAATTATGTATTTCTATTTGTCTATTTTTTTCTGCGCTTCGATCTGTCTCCAGGCGCAATCCCCAGCTTTTTCAAACCTTCCACAATTGCTTCCAGTGTCTCTTCCACCGTCATACCGGCCTCATTGACAACAATATCTGCATATTTATCATACAGCGGCGTACGCTCATCAAACAGATTCTGAAGGGTCTGACCCTCTCTCAGAACTACACCGCGCCCTTTTAAGTCTCCCAGGCGAGTTGACAAAGGTTCGTAATCTAATTGTAAATATATTACAGTACCAATGCGGCTTAAGTTCTCCATAGCCTCTTTTCCATATACAACGCTGCCTCCGGTAGCAATTACGGCATTATCTTCCTGAATCCGGCTGTTCACCCTGTTTTCTATTTCAATAAACCCATCCACACCGTCTTCTTCAATAATTTCCCGAAGCAGCCTGTCTTCCTGCTCCTGAATTAGTATATCCGCATCCACGAAATGATACCCCAGCACTTTAGCCAGAATAACCCCGACGGTACTTTTGCCTACGCCCGGCATTCCGATTAATACCACGTTACTCATTTGTATACCTCATTCATTTATTCCCGCGGCTGCCAACATGCCAGATGAGTGTGCTTGCGAATCCATCCGGTGACTGCCGTGAGGACCGGATATCCCAACGTCTGCAGGGGGATCCGACTGTTGTTACATCTTAACATAGAAATTCCTTTGATGCAAGCTTACAATCAAAAGCAGCCTTATATCAGGGTTTTAAGCCCATATAAGACTGCTCTTGATACTCTTTTAACGCTGTTATGCTTTAGCATTTCCTTTAAGGCTGGAGTAAGCCGATGCAAAGATTCCGAACAAAATGCCTGCTGCCGGAAAAACAATCCAGCATATTTTCCATCCGCCAAAGCCAATCCCCCAAATAAGGAAAATCAGAGCTGCAATGGGGAATACAACTGCTGCCACGGCGCCAATCACTTTATTTTTCTCCTGCTCTTCTACCGCAAATTCTTCAATTTTCAGAAGGCGTTTGCAGCATTCTGACCTTGTTCCAAATACAATAAAAAGGTAAACCGCCACTCCAATCATAATCAGTAAAAGGCTGACGCCGGCAACAGAAGCTTTGTCATTTATGAACCTCCCTAATATAACCGGTATTGGGGAAGCGATGCACAGGCTGACTCCCACAATTACAGAAATAACCATGCCGGACCTTTCTTTTTCAATTAAACCTTCCAAATATGCTTTGGTTTCATAAGAAATCTGAAACTCTCCTTTTTCTATATTCTTATATTTTTCTATTGAAAATCCAGAATAGATAAATAATCCTACCGAAATAATGATTACAAAAAGCAGCGGAAACAGTGTAATGCTGACTAACAGGTTTTCATTTAATCCACGATCATCTAAGAGTCCAAACATTAAAACCATATACGCCACCCCAAGCAGTATGATATCCACCCCAACTGCCACAAGCCTTGCGCTTTTCTTACTCTTTTCCAGGTATTCTTCTACCTCCCCGGCAGTCATCTGGTTATATTCACTGCGGATGCCCTCACTCCCTGGATCAATTCCAAACTCTTTAATCAATTCATCAATATTTCCAAATTCAGAAATTACAATGCCTACCGCCTCATTTTCTGTCTTACCGTCTTTTTTTAATTCCTGGTATTTTTCTTCCATATTACCCAGAATTTCTTCCTTCAGATTTTCCATCTCCCTGGACATCATAAGTCCCCGAAACATGGTGTCCACATATGTTCTAATCGTATCCATCAGCTCATCTCCTTTAAAAATTCATTAATTACTTCCTTGGTCAGCGTCCATTCTTCGCATTTTTCCCTGAGGTACTTTTTTCCGGCATCCGTAATCCGAAAATAGGTCCTCCTCTTTCCATAAGTCTCATCTCCAAAATAGGATTCAATAAAACCATTCTTCTCCAGACGGTTAAAAGCGGAATAGAGCGTCGTTTCCTTCATTACGTATTTCTCGTTTGATATCCGCTTGATTTCCTTGGAAATTTCATATCCATAGGAATCTCCTTTTGACAGGATGCTTAGAAGAATTGAGTCATTGTAACCCCTTAATACATCGCTGCTGATCAAATCTCCACCCCCTGTTCTTCATCACGTAGAGTAATTACTTTATCTGATGAAGTAATCATAGCACAATTACTCCATCACGTAAAGTACTTTTTTATTTTTATGCAATAAAATTGGAGATATTGATTGTACAATATCCCCATACTTAACTGATTGTCATGCTTTTCTTTTATAAAAATTTCTCCAGCGTTTGGAATAATTGATCCACATCAACCGGTTTTACCAGATATCCGTTCATTCCTACTTCAAAAGCCAGGGCCTTATCCTCATCAAATGCATTTGCCGACATTGCTATTATCGGAATTACCCCCGCGTCTTTTTTCTGAAGGCTCCTGATGGCTTTGGATGCTTCCAGCCCATTCATAACGGGCATACGGATGTCCATAAGAACGGCCAGATAATAACTGTCCGGCATACTCTGAAACGTTTCCAGCGCCTTAGCCCCGTTCTCAGCAGTATCCACCACTAACCCATGCAGTTCAAGGAGGGATTTTGCTATTTCCATATTAAGTGCATTGTCCTCCACAAGAAGAACTCGCTGTCCGTTCAGATTATAAGTTTTTCTCACTTCCGGTTCCTTATGGGTAATCTGAAGCTGTATCAAAGTGTCATACAGCGTAGACTTAAATAACGGCTTTGAAATAAAATAATCTGCCCCTGCTGCTTTTGCTTCTGTCTCTATCATACTCCAGTCATATGCAGAAATAATGATAATCATCGTATCAGGACCTGTTAACTCACGAATTTTCCTGGTCGTCGTCACACCATCCATATCCGGCATTTTCCAGTCAATCAATGCCAGGTCAAAGAGGCATTCATTTGCCAGTGCCATCTCCACTTCCTCAACCGCCCGCTGTCCCGAATCCACCCAAACGGACTTGGCGCCGATATTCGAAAGAATCATAGATGCCTGTTCCCCTACTATGCCGTCATCATCTACGATCAGCACACTGAGCCCCTTTAAAAGTTCTTTAGATTTGCGTTCACTTTCGTCATGTTCATAGCCATCAACTATCCCAAGCGGTATTTCCACCCTGAAGGAAGTTCCTTTTCCTTCCGCACTTTCTACCTGGATACTGCCTCTCATTAACTGTACCAGATTATGCACAATCGACAGCCCCAGTCCGCTTCCAGTCTGATTCCTGGCTATATCCGTATTTTCCTGCTCAAATGGCTGGTATAATTTTTTCATAAAATCTTCTGACATGCCCACACCCGTATCTGAAACGGTAAACTCCAGAAGCGCATTCCCATCTGACCGTCTGATTTCCTGTACCCCCAGGAGGATATTCCCATCTGACTGAGTGAACTTAAGGGCATTGGAAAGCAGATTCATTAAAATCTGATTCAGGCGGAGCGAATCACCTATATAATAGTGCTCCAGGGGTTCCACATTGTGAACCTCAAAGTTAATCCCCCGGGAAACAGACTGGGGATAAATAACTTCTGTCAGGTTCTTCATAAACCCGGTAAATTCAAATCTTTCATTGGTAAGAACCATTTTGCCGTGCTCGATCTTAGACATATCTAAGATGTCATTAATCAGGGCAAGGAGATATCTGGATGATGCATCAATTTTCTGGAAGCAATCCAGCATTCTGCTCTTATCATCTATCTTTAACTGTCCGATTGTACTCATACCAATAATGGCATTCATTGGAGTACGAATATCATGGCTCATCCTGGAAAGGAAATCAGACTTGGCATTGTTGGCTGATTCCGCAGCTGCCAGCGTATCCCGCAAGAGCTGTTCCTGGCGGGCCTTCTCTGCCCTTTGTTCGTCCAGAACCCGGAACAGCATAATGGCGAGGATATCATCATCGTATGGATTGTTAACAAATATGACATGGATCGCAATCCAGTGATAATTGCCATCATCTCCCATCTGCCGCAGCTCCGTATAGATATCCTGGCTGCCGCCTTCAACTCTCTTCAGGACTTCTGCTCTCTCAAACGTCCGCTGGTACTCATCCTGGTAGGACGGATAGATCAGAGAATACACCTTATCTATCATCTCATTATAAGCCCCCTGGACATCATGCTGCATAATAAAGTGCCCTGTTGTCAGGCAGTCATACGTATTCCGGGTTAAATTAACCTTCATGATTAAAGGATATGCAGTAAAAATAGCAGCTCTCAAAATCTGGTTTTCCAGCAGCTGCCCCTGCTCACGCTCCCGGGAAAGCATCTTATTCTCGGTAATGTCATTCAATACAGCCTGAATTACCTCGATACCATTGGCATTGATAAGCCGCTCCATGTATACACTGATCCAATATCTGGTCCCGTCTTTGCCAATCCCTTCTCTTTCATAAGCGGCTTTGTCACCGTTGTGCTTTAAGCTGTCAAAGATTGACCGGTAATGCTGGTTGTCTTCTTTTAATATTAAATCAAATGTATCCTTTTTATTCAGAAGGAAATCCTCTTCATTATATCCATAAATTTCCCAGGCCCTGCGGTTAGCATAATATATTTTATGGTTCGGCTCTGTGCTGAGCTGTATAATGCCGCTTGGTATGGTGTCATAGAGCTGTGTCAGGAAATCTGCCTGCCTCTTCACGTCCCGATTTGCTTTTAAAAGCTTAAACTCCTGATTTTTGCGTTCTGATATATCTGTCATAAAGCAGGATATTGAGGGTTCATCCCCATCCTCAACTATCTTGCCAATATCCAGTATCCACAAGACTTTTCCATCCGGGCGCAGGATACGGTATTCTATGGAATAAGTATCTCCTTCTCTAAAAGCCTCTTCGACCTGCTGCCTTACATGCTCATAATCTTCCGGAAATATAAAGTCCCGAAAGCTAATCCCTGCTTTATCATTATAGACGCCCATACTTTCACATCCTAATACCTGGCAGAGCCCGGAACTGATCCATTTAACTGTATAGAAATCATCTACCTTGCATACTGCCATCCCACCAGGGAGCTGTGACATCATAAGTTCAATCTGGCGGTTCTGCTCAATCACTCTCTCCTGCATCTTCTGATATGCTTCTTTTGCAGCTTCTACCGGGAATAATTCTTCATCCCCCATAGCCGACAGGGGAACTGAATTATGTATATGCATCACTTCCAGTCCATTTTCCGTACTTCTGAATATAAAAGTAATCCTTTGCCTGGTATGCATGTTCATTCCGGTATCCGGTTTTGCTTCCAGCATACTTTCAGCCTCGCAAAGATAATAATCAGATCCCAGTCTGGATACCACGTAACGCTCATCCCACATATTACATAGAATCAGATCTTCTTTACCCTCCAGAAAGTGGCGGCTGACTTCTTCCTTTCCTTCTGCACGCTGTTTTTCCCCGGCTCCCAGCCAGATAATATCCTGGCTTAACGTAGAAATTAAATAATCTATATCTCCTTCGCAAAAATATTTTTTTAGAATATTGTCGGCAAAAGTTATAATTTCATTCTCTTCATAATTCTTCATAACCGTTAAGCTCCTTTTTCATCAGATATCACCTGTTTTCTTGCTTTATTCTAACATAATTATTAACGAATAGATAGAGGTTCTAACCCAGAAAAATCAGAGGATTTTCCTTAAAATATTTTCCTATCAGAATGCCCTTAAATTCCTTATTTTTTGCTTGACATTTTCCCCTTAAACGACTATAATTTGACTTGTATCAAAGATTTATTGGATGTAAAGTAATTCACTAGTTATTAGAGATTATATTTAACACCTATATAATCTGTAATAGCTGGTGAATTTTTTTATTTTCAAGAGCACAATATTTTAATGGAGGTACCACAAAATGAACAAAGGTACAGTGAAATGGTTTAACGCAGAAAAAGGTTACGGATTTATCACAGGAGAAGACGGAGCAGATGTATTCGTACATTTCTCAGCTATCCAGGGAGACGGCTTCAAATCTCTTGAAGAAGGTCAGGCAGTTTCTTATGATTTAACAGAAGGCGCTCGCGGAATGCAGGCAGCTAACGTTGAAAAAATGTAATTTCGGTTAATCTTGCGAAACCGGAATAGGGTTGTTATACTATGTATTTAGTATAGCAACCCTATTCTTTTTCGTCTCCGCTTATTCATATAAAAGCGCAGCCAGGTTACCGGCACCTGCATAAAGCAGGCTGCCGCCCTGTCTGCGCTTTCATAACTTATCTCAGTAAATTAATTGCCATAATTTTATTCAGGCTTATTAAAACTTATTAAAAACATAATTTTAAAGATTCGTGTCCACATATTTTTTAATATTCGAGGCATTTACATATTTCTTAGCCTTATCACCTTCTACTACAACCAGGGTAGGCGCCTGCATAACTCCGAATTTCTGTACCAGTTCCTGATTTTCTTCTGCATCAATTACTACGTAATGCTCATCTCCCAGCATTTCCTTTGCAATTTTACAGTTTGGACATGTCTTTGTGGTAAACAGGTATTTGATTCCCTTGCCCGGTTCTACCTTCACATCGTCTTTTGATATGGTAACAATGCTGCTGTGAACCTTATGCAGACAGGTCTGGTCTACATCGTATAACTGGCGGTTTTTGTATTCCTGGGTCTTTCCGTCATTCCAGTTCTGAACCGGACGGTAATATCCTGTGATACGGCTGTATACTTCTGCAGTCTCGCCGCACTCCGGACAAACGAAATGTTCCCCTGCAATATAGCCATGGTTCTTACATACGGAATAAGTCGGTGAAAGTGTATAATAAGGAAGCTTATAATTTTCAGCAATTTTTCTAACCAGTGCTGCTGCTGCTTTCCAGTCAGGCAGCTTCTCCCCAAGGAATGCATGGAATACTGTTCCGGAGGTATATAAGGTCTGAAGTTCATCCTGAATATCTAATGCTTCAAAGATATCAGCCGTATAATCTACCGGCAGATGAGAGCTGTTGGTGTAGTACGGCGTGTCTCCGTCTTTACCTGCCGTCTTAATATCCGGCCAGCGTTTTCTGTCATGTTTTGCAAGGCGGTATGTTGTGGATTCTGCTGGTGTAGCCTCCAGGTTATACAGATCGCCGTATTCCTCCTGATAAATGATCAGACGGTTTCTCATATAGTTTAATACGTCTTTCGTAAACTGCTGTGTCTTATCACCGGAAAGGTCCCTGCCAAGCCATCTCGCATTTAAGCCAACTTCATTCATTCCGATTAATCCAATCGTCGAGAAATGATTGCTGAAATCTCCCAGATAACGTTTTGTATATGGATACAGGCCTTCGTCCAAAAGCTTCGTGATAACGTCTCTCTTAATCTTTAAGGAACGTGCGGAAATATCCATCATACGATCAAGACGTTTATAAAAGTCTTCCTTGTTGCTTGCCAGGTATGCAATACGCGGCATATTAATGGTGACTACTCCTACGCTTCCTGTACTTTCTCCTGAACCGAAGAATCCGCCGGTCTTCTTACGAAGTTCCCGAAGATCCAGACGCAGACGGCAGCACATACTTCTTACATCGCTTGGCTCCATATCGCTGTTAATGTAATTGGAGAAATATGGCGTTCCATATTTGGAGGTCATTTCAAATAACAATTTATTGTTCTCTGTATCGGACCAGTCAAAATCTCCGGTGATGGAGTATGTTGGAATCGGATACTGGAATCCCCTTCCGTTTGCATCCCCTTCAATCATAGTCTCAATAAATGCCTTATTGATCATATCCATCTCTTTTTTACAGTCTTTGTAGCAGAAATCCATTTCTTTTCCGCCGACAATTGCCGGAAGCTCTGCCAGGTCACCCGGTACGGTCCAGTCCAGCGTTATATTGGAAAATGGTGCCTGGGTTCCCCATCTGCTGGGGGTATTTACACCATAGATGAATGACTCGATACATTTTTTCACTTCCCGGTAATTCAGCTTATCGGCTTTTGCAAAAGGTGCCAGATAGGTATCAAATGAAGAAAATGCCTGCGCACCAGCCCATTCGTTCTGCATTATTCCAAGGAAATTGACCATCTGATTACAGAGTACCGATAAATGCTTTGCAGGAGCAGAAGTAATCTTACCCTTGATTCCTCCCAATCCTTCCTGGATCAGCTGCTTTAAAGACCAGCCTGCACAATATCCGGTAAGCATAGACAAATCATGAATGTGTACATCAGCATTCCTATGTGCTTCCGCTATTTCTTCATCATAAATCTCAGACAGCCAGTAATTAGCCGTAACCGCACCCGAGTTGCTTAAAATCAGTCCGCCTACGGAATATGTAACTGTAGAATTTTCTTTTACTCGCCAATCCTCTACTTTTACGTAGCTGTTGACAATTTCTTTATAATCCAGAATCGTTGACTTCATATTACGGATTTTTTCCCGCTGTTTCCGATATAAGATATATGCTTTAGCCACATCTCCGTATCCTGCCTGGACAAGAACATTTTCAACGCTGTCCTGAATGCTTTCCACATCGATGACTCCTTCTTTAATCTTACCCTGAAAATCAGCTGTCACACGAAGACCAAGAAGATTTGTCATATCCTCGTTATATTCTTTTTGCGTAGCTTCAAATGCCTTTGCAATGGCATCACTTATCTTCCCCAAATTAAAATCTGCTACTTCCCCGTCACGCTTTACTACTCTAAACATATACCCATGCTCCTTCCAATTCTCATAAATCAACTCATCTATTGCTCTGGAAATGACATATTATCAGTCATATAAAGCTCCATCCGCCGTACTGTTTAAGAGCCTGTTTGAAAGTTATTTTCTGACACGCTCTAGAGCGACTGCAATTATTGTAGCAAATATATTATTTACCGTCAAGCCAAAAAAGTACTATATCTATGTATTATTTTTGGCACATAACACTAGATATAGTACTTTCCCTTTATTTTACGCTATTATTACAGCATTGTACCGCCGGACTATTCCGTCACATTTCCATAAATTTCCATAGGTACATACGCTTTAACATAGATCCCTTCTGCTCGGTAATCCTCTTCCAGAAGCTGTCCATATTTCCTTATTAACTGGATCAAACCCGCATCAGCATAGGGATACACCCGTTCAATCAAAATATTTTTTTCCTGTAAAATCTGTTCCAATATATTTTTCAGTTCATCCAGGCCTTCTCCGGTTTTGGCAGAAATGCACAAAGTTTTATCAGCCTTAAAATCACGCAGGGTTTCTTTCTCCGTAACCTTATCCTGTTTATTAAAAAGTGTCACCACCGTTTTATCTGTGACGCCCAGATTCGCCAGCGTTTCATAAACCACATACATCTGCTTTTCCATCTGTGGATTTGATGCATCTACCACATGCAGAATGATATCGGCATATTTTGCCTCCTCCAGCGTACTGCGAAATGCCTCAATCAGATGATGGGGCAGTTTTCGTATGAATCCAACCGTATCTGTCAGCAGAATCTCCTGGCCGCCGTTTAATGCCAGCATCCTGGTGGTGGGATCAAGCGTTGCAAACAGTTTGTCCTCTTCCAGTACCTGTGCATCTGTCAGATGGTTCAAAAGTGTTGATTTCCCTGCATTGGTGTATCCTACGATAGCCGCTATCAGGGTCTGGTTATTGCTCCGTTTCATGCGCACCACCTCACGATGACGCTTCACATCTGCAAGTTCACGGCCCAGCTGGGCAATTCGGTCCTTGATCAGACGCCGGTCCATCTCCAGCTTCTTTTCACCGGGTCCTCTGGTACCTATACCGCCTCCAAGACGGGACAGGGAGCTTCTAAGCCCCACCAGACGCGCCAGACGATACTTTAGCTGTGCCAGCTCCACCTGGATCTTTCCTTCACTTGTGGACGCCCTTGCAGCGAAAATATCCAGTATGATCAGTGTTCTGTCCATCACCTTCATATCCAGTTCCTGCTCCAGGTTCCGAAGCTGCGCCGGTGACAGTTCATCATCGCAGATTACTCCTGTAGCCGATAGTTCATATGCCATTTCCCGCAGTTCCTGGATCTTTCCTTTGCCGATATAGGTTCCCGGATGAACCTGTTCCCTGTTCTGAATAATACGTCCTACCGTTACGGCTCCTGCCGTGGAAACCAGATCCTTTAATTCATCCAGGGATTCCATGGTGTCATCATCGTCGGATGTACTGACACCCACCAGAATTACTTTTTCTTCTAATTCTTCCATTTCATATAAATCCGTCATATTTTCTCCTGTTAACGTGTGGACAGGAAGTCATATTCTTTCTTACCTGCCGCATCATTTGGGTATTTTGCTATATAAGCTGCCGCCTTGTCCTTTGCGGTCTGAAAATCCTTCTTCCGCTCATATGCCACAATCTCATTATAGAGCAAATCCTGCTTACCGGTCTCTCCATTCAGAGCCTGTCCCTTTTGTATCGTTGCAATCGCAGCATCCGGCGCATTGTCCGCCAGATCACAGAGGGCTATTCCGTTATATGCCTCAGGCGCTTCACCAAAGTCCTGCAGATACTGCTGGTATATATTTCTTGCAAGATTGGAGTCTTCCAGTTTCAGGTAGACTTTTCCAAGAAGCAGCGCAGAAGCCTTGTCCTTATCCTCAACCGGCTTTAACAGCTCTTCTTTTGCTTTTTCATAGTTCTCCAGATAATAGTATATGCGTCCCCGCTGATAATAATCCTCTGTTTTTTCTCCTCCAATGCTCAAAGCCTTCTGCAGATATTCGTCTCCCTTTGCCGAGAGGTTTTTTTCTTTATACGCTTCATAGATATTCCAGAACAGATCATAGTCCTCAGGTGACATGGCAGATGCTTTGTCAAAATCTGCTTTTGCTTTCGCTTCGTCTTCCTTTTGCAGATAGCAGGTTCCCCGCATATAGTAAGCGTCCCCATCTTCATCCGCGGATAAAACCTGGGTACAGGTCTCTATGGTTCCATCATAATCTTCTGATTTTAACTGGGCAGAAGCTTTATAAAGCCGGATGTCTTTTATGGTTTTCACCATTTTTTCACCTGCATTGTCCAAAGCCGAATTTAATGCTGTGATTGCCTTATCATATTCTCCAAGTCCAATATAAGCCATACCTTCTCCCCGGTATGCCAGAACTACATCCTTCTCTTCTGCAATGGAACTTTCAAAACTTTTCAATGCTTCCTCATATTTCTGCTGTTCCATTGCCGCCATCCCCAGATTAAGTGGGCTGTTCGGATCGCTCTTAGGCTGGCATCCACTTAGTGTACATGCGGCTAAAATCACTAACAGTAGTTTTTTATATCTCATGGTATTGCCTCCATTACAAAAATATTCTTGATTTAGTATATCAGATATCACCTTAGAAATATAGTGGTTTTTTATTAATTCGGATTATCATATATACTGCAACAGGACCGAGAATCCGCAGATTATCAGCCCTGTTGTAACATATTTATACAATTTGTATTATACTGTCTCCCGTCTTTTGCGAAAACTTATGAAGTACAAAATGATTGACAGCATACTGAAGAATACACAATGAAAGAATGACAGAATCATATCAATCTGCGGCTGATGCTTTGCGGATTGTATGAGGAAGAGAAAATCCTCTTCTTTCTTTTTCCATAAATTTGTCCAGAAATCAAAATCCGACCATTTTGTAGGTATCATTTCTTTTGGGATTGTAATAAAACGTGAAATTCCCCATATGGTCATGACCAGCAACACAATCACGGCACCCCACCAGATATAGGAAGAGATTCCCTGTCCTTTTTCTTCTCTGGCATATCGAAGCAGGGTAATCATAATTCCGAATGCAAATAACACCGGCAGAATCAGTATCAGTATTCTGGTAATCCCTTTTAAAAGATCCAGATTCATGATTTTCCCATCCAGAGAATGCCTCATTAAGAATTCATTGACGGTGTTTTCCGTCTCACTTCCCTCCGGAACCTTCATGGTAATACTGTCCAGATTCTGTTCTTCCCCATCTGCCTGCATTACTACCAGCTGCCTTTCGTCATCAATCCCTTTTAGGAGTCCCCTTATGGTCAGCTTTCGGTCCAGATACTCCAGCTGCTTTCCTGCCACATCCGTACTGCCAAACAGTTCATAGGCAGTTTTTTCATCAATTAAACAGCCATTTTTATCATCTGGTGCAAGTGCTGCCGTCCCATTAAAAAGAAGCTGGGGATTATTGCAGACCAATACAGCTGTTGCAGAGCTGCTTCGCTGGTATTTTTTGTTTGACAGCCTGGCATTTTCTTTTTCCCCCCAGATAGTAAACGGCAGCGGATTATCCTGCTTTTGTTCTGCTTTCTGAACTGCCAGGGCTGATTTTGCATCTAACCGGCTATCCGTCAGGACAGCCGTAGCTGTCCCCGGATTATCACTCATTATCTTACCATTATAGAAAACTGCCAGGCCATAGCATAGTATCATAAGAAGCGCACCTGCTATTCCCGTCCAATACTTTTTTAGCATCATTCCTCTGCCAGCCGCACACGACTGCCTCCTGAAATATTCTTATCTGTTCCTGTAATTATTTTCTGGTCACTTGTAATCGTTCCGTCTGAAAGAGCTGCAAAATTTTCATTCTGGTCTAATACCTTTACCACTACCTTCTGAGCCTTTAATTCATTTCCAAGGACAGATTCTGTTTCCTGGATTACATATACGAATCTTTCATTGTTATCCTCATGGAGTGCAGAAATCGGTACACAGGTCCGGTAGGTCTTTGACATTCTGGTTACCTCAAACTCTGCTGCAGTACCTATCTCTAACGTGTCTGCAGGTAATTTTACGGTAACATCCAGCATCTCTTTATTTTCTTCGTTAGCCTTTACCGATTCAACCTTCAGTCCTTCCACCGGATTTCCGTTATTACCGGGTTTTATTACCACCGGATCGTTTTTCGCAAGATATTTTTCCTGGTCAGCCGGTACCTGTGCCACAAATTTACTTCCATTAGTGGTATCCGCAAGCAGCATGGCTGTTCCATCCATAGTCTTATCTCCGGTTGTAACCGCTATTTTTGTCACGATTCCCTTGATGGGGGCTTTTATCTGTCCTCCTGCCGCCAGCAGGGCCTCCAGCTTCTGTAACTCCATCTGAAGTTTTTCTTTATCCAGTTTACTGATTTTATCCGTGCTGTCCGTTCCTTCCGGGGCATTGGCATCTTCTAATGCCCGTTTCGCTGTACGTACTCCATCGTCCCTTGCATTTACCGCATCGTCATATGCCTGCTGCTTTGTGTTTACATCCTCTATTAGCAGCTGCTCCTGCTCCTGTGAAGCTTTAGACTGGCTTGCAGACTGTTCCTGCTGATATTGCTGTATCGCCTGTTCAGCCGAAGCTTTTTCATTCTGCGCCTTTTCCACTTTTTTATTTGCTTTCTCCAGCTCACTCTTATACTGGTTCCGTACTTCCTTTTCAACCTTGGACAGATCCTCTGTTTCGGGAGCCTTAGTCTGCGGCTGGGTCTGTGGCTGAGTTTGAGGCTGAGTCTGCGGCTGGGTTTGGGACTGCGCTGCCGTCTGGGGTGATGCTTCGTTTTCATCACCGGCTGTCTCTGCAGGGGGTTCCGTCTGCGCTTCTGTAAACGCTGATGCCTGCGCCTGAGCTTTTGCCGCCTGGTCCTGGGCTTCCTGATTTTTCTTTTCCGCTGCATCTAATGCCTTATTTACTTCCCGTTCAATTTTCCTCTCCAGTTCTTTAAGTTCATCCTGTGCCTGCTGAAGCGCTTTTTCTTTTGCTTTCAGGGTCTTGTTAAGCTCCGCAAATACAGCATCGTTCCCGTCTGTGGGAATTCCCTGCTGATTCCGGTAATCCTGCAGCTTTTGCTGCGCCTTCTGCAATGCATCTGCTGCTCTGGTTACAGCTTCGTTTCCTTTTCCCGCTGCCAGATTCACATCCTGCTCCGCCCTGTCCCTGGTACTTGATTTTTTCTGCTCCTCTGCATTGGACTTACTCTCATTATCCCCTTCTGTAAGTTCCATTTTTTGTATTTCCTGCTTCTTAAGAAGAATCTGTTCCTTCAGGTTGGCTATATCCAGATCAAACAACAGATCACCTGCCTCTACAGACTGCCCCTCACTTACGTAAATTGTCTGTACCTTTGCGTCTCCGATTGTGGATACCGCCTGTTCCCGGTTCTGCATTACCTTACCGCTACCGGTTACTGTATGGTCAATTGTCATGTTCTGTGCTGATTTTGTCTGAACATTTGCCAGACTGGCGCTGTCTGCTGCTCTGGATAGCACTGTAAACAGCAGCATCAGAACTAAAAATGAAGCTAATATTTTAATTATTTTTTTTCTGTCCATGTCACCTACTCCTTTACCGCCGCTGCTACGATTCCCTGTTCCAGATAATCCTGTCCTCCCATGAAGACCAGGATTGCCGGAATTAATGTTACAATTGAAGTTGTAAATGCAATCCCCGCCTGTTCCAACCCTATATTAGGCAGGAACAATGATAACGGCCACAATGTTTTATCTTTTAAAAATGTAAGCGGCTGCTCTATCAGATTCCAATATTCTAAGAAACCCAACACCATAGCCGATATAATGCCTGCAGAACCCAGGGGTATTCCCAACCAGAAAAAGATCTGTATATTTCCGGCGCCGTCAATCTTCGCCGATTCAATTACCGCATCGGGAACACTTTCAAAAAAACGGTACATAATGAACACCGGAAAGGTTGAAAAAACTGCCGGCAATATGATGCCAAGGTGGGTATCTATCAGATGCAGTTTATCTAAGACCAGATAATTTGAAAGCATCAATACCTGGAACGGCATCATCATTAGCATAATATAGAGTGTAAACAATACTTTTCGGAATGGAAATTTAAATTTGGCAAATCCCCATGCCGCAGGCACGCCGATCAGCAGCTGCCCCAGTAAAATTCCCACTACCAGTTTGACGGAATTCCAGAACATCTTGAAAAACTCCGGCGAGTCTATCAGCAGTTCCACATACGAACGCAGGGTAGGCGACATAGGTATCAGGCGCCATTCCACATAACCGCTGGTACCGGCAAGAACCGGCTTTAGATTTTCCTTTAGTTCCGATGCACTCATAAATGATCCGGTAAACAAAAAGATGATGGGATAGCAGGCAACAAATGCCAAGAGGCATAAAAAAACTAATACAATTTTTTTCTTCATCCTTTTCTACTCCTTTGTATCCCATGCTTTTTGCAGTAACATAATTAATATAAATATAACCAGTGCATTCACAACAGCTGCTGCTGCCATCTTATCCAGTTCCAGATTCCGGAACCAGTTACTCAGCAGATGCTGGATCAGATAGATACTGGTATCGGGATAATCACCCGCCACCAGATACGCCTCCCTGAATACCTTAAAGGAGTTCAGGAACGACAGTA
This sequence comes from uncultured Robinsoniella sp., assembly GCA_900539655.1. GTDB lineage: Bacteria > Bacillota > Clostridia > Lachnospirales > Lachnospiraceae > Robinsoniella. The sequence continues at coordinate 102,617 of UQCR01000005.1, forward strand.
CTGCTATGGTAAATAGCGACGGAAGGAGATTTGGTAATGTAATTTTCCAGAAACATTTCCATTCCCCCGCCCCATCTACTTTAGCGGCTTCATATACGCTCTCAGATATACCTGAAAGTCCCGCCACCCAAAGGACGATATCATACCCCAGATTCTTCCACACGTAGCTGAATACCAGTATCCAGAATGCATATCCCGTATTCATCCAGTCTACGGTTGATCCGCCAAACTTTTCTATAATACCATTTAACATTCCATGATTGTCAAACAGCAGCCTCCACAACAATACGATGGATGCTACCGGTATTGCCATTGGAATCAGAAAGCTGCTTTTTAACAGACTTCCAAACTTTTTCTGCCTATGTAAAAATACTGCGATCAGCAGCGACAGTATAATCAGTATCGGAATACATATCGCTACAAACCTGACGGTATTACCTGCTGCCTGCTTGAAGGCGGGATTGGTAAATATTGTAATATAATTATTCAAACCTACCCATTTACCATTGATTGCCTCTGAAAATGACCTTCGTATGACATCCAGAAACGGAATTAATACAAATATACTAACGCCGATAAAACTGGGAAGGATAAAGAGCAAGCCCGCCCATTCATATTTAGTTTTTTTTCTTATCTTACTTCTGCCTTTTATCTTCATATTTATTCTCATATGACGCCCCTGCGGATGCTTCCCTTCTATGAAACTATTAACCTGTTATTCTGACAAGTACAGATTTATCTTCTTTATTACATTTTTGACTGCCTCTTCACTGGTAATATTGCCCTGCACACATTGCTCTGCCTGCTCTTTAATATTTTTTTTGATTTCTTCGTCCTCCAGTGCGGGTGTGGTCAATGACTCAACCATATCATTCAGCTCCCCAATGTCAGATTCCGACAGCTGCTTCACCTTGAACTCTTTGTTTTCACCGTCGGCATCCAGGTATGGTACCGCTTCTCCCAAACTTTCGCCTGCGGTTTGAATTCCCTCATCAAATGCTGCTTTATTCACGGGTAATCCTCCACCCTGATTTATACGCTGAGCATCTATGGAAAGTAAGAACTCCACAAATATACCTGCTGTGTCCGTATCTGCACTTTTACTGCTGATACCAATCGTCGCCATTGGTACAAAAGCATTGGACGTCTGTCCGTTTAAGAGTTTCACAGCTCCGTTTCCTATTGCCTGATTAGCTGAAACCACCTGAACATACTGATTAAAATCGGATAAAAGTCCAATATTCAGAAAGTTTTCTTCTCCCACAAGCTTTCCTATACCTCCATTTATATTGTAAAATGAAGACTTCCCGTATTCACCCAAAACCATTGCTTCCTCTGTATCTGTATGATTATCGCTCTCATAAACTTGCTTTAACTTTGTATAGTATTCTTTTAATGCATTTTCATTTAAGGTTCCGTCTTCATTTAACCATGCAGCAGAATTGCTCGCATACAGCTTTTCAACCAGATCCCCCGCTTCCAAATTACCCAGTATTCCTTTATCCGGATTTTCTTTTTTCAGTTTTTCAATCTGCTCTGCCAATGAAGATAAATCATTGATATTCCCGATGTCCTCTTTGCTTCCCTGAATAAGAGGTATCTTAAATCTGGTTGGAATTGCCTGGACCTTTTCCCCGTTTGCATAAGTCTTTTTAATGCTTTCAATGAATCCCCCGGTATTTTCTGCTTTATTTATGATTTCTGTGAGGTCCGTCAGCAGTCCTTTTTTCAGATAGGATTTCACCGGCATTCCATCCAATACTAAGACATCCGGTCCCTTTCCTGCCATTATGTTTGTATTTAAAGTACGGAGTGCATCTGAAACCGTAACCGCATCATGATCTGACGTCCCTATTTCCATACTAACGAAGATATCTGGATTCTTTTTCTGGAATAATGCAATTGCCTGACGCATTTCCCCATTGTCCTTTAGACTGTATACTTTTACCTCCTTGCTGGGTGTGGAAGGTGTGTCTCTGGAGTAAGTATATTGAAAGAGTTTATAGGTATCATATCCCTCCGCCCCGGCAACTAAAAATGATCCGTCTTTCAGCACAGCCAGAGAAATAAACGAAAATTCAGGATTTCCCATGGAGGTTATAGCACCATTAATTACCTGTTCTACCAGATTCCCACCGATTGTATGGCTGAATAAACCACCGTTGGAACTAAAGAATACCGATTTATCATCTTTTCCTTTTGTAAATTTAAATGCATCCCCAGCACCGCTTATCAGCTGCACTAAATCTGTATCATCCTTCCCCTTTAACAATTGGTCATCCAGAGCCGCATCTTTTTCCATTTGTTCACCGGTAGCAAGATTATATAACTGTACTTCCGTATTGGTTACCATGATCAGAGTATTCCCTGCCACTTCAAATGATAGAACATAGCCGTCTTTTTCGACTCCATTGAAACTTCGTTTTATTTCGCCGGTCTTGGGATCTATGACATGTATATTATTTTCAAAGTCCAATCCGATCAGGCTTCCATCTTCCGTATAGGAAAATTTAGAAACTGCGTTTTCAAATGATATGGACCCATCTGAGGATGTTTCCTCTTCTTCCGGATTTTGTCTGCTTATCTGGGGTAGTTTTAATGCTAATTCATTAGCTTTCCCGTCCTTATCCATAATCCAGTAATCAACGGAGGATTCCTTCGTATCTGCTGTCCTGCCCATAACAGCAATCACCATTTCTCCCTCAGGAGAAACTGCTGAAGCAATAATCTGTGCCTGATTCTTTTCTGTTTCTTCCGGCAGGCTGCTCACTTTTGTCCATGTGCTTCCACCATCCTCTGAATCCCAACCCGAGGAATGATTTTGATTGTCTGAGGCCAGCATTCTAACCCGGCCGTCTGCCAATGTATTCATATTAATAATTTTACTCATTCCCTGGGGAAGCTTTCGTTCTTCTTCCAGATACCTGCCCATTGCAGACGTATTTGTACCTTTGGCGCCCTCTATGGAATTTTCACTCTTACCGATTGCGCACCCAGCGAGTGTGCTTATAGATATAACGGCAGCCAGGGATAGCCCCAGCACCTTTTTTATGATTGATTTCATATTGATACCCATTGCATATTGCAGGACTACCTGCAATACTGCCACAAAATGTACAGGGTGAAAGAATTACAGTGTGGCTTCCTTCCATTTTAAAATTTTCTTTCACGCAGTTCTCCTGTTAATTTGTTACTTTTCGGATTTCTTACTCTTTTAATCTGTTACACTTATAATCTGTTACTTTTTTAATCTGCTACTCTTATAATCTGCTACTCTTATAATCTCTTACTCTTATAATCTGCTGCTCTTATTATCTGCTACTCTCTTAATCTATTCCTCTTTTTCTTTATTTCCTGTTCATCATAGCATCCCTTTCTCTAAGTTATCTCTAAAATTTATATATTTATTAGAAAATTATATCTTTCACAATTACTTCACAATTTATTGTCTGTCCATGGGATTTTTTATGCTATAATAAAAAAAGAATAAAATGATTAAAGCAGTAAAGGAGCTATCATGAGAATTTTAATTGTAGAAGATGATGTGAAATTATGTGAATCACTAAAGATTCAGCTTGAGCGGGAGAATATCAGCGTTGATCTCTGCCATAACGGTGAAGACGGGTTACATCTTATTCGTGATAAGGCCCATGATATTATCCTTCTGGACCGCATGATGCCGCTGATGGACGGTTTGGAGGTATTGCGTTTAATGCGCAGTGAACACATATCCACGCCGGTAATCCTGGTAACAGCCCTTGGTGAATTGGATGATAAAATTGAAGGATTAGATTGCGGAGCTGATGATTATATTGTAAAACCATTCGCCTTTGGTGAACTTATGGCGAGAATCCGCTGCATTGTACGGCGTCCTCAAAAATGGGAAAGCAGTGATTTGCTTAATTATGGAGATATCTCATACGATGCCGCATTGAAAAAATTAGTAAAGACCGGATCTTCCTGTTCCCTCTCCAAACGAGAAGGGGATCTGCTGGAATTATTTCTCCGCAATCCCGGACAGACCCTCCCAAGGCTTACCATATTGATTAAGGTCTGGGGACCGGATGCAGATGTAGAGGAGGGAAACCTTGATAACTACATACATTTTTTAAGAAGGCGACTAAAGGGAGTTGGAAGCAGCCTGAAGCTGAAAACAGTCCGTGGCGTAGGTTATTGCCTGGAGGAAACACATGTTTAAAAAATTACACCTGCAGCTGACATTTTTCTGCACTCTGATAACAGGTTTAATTCTGGTAACGATGACCACACTTTGTCTCTATATAGTAGAAAGCGGAATGAATGATCGGAGTTATACTTCTTTTCAGGATAATCTGAATACCATGCTGGCTCATTTTGAAAGCCAGTCTACTATCTCCCATCAATGGATCCTTCAGATGGAAGCAAATTATCATATTAAACTAAATATTCTGGATAATGACACTCCCCTCTTTTCTCAGCAGCTGAATAACGATGAGGAGATATCCGTTATCTTTGACGAGGCAGCAGAAAAAGCCAGGTCTGACTATGATTTCAATGATGCCGGAATCAGCCCTGCAAATATTCTCTCACGCCATGTAGAATTTAAGATGAAAGGCAGTAACGGGCAGAAATACTATGCTTCTGTAGCTCTGATTCCAAAAGATAATGGTTATTTGAATATTACCGTCTTATATCCACTGGATAACCTGGAACATGATATTATGGTTCAACGGGCGCTCTTTGGCCTGCTGGACTTGGTTGCCATCGTACTCCTTACCATTTTCTCCTGGCATTTTACCAAACGGATGATCCAGCCGATTAAGGAGAGCCGGGAACGCCAGGTACAGTTTATTGCCGCTGCTTCCCATGAACTCCGTTCCCCATTGACCGTAATCTTAACCAGTTTATCTGCCATGAAGGTTGCAGATAAAAAACAGTCAGAACAATTTGCAGATTCCATTCAGTCGGAAGGACAACGAATGTCCCGCCTGATTGATGATATGCTGACACTGGCAAATGCTGATAACAGAACCTGGAGCATCCATCCCTCTGATATTGAACTGGATACGCTGCTCTTGCAGACCTATGAAAAATACGAATGTATTGCCAGAGACAAAGGTCTGACTCTGGATGTGGATCTTCCTGAAGATATCCCACCCACATATCCATGCGACGGGGAACGGGTTGCCCAGGTACTATCCATACTTATTGACAATGCCATGAGTTATACTCCTAAGGGCGGAAAGATCAAGCTTGGACTTAAGACCGAGTCCTCCCGCATTCAGCTCTATGTTGCCGATAATGGACCAGGTGTTCCGGATGAATCCAAAAAGTCTATATTCGACCGGTTCTACCGGGTTGATAAAGCCCATAAAGATAAAGCCCATTTTGGATTGGGACTTTGTATCGCAAAGGAAATTGTAAAATTACACAGAGGGAAAATAGCGGTAGAAGATACACCAGGAGGCGGAGCAACCTTTATTGTAACTCTGCCACAGACTTAATGAGATTTTGTACAATAACAGCTGAAAGACAAAAGAAGAAGATAAGGATCGCACCCTTAGCTTCTTCTTTTCATTTTATAAGTCAAAGTATCTCTGGAATTCAGCCGGATGGGGAATTTGACTGATGTCTTTGCTCTCAGCCCTTTTTCGTTGTATCCAGATCTCAATCAAACGCTCCGGAAATACTCCTGATTTGGTCAGGTATTCATGATCCTTTTCCAGTGCTTCCAGTGCTTCATCCAGGTTCTTAGGCAATGACTGAATTTTGGCCTGCTGTTCCCGATCCAGATCGTAGAGATTAAAATCATAAGGCCCCCAGCCATTTTCTGTTGGATCTATCCGATTCTGTACACCATCCAATCCTGCCATCAATATAGCAGCATATGCATAATACGGATTCGCTGTGGCATCCGGGCAGCGAAGTTCAAAACGCTTTGTCTCCGGTGACTTTGCATATGCCGGAATCCGAACCACTGCACTTCTGTTAGAAGTGGCATAACCAATCGTAACGGGCGCTTCATATCCGGGTACCAGGCGTTTAAAGGAGTTGGTAGATGGATTTGTCCAGGCACAAAGTGATGCTGCATGTTTTAACAAACCGCCTATAAAATAATGTGCCGTTTTGCTGAGACCGGAATAGCCTTCTTCATCATAGAATACAGGTACGCCATCTTTTTGCAGAAGCATATGTACATGCATTCCATTCCCGGCTTCCTGGTATACGGGTTTCGGCATAAAAGTTACGGTCTTTCCTTCTGCAACTGCTGCATTCTTAACCACATATTTTGTAATCATGGTTTTATCAGCCATATCCACCATCTCTCCCAGTTCCACTTCTATTTCCATCTGACCGGAACCGCCAACCTCATGATGGTGGTACTTCACTTTAACTCCCCAGTCTTGCAGAATCATGCACATTTTACTTCGCAGGTTATAATTAATATCACTTGGAGCCGCAATATGGTAACCGCCCTTTTTCGGCACCTGATAACCATTGTTAAATCCATCATCAATTCCAGTGTTCCACTGTGCCTGTCTGGTATCCACTGCATAAAAAGATTCTTCCGGCGCTACTGCAAACCTCACATCATCAAAAATATGGAATTCAAATTCGGGACCAATGATCATCTTATCCGCTATTCCTGTCTGCTTCATATACTCAACAGCGCGAAGGCTGACATTGCGGGGGTATTGATCAAACGGAGTATTTTCCTCTTTGCCGATAATACATACATCACCTGTCATTGATAATGTAGGAATCGTAACAAAAGGATCTACGACCGCAGTTGCGGGATCAGGAATAAAAACCATATCACTTTTTTCAATGGGCGCATATCCATAATTAGACCCGTCAAATCCAATACCGTATTGAAATATATTTTCGTCAAATCTTTCAGCCGGAATCGTAATATGACGCCATCTGCCATCCAGATCTGTCATTTTAAAATCAATCATCCTGATCCCATTATCTGCACATAACTGCTTTACCTTTTCACTTTTACCCATACTTTCCTCCAATTTACTTTATAGTAACCCCATAACAAAACCTAAAGTAATGCTAATCTGTAACATAATTTTAGCATAGGATTTCTGATAATTCCATAGGGAAATACACTTCTTCACACCTTTATTGCCCTGCATCACCACAGTCCCGGCACAGGCTGAACATATATTTAATTACCCTTCTGTATAAGATGTCGGTAAGATCATCCCTGTTCTTTATACTTTGCTCTACTTCCTCATAATTTCGTTCCACTAGTATTTCATTCATCGTTATCCCCAGAAGTATGCTCAGAGCTAACAGATTATCCACATTGGGCAGTGCCAATCCACAAAACCATCGGTATATGGTCTGCGGACAGGCAAATCCCATATATTCCTGTAATTCCTTTACCGTTATATTTTTTCCTTCGCATAAACATTTGATATTCTCCCCTGTCTTCGGCATGTCTATAACTGGATATATTACCACTTTATCCCCTTTCTTTATTATATGCTGAGACATAGCCTTATTGTATGCTGCAAACTTATTCATAATAATGATCCAGCAGTTCCTCATTGGATATCAAAGCATAATAAATCTGATAACTCTCATCATTATCCGCTTTCACTCTGAAAAACGGATAGTATTTCATCATATACTGATCATCCAGTATATGGTTGAATATCTGGTTCCAGGATCTTTTACTTAACAAGAACTGGTCATTATTGGATATCAGCATCCTGCACCGCTCCCTTACATTCAAGGGCAAAAACCTTTTGTCATATTCTTCCTCGCTGACCTTTTTCATAAATTGAATCAGCTTTGTTATGCACTTCTCCAACTGGGGTTCCACGGTATCTCCTTCTTCATACTGCATAAGATCATCAAGGTCCGCAATATTGTATACCTCTTTTTCCTTCTCCTCGTCTTCCAGCATTTTTCCCATCTTAAGCATAATCTCATCATTATCGTAAAACAAACTCTGAAAACTTTCATGTTCTTCTTCATTTTCCTTTCGAAACTGATCTACAATCTTCTGCACATCACATTCATCTTTAAAGTTCTTTTCCAAAACGTCCATCATATCGTCGTAAGAGAGATATGCGCTGACGTTTTCATTGACCGCACCGGACATTAGGGCAAACACTTTTGACATCTGGTCTTTAATGGTCTCAATTTCTTCGCTGTCAGGCCTGTCCTGTATATGTTCCGTATAGTCATAGGTATTTTTATCCTTCATATATAACTTTGACTTTACAACACGTCGGATTATGCTTTCAGCCGTAAGTACTTTTTTCCATTTATGTTTTTCTTTAACCAGCGTACAGAACATCTCCAGATCGAATCCCAATGCAAAATATATTTTCATTTCATGGATAAACCCCACCTGATCCGGAGTAAACCCGCCAAAAGCCTTCTGAAAATATGCTTTAATTGTATCCCCGTCAAAATATTCCCGAATAAAGTCTCCCATCTTTTCATCTTTCTTCTCCATGGTAAGGGAAAGGAATGCTTCCAGCCGCTCCCCATCATCCAGATTCATTTTCAGAACCCGTTTATAAAGCTGAATCATACAGGCTCTGTCTGTTAATTCAATCGGTATCTCCAGATACTGATTCGCCCAGCGGATGGCACGCTTACACTGGCCCAGTGATATATCTCCGTATACAACAGCCGCCCCAGGAAGCCTCGCTTCTACCAGACAGCCCACCGCCAATAAATAGAGGTGATACGGCTCCCCCTGTGTTTTGCCACCCCAAAGTTTTTTAATATCCGGAATTCGATTGTCATCCTCCTCAATGCATCCCTTTGCGGATAAGATTGACCAGAACACATCCTGATCCATCTGATCCCGGAAACCTTCCCCATAATACTTCAGCGTCTTGGGAAAATGAAAGGACTCGCCCCGCTTTTTACTTACCAGGTCACCACTGGTAAACCATCCTGAATGTCCATATTGATTAGTGATCTCTCTGGTTTTCACATAAAACGAAAATACCTGACCGTATTTCTTGGCAGTTACACGGTTTAAAAACGGATAATTCCGAATCAGAACCAAACTTTCTTTATATACTTTTTCCCATTCCTCTTTTGCAATCTTTTCCGGAACTACGTCCAGTGAAATATGAATCCCCATCGTTTACCTCCTCATATATGCGTATAATAGTTTTCTATTTCATCATAGACGATTAGATTGGGGAAGTCATTGAATTACAAATTCAAAAAAATAGGGGAAAGTGCAGATTTTCATTTAATATGTGATTTAATTATTTATTTTATATTATATTCTTTATCTTGAGTGATTTATTCTTTTAGGATACTATAAAAATTGGATTATTGCAAATAGAAATGGTAGAGAATCTGAAAAAGAAAATCATAATAAAAGGAGGCAAACGCTCTCCGGTTATTCTTAACCAGAGAGCGCTGCCTCCTTGCCTTAAATTCTAATTATTCCAAAGCTTTCCCTTCATTCCTATATTACTTTACAATCTTAATCTTGACATGATCTTTTTTATTATTATAAGTTTTGACTGTAATCGTAACGGTACCTTTTTTCAGTGCCTTTACTTTTCCGCTGGCACTTACGGTTGCAATTTTAGGTTTGTTGGAAGAATAGGTTACTTTACCTGCACTTCCTTTTGAAAGCTTCGTCTTCAGTTGCATGGTCTTGTTTACTTTTAATCTATCAGATTTCGCTGTTAGTGTAACACTTTTAGGCTTTTTCCTTACGGTAATTGTACAGTATGCGCTTTTTTTGTTTGCTGTTTTTACTGTAATTTTAGCCGTACCAGGTTTCTTAGCCGTAATTCTGCCTTTTTTGTCTACTGTTACAATCTTTTTATCGCTGCTGCTCCATTTAAGGGTTCCTGCGCTGACACCGGATGGTTTCAGCTTCACAGTTAACTTAAATTTCTCTTTTTCTCCAAGCGTCTTTTTCTTCACATTTAATTTGACTGAAGTAATGGTCTTTTTCACTAAACCTTTTACTGCCTGATTCAGTTTGTTATAAAGTGCGTCTACTGTTTTCTGGTCTGCATTCGCATTTGCCATTACCGCATCAATCTGTGAGAACAGATCTTTTACTGCTTTTACTGTTTTGTCTGTGTACTTACTGAATGAAATTGCCTTCGCACTTTGATAAGCACTGTTTAAATTCGTCTTATCTGCACGTTTTACCAGCTGGCTTTCTGCAGCTTTTACCTGTACCAGTAAGTCTGAACCTTCTTTTTCAGATACATTTGAGGTATCTGCCAATACCGTTTCAATTCTAGCCAGTACCTGCTTCATAGCGGCAAAACTGTTAGAAGTATAAGCAGCATCTTTTCCGTTATAAGTATTGTAGATGGTTCTCAGACTATCGATTACATTCTTTTGTACTACTTTCACAAGTGAATTCTGTGCAGCTGTCATTCTGCCAACGGCTGCGTCCAGTTTTGCCTGTGTCAGGTCTGTACTGTTGGCAATTAAGTTCTCTACTTCCTTGATTGCATTTTGTAAAGTTGTAAAGGAGTCTTTTGTGTAATTACCCTGTACCACTTTCTTAGCTTCTGTCAATGCTTTCTGGGCTTCTACGATTTTAACAAGTCCGTTGATTGCATCTTCAAGCTTCTCATAGATTTCATCTACTGACTTTTGATCTATATCCACATCCTCCAGAACCGCATCAATCTGTGGGAATAAATCTTTTAAGTTTTTTATAGATATATCGGTATACTGGTTAAGTGGCAAATCCTTAGCGCTCTCATATGCTTCTCTTAATTTTGTCTTTTCTGCCCGCTTTACTAACTGGTTTTCTGCCTGCTTTGCCTGCTTAAGTAATTCATTACCTTCAGCTTCAGATACATTCGATAAATCTGCCATTGCAGCTTCTATACTTGTCAATACCTGTTTCATTGCAGAAAAACTATTAGAAGTATATACACTGTCTTGCCCATTATATGTATCATATATGGTTTTCAATTTCTCAATAACAGGATTTTGTACTTTTTTTACCAGCGCTTTCTGAGCAGAAGCCAACCTTTCAACAGAAGCATTCAACTGTAGCTGGGTTAATTCTAAGCTGTTCTTAATTAAGTTTTCAACTTCTGTAATTGCATTTTGTAAAGCTGTAAAAGAGTCTGTTGTAAAATCGTCCTGCACGATCTTTTTCGCTTCTTCCAAGGCTTCCAGTGCTTCAACAGTTCTTACAAGTCCATCCATTGCATTTTTTAAATTCTTTTCTGCTTCTATGACTGCTTCCTGATTATTACGGTCTACATTCCTGGCATTTTCTAACGCGGAAGCCAGCCTTGCATAGCTGTTTGCCGAATACTCACCCTGCTTAACGGCTTCCGCCTGCTTAATCAGATCCTCCAGGACACCATGAGCTTTCAGCCCTGAAACTGCTTTATCTAAAGCATCATAAGCTTCTTTCAGCGCTGCAGCCGTTGACTCCTGGCTGCCTAATGCTTCTTGGGCTGCATCCAGTGCTTCTTTGAATACTTTCCAGGACTGTGCAGTATAATCTCCTTCCTTTAAATCCTTATTTGCATCATACAATTGCTGTAACTTGTTTTTCATTTCTTCATAATTGTATTTGACGCCTACATTATCTAATATCAACGCATATGCAGATGTCGGATTGGAATCTGTTGGTTTTAAAATTGCCTTTTCATAGAAGTAAATCTGATAATCCTCAGCAGCTCCCGTAGTGAACGTACCTTTAAATGTTGATTTTGTTTTCTTATCTCCGGTAGTTGGGGTATGGCTCAATTTCACCTCAGTGGCATTATCATGGTCTTTGAATCCCAGTTTTCCTTCTGCTCCCTGGCTTACCGGTTTTACATAGACTACATAATCACAGCCATCCTCTAATGTATAATCAAAGGTTAAATCATAAGAAGTGTTCGGCTGGAGTTTTAAGCCGCTTTCATTTGTAACTACATATCTGCCCACTTCATTTTCGTTGAGTTTCAAGGAATTTTCTCCATCTAAAACCCAGGTCATTACAGGTCCTACTTTATCTTCGCCCGGCTTTACAATTTCATTATTATCATTTTCATTGCTTCGGTCAGATGCGATATGGATTTTTCTGGATCCACCGCCATATTCTAACGGTCCCCATCCTTCATAGGTATTTTCAAAGTCTTCATAGAGCACATAATCTGAATTGTTTACATCATCTTCTGTTGTTGTATGCTGCCATACTTTTACGTCATCAAAGTTAACTACTCCATCGCCTTTTTCTGCGGTCAGCTTAATCTGTGCTGTGGTTACTCCTTCCGGAACGGTAAACTCAACATCCATTCTCTGCCATCTGGTTCCCACATATTTAAAGGAAGAGCGGTGCACTCCGTCTTTACCGGTAACAAAGTTGGTATAAGTCTGATCTCCAATTGTCACTTCAATAGAAGCTTTACGTCCGTTCTGAGTTTCTGTCCAGACACCTACTGTGTAGTCCTGTCCAGGCTTCAGACCTGTCATTTCCTGGGACAGCGTTCCGCCCTCTGTCTTAAACTGTGCATAGCGGTCCCAACGGTTTTCGCTCATTTCTTTGGAAATGTCATAATTTACTTTCCCCGGTACAACCTCAATGGATGCATCTCCGGTTTTTTCCCATACGCCGCCTTCATCTGCAAATTTTTCTGCATTAAATGCAAAATCCTTAGCCGGACTTCCTTCACCCCAGTTTCCTGCTGCTTCCAGTACATGAGTGCTTGTAGAAGGATATAATACATATGGTGTGTTTTTCTTGCTGTCGATGGTGATTGTGCCACCGTCATTAGAGATTGTGCCAATTTTCACTTTTCCCTGCTGTGTGGTCTCATATAAGTCAAAGGATGGAACATTCTTAAATTCATCTGTCAGTTCCCAGGTAGTCGGATTGCCTGTTGTATTCCAATGATACAGCTTTGCGCCTCCGTTAATATCTAACTTGTCGCCTGTTTTGATATCCCAGCTCCATGGAATCAGGGAAGTTGCCTCTCCTGCATGGCGTTCTCCTTCATCTGTTGTGGTTCCAGTGTCAGCCCAGGAAGAGATTAATTTTCCGTCCTGACGTAATTCCACCATCTTTGTTTCTTTATTTCTTGTGGAGGTAACATTTCCTTCAAACGTAATTTGGTCTGTTTCAGATTTTAATACTCCAAAATGCTGCATAAACTTTGTAGGAAGTACTTCGTTATAGAATACGGTCACACCCTGCTGTACATCGGTCTTAGAATCGCCCCAGGTGGTTACAACCGGGATTTTCTGTCCTTTGAACAATGCATTTCCAACAAAGATATCCAAATCATTTTTTACCATTCTGTAAAGAACGCTCTTGTTTCCTTTGTTCGGATATCCAAGGTCGGTACCCCAATGTGTAAAGGTAACGCCAGGCTCAATTGGTCCTGAGAACTCCGTACCTACTTTAACGCCAAGGTCATTGATATAATCAACTAATTTGTAAGCATTATAATCATTACCTGTATATACATCAATATAGTAGAAATCAAGTCCCTTATCTCCAACCTTTGTCAAATCATAAAGGTCTTTGAACCGTTTCTGAAGCTGTCCTGTTAAAACATCTTTTGTCTGGTCCACGTAGTATGCAGTATCAATCCAGTCCCAGCCTTTTGCAAGCCTGTCACTCTGATATCCAGCTGCTGTAGCACCGCTTAAGTTCGGATAATATAATTCATTTGCATCCAAGTGATATTCGGTGGCATTGAGATGCACACCTATGCTCATGTTATATTTATCGCCTTCGCCGATGAGGGTTTTAAAGTCTTCGACCCCACCCTGTCTTACACCGACATTAGAATAGGAAGGAATATCATCATCATGGCCTTCTGCCTGATAACCTTTATGAAGTACCATCTGCCCAAATCCATCCATATAATTATACAATACCTTACCGGTTTCTAAGGAATTAAGGAATGGATCATTTGCCTGGCTTGCAAAGTTAAATGCAATATACATCATATTGTTCGCCATGTCCTTAGCACCAAATGCTTCTTCCAGGATGTACTTTCTATGTGCAACTGCCGCATCCTGCCAGTCAACATTTCCATCTGCATTTGCATCTTCTGTGATAACAATTTTTGCCCAGGGAAGTTCTTCCTTATCGGTGCTGTCTCCATAACGGTAAGTCCATTCACCATTTCGGATCTGTGCCTTTTTCACCAGGGATTTTACGGATTTTTCCATTACTACTTTATTTCCGCCAGACATAACATTGTTTTCAATGGAAGCAGCCAGACCATTTCCACTGATCATTGCCATCGTGGTACCTTCCGCACCGCTCTTTTCCATCTGAGACATATCATCTGCCAGTTCTTCGGATACCCCATGCCATTGGCCATTTGATTTTGTCCAGGCATAAGATGGGCCTTCCATCTTATCATCTGCATAAGCCCAGGAATTGTCTCCCAGTGAAAATGTCTTTACTTTAACGCTTCCGGTTTCAGCAATATCTGTGATTTTAAATTCTACCACATGATTTTCTGCTACAGTAAGGGTTGCTTTTATTGTGACACCTTTATCTGCAAAATCCATTACGTATTCGTAGGTACTGTCATCTTTCTTCGTTCCGGTTACAGCCGGTGATAATTTTTCACCATTCAGCACTACGGTTCCCAGCTGATCTTCCTGTCCTCTCATAGTCTTCTCATTCAGCTTATAGGAAAGGATACGCGGGAATGACTGATCAATCACAGCTGTCAGTCCGTCTTTTTGAATCTCAACTGTTTTCTCATTTGCAGAGAATAACGGAAGGGAAGCTTCCTCAATCATTTCAAAGTTATCAAATGTCAGCTCTTTGCTTCCATACCAGGATTTAATACCAAAAAGTCCTGGTGTATCACTCATGGATTCCATCGTAACGGACCCCATATCTGTTACAACATTGTCTTTGTCTGTAAATTTCAGCTGTACGGTATTTCCGATCAGGTCAATTGCAACCTTATAGGTCTCGCCAGCTTTTAAAGAAAAGGTCTTGCCAAATCCTTTGGTGCTGTCATTTACATTTACACGCCAGTTTCCATTGATATCAACTTCAACGGACAATCCTCCGGTAAAGTCGGTGTCGCGGAAAACGAAACCATAACGTCCGCCCTGCATATCATCCCCAACGCTTGGTGTGAAATCAAATGTGGCATGCACATCCTTCATTGGAATCGAATCCTTATTTAAGAATCTGGTTACGCCTGGTACTTTTATGGTCAGCGTGCCTGCTTCTGTATTATGTATTGCATTATTACTGTTATCAAGAGGTTTGCTGGATTCCCAGTTAGGATTATATAAGTCCCCAAAGGTTTCTTCATATACGCTTAATTCCTCTGCTCCCATTGCATCGATTTTTACATTCATTTTCTCTGCATTTGGATTGTAGATACCGAATCCGCCCTGTGTCTTATCATAAGAAACTTCTTCCTCTGTACCTACGGTCTGGTTATTTACCTTTAAAGTCAGCTTTCCTTTTACGATTTCAACGCGGATAATGTAATCTTCATTTGCTTTAATCGCTTTACTTTCACCAAGTTTCTTTGTACCAGATCCATCCACTAAGGTCCATTCTGTTGCGGAAGTATTGTAAACTTTTACATTTCCGATCTGAATACCGCTCTTTAGCTGGTCTGCCTGCATTTTTAACTGGAATACACCATGTTCCGGCATACTGATATCTTTATTGACAGCTGCTGCATTCCCTGCTGCCGCACCTTGCAGATAACCGTCTTTAATCTGAGCTGACTCCAGGCCATCCCAATTTACCGCTGCAATTGTATCATAATACTCTTCATAATAAACTTTATCCAGTGGAGCTGTTGAGATGTCCTCAAATTTTTCTGTATAAAGCAGATCGTCCACATAAATCTTACCGGTTCCTGTTATTCCGGGATAACCCGTTCCAATAGAAACTCCTGCCGGTATTTCAGCAGCAGATTTTTTTCCATTGATGCTAAGTGTTACTTTGTCTCCGGTAAAGGAAACTGCAAGATCATTCCAGGAATTTAACTTTGGAGATTCTGCTTCCCCTTCCAATGGATATTTCTGATCCCCTAAGACAAACTCCCACTTATTCTCATTGTACTGTACCATTCCAGTACCGATCTTAAGTCCAAAGTCTGCATTTTCCGTCTTGACTTTTGCCGCATAAGTTCCCTGTGATAATTCTACGGCATCTGTTAGCTCAGCCATGCCGCTGACATTTGTCAGGCTCAGAACCTTATTGGATCCTTCCTTTACAATTGCTGGTGATCCCTGGCTCCAGTTTCCTGTGATGCCATCCTGGAAATCATTTTCATATTTCAAGATAGCTTCCGGCTCAATTATTTTATTGGTGTAGATAACATCATCAATTAATACGGCAGTACTTCCCCAGGTACGGATACCAAACTGACCTGCCACACCATTTTTTAATACATCCAGATTAAAGGTTCCCACCGGTTCTTTGTTTAAATAAACGGTGATCGATCCTTCCCGGAAATTAATGATTAAATCATTCCAGGTTCCGTTCACTGGTTTTTGCATATCAATGGAAGGATAACCAGACTGATTTTCTACAACCCATTGTCCCCCATCCCAGTTTAACTCACGGAACTTGCCATCCTTCGCTCCAAAGCGAAATCCAAACTGCTTCGGTGTGCTATTGGCAGGTGCAACCGCCTTGTAACGAAGCGATAAGGTTCCCTCTTTGATATCCGGTGAATCCAGATCTACCACTCTTCCTTTACCGGATGCTATTTTCAATACCCTGTTTCCGGTATCTGTTGTTTCAATCGCTGCAGCATTGTTACTCCACTTTGGGGTATATGCCGGATCTTCATAATCCTGGACATATTCCACAACGTTGGATGGCTTGTCCTTTGTTCCTACACCTTCTACCTTGAAGTCTTTAATAGAAATTGTGGCTGCTGCACTATACCACTTGAACAATCCAGCCTGTCCTCTTTGCTGAACCAATGATTCCGTCATTATATCAGGAACTGTTTCATCATAAATGATCTCATCATCAACCGCAATCACAACACGTTCGCCATGAAATCCGATACGAAGTTTATATTCTGTCCCCTGATCCAGTACTGGCCCTTTAAATGTTTTGTAAGCGCCGTCCACTACCTGAAGAACCCAATTTCCCTGGACATCGTATCTAACGGAAACTCCATTAGAATCCTCATTTGTCTTAAACAAAAATCCTATTCTTTCCCCTTCAGATTGATATTTAAAAGTTGTCGTAATGATACCTGAAGACATATATGGAGACTTATCCCAGGTCGCAACAAATTTGCTATCGGTCAGAGAATTAATTTTCATGGTTAACCCATTATCTACCGTTGCCGTACCAGTACCAAACTTATAGGTAAATGGTTCCGGTTCATTTGACTGGTAATTGTTTTCATAAAATACAATTTCCTGCCCTTTTGGTATTTCTGAACGGATGGTATTTAAAAGGCTGGCAAATTCTTCGTCTGCACTAACCCCTTCTGCCGCATTTGCAGCATTCTTCTCCTGCAATTCACTCTCTGTCTCTGCTGCCTCGGTTGCAGCCCCTTCCGTTGTGATACCTTCTGTATCGCTTGTTGATTCAGGCTCCTCTATATCCGTTGTCTCACTCTGCACCTCTGTTTCCTTTACACCCTCTGTCTCAGTGAGTATCTCCATTGCTTCGGACCCATTCTCCTGCAGTTCTGCCGCATGCACAACCCCTGCTGAAAATAAACCTTCCGCACTGGAGCATACCAGACATAGAGATAATGTAAAGCTGATTACTCTCGCCGCCAGATGCCTCTTGTTCCTCA
This sequence comes from uncultured Robinsoniella sp., assembly GCA_900539655.1. Taxonomy (GTDB): domain Bacteria; phylum Bacillota; class Clostridia; order Lachnospirales; family Lachnospiraceae; genus Robinsoniella. Next base: position 120,343 of record UQCR01000005.1, read on the forward strand.
TAACTTTTCCTCCTGTTACTTATTATTACAGAAACCTTATCCTGTTACCCACAGAATAAATTATATACTAAATTTTAGCAATATCTTCTATGCAAATAAGCAATATTCCACAAAAAAAGCCCTCGATTACACAAGTGCACCTTAAACTTCACTCTCACTTTCTACTTTAGGTTATACTATTTTATATCTTTTGTATATTGCATTTCTTTTTATAAATCTTGTCAAGTTAAAATTCATATAAAATGTATTTTTATCCAGGCAAGCTGTCTTTCACACATAAGGTTCCATATCCCAGGGTGGGATTTGGGTAGACCCGCTCTACATTTAAAGGCCTCGCGCCGCGGATCAGATAAGCTTTTACTTTCTCTCCATATAAATAAGGATCATTTCCCATAACCATCCCCCACTGCATTAACATTGCCGCTGCCCCTGTCACAAACGGCGTTGCAAAAGAAGTTCCGGAGACGGTGGCATATCCCCCTCCTGGTGTTGCTGTTGTAATGTCTACTCCGGGAGCTGACAAATCCGGTTTAATCTGGCTGTTATCTCTGTTATAACCTCTTCCTGAAAAAGGTGCATATGTTAAAAGCCTGGAATCATAAGCGCCTACCGCAATGACTTTTCTTGCCGTAGAAGGGATTGTAAGCGTTGTTTCCACTGTCGGCTGATAAAACCTGGTACCAATCCCCACCGCTGCCGATGCCGGAAGCCAGACATCATATCTGCCTTCTACGATTCGTTTAGGTGTAAAGATCAGCCTCCAGATACCACTGTCAATATAAGTATCCCGCGGGATAAAATCAATATAGATCTCCTGTGACACACTGCTTGGACTGGGCTCTCCATAATAGATGAGCAGCTGGGTCATACCCGCGACATAACGCTGAGGCCCCAGGACTTCCTGCAATGGCCCTATTACCTGACCGGATGGATGCACAATGCTGATATCAAATTCATCCACATAAGACTTCCAGATCTGCAGATTTATACTCAGTTCATTATTAACAATCCCAAATTGTATTTCCACAGGCTCATTATTGCGCAGTATTCCGGAAGTATGGCCACCTGTACTCCCCTCATTTCCCGTACCCACTGATATTGTAGATTTCCACAGATTTGAAATATCATCGATATATGTTTCCAGAAGACCGCTTCCATCATGTGATCCATACACAGTTCCAAAGCTCAGATTAATGGCAACGGGCTTCTGATATTCAATTGCCTTCCTGATTACATAGTCCAGCGCCTGCATCAGCTCCGTCGTTCTGGGAAATGAATTCGGGCGTGCCAGCCCCAGCTTTACGACTATAATGTCACTTTCATAGGCAACCCCTCTGTATCTTCCGTTAGATGCCCTTCCATTCCCTGCGGCTATGCCAAGTACCTGGGTACCATGACCGCTTAAGTCTCTGGATGGCACTGCCTGGGTTGACTGGACTTCCCCTTCTGTCTCAGGATTTAATGCGGCGTTAATCTGCGCCTGATTAAATTCTGTTCCAATTCTGAATCCTTCCGGAGGATTCCCCGGCAGCGTCTGATCCCAGATATTTAAGATGCGGGTACTTCCATTGGGATTTCGAAAATCAGGATGTGTATAATCCACCCCAGAGTCAATGACTGCAACAATAATGCCCTCGCCATTTAAATTAAAAGCTGGAGTCTGCAGCACATTCATGCAGGACGCAGCCCTTCCCTGATTCACAGAAAAGAATAACCGCTTTGGTTTTTCAATAAATTCAACCTCCGGCTGTGCAGCCAGAAAATCAATTTTTGACTCCGGTAATGTGATAATTGCATATTCATTGATTAATTCCACAACCTGAATGTCTTCGCTCTCAAGCCTTGATATGTCTCCTGAGTACTTTACAATAATTTCCCACTTCTGATCTATAGGATCATACCCCACATCTAAAGTCAGGGATTTTTCCCGCTCTTCCGGAGTAGCATCCAGCGCCAGGTTCAGAAGATTTTCTATTTTTTGATCAGTTGCCATAACGTATTCTCACCCTTATTCTGCAATTAAGGACGGAAGATTAAACAATCTTCCGTCCTTAACAATTATTAATACATTATATGATTTTACTTGGCCTGATATTCTATAATTTCACTTGGGCTGCTAACTGGCCATGGAGCATCTTTCCCAAAATCCGGTGTTACATTTCTAGCCTGAATTGCTTCCACATTAAAGATAATTTCTATTTTTGCAGAATTAAATGCATTCGTCCATGAGGTAGGGATCTGCATCGTATAGATATTTCCGGCGATTTCCTGCTCTTTTAACAGCGGAATCTTATCATTTCCGGTTACAATCTCTTTATAATAGATGTAGTCACCTTTCAGTGTCCAGTTCTCACTTAAAACTGCTCCAAAGTCAGAAGTTCCATCTGTTTTAAACAGCGGGTAATCCACATCATTTACCGTTACCTTAGGAGCTGCTATACGAATATAAGAATCCTGACTGTCTGCAGCTAAATTAATTGTGGGGTCCTTTCTAATAGGATCACCAGGTAACAATGACTGATAATTTTCTTCTATATAATTAGGTTCTTTGATCTCTACGCTGACAAAACCAACTGCCAGTTTATTATTTACCGTATCTTTATCGGTAAACCAAGCTAACGTAGCTCCCACAGTCACGAGACCAACAAGTGCAGCTGTCGTAACCAACAGCGCTATTTTTTTCTTAACCATTACTCTTCCTCCTCTTCGCCTATGGCAGAATCCATCAAACGGATTAACTCTAATGCACTACGGAATGGCTGTATTCTTTTTTCTTCTACCCAGTTTACCGTTCCCTGCCACGTCTGATTTTTTCTGCTCTTTACTGTAACAATAAACGTTTTCTCTTCGTTTTTATTGGAACCACCCATATATTTCGAATCCATTCCTTTCTTCCGTTGAGCCATCAGGCTGATTTCGCCGCTAATTGCTGAAGTTTGTAATTTTATAAACTTCAAGCGTGTTTTCTCACTGCTTGTATCCGGTGTTTGCTCCGCTTTGCGGGAGATCAGTGCAAAATTGGGGGCGTAGTGGGGTTACGTTCTTAATTTGCACGGCCGCCCCCTGCTTGGCAGAGCCATCGGATCAGGCGATGAATTTCAAACACGCTCTGGTGAGTATTTACTGTTTGTTGCTATCCTGTTTACTGTGCTTCTATGTTTACTGTGCCTCTATGTTTGCTGGTTTATTTGTTTCTGCCTGAATATCATTTCCTTCTGAATCTCTCCATCCCATAATTGAACCACGTTCTGAATATGGTGTAAAGCTATCAGCCTGAATTGCTTCCGCAAAAACGTTAATCTTAAATGTCAGTTCCGATACTTCATTACCCCAGTTCTCCGGTATTTTAACACTCTGGAACAGATAATCTGACGCACCTGCTGCCATCGATGCCTGATAATAATAGTAACCATCTGTTGACAGGAACCATTTAGTTGTATCAATATCAATCAAAGGTAATATATCCGCAACTTGTTCATCACTCAGACCTTCAAATACAATTTTTGCACGTACATATGCATCTAAAGATCCTTCATCTACTGTAATTTTAGGGTCTTTTTTAATCGTCTGGTTTGGCTTAACGTCTTTAATCGTATCATCCGGGTTCTTACTAAACTCTGGTTCATCTAATTTAATATCAACTTTTCCCATTGTTACAACGTTTGTCTTACTGTCTTTATCTGTGAAATATGCTAAAGTAGCCCCTACTCCGATTACTGCTACCAATGCTACTGCTGCTACCATGGTTAATATTTTTTTCTTTTTCATAATTTATTACCTATCCTCTCAATTTTATATTTGGGGTTCTATACTCATTATATTCGGGGTTTTGATGTTCATTTATGGATGATTGTGATTCATTTTTTACGGATTTAATGCTTTGCTTAATTGAGCAGTTGCTTCTGTAAGTGCTTTTGCTTCATCAATACCATCTGCCTGAATTGCAGCTGCAACAACCTTTACTGTACCAACAGTACCGTCTTCGTTACCTTCTGCTTTTTCATTATACTGAACGCTTGTAAATACTGGAGGAAGTAATTTATTTGTATCTTGTTTTAATACTTTTTCTTTATATTTATAGATACCATTTAAAGTTGTAGTACTATCTGTCTTAACCCAGTTATTGCTATCCCAGCCGGCAATTGTAAAGTTTTTACTTACTAATTCATCTGCTCCGCTTACCTGAACGTACACCCAGCAATCAGAAGAATCAGCCTTAACTGTTACGACTGGTCTCTTAGCAACTTCCTGTCCCGGATACATATTTTTACCGTCTGTGGTATCATTCCACTCTGATTCTTTCGTAAAATCTTCTTTCGTTTCACCTGTTTTTTCATTCAAATCGATATTAACTTTACCAACTGTAAATGTATTTTTTGCTACGTCTGTCGTGCTTGTTAAGTACGCTAAAGTTGCTCCAACCATTACTACACCTGTCAAACAAACTGCTGCTACCATTGTGATTAAACTTTTTTTCTTCATCTTATTATCTCCTATTCCTTTTCTTATTTATTGGCTCTTTATGTTTTCCTATCTTATATATCCAGTATATAACAATCCAGTCACACACTGGTCATACAGAGATAATTAAATGATTCTTTTTTCAATATTTTTTATTCTTTTTTTATTTCTTTTTTGTCCTCTTTTTTCTCATCTTTACTAAATATTTCAGGCAAAAAAACGAGTAAAATCAGCACTATAAATACAGCGCAGATACCAGCAATTCCAAGCGGTGTTTTGGCATAAATACTGATATAACCCATGAGCGGAATATGAAAACCTACTTTACCGATAACGCTGGATGCTGCAACCGGTTCCGCATCTTCCACTTCATTTGCATCACCCTTTGTAGTAATTAATTGCTTCTCAAGATCAAAGTCTTTTATTCTATGTGTTACCACTGTATCGCTTCCCATATGAAAGCTAATTACATCTCCCACTTTTAATTCATCAAACGGAGCTTCCTTTACATAAGCAATGGAACCCACACCTATGTTGGGTTCCATACTTCCACTTAAAACTGCCATCGTTTGATATCCAAAAAAGTGTGGTACAATTAAGGCTGCAGCAACTAACGCTAATATAATTAATAATAAAGAACTTAATATTCCACATACTTTTTTTAACATCTTTTTCCTCCGAGCTTCTCTCATTTTGTGTCAAAAATTTACTTTTAATATCATAAAACTAATTCTATTTGGCACTGTAAATCTTCCATATCTTGTTTGCAGATTCCACATCAAATTTTCCATCTTTGTCCAGTGCGGATATGACATCTCCATCACTATTTACCGCTTCCGCCTGCACCGCTTCCTGATATAATGTCATATCGAAAGGTTCAAACTTATCCTTATCTTTTATTTCATACTTGCTAAACAATGACTGGGTGCTTTCTCGCGGCTGTACAACTGCATGATAATAATAAAAACCATCTTCTTCATTATAAGTCCACAATGCATCTTTGTTTCCGCCGGAAACGCCTACATTGCTCGCTGCACTTTGGGGTGATATAGACATTCTCATACGAATAATGCATGCATTTTTTCCTGTATTTTTTACAGTCGGTTCCTTTGTTCCTTCTGATGCAACGATATTTTCTTCTATATCAGTTGTCACATTACCTACGGTAAAAGAATTTTCTTTTACCGTAGTAACGTCTGAGTATAATGCAATTGTCATACCAGTAATGCCTATTGCTGCCACACATACCAGAACCAGAGTGGCCATCAATGCTTTTTTATTTTTTATAAATCCATTCATCTTATCCACTCCTTAATTTTCTTTATTCCCTGTCTGCTCTAACCGATCAGGTGTAATAACAATATTCCCATTTTTATCCATAGTGAATTTATTAATTACAACGTCTGTATGTGAATAATTATCAGGGTTCGTACGAATATTTTTAAATGCTACTGTCTGATCCACTGCTTCTTTTGTCAATTCTGCTTCTTTTATATTCCCGTCTTCACATTCATATCTAATGGTTTCAAGCTCTGTCACTTCATAATTTCCAAGAGGTAAAAGTTCAAAAGTTTTTTCCTGAGTCATCGCTTCTCCCTCTTTAAAACGCATGGTATATTCAAACACATTTCCAGTTTCTAAATGTTTGATTTTGAATGTAAAAATAGGATCACCATTTAAATAATTTGCAGAATCAATTGTCTTTTTAATTGTTAAATTTCCTAATACCATGGTATTTGTAACAATAACTTCTGCATTCTTTTTAAATATTAATTTTCCTGCAGCTTTACCATCTGTACTTAAAATATCAGCATTATTTACTTGATAAGTTTCTTGATCATATTTCGTATATTTCGCATTCAGTACATCCAGATTAGACTCTTTTACTTCGAAACTTGTTCCTGATGGAATCTTAGGAATTCTGATTTGGTCACCCGCTTTTACATATATCTTTCCTTTTACTGCCTGCTCACGGTTTACCTCTTCACTTGCTCCATTTCGAATGAACTCTCCTTCAAATAAATGACCTCCCACCGTGACTGTTAACTCATAAGTATCTTCCGATGAACCTGAAGTTAATACTTTATCAATTACCAGATCCTGTAAATTATCACCGGTGCAGAAGTTTTGGAAATTAACGGTTAAATCTGTGCCTACTGTAAGTGCCTGGCTTCTGATGATGTAACTGTCAGATCCCTCTCCTTCGATAACGGAGCCGTTTTCTGTTGTTAACTTTACGCCATTTACTTCAAAAGAATCATATTGGTTCTGAATAACATCCGTTTCTTCAACAAAATACTTTTTCCCCATATCAAACTGTGTAAACTGTGCCGTCTGACCATGTTTTAAAGTAAAGCTGCCGTCTGCTTCTGTCACCATATCTATTGTCTTACTTCCATCAATCAGTGAATATGCCCCATTCTTTACCAGGCTGTATTTTGTATTATCGTTTTTACGAATTGCTTCACCGTTCTCATCTTCTATATAAAGTTTAAAGTTAAAATTCACATCACTGAATGATCCTTCATTGATATTACCGATTTCCTTTGTAACATTTACACTTCCCTTAGGAACTGCCGGGATATTAAATTTTAACTTGCAATTAGATGCTCCTGCACCACGCTCCATGTAGAAAACTTTTATTTCATGTGCCGTATAGTTTTTAAAATAATTTTCTCCTTCGGCAAAGATAGAAGTATCTGCATTAGCTGCAGTAAATAAAGCCTTTATATTTGTAGGAGCAACGCCCTGTACATTTACATCTCCAGTCTGAAAGTTGATGCTTCCGCTGCGTGCATCATGACATCCGCCAATATCCAGTACCAGAACGCCGTCAATAAATACCCACATATCATCATCACCATTGAATTCAAAAACCATCGGGCTTCCATCAACAATTCCGTTTTGAGGCTGTGCAAAGGCTGCGCTCATACTCATACCAAAATGATAGGTTTTTCCCTGTGTCAGATACAATTCTTCTCCGTATCTGGCATCATCCTTGCTTAATGCATTTCCCTGTTCGTCGTAATAATTTTTGTTTGTACTGAGTTTTCCATCCACTATTTGATTGTAGGGCATAAAGTTACCGCGCTGGAAGTATAAATGATTAGAGTTATCCGGTGTTCCAATCTGTTTATATACAGTGAAGTCACCTGTTTGGTTTAAATAAGCATAGTTATCAAAACTGCTGTAATAAAAATACTTACTGTCATCATATACACTTTGTAAAAACAAATGATTCGCATTAGGCTGGGTTGCATAGCCCCCCTGTGCATCAAACCATTCTTTTAGTGTTGTTCCCCTAAGATCTTGATAGCTTCCTGGCTTTTTAATTGAATAACCAGTGGTTTTACTAAATACCGGATATCCTTCTGCATCCAGTTTGTTCTGAACCATCCCCTGTTTGACGCCACGTCCGGCATCAGTTTGATTCCATTCTCCGCCAGTAAACTGATAAACATCATCAGCATAATTAAACATATTCAGTTCAATGCCTTTGCTTCTGCTGTCCACTGTGTTCACTGTTTCAAGCTTATCAATATATTCAAAATACAATTGATCCTTATCCTGCACCTCATAGGTCACGCCGTTCTCACTGAGTTTAACTTGCCATCCGTTGTTATTTGCATTTTTCCAAAGCATGACATTACTAACTTCTTTGGGTTCACTCCAACTTTTGGAGGTCATATATGCACGTGAAAATGACTTGTTTTCCAGCGCTTTTTGATTTTTCTGATCCTCACTTTTGATCCATTCGCTTATTTGGCTGGGTGATGCCTGAGGATAACTGCCGGATGTTAACTTTTCTAAACGCAATGCTTCTTTTATTAATTCATTTCCTGCTTTGTCAACAACGTGAATACTCAATTCCTGCGTTGTGGTAGATTGACTTGTGCCATTCTGATTCTTCCACACCAGTGTAAATATTGAAAAGCTGTTAACCTGGAAATTAGTCGCTACCACTTCATTATTTTTATTAACATCAACAGAAGCCTGCTTCATTTCTTCCACACTGATATCTTTATCTCCGGTTTCATTAAAATGGTATAATGCAACATTCTGCTCTGTGCTTTCTGCTTTATTTGCAGCATTCTTTGTTGTGCTTTCCGGTTTGACTCCTTCTTTAAAATCCATAGTCACTGCCACTTCTCCGGCAGGTTCCACCTCAGCACCATCTTTTACAAAACTGATATCATATGCCAAAAATCCTGTTATCGTATCATTTTCTTCTGTTATATTTTCATTTAACAGGTTCTCTACTCTGTCTAATTCATCTTTCTCCACTACCGGAACAACTTTCAGTTCTGCACCTCTTGGAAGGATTCCAGCCTCGCTGAGAACAGCTTTTACTGTTACCTGGTCATTATCGTATGTATATTCTGTTGTTGTATCCTCACCATTCCATACGATTGCAAACTGGCTTACATGATCTGATTCAAATGCAACAGCGCCAACCGCTAAATCCGAATTATAATTCAATACCGTTGTTTTGTCTTTCAGGTCTGTCACATTTGTCTTTCCAGCTTCATTTTCATCTGCCGTAAACTGTAATACCTGTGTTTGGACTGCTTTTAAATTCATTCCTTCGGTTTTGAAGATTTCAGGAAGAACTGCATTTTTAAAATTAATGGAAACTTTCATTTCATCATTAACCGGATAGATCACTCCATCTTTTTCAAAATGAATTTCATAAGCATTAAATCCGTCTATTGCTGCCGCATCTTTTTCTGCTTTTTCCTTTAACAATGAATCAATTTTATCATACTCTGCTTTTTCTGCTTTATCTGTTGCCGGGCTGTTATCTGAAATTGTTTTATTTAAGATCGGCTTTACTACTAATGCTGTATCTGCCGGTACGGCTTCCACATTTTTTAATGAAACTTCAACTGTCATTTCATCATTTTCGAAGAGATATTGTGACTTCATTTCTTCCGTAATGATTTCTGTTTCTGTTAAAGCCGTTTCGCCGGTCTCCGATGTTAATTCGGATTGTGTCTCTTTCTGATTCCCTGTCTGGGCTTCGCCATTAGTCTCTGTTTCAGGAATACTTTCTGTAACCGGCTCTGTATTCATCTCGGTCTCCGGTAATACAGCAGCTTCTGTCTGAACTTCTGTTTGAACCTCAGCCATTACGACTGGCTCCGTTTGTGCCTCCGCCGTTTCGCTTTCCACCGGAACTGATTCCGCAGCCTGACTGGTATTAGTAACCGCTTCTGCCCCTGTTACCGTCCCCGGGATTTCTGTGCTATCCGATTTATCCGCCGCCAATACTACTCCATTGGAACCTAGCGCAGACACGATCATGGCCATACATAAAAGGATTGCGGTTAATCTTTTTTTCATTCTTATTTTCATGTGGATCCTCCTCTGATATACTATCTATTCTCTTTCAGATATCAACTTATCCCGTTAATTCTTCGTTTTATAGATTTACTATACCAAAATCAAGTCACAGACTGGTCACAGCGGGCAAATTAATCAAAAAAAATGGCGATATCATTAATCTGATATCACCACATGGTTGGTTACTATTTGTATCATCTGAATGGCACCTTCAAAGCTGCCCAGTTTTTCGCCTTGGAGATTATGCACCTCTCCCTGCCAGGTAGAATGCCTTCTGCTGATTACAATAACATCAAAAGTCGCCAAAGTACCTTTTTTATTTAATATCTCCTCAATATCTTTTTCGCTATTGGGATTCATAGAGAAAAAAGACCGTACATGATCTTTTTGAAAACTTCTTTTTTCCTGAAATGCCTGAGGATAACCCGCAGCATCAAAGATCTTATCTATCTCGATCAGGAGACCGGAAAGATCCTGAAACTTTATTTCATCCTTTGACAGCCTGGTGTAAGCCCTTCCTTTAAAATAAATATCTTTCTTTTCGTCTATACATATTCTAAGAGCATTCATCAGGTAATACGACTGTATCTGTTCCACAAATGCTCCTCCTATTCGATACTTATATCCCCAAAATTAATTTCTTCCAGACTACTTCTTATGTTAAACTTCTTCCATTTGGCTGAATCATAAAAATTGTCTTCAATTCTCCTTAATACAATCTTTCCGGATTCATAGGTACACGTGGGCAGCAGCACTACATACTGTGACCCACTGTACCTTGCCGCCACATCTCCCGCACGGAGACATCCAAAAGCATCCCTTACATGATCCATTGCCCGCTTCAGCATGGACAGATACGTTTCCGTCCCTTTTTCAATATACTGGGGAGGATTTATCGTAATCAGTGCCACATGAACCGCCATACCAAACCGCTCAGCCTGCCTCGCCTGAAGTCTGTATATCTCACGGAATATCCCATATTTACACAGAAATACTCCCTGTGGTTTTGCCGCTTCACACAGATCCTCCTGTATTCTCTTAATATCCAGTTCCTGACTGTTCATTTCGTTTAACAGGGATTGATAGATTTCTTCCAATTGACTGGACGGTTTCACACCCAGATTTTCATATAGATGCTCTACTGCTCTGGTATAATACTCCTGGGCTATCTTCTCTTTGTGCTGGCCAATAAGGGACTTTATCAACAGATAATACAGATACTCATCCAATGAATCCATAGAAATTGCTTTGCTGCATACATTTTCCATCTCTTCATAGCTGCCAGCCTCTTCATAGAGTTCCGCCAGGCTTTTGGCTGCCGATAAAAACATAGAATGATAATAAGCAGACAGTGAAATGACCCAGTGCTCCGATGAAATCTTAGGCAGATATACGCCGGCATACAGATCTACTGCACGGCGATACTGAAGGATCTGAGCTTCTGCATCATCCTTTATACCCTTCGCATTTTTACAAAATAATTCGAATTCTTCACAATCCACCTTAACTGTTACATCCGGATTCCAGTAATATGCTCCCCGTCCCGTCAAAATATAATCAGAACTGCCCAGAACCTTCTTCATAATATTTCTAAGCCGATACATCAGGTTTTTTAATGCCCCCACTTGATTATCGGTTTCATCTTCATTCCAAAGAAGTTCCCCAAGTTCCTGAACCGGGATCATTCTGTTTCTGTTGTTTAAAAAATAGGTTAAAAGCCTCGTTACCATGACAGAGCGAATATTATCATCATTCAATATATTCTTTCCGTCACTCACCTGAAAATCGCCAAACATCTTCACATGTAATTTGTTCAATTTGTTCTCCATATTAGCCATCAGACATTATTCCTGTCTTTGTGTTATTTTATGCCAATGCCCCACATCATCAGAACAATGATATGGGGTATCTGCAGTTATCTATGCCTATCATAGCACTAATATTCTATTCATGCAATCTTCACGGCCCATTATATTGACATCTTTCATAAATCTTAATAATTTACTGCCATTATCTGCGTCTTCTGGAAACTACTGTCTTAATTCCAAATGCTGCAGCTGCTGCCAACAGAATTCCCAGTATAATATATACAACCGTGTAATCATTTTTTACCTCAGGAGTTGCTGCAAGGGGTACATCTTCATCTTCTATACTAACTGTTTCCTGTTCCGAATCTGTCTCAGGGGAATCCGCCAGCGGTACCTGCTCATCCGGAATATTTACCGTGTTTTCATTTGCACCCGGTTGATTGTTATCATTCGGAGCTGCCTGCTGGTTGTTATCACCGTTATTTGGTGTATTGTTGGCATTATTATTCGCTGTGTTATTTGGTGTGGTGTTGTTTGGCGTGGTATTCGCCGGTGTGTTTGCCGGTGTGGTATTAGGCGTATTATTTGCTGCCGGAGTTGTTGGGGTAGTTGGTGTATTATTATCCGGATTGTTATTCGGAGCTTCTGTAGCCGGAGGGTTTGTCTGCGGCTCCGTCTGCTGTACATTTGACTGATTGGCAGTATAGATAAACTGAATCTCAGAACTGGAATCTGACAAAACAACAGATTTTGTTTTCTGATCTACTGTATATCCGCTGATCAACAATGAGGATTCCGTTATTTTATTCCCGCTCTCACCCATTGTAACCTTTGTTGTTGCAAGCTGATTTCCATTTGTATCAACATACTTTACGGCATACTCTAATCCGTTGACTACGGGAACATATTTAGCAACATATATTTTTTTACCGGTCACCTCAGTTCCGGCTTCCTGGGGTTCCTCACTCCATTCTTTAAATACATAACCTGTTTCCGGAACAGCGTAAGGACTATTTGGGAAGCCCTCACCATAGGGGACATTATAGACAACCTTTTTACCGTCGCCTTCACTTAAGGTTCCATGGGAACCTCCGCGAAATACAATCTCATAACTCTTTGCCGCCTCAGCAGAAAGTACCGGTACCGTCAAAAACATAACAATAAAGCATATCATCAGCATACTTAATTTTTTCATTTATGACTCCTCTCCTTTCTGTTTCCTTTTACGGCTTGCAGCTACAAAGATTACAACACATACGCAGGCACCCATTATTCCCAGAAGCATCAGAATAGGGGAATTATCACCTGTCTTGACTTTATTTGTTGTCTGATTTGTACCACTGCCTCCATTGTTATTTGTATTGGAATTGTTATTATTGTTTGAATTGTTATTATTTGTATTTCCCTGATTTTTATTTGTGTCTGGCTCTGTCTGATTTGCATCATCATGGGCAACCCTGAAAGTAAACTGGATAATACCTTCTGTCTCCTGATAGCTGTTATCCATGGAATCTCCATCTACATAAACTTCCATATCAATATTCGTAGATTCTCCTTTGCCCAGACTTTCCAGCAGAAAGTTTTCTCCCATATAACCTTCTCCAAAGCTTTCCAGCCCACCGATCTTTCCTTTATAAAACTGTTCCCCATCCCTCTTCAGGGTAATTTCAAATACTGCACCGCCAGCGCCCATTTCCCGAAGCACCTGGGCACTCATGTAGAATTTCATCTGCTCATAATCATCATTTGTCAGAGTGATCTTCTGGGTTCTCGTTTCCCCCGGCATCATATTTTTGAAATTATCGAACAGATCATTGCTTCCGTTTAAGAAGATAAACTCATTGGCATCTCCATCAAAAGTAACGTTTGTATCGCTGTCAGCGAATACCACCATATTCATTTGTAAAAGCAATGTGAGTATTATGCAAAAACTTATTATTTTCTTTTTCATATTTATTCTTCCTCAACTTCCTGAAGAACTCCGTTATTATCAATTTTAACTTCCAGACCCCATTCCGAAAGCATGGCATCTGCTGCTCCGATTACCTGGATCGCATCCGCTTCTACATCAAAAGCAATGGAAAGCCCCGTATATAGATTTTGTTCCTTACTTGGTATGTTTCCAATTTGGATATAATCCATTATTTTTGAGGTAGATTCATTCGCATTCAAAGGCTTGCGGTAGTAAAAATACAATTCTTCACCATTTTCATCATTATCCTGGATAATCCAGTCTTGCTTTTGATCCGTTAAAATGGAAATATAATTTGCGTCAGCTTCCGGATTTTTCTCTCCGTTGCTGTCTTCCCAGCTTTTATGCAAAGTGACTCTTAAATATAGTGGATTATCTTTGATATTATTTACATAGATAGCCTCCGGTATTTTATCACCCGGCATTCCCGTAATGCTCTTAATATCGCCCTCTTTTATTTCCTTGCCGCCCTTTGCCGTTTCTTCCATAAGCTGGATCCCAATATTTCCGGCACTGATTTTATTTTTAGATGTTGTTTCCGCCTGAAAGGATGCCATCGTCCCGCTTATCAAAGTCGCCGCTAAAAGCACTGCTGCCGCGCCGATTATTATGAAATTTTTCTTTTTCATAGCTTTTTTCCTTCCTTGTATCTATCAGAACTGCGATGCATAATAACTGTAAAATGACAGCTGTAATCCACAGTGATTAAGGTAATGCAGTACTGGCATTTAATAATACTGATGCACTTTATAATTTGATTATAATAGTTTTTTGTCACACTCTAGTCACACGGAATCATTTTCATAAAATATATTGTATTTACTTCAGAGCATTGCTATAATAAGCATAATTACAGCCGAAAGGGAGGTATTACTATGTATCCCAGCAAACTTCATAAATATGCCTTTCTGATGATACTGCTTTTATTCAGTATCATTTTATCAGGCTGCGGCAATTCAGACGACACCGCACCTGTCGTTTCCGAGAGCGGATCCGAAACAAATACCGTCTCTTCCGGCTCCCGCCCGAATACGCCCCAGGTTCTGACTCCCAAAGCTTCCGGAACAACGGTACAGACAGATGAGTATGCTTCCATAGATACTTCCAACCTGTCAGAAGGCTATTTTATGGTAAAGTATCTGGGCAATGCATCTAAAGTGAAGCTGCGCGTGAAAGCTTCCGATAATACAACTAATGACTATAATATTAAAAACACCGGAAACTATGAAGTTTTCCCTCTGTCACAAGGAAACGGCAGCTATGAGATCATGGTTTGTGAACAGCTGGACAACGACAAATACGCAATCGTAAGCTCATTATCCGCAGATGTCAGACTGACAAATGAATTTGGTCCTTTTCTGTATCCGAACCAGTATGTCAGTTTTACGGCTGACTCCCAGGCTGTAAAAAAGGCAGAAGAGCTTGTAAAAGGAGCTTCTACAGACCTGGACGCCATTACCTCCGTATATAATTTTGTCATTGATAACATTACTTATGACACGGATAAAGCGGAAAATGTAAAATTTGATTACATTCCCAGTGTGGATGATACGCTGAAGAGCAAAAAGGGAATCTGCTTTGACTATGCCTCCCTGATGGGAAGTATGCTGCGGTCCCAGAGTATTCCCACCAAAATCGAGACGGGATACTCGGGAGAAGTGGTTCATGCATGGATCAGCGTCTATACGAAGGAAGAAGGCTGGATAGATGACCTGATACAGTTCGACGGCAAGAACTGGTCGTTGATGGACCCGACCTTCGCAGCAAGTGGGAAAAACAACAAGAAAATCCAAAAATACATTGGAGACGCAAAGAACTATACCACTAAACATACCTATTAACCGTTCTGTACATTATGCGTTTCGAAAGGAGTTCTTATGGCAAAACAAGCCAATAAACCGTTATCCAATACTGAAATATCCTTTTTCTGTAATCAAATGGCTATGATCCTGCAATCCGGCATTTCTTCCATTGAAGGAATCACGATTATGCTGGAAGACAACGTAAGTCCGGATGGAAAAGCTGTTCTGGAATCCATTTTCCATACCCTGGAAGAAACAGGTAATTTTCATGCGGCAGTAACTGACTGCGGCGTATTCCCAAAATACTTCATAGACATGGTTGAAATCGGTGAACAATCCGGGCGCCTGGACGATGTTATGTCCTCTCTAGCAGAATATTATGAGCGGGAAGAAAACATCGCAAAAGGGATCAAAGGCGCCATTACATATCCCTGTATTATGATAGGGCTGCTCCTATTTATCGTTGTCATCCTGATTGTCAAGGTACTGCCCATCTTTAATCAGGTTTATATTGAACTGGGCAGCCAGCTGACGGGATTTTCCAAAAGTCTGTTAAATCTGGGCAGCGCTCTGAGCCGTTATGCGATTCCGGTGATCATTATTTTTGTGGCTTTGTCTGCATTCTTATTCTTCAATGGATCCAAGCTGCGTTTTTCTAAAACTTTGCAGCATAAGATTGCTCTGGGACGGTTTGCCAGCGGTATGTTCCTAACACTGAGCAGCGGTTTGGATATCGACCAGAGCCTGACTATGACCTCCAAACTGGTTGATAACCAGGAATTACAGGAAAAGATCAAAAAATGCCAGGCTGCCCTGGAAGAAGGAGAAAGCTTCTCCCATGCAGTAACCCATTCAGATCTTTTCTCAGGGGTATATGCCCGAATGATTGCAGTCGGCTTTAAAACAGGTAATGTTGATGAAGTAATGAAAAAAGTAGCTGACCAGTATGAAGAGGAAGTCGATAACCGGATTGAAAGACTGATAGCTATCCTGGAACCTTCCCTGGTAGTCGCACTTTCCATCATCGTAGGTGTCATCCTGCTCTCTGTTATGCTACCGCTTATGGGTATCATGTCCAGCATCGGACCGTTTTAGGAGGTATTTCTATGAATCGTTTTCACCAGTTACCTTTTCATCGCAGAATCAGAGCCGGTTTCCTGGTTCCGATAGGCACCTTTGGTCTTGTGATGATTTTATTTTTATATGGTATTGGCAATATCTCCGCTACCACCGATACGGAGCAGCAGAGAACCCTTGCTGATGCCCTGAGGCGTTGTGCTGTGCAGAACTACGCTCTCACCGGTTCTTATCCGGATACCTTGGAAGATCTGCTGGCACATTATGCTGTGGCATATGATAAAAATAAATATATTATCCATTATGAAACCTTTGGTTCTAATATTATGCCAGACATTACCATTGTCAAAAAATAGGAGGCTGTCTTATGAAGAATTTCCGGTCAAAGGAACACGTTGTTGATATTGTCTTTACCCTGTCTCTGTTCTGCGTTTTTGCAGCTTCAGCGCTATTTGTGGTTCTGATCGGTTCTAATGTTTATCGTTCTACTGCCGGACAGATGGCGGAGAATAATTCTTCCCATACTGCTCTATCCTATATTTCTGAAAAGATCCGTCAGGCTGACGGTACCGGAGATATATCCATTACAAGCCTGTCCGGAACCGATGCACTAGCTCTTAAGGATCAATATGAGGGCCAGGACTATATCACATACATATACGAGGATCAAAATGAGCTGAAAGAACTGTTTGCAAAAGCAGACTCCGCCGTATCCGCCTCCTCGGGCCAGTCCATTACAGACATTACCTCACTTGACATGGAGGAAGTACGGGAAGGGCTTTATTATTTTTCGGTTGCTACGGAGGATGGCAATAATATCGACCTCTATATCCATCCCAGAAGTGACATGAAAGACGCCGGAGCTGACATTGAATAAGGCATTGGTTGAGACATTGAACAAGACATTGAATAAAACAATGATTGAGACATTGAACAAGACATTCCATAAAACAATGATTGAGATGTTGAACAGGACATTCCATAAAACAATAGTTGAGACGTTGATTGAGACTAAACAAAATAATAAATAAGATATTAAATAAGAAAGAAGGATCCTCATGAAAAAAAATACTCCTTCCAAATCCAGTTTATTTTTAATAGAACTGATTATTGCCATCTTGTTTTTTACAGTTGCAAGCGGCATCTGCATCCAGTTATTTTCAAAATCCTTTTTGCTTAGCCAGAGCTCTAAAAATCTGAGTACATCATCCCGGCTGGTATCAAATACAGCTGAGGTGCTGGATAGCTGCCGCGGTTCTCTGGACGAAATGAAATCTCTTTTTCCAGGAAGTGTGACCGAAGGAGATTCCATACACTTCTATTATAATGCCTCCTGGGAAGAGTGCAGTGAAGCTGATAGCAAATTTACGCTGATCGCCACCGTTACCGGGAATGCCCCTGCAAAAAATGTATCCATCTCATCCTACGAGACAGACAATCCGGAAAAACTGCTGTATTCTCTTGCAACCCAAATAAACATTCCTCATACAATTGAGTGATAGAAAGGCCGTTTATGATGAAGAAGAAAAAGAAACACACTTTTTTAAATATCGGAACTTCTTCCATCCTGCTTGTATTTGTACTTTTATGTCTGGTGACATTTGCCATTCTATCTATTGTAAATGCTAACATGGATTATCAATTGAGCAAGAAGAATGCCGATCATACCAGAGCCTATTATCAGGCCGACCTGACAGCCAAGCAGGAGCTGGCTGAAATTGATGATATTTTATACAGCGCTTATAAATCACAGACTTTTTCCGACGCCGCTTCTTATTATTCATACGTAATAAAGGTGCTGTCGGATGCAGGTGACTATACCTTTGACCAGGATTATTCAACACCCCGAATGTATTTTAAAGTTCCCATTGCGGATAATCAGATATTGAACGTAACTCTCGAACTGCAATTTCCTTCGAAAACCGGTGAACAATTCTATCGTGTTGTCACCTGGAACAGTCAGTCAGACAGTACCTGGGAACCCGAAAGTAACGTACCTGTATTTAACGGATCTTTTGAATCTGAATTTTAGGAGGATTTCTCATGGAAATAAATCAGCTCTTGGAGCATGCAGTTGAAGCTCTGGCTTCGGATGTTTTTATCGTAGCCGGACTTCCGCTGTCCTATAAAGTCAATGGCACTATGGTACATGATGACTCAGACAGGCTTATGCCAAACGATACGGAAAATATTATAACGGAAATATATCAGCTTGCCGGAAACAGATCCATGCAGATTCTGCTGGATAAAGGAGATGACGATTTTTCATTTTCCATCACCGGCCTCTCCAGATTCCGAATTAATGCGTACCGCCAGCGTGGTTCCCTGTCAGCGGTGATCAGAATCATTCGTTTTAACCTGCCCAATCCACAGGAATTTGGTATCGGAGACAATATACTGCGTCTGGCAGAATTTAACAAAGGTCTTGTATTGGTAACCGGTCCTGCCGGAAGCGGGAAGTCTACTACGCTTGCATGCCTGATCGATGCCATTAACTCCACCAAAGAACGGCATATCATCACACTGGAAGACCCGCTGGAGCATTTGCACCGCCACAAAAAAAGCATCGTCAGCCAGCGGGAGATTAATACCGATACGGAAAGTTATCTGATCGCTTTGAGGGCTGCGCTGCGGCAAAGTCCGGATGTCATTCTGTTGGGCGAAATGCGTGACTTTGAAACGATCCAGGTAGCAATGACCGCAGCGGAAACAGGACATCTGGTGTTCTCAACTCTCCATACAATAGGGGCAGTAAATACTGTAGGAAGAATTATCGATGTGTTTCCTCCAAGCCAGCAGACCCAGATTACCGTCCAGTTATCAATGGCATTACAAGCGGTCGTATCCCAGCAGCTGGTTCCTTCCGTTAGCGGGAAACTAATTCCAGCCTTTGAGGTATTGACGCTGACACCGGCAATCCGGAATATGATCCGCGAGAATAAGATTCCACAGATAGATGGCACATTATACTCTTCCTCTTCTGATACCATGTTCTCAATGGATGCCAGTCTGGTCAGCCTCTGCAAAAAAGGGCTGATTACACCCAAGACAGCATTGGAATACGCGGTGAAACCTGATATGATACAGCGTAAGTTATAGGGCATGTATTGAAAGTTGCAATCTGTTAGAAAATATGCCATACTCCCTACTTCACAGTTTTCTGATAGCGCTGGTACTGTTTTGGCGTCATATCTGTAAACTTCTTAAAATGATTGCAAAATGAGGCTGCGTCCTTAAATCCACAGGAATACGCAGTCTCTGTGATACTGTACTTTCTGGTTTCCAGCATATTCATAGCGGTTTTTAAGCGAAATTGAATTAAAAACTGCTTTGGTGCACACTGCTCTACATCCATAAATATTTTATAGAGATATGTCCGGTCAATACCCACATACTTTGCGATATCGCTTATTTTAACAGGATATCCATAATTATGGCAGATATAATCAACCGCTTTCTGAAAATACTGCTGCTCGTAACTTTCTTTTGGTTCATACGACTCCCTCACCATAAGCGCCATGACCTGATAGAACATTCCGGTTAATTCAAACTCATTTCCCTCGTGCTCCAAAAAAATCCGGGCAAGTTTTTCCATTCTTTCTAAAAATAAATCTGTCTGCTCCGGATGAAAAGTCAGTTTATGTTCCTGGAATCCGGTTTGTTTTAATATCCGCTTTGCCTCATAACCGTCAAATGCAACCCAAGCATACTCCCATGGTTCCTGATCATCTGCCCGGTACAATGTCATCTCATTCGGGTAGATCAAAAAAGCATCGCCCTGTTTCAAATAAAATTTCTGGCCTCCCGTCTCATAGGTCCCCTTTCCCTTCAACACCACATGCATCAGGTAGTGGGGACGCAATGCCGGTCCAAAAAAATGACCGGATTCACATTTCTCCCTCCCGGCATAATACACCGACAGAGATTTTGAATACCTGCTCTCCATAGCATCTCCTTTTCACACTTTTCAACAAATCAACAATTTTTACGAAACAATTTGGATAGTCTCCCTATAGGTTTTATTATATAATAATTTACAACAGATAACAAATATAATCCACATAAAACCAGGAGGTCCTATATGATTAAAATTACATTTATGGGTGCCGGAAGCACTATATTTGCAAGAAATGTACTGGGTGACTGTATGTGCACCCCAGCTTTATGCGAAAGTGAAATCGCACTCTATGATATCGACAGGCAGCGCCTTGAAGATTCCGAAATTATTTTACAGGCAATCAACAAAAACGTAAATGAAGGAAGAGCTACGATCAAGACTTATTTAGGAGTAGAAAATCGTAAAGATGCTCTTCGCAATGCAAATTTTGTTGTTAATGCAATACAGGTTGGCGGATACGATCCATGTACCATTACTGATTTTGAAATTCCGAAAAAATACGGTTTAAGACAAACAATTGCAGATACACTGGGAATCGGCGGCATTATGAGAGCCCTGCGTACCATTCCGGTTATGGCTGATTTTGCAAGAGACATGGAAGAAGTCTGCCCAGACACCCTTTTCATGAATTATACCAACCCTATGGCTATGTTGACGGGTTATATGCAGCGCTATACCAAAATCAAAACCGTCGGCCTCTGCCACAGCGTTCAGAAATGTTCGGAAGACCTTATGAAAGCACTTGGAATGGAAGATAAGCTGGAAGGCAGACACGAGCTCATCGCCGGAATCAATCATATGGGATGGCTTCTGGATCTTCATGATAAAGATGGAAATGATTTATATCCTGAAATACGTGAACGTGCAGCAAAGAAAAATGCGGAAGAAAAACACAACGACATGGTTCGTTACGAATATATTAATACACTGGGATATTACTGTACAGAATCCAGTGAGCATAACTCCGAATACAACTCCTTCTTCATCAAATCCAAATATCCGGAGATGATTGAAGCATACAACATTCCTTTAGATGAGTATCCAAGAAGATGTATCAAACAGATCGCTGAGTGGGAAAGTGAAAAAGCTTCTATTTTAAAAGACGGTAAAATCACCCACGAACGTTCTCTGGAATACGCTTCCTACATCATGGAAGCAGTCGTTACCAACAAACCATATAAAATAGGCGGCAACGTATTAAATACCGGTTTAATTGACAACCTTCCTGCAGATGCCTGTGTAGAGGTTCCATGTCTTGTTGACGGCAGTGGTGTGACTCCATGTCACGTAGGACGTCTTCCTGTACAGTTAGCTGCTATGAATATGACTAATATTAATCCTCAGCTGCTGACTATTGAAGCAGCCGTTACCAAAGACCGCAGCCATATCTATCAGGCAGCTATGATGGATCCCCATACGGGAGCCGAACTTAATATCACTGACATTAAGAAGATGTGCGACGAATTAATCGAGGCACACGGAGATTACATGAAAGATTTCCAGTAATCAGTACCGATAAATATGCTCTTAGCAGGGGCGCCCTGAATACAATTTGGGGCCGCCCCTGTAATTTTCTTCTTCAGTAACTAACGTCATTATTTAGAACCATGAATAATAGCTGATGGCGCTTACCTACATAAACTTCTGAAATTCCTCAACCGTGTTGGAAGCTGCCGCGATTTTTATCCATTCAGATAATCTGTCTACATCCTTTTCAGATATAATTTTCTGCCTCAAACCATCTGATACTGTACCTTTTATATCCAAAAATTCCACGATAGCTTCTGCCTTTCCCTGAGACAGCCCCTGAGAAATTCCATCATCCACCAACATTTGCCCTAACCTTGTCATATTCATTACCCCCTTTATTTCATCCATTTCTTCATATTTTAGAAACTTTTCTGCAAGCGCGTAAATAACGGCCTGTATCTTTTGTACCTCTTCTGCTTTTAAGCAAATCTCTCTGCCCACAATCTGTAGTGCATTTTTTATCCTGTCTATCATTGGTATTTTCCCCTGCATCAGCGGAGTTAGAGCCAGTGCAATTAGTTCCTGCCTTTCTATAGGCTTTCCACGTGCCTGCTTTTTCAATAGTTTATGAATCATACGGTCCGCATTTTTATTCTGCATTATAACCGGAATCACCCGGTATGTATTAATTCCTTCTGTAAATTGATATTGCGGATTCTTAATCTTTCCGGAAAATAATACGTAAGTCACGACCGGCACCTTATTTTCCTGGCTGGTTAAAGCCTCGTATACCCGGAATCTTTTCAGATCCGGTATTCCTCCATTTGTTGACTGAAACTCAAAATGTTTCCAGGTTCCGTCCTCCATAATCAGATTCATATCTTCATACAGCCTTTTGATTTCCATATGAATTTCTTCTGTGGGGGCAATCATCTTAACCTTTCCTTTGATCCCTAAATAAGGGAGCAGCTCATCTGCAAAAAAACGTACCATAGTTTTCATAACCGAATCCTCAATCTGATTGGCACTGGACTTCTTTTGCTTCACTTCCTGCATATAACCTCACTTTCCATACACCGATGCAGAAATTTACCTATTTTAAAAACACCTAATGCAGAAATTACTACATAAAAAGATAATGGCTGGTTTATTTTTATATTGAATTTCGCTTTGAAATAAAGCGTAGAATATAACTAGAGATTAGAATTTGATACTTGATACTTGATACTTGATACTTGATACAAAACAGATAAATTTTTGCATTAAACCACTATCTTATTAAAAATAATAGCAAACTAATGCTTTGCTGTCAACATATATTCCAGATATACCTTTATATTATTAGTTTAATTTATATGGAAATTCTATCTTATCGAGATATTCTTTAATGATTAAGATCCGGCTGTCATCCAAAGGATCCCAGGCTGTGCACTGAACTTAGAATTTAACCGGGGGCACAACGAATGCCTTAGAGCGTGTTGTAATGTTCTATTAAGTGCATTATATTTGGGTTTCGCTGAGGAAGACGCTTTGTATAATATAGGTAGTGTGCGGAAAGATGGGGGTGGAAAACTGATATGGACTCCGTCAGCTTGCCGCAGAACTGGTATTTTCTAACCTTTGCGGAGCGCTTTTTGGCGGCAGGCTGTTCTTTATTGGATGCAGTGTATTATGTTTCGGCTGTTTATGCGTAAAAGATGAAAGTTTGCTACTTTTTCTGGAATGAAGAAACAAATCACTGTGATTAATTCAGTTGCTTCAGTTGCTTTATGGTGCTCTTTTTCAGCATGACAGATCCCCTGGGTGTAGATGGATGTTCTTTATTGGACGTAGAGCAGTGTATTTTGACAGTTTATGCATAATAGAAGATGAAAGTCTAC
>UQCR01000006.1 GCA_900539655.1 uncultured Robinsoniella sp.
TTCGTTGATACAAAGCTGGTTTTCTCAGCATGATGGAACCCTGGGGTTGTGACATACCGGACGCTATTGGTGTAAACTAATGATGTAAAGCAACTGATCTTGAGAACGGGATTTGTTTTACATTCTGCGATCAGAAAAAGGCGTAGACTTTCATCTTCTATTATGCATAAACTGTCAAAATATACTGCTCTACATCCGATAAAGAACATCCACCCACCCCCATCTTTCCGTACACTACCTATATTATACAAAGCGTCCTTAATCAGCTAAACCCAAATATAATGCATTTAATAGAACATTACAAAACGTTCGCTGTAGAGCGGATTGACAGTTTTAGAAAGTTTTGCTATACTAAGCAGAAGGTCACTGGATGAGTTATTACTCAATGAAAGGAGCTTGTTATGGCAACGCGTGCGGAACAAAAAGCAAAACGGGAAGAAGAGATTTTAATAGCAGCTTTAGAGCTATTTATAAAAAAAGGTTATGCATCTACTAAAACAAGTGAAATATCAAAAGCCCTGAATATAAGTGAGGGTTTGCTTTTCCACTATTTCAAAACAAAGGAAATCTTATTAGAGACCTTAGTGGACATTGCACTCAGAGAGAGTGATAATTGGGCAGATCAGGAAAATCTGGATCCTATTGATTATTTTGAACAAGTAGCAGAATCTGTGTTGCGATGTCTGAAGGAGGATGAAACAGGATCAAAATTTTTTATTCTGATAGCGCAGATGAAACAAAGTGAAGGAATCCCAAAACATATCTATGAAAAGATAAAATCCAGGGAACAGGATGCTGACAAAATAGTAGAGATTATAAAAAGAGGACAGCAGCAGGGATCGATTCGACAGGGAGATCCTTATGCATTAACATATTTGTTTAGCAATACTTTGCAATCCATTGCCGTGCAGTATGCATTGCACAGTAAAATGCCATTTCCCGAAGTTGAGTGGATTGTGGACATGTTAAGAAATCATAGAGTTCAATCTTAAACAGAGCTACTGGTATTACCGGAAGAAATTTTAGATATAGCATTAATCTGTCTGAAAAGCAAATAAAAGCAAGTATCAAAAACGAATATAAGTTAAAAAAATAAATATATTTCAAAACATAGCAGCCGTTTGTTCTGACCAAGAGCAGGCGGTTTTTTTGTACTTCTACGATTTCATATCAATCTTAATTGAATAATAGATATATGGCAGATTTAGAAATGATTTAGAAATCCCGTTTTCCCGGTTGACAGATAAATAAAGCTTTGCTATACTGGTTAAGTATTAACTCAGCGAGTGTATACTCAATGAGTTAATGCTTAATAATTATATACTCAATGAGTTAATACTTAAAAAAGCAAATAGAATAAAAAATACTCAAGAAAAATGCATAAGGAAATATAAAAAACAGAAACAGGAAGCAGAAGATAGTATTTACTTATCGTATCTGGCATGATTTTGAACAAAACGTGTCTGCCAGAAGAGATATTTTAAAGAAAAAGGAGGATTAGCAGTGGATAATTACGAATTTGCGATCAGGGTGAGTGGCCTTAAAAAGGCTTATGATGAAAAGGACGTTTTAAAAGGTGTCACATTTAAAGTACAAAAAGGTACTATTTTCTGTTTGCTGGGATCCAATGGTTCCGGTAAAACGACAACGGTCAAAATACTGGCGACGTTGCTTCGGATGGACAGCGGTACAGCATTTGTCGGAGAGAGGGATGTAAATAAGGATGGGGCGAAAGTCAGAAAATTGATAAGCCTCACCGGACAGTTTACGGCAGTAGATGAGATACTTACAGGACGGGAAAATCTGGAGATGACAGCAAGACTGTGTCATATTAAAGATTATAAGATACAGGCAGACAAATTATTAAGAGATTTTCATCTGGAAGAAGCTGCTGATAAACGAACTTCCGCTTATTCCGGAGGTATGCGCAGAAGATTGGATATCGCAATGAGTTTATTAGGTAATCCGTCGGTTATATTTTTGGATGAACCTACGACCGGTTTGGATCCGCAAAGCAGAAATGCCATGTGGAATATCATTGAAAAACTGAAAGAAAATGGAGTTACTATTTTTTTAACCACCCAGTATTTAGAAGAGGCGGAAGAACTTGCGGACCGGGTAGCAATCCTGCATGAGGGCGTTATCATTGCCAATGGGACGGTGGAAGAGATTAAGAAATTATCATCCGGGGAAATTATGATTTTTACCTTTAAAAATGGTGAAAGTATAAAAAAGATGAGAGAAATTTTTTCTGAAAAAATTACGGGAGTGGATGAAGAAGATCAGACTGTAACCATTGAAATAAGTGGAGGAATGAAACAAATTACAAATCTGTTTACCTCAATGGAGCAGCACGGAATAATACCTTCCTCGTTTACGCAAAAGAAAGCTACATTAGAAGATGTATTCCTGAATTTAGTGGATGGAGAAAAGGAGAATAGAAGATGAATAAAATAGCACTTAGTTTAAATGATACGTTTACAATGGTATCAAGAAGTATGAAACATACAACCAGGCAAGTTGAAATCTTGATCATGACGGCAGTTTTACCCCTGGCACAATTGCTGATGCTGGTATTTATCATAGGGGGGTCTATGCAGATCGGGGAATTCACCTATCTGGATTACATTCTGCCGGGTATATTGCTGCTGTCAATCGCGAGCAGCGCGTCCATGACTGCGATCTCTGTTAAGGAGGATATGACCAAGGGCATCATGGACCGGTTTCGGACCATGGATATCGGGAAAACAGCGGTATTAAATGGCCATATGGCTGCTACGCTTTTAAGATGTGCCATCACAGCCCTGATTGTTTTAAGTGTTGCGGTATTAATAGGATTTCGGGCTAAGGCTGATTTCTTGGATTATTTAACAATTTTTCTGATTGTTTTTCTGTTCTCGCTGATGTATACCTGGGCGGCAATTGTCTGGGGACTGTTTTGTCCAAGCTTAGAGTCAGTAAGTGCATTCACCTATATCGGGATGCTTCTGCCATATGTCAGTTCTTGCTTTGTACCGGTTGAAAATATGCCGGCAGTACTTAGGATATTCGCAAAATACCAGCCATTTACACCGCTTGCAGACAGTATCAGAGGATTATTTCTGGATATAGATACAGGAAATGCCGCTTTCATTGCAATAGCCTGGTGCCTGGGATTGCTTGTGGTATTCTATATTTGTTCATTGAAAATTTACCATAGAAGGGCAAATAGATAGTTTTGGATGTTGACTGTGATGAGTAGAACTCCTTTTTTGTGTACATTGATCTTTTTTACAAAGCATGTTAATATGATTAAAAAGTGCAAGTATAATATACTGTAAGGATAATACAAGCGGCAGCATTACGGTCAATTCTTCTCCCTTTGCAGTTCCTGCGTATCATCATCTAGGATTTACGGATACAGGTTCGAAAAAGGTTACCAATGGATTAAGGTATACAACAATGGTTATTAGTCTTGATCATATTCACATAGTAAAAGGGAGGATAACTGTATGATTTATCTGGAAACTGAGCGTCTTATATTAAGAGATTATGAAGAAAAAGAGGAAGACCTTTATTATCGGCTGAAAAGCGATGATAAAACCATGTATTACCTACAGGATATTAAGCTTCATTCTGTTGACGATGCCAGAGTGGACTTTCAAAAAATGTTACAGGATAAGGATTCTGATAACAGGAAGTTTTATTTCCTGCACATGATGTTAAAGGAATCACAGCAGCAGGTGGGAAGTATAGGGTATACTGTTGTAGATCATACCCCTTTGGGAAAATTGGTTCATTTAGGATATTTTTCATATCCCAAGTATTGGGGGAACGGTTACACAACAGAAGCTTTGCGCAAAATAATAGAATTTGCATTTACGGAAAATGGGGTCTACCGTATCATAACCGGATGTCTAAAAGAGAATGGGGGTTCCGAAAAGGTGATGAGGAACTGTGGACTTATTAAGGAAGCAGAACACGTGGACTGGGAATGGCATGATGGAAAAATGAAAACACGCCTTGAATATCGTTTGCTGAAACACGAATGGGAACGTAATCGCTAAAGTCGAAAAAGTACTGGATTAAAGGGAGGGAATTATATGGAACTTACAATACGAAAATGGAAGATAGAGGATGCAGGGGAGCTTGCTGAAGCATTGAATAATAAAAAAATTCAGAATAACCTGAGAGATGGCCTGCCTTATCCCTATACGATAAATGATGCAAAAGAATATATCAACGCTGTCTTAACAGCTGACCAGGATACCACTTATGCATTTGCAATTGTAGTAGACGGGCATGTGGCGGGAAGCATTGGTGTTACGCGCTGCAATAATATTCATTCTTTAACAGCAGAATTGGGATATTATATTGCAGAGTCCCACTGGGGCAGGGGAATTGGGACAGAGGCTGTGAAAAAAACCTGCAGATATATTTTTGAACAAACAGATATCGTACGGATTTTTGCGGAACCATTTGCTTATAATGGACCTTCCTGCCGGGTATTGGAAAAAGCAGGCTTTCAGTGCGAAGGCATTCTGCGTAAAAATTCAGTTAAAAATGGAATAGTACAGGATATGAAAATGTACGCATTGATTAAGTAAATCTAATGCATCTTAAACAGACGCTGGTGTTCAAGGCAGGAGGGATTCGTTTATAATCTGAAGACCCCTGGCTAAATCCGCATGAGAATCCGGGGAGCAGACAGCCAGGCGGATAGCAGGAATAAGCTTACTGTTTCCCACTAAAAACCGCTCACTGCAAAACACTTGAACACTCTTCTTTCTTAAATAAATTTCCAGTTCGTGACTATTTATAGAATCACGGAGCATCAGCCATCGGAATTGACATCTTTGGCTGCCCCAAAGTTCATTTCCGGCTAATAGGTTCTCCGTGATTATATTTCTTTTTATGATCTCCTTTATTTTATCATCAATAATGTGTTCTGCTATACCGGTTTGAATCAATTGAGCGGCTAATTCCGTCTCGACAGGAGAAGACATAACGTTGATATTTCGAATTCCGGTGAGCAGGCTTTCACGGAAAGCTGGTGGTACAGCCAGAAAAGAAATTCTGAGTCCGGCAGACAGCGAATTGGAAAGCGTGCATATATGGATGGTATGGTTCGGTATTAGTTCATACAGTGATAGGTTTGGCTTTTCTGATAAAAAGGTATATGTGCCATCTTCTATATTGATTAAGGCATTTTTTTCTATAATACTGCTTAAATGGATGCGTTCATTTAGTTCCATTGTGACGGTAGTCGGATTGTGAGAATCAGGAATTACATAGATTCCTTTTATATTCTCTGTCTTGCAAATCTGTTCTAAGTATTTTAAATCCATTTTGCTGCTAAGAAAGGGTATGGGTATCAGTATGATGCCTAACATATTTGCAATGTTTTTAATACCCGGATATGTAAGGGAATTGGTTGCAATTTTATCTCCATAACGAAATAGTGATGCCAATATAACCGTTAATGAATTTTGTAAACCGGACGTAATTAGTATATTTTTGGACTGAGCAGGAATCCCCAGTTTATGCAGCCAAATGCAGGCACTTTCTTTTTGCAGCTCACTTCCGGAAATATCTGTGTATTTTAATAAGTTATCGATATTGATCTTGGAAGGCAGTTTTTTTAGCATTTGAGTAATATACCTGTTTTGCCGGTAAAGGGGATGTGAGGCGCCCAGATTAATGCAATTGGATTCTTCCCTCTCGCTTAGCATTGGAAGATTGGCGCTTACGTCGGATGCTACATAGGTTCCTCTGCCGATAGTACCGCTGATTAACCCCTTAGATTCACACAACTTAAATGCTCTGGTAACCGTACTCAGATTAACATCCAGATAATCAGCTAGTTCTCTTTGGGGAGGCAGTTTATCATTTGGCTGCAGATTTCCGGCAGAAATATCTTTTTCTAATGCAGCAGCGATAGAAAGGTAGAGGGGTGTGTT
Organism: uncultured Robinsoniella sp.; assembly: GCA_900539655.1. Taxonomy (GTDB): domain Bacteria; phylum Bacillota; class Clostridia; order Lachnospirales; family Lachnospiraceae; genus Robinsoniella. The sequence goes on from UQCR01000006.1 coordinate 5,940, forward strand.
TTCTCTGCTTAGTTTTGGTCTCCAGCTCATAGGATAATTTTCAAATGAATTTACCGGCATAGTATTTCCTCTTTTCAGTTTATTGTTCTGCATACAATTTTAACATTGAAACCATACAATATCAAGAGTTATAATTTAAGAACAAGCTGAACAGAACAAGCTGAACAGAACAAGCTGAACAGAACAAGCTGAACAGAACAAGCTCAATAGAACAAGCTCAATAGAACAGGCTGAATAGAAGAGATTGAATAGTAAGAGGGTTAATAGAATAGAAAGGGCTTAAATATATCAGGTACCGGGAATTTGTAACAGACTGTTAAATCGACCCTATAGTAAGGAGAACATAAATATGGTAAAGAAAATATTACTGCTTGGTGATGAAAAACTATATCAAAAAAGTGATCTGGTGGAAAAAGGAGAGGATCTTACGGAAACAATCTCTGATTTACATGACACGCTTATGGATTTTAAGAGTCGCTATCGGGCGGGGCGTGCCATAGCCGCACCTCAGATTGGAGTGGGAAAACGTATTATTTATATGTATCTTGATAAGCCTGTTGTATTTATTAATCCCCAACTGGTGTTTCCGGACGATGAAGAAATGGAGGTACTGGATGATTGCATGTCTTTTCCTAATTTATATGTAAGGGTAAAAAGGCACAGACGCTGCGTAGTGAGATTTATAGATGCGAACCGGAAGAGTAGGGAATTGTGTTTAGAGGGCGATATGGCTGAATTATTACAGCACGAATATGACCATCTGGATGGTATCCTTGCCACTATGAGGGCGGTGGACGACAAAGCGTTTTACATGAGGAGAGAATGAATATGAAGAAATTAGGGATACTTGGAGGCATCAGTTTTACATCTACGATAGAATATTATAAAAAGATTATGAATCTGTATTATGAAAGATATCAGGACTATTATTATCCGGAGATCGTAATAGAAAGCCTGAATTTTCAATATTTTACAGATCTTGAAAATCAGAACCTTATGGAGGAATATATCAACTGCATTCAGTCCGGTATTGATAATTTAAAGCATGCAGGAGCAGAGATCGTGATTATGGCTGCCAATTCGCCCCATTCCGTGTATGAGGTGATAGAAAAGAATGCTGGTGTACCAATGATAAGTATTGTGGATTCCGTTGCAAAACAGGCACAGGCTCTGTCCAGGAAGAAGCTGCTTTTAACTGGGATTCGATATACAATGAGTCATTCATTTTATAAAAACAGAATGAAAGAATATGGCATTGAAATAATATCCCCAAATGATAAACAGCAAAATATAATTGATCATATAATATTCGGGGAATTGGCAGTTCATAAAATAAACAGCCAGTCTCAAAGGGAATTTATGGACATAGTGGGTTATTATCAAAAAGAGTGTGGGATTGAGGGTGTTATTTTAGGATGCACAGAATTGCCGTTATTGATAGAGGGACTTCCTGAGCCGGTACCATTTTTGGACTCTTTGAAATTGCACTGTGAAGATAGTTTCGAGCAAATGCTAAAATAGAAAAATTGTTAAATAGAGACCAGCTTAAAGGCTGGTTTTCTTAATAAAGCAGAAGTATTTCTTAACTGGTAATATTTGCGTTACCGGTAATAAATCGGAAAAAATCTTGTCCATCCCTTGTGTATATGTTACAATGGTGAAGTTGTATGCATCACCTTATTAATGGGTATTATATTTAGATACAGGAAATGACAGAGCGAAAAATCTTTCAATAAGGGAGTAGATAAGAATGGATAATGTATTTTTTAAAGAATTTTTAATGTTAAGTGACATTCGTACATTGCTTTGCTTGGGGCTTTTAGTGGCATTATTCATAGTAATGAACAGAATTCAGAAACGAAAAGTTAGCTTTTCCAAAAGAATGATTATCGGTACCGTATTTGGACTGGTACTGGGACTGGTTATACAGGCTATATCCGGATTTGTAAGTCAACCCATGGAAATCACTTTTGTAGCCGAAACCACAAAATGGTATGGTTTATTTGGAAATGGATTTATTGATCTCATCAGAATGCTGGTAGTTCCCCTTGTTATGGTATCAATTATCCATGTGATAATCAATATGCAAAAAGATGCCAACATCGGGAAACTGACGAAAAATACGATTGTGGTAACGATGATAATGGTCGTTATCGCTGTCGTAGTAGGTCTGTTCGTTGGTGTCTTGTTCCGGGTGGGAACGGGAATGGCTGCTTCAGCTGAAGCTGTGGAAATGAAAGAAATTAAAACAGTGGTGGATACTCTAAGAGGGCTTTTGCCTGCGAATCCGGCACAGGCAATGGTGGACGTCAATATTATCGCGCTGGTGATTGTAGCCGTATTTTTTGGTCTTGGTGCCAAAAGAATGTCAAAAAAATACTTTGATGTGGTAAAGCCATTTTTTGATCTGATCAATGCATTGCATAAGATTATTATGAGCATTGCCATGACTATTATCAAATATATGCCTTATGCTGTGATTGCTTTGTTGGCGAATACCATAGCCCAAAAAGGAATAGAAAGTATTCTGGAAGTGGGAATTTTCATTGCAGCGTTATATGTGGCTGTGGCAATTATGTTTGTGATCCAGCTGATTGCCCTGGTAATCTTTGGTGTGAACCCGGGGATATATCTCAAAAAAGGCATATCTGTCATGATCCTAGCGTTTACATCAAGGTCAAGTGTAGGTTCTTTGCCGCTTACGATTGAAACACTCACTGAGAAAATGGGAGTAAATGACGGTACAGCCAATTTTGTTGCAGGTTTTGGAACAACAGCCGGTATGCAGGGATGTGCAGGAGTATTTCCGGCGCTGCTCCTTGTATTTGTAGCAAATGTAAATGGTATGCCGATAGATATTACTTTTATTGCAATGTCTATTATAGTTGTGACCTTAGGGTCACTTGGGATTGCAGGAATACCGGGAACAGCTACCATGGCGGCTTCTGTTGCCCTCTCGGGCGTAGGTTTGGCATCCTCCTTTCCGGTTGTCAGCCCGATTCTGGCGATTGACCCGATTATTGATATGGGAAGAACGCTCCTTAATGTAACTGGTTCTATGGTGAATGCGATTGTGGTGGACAGGACATTGGGGCAGATGGATATGGAAAGATTTAAGGATATGAGTACGGAAGTGGTGACGGAGAGTAAGAAAGAGGAGTAAAATACAACTACAGTCAAAATATAAAAACCAGACGGGTCACTCGCCTGGTTTTTTATCAAATAACACATTGACATTTTTCGATATGATGTTTATACTTTAGATATATCGATAAAAATGAATGTGAGGTACTTTAATGGGGAATTATGAGAATGAAGCAAAAGTTTTTAAAGCTTTTTGTGATGAAAACAGATTACAGATTCTGGAAATGCTTCGGGGCGGTGAAAAATGTGGATGTAAGCTTCTGGAGGAACTGAAGATCAGCCAGTCAACGCTGTCCCATCATATGAAGATTTTATGCGATTCGGGAATAGTCTCCGGAAGAAAGGTTGGAAAATGGACGCATTATTCCATTGACAGGCAAGGGAGTGAAAGAGCAGCAGTACTGCTTTTAGAATTGACAAAGACGGAGCATTTAGAATAAGAGGTTAATAAATCATGAAACAATGGAAGAAGAATTTTTTTACTATATGGACAGGTCAGGCGGTTTCTCAATTTTCCAGTTCTGTATTACAGTTTGCAATCGTATGGTATTTAACGGATATCACCGGGTCTGCCCTGATCCTGTCTGCTGCCATGTTAATGGGATTTCTGCCACAGGGAATATTAGGGCCATTTATCGGAGTGTATATTGACCGCTATCAGCGTAAGAAAATTATGATTATCTCGGATCTGCTGATTTCTGTGGCAAGCTTTTTCCTGGTTATTGCAGGACTGTTTGATTTTCTTTCAACAGGTGTTATTTTAGCTGTTTTACTGGTCCGTTCTATTGGATCTGCTTTTCACACGCCCTGCCTCCAGGCGGTTACTCCGCAGATTGTTCCGGCAGATCAATTGACACGCTGCGCGGGATATTCCCAGTCCCTGCAGTCAGTTTCCCAGATATTCAGTCCAGTGTTGGCGGCTGTGCTATACCAGATGTGGAGTCTTAGCGGAATTATATTTTTGGATGTTATTGGCGCTTTGATTGCAGTATTTACATTGATAATCAGCCATATACCGGAACTGGATAAAAGCCAGGATACAGAAAGGCTTCCCGTTGTGCGGGAAATGCTGGATGGTTTTCGTATTTTACGAACAAATAAGGGGATGCTGGGCCTGGTTTTTATCAGTGCATTATATACGTTAGCACTGATGCCTACCAGCGCGTTATTCCCTTTAATGAGTATGTCTTATTTTGGAGGTACAAGTACTTATGCAAGCATTGCAGAAGTCGTGTTTTCCATTGGACTGCTGACCGGTTCTCTGATATTAGGCAGATGGGGCGGGACAAAAAACAGAGTATATACCATTATTGGTTCCTATCTGTTAATGAGTGTAAGCCTTTTTGCCTCTGGACTTCTGCCACAGGATGGATTTATTACATTTACGATATTTGCTTGCCTGATGGGTATATCCGGTCCTTTTTACTGGGGGATGTACACACCGTTGCTGCAGAGCAAATTCGAAGCGAAATACCTGGGGAGGGTGATGTCTCTCTCAGGCAGTATAATGGTAATCACTTCCCCAGTTGGACTTTCGTTATCCGGAGTATTCGCAGAAGCATTCGGAGTAGAAAAATGGTTTCTGGTGGCAGGAGCATTGACATTCCTCGCTGCTGTATTGTGTCTGTGTATTCCGGCGATTCGTAACTGTGATAAGGAATCTGGTACGAAGGAATTTGGTAATAAGAAATCTGGTACGAAGAAATCTGGTGATAGGGAATTTGATACGAAGGAATCTGGTGATAAAAAATCCGGTACGAAGGAATTTGATACGAAGGAATCTGGTGATAAGAAATCTGGTGATAAGAAATCTGATATGAAAAAATTTGATACGAGATAGAGAAACAGCCCGTGTGAATGAATATTCCCATGATTTCCCTCATATACCATAGGTAGAAGTGAGGTGGTATGGATGGAAGATTGTCTGGCTGTAGAAGGTCTTAGTAAAAATTATGGCAGGAAGAAGATCGTAAAGTCGCTGGAATTCCAGGTGAAACAGGGACAAGTGCTGGCATTTTTGGGGCCAAACGGAGCGGGGAAAAGTACAACCATGAATATGATTGGAACTCTTCTTGCCAAATCAGAAGGTAAGATATATATTGACAGCAGTGATATGGATACAGACAAAAATGAAATAAAAAGAAAAATCGGTATGGTTTTTCAGGAAGATGTGCTGGATGATGATTTGACGGTTTATCAGAATCTCTGGTACAGAGGTGGGTTATACTGGAAACATGACCGTGAATTAAAGAAGCAGATTATGGACTTGATTCAATTGCTGGAAATGGAGAAGCTGCAGCATCAAAAATACCGGGAGTGTTCGGGGGGACAGCGTAGACTGGCACAGATTGCCCGGGCACTTATCTCGAAACCAAGGCTGCTGATTCTGGATGAACCCACAACCGGGCTGGATCCCGTTACCAGGCAAAATGTCTGGGATGTGCTGCTGAAATTGAAAGAGCAGCTGCAGATGACTATATTTTACACCACACATTATCTGGATGAAGCTTCTTTTGCAGATACTCTCTGCATTTTAAAAGACGGCAGGATTGCAGCCTGCGGAAGTCTTATGGAGATTCAGGCGAAATGGAAACACACCCTGAAAACACCGGGGCTTGACGATATATATTTTCATCTGTTAAAAGGAGAGGCATTATGAGAAGCTTGCGATTTCTGGTACAGAGAAATATAGCCTTATTCCTAAATAATAAGTTGAATATTATCCTGTCCTTTGCCTCCATTCCGGTTGTTGTCAGTCTGTATGTGTTTTTTCTCAGGGATTTTCTGACGGATATGGTGGGTCAGTCAGGGGTCAGCCCAGACTATGTACAGCAGCTTACGGATCGGTTGATGTTTGCCGGTCTTTTAATTGTAATCAATACCACAACATGCTTCGGCATTATTCAGATTTGTGTCAATGACATGGGAACCGGCATTCGTAAAGACTTCCTGATAGCGCCTGTTACGCCATTTTCTATTTTGTCCGGATATTGGCTAACCAGTATGCTGGTTTCCTGCGTTTTTACGTTGCTGACAGCATTGGGCGGTGAAATCTTTTTTACTTATCAATACGGAAGCACTCTGCCTATATGCAGGCAGTTGAAAGTCCTCATGATTATAATGTTTTCCTCCTGGATAAATTCCGGAATCCTACTGTGTTTTGCGCACAAATTAAAAAGTACCACAACTTTTTCTACTTTTGCAAACCTCTATGGAACGGTAATCGGTTTTCTTGCTGGCGCCTATCTGCCTTATTATTTCTATCCGGACTGGATGAAATCCATGCTGCTGTGGTTTCCACCCACTCAGCTTACCAGCATCATCAGACGGGAGTACATAAGCGTGGCAGATAAATGGGCAGATGCCGGGAACCTGCCCGGGTTTCTGGATGCAGTATATCAGAATTTTGGTGTGGATCTCATACATAAAAACCGGATTATTTCCGTATTGCAGCAATGGTCCATCTTAATATTTGCGTTGGCAGTTATTCTGCTTTACTTGTGGGTTTGCAGCTATGAGAAAGCCCACACACAAAAACCACATTGAAAACAGTACAATATATCAATTACCAAAAATCGTCAATTACCATAGATGACGCCGGATCAAACAAACACATAAGGAGGAAGTTATGAAATATTTTGGAGAAGGATTGAGTGAAATGCATAAAGAATTAAACAGCATGATTCGAAAGCCCGATAAAATTCAACAGGCTAAGGATTTATTTCTAAAGCTCCATGGGAAGCTGCACCAGTCTGAAATATCGGATGGAATATGCAATGAAGTAGATGAGCTGGTCAGCGGCCTGGAAGCGGAGGAATATGCTGTGATGCCTGGCAGCAGGGATGAAACAATTGCATGGGTTTTCTGGCATATAGCCAGGATTGAGGATTTAACCATGAATATACTCCTTGCTGATGGAAACCAGGTTTTTGATGATCAGTGGAAAACGAGGCTGAATACAGCAATTACTGATACGGGAAATGCTCTGTCAGATGATGAAATCATAAGTTTAAGTAAAAATCTGAACATTCCTGAATTGCTAAACTACCGAAATGAAGTGGGAAGAAGAACCAGGCAGATTATTAAAAATCTTTCAGCTGAGGATATGAAAAGAAAGGTTACAAAGCGGGGCTTAGACAGGATTTTGGCAGAGGGAGGCGTTACACAACAGGAGGATTCAATATGGCTTCTGGATTTTTGGGGCAAAAAGGATATGGCGGGGCTGTTATTAATGCCTCCAACCAGACATGTTATGCTTCATCTGAATGATTGCTGCAAATGGAAGGAAAAGATTCGTGGGGGAAGAAAGACAGGGAAGTAATGCCAACAGCTTCAGGAACTAATCCTGAGGCTGTTTTAGCGTGAGGTAGAAGGCAATTTTCAAATCACGCTAATTCACATCCTGATACTTAATCCGGTACTCAGAAGGAGAGATCCCCATGATCTGTTTAAAAGCTTTGCTGAAATAAAACTGATTGGAATATCCGCATAATTCCGCCACTTCACGAATGGACATGGTGGAAGATAGAAAGTAATGGCATGCCTGTTCTATCCGGTACTTTGTTAAATATTCTATGGGAGGGATACCTTCCTGTTTCTTAAAAATTCTGCTGAGGTATGCAGGGGTAATGGAAAATTTCGTAGCAATATTGTGTATATTGATTTCCTGGGAATAGTGGGAGTGAATATATGCCTTTATTTTATCAATAAAATGGGAGGAGTCGGAATTGATCTCTATATTCAACAGCGTATTCTTGCATGCCTGCTCAAATAAAAATAACAGGGAGTCGGTCAGGTCGGTATATCCCTTGGAGGTAGAGAGATATTCTTCGATCTCCAAAGCGTAATTATTAAATAATTTATGGTCGGTATAATCAAAGATATAATACAAAATCTTTTTCAGGCATTCATCTAATTGCTTTTGCGTAACCCTTTCCTTGTTGCACTGCAATAGGAATCTTTTTAAATGATTCAAAAAGGAAGGGAGATTTTTATTCTGGATATCCAGTTTGAATTTCTTTTCTGTCGAATCGTCTAATATATGGCGAAATTCCGTTCCATTTTCCAGAAAATCCTTTTGATAGAGAATGGAAGAGTGTCCGAAGATCAGATGATTAGCGGTCTGGGTGCGCATCAGGGTGTGCTTGCTGCGGATATCCGAGAGGTCACAGGTTTTCGAACTCAGACACAGCGTGACGGGATAGCCGGAAGGTCTTAAGATGTCCATCAGTCCCAAAAGTAAATTTTTAATCTTCGTAGGATTATTTTGTTTCAGGGAAATCAGAAGAAATTTTTCATTTCTGGTAACGCCGTCCAGCAAATAAATGGCATCATGGTTTCCAAGGTATTTATGCTGCAAATCTACCACAGATAATTGGGAAAGCGCTTCCTCTGAGGGGTAGATATCATGCAGCGTCAGAGAGGAGTAGGAGCCGACATTTATGAGGATTCCATAATAAAATGCCGGTTCCAGTGCCTGCAATTCCTGAGAGGATATTGTGCTTTTATAATTATGCAGCAGAGAATTCAACATGGCATGCCTGTTTTCTTTTTTAGAAGTCTGGATTTTTTCCGACAGTGTATTCAGAGTGTAATGGAGATCCTCCACCGATACCGGCTTTAACAGATATTCGTCTACACCCAGTTTCATGGACTGTCTGGCATATTCAAAGTCTTTATAGCCGCTTAAGATCACGGTATAAACAGGAATATCATTTTCTTTTAGTTTTTGAATTAAATCAAGTCCGGATGCAATAGGCATTCGGATATCTGTAAATAGAATATCCGGGGACAGGTCGGTTATTTTCTCATAGGCGTCCTGGCCATTTAGGGCAGTCCCCACAATCTCAATGTCGGCAGAGGCTTTTTTTAGCTTAGCACATAAATCTTTTTGAATTAACAGCTGGTCTTCAGCTACAAATATTTTAATCATCCGGGAGTACTCCTTTCATAGTTATTCTGCTTCCGGGAGAAAGATTTTGAACGGTAAAATCAAACTTACATGAAAAATGTGCATATAAACGTGCGAAAGTATTAAAAAGCCCTAAACCATCTATTTCAATATCTTTGTAAGAAAAATTCCGATTTTTAAGTGTGGTTTCTTTAAATGTCTGCAGTTCTTTTAATACATCATCCGGAAATCCCTGACCGTTGTCTTCCACCATAATGATCCATTGGTTCTGACTGATATAGAATTGCAGCGAGATCTTCCAGGGTGGAGGAGAGCATTCAAAAGCGTGTTTAAAGCAATTCTCTACAAATGGCTGGATCGTCAGTTTGGGAATTCGAAGGTCATAAAGACTGGAATCAATGTCCAGTTCGTAGGATGAATTTCCGTCATTGGATATCTTCATAAATTCCAGATAATTTTTCGTGTGGTTAATTTCTTCAATTAATGGTACAATTTGTTCTTTGGATGTAATATAGCGCATCATGGAAGAGAAGCCCTGACACATCCTGGTAGTAACTTCACTGCCGTATACTTCACTTGCTGCGCTGATGGCATTTAATGCATTGTATAGGAAATGAGGATTAATCTGTGCCTGGAGAGCAGTGAGATTCGCATTGCTTTCCCTTATCTGCAGTTCATAATTTTGCGCAATGGACTGCTCCAGCCTGATCAGCATGTGGTTGAAGGAGGTGTTGATAATTTCAAATTCATCAAAAATGTCCTCCGGCAGATCCAGGCAGGTATCCTGGTCTAACTGCAGATTATCAATATGGTTAATCAACTGCTTCAGTGGTTTCGTCACGATAGAGAGTATAATAAACATAATCATTAATGCAGCCAGAAGTACAAGCAATACCGTAAATACAGTGGTCACAATATATGAAATATTCTGAGACTGCATGGTTCTGTTATTTGAAATCAAAACGGTTGTAAACGAAGTAAGGCTGCTTGTGGATGAATTATAGGAATAGCTGTTTGAAAAATGTTCTGTGTTACCACCTTGTATATTTTTTAACACGGAATCCAGCTGTTCTTCGGATATTACATAACCATCCTGTTCAAAGGGATAGACGATGTTGTAATCCGAATCCAGAATTAATATTTCTTTTTCATTTGAAAATGTGTTTTGGGTACATATATCAGCCAATACACCGTATGGAACCTGTATTTCTACCATGGTGTCCCGGGTTATGGTGTTATCCGAAAAATTCTTACATACCGATAAAACGGTTCTGTCTGAGCTGTTCCAGTCATTTAAATGCGGTCCGTAATACAGCGTGGATGCATCTGCCTCTGTCAATAATTCAATAGCTCTGTTTTCCTTAAGCGTTTGGGCAATTCGGTCCCGGTCGCTTAGATAAATACCGGTATAGTAAAAATAGCCGCATTCGCGGTTATATAACATCACATTGGATATAATCGGAGAAAACATCATATTTATCAGCGTTTTCTGTATGATCCGTTCCTGGGATAGCTGTTCCATATATTCCCTGGATGTGGGTTCGGAACCGGAAGCGTTCAGGGAAGAAATAATCTGTTTCAAAGAATCATTTTTAGTGATTGATGTTGCTGCGATATTCATTTGCTCATAGAGGGAATCTACCTGAGCGGATACCCTGTCCAAAACAATCTGGGAAGAGGATATTTCGGTGGATTTTGCATTTCGGATAGCGGTGGTGGAAAAAAGAAGAGATACCATTAATGCAAGGCAGATGAAAAGACTGCCTACCGAAAAAAATAGCCTTAATTTAAATTTTCCTTTTGTTTTATATTTCATCATCCGTATACGTTATTTATTTCCTTTCCAATTGTATCGTTGGGAAGCATTATCTTCCGGTTTTTTGTTTATGCGAAAGATCTGCTGTTCAATACAGCCTTTGTTACCTTCTGCAAAACTGATGTGGATTTCTGTTTTATTATAACAAATTTCTTATTTAAAAAACAGTAAAAAAGCCGTATGTCAAAAAATTATAAATCATACTGACAAAAAAGTACATACCAAATGTGTGGCTGGGTTCTTATAATGAATACCATAGAGTTGCCGGTTAGAGGCAGAAAAGGGGGTGCAGAGGTTTTGGCTTAAGTGGTAAATAAGAGATAATTATAATCATGGAAGGAGAAACAAATGAAAAGGAAGATAGGAAAAAGATTATTATCGATTTTATTAAGTGCAGGCATGCTGGCTGGAACGGTATTGCCGGCAGCAGCAAAGCCTGAGAAGGCTGCCGGGGAAGGAAACGCTCAGATTGTGGTAGACTACAATACCAGTATCGGAACCGGAAGCCCCATGATATTCGGGGGACTTGGAACGCCGCCTTCCGAGAGCAAAGCATGGAAAAGCCTTACCCAGGAAGCGGGATTAAAAGTAATGGGGGTAGATGTGGATCTGTCCAAATTATTCCCGGAAGGTATGAATGCCGATTCTGCAGTAATGGAGTCCTATACCCATGTAGCAGGGGGGATTCTTACAAGAATAAAAGGAGCGGGTATCAAAGCTTTTATCACCTTTGACAATATGCCTTCCTGGTATGGGGATACCCCGGACAAAGCTGGGGCATTTGCCACTATGGTGGAGACATTCTTAGAAGCTGCAAAGGCTGATTATGAAGACAGTATCGGATACGTAGAGCTGAAGCCGGAGATGTCGTTAAGTGCTGAGGATTTCACAAATTCTTATTATCAGGCAGCTGCAAAAGCCAGAAAGGTGCTCCCAGAGGTGCAGATCGGCGGAATGGGTTATGAATTGAAGGATAAAAATGATTCCCTCAGTACAGCCCCCAATGTAAAGGCAGCACTGAATGCATATGCAGGCAAGGATCAGTCCCTCCTTCAGTTTGTATCCTTCAAAGCTTATGGTGCAGATCCGACGACGGATTGGAAAAATGACGTTTTCGGGGAATTCAAACCTGGGAGAAAGGCGGTGAGGGCAGCCCTTAATAATGCAGACATGCCCCTGTTTCTAACCGGCTGGTCATCTGTGTCAAAGGGGGGGCAAACTCCTGACGGAACCATTACCGGTGCAGATGGAATCAAGTATCATTCCCTGGCATTATTTAAAGCAATGCGTGATGGATGGGACATGGTTTTATTTGACGGGTCTGTAGATGCCAGGACGAATCCCGGAAGTTATATGTACACAGAAACGGACGGTACGGTTACGCTTAATCCGTTTACGAAAGCGTACACCTTGCTGAGCGGACAAATGGGACTTGGTGAAGGTGAGTTTAAAGTTGTTTCCACCGATATGGGCAGCAGCTGGCCTGTGGATGATTCCATAGCGATGGTAAATTCCAGGAATGAAGCAATGATGCTGCTGACTAATTTCGGGGATCAGCCCAAACAAAATGTCAGTATTGAACTGCGGAATGTACCTTACAAAGATGGTACCGTCACGTTGAAGGGATATGCTGCAAATACCGGTAAGGAAGTATCCGAAGAGATAGTATCCATACCGGATGTCACGGTTCAAAACGGAATTATAACGGCATCCGTGCCCGTCATTCCTGCTAAATCCGCGATGGGACTGGTAGTAAAAGGTGGAGAGGAAAGAACTCTCCCGGCACAGTCAATGTATGAATTTGAAAGCCAGGATAATCATTTTGGTGGCAATACAGAAATTACCTGGACAACAGGAGCTTCTTTTAACCGTACAGTAAAAGGCTTTGGTGGAGCGGATAACTTTGTTACGCTGCGCAAGGTTGCAGCAGACGGAGCAGGTACCTATAAGGCACACTTGTACGCATCACCTTCCGGGACTGTCAGCGGTACAAAAGTAAGTGTCAACGGCGGGGAACCAATGGATATTGATGTATCCGGCATTTCATTAACGAAAGATGTTACGTTTGACCTTTCTCTGGAGGGCGGTAATCAGAATACCATTAAATTCTATACAGAGTCCGGGGACTTAAGGCCTGACAGGCTGGTTTTGGAATCGGGTGATGTTGCATTATCAATCGGTATTCAGAATCTGAATACGCTGGAAAAAGAAGGGGATGCTTATATTCTTCCGAAGGTGAAACAGGATTTTGTCATTGATGCAAGAATTTTCCCGGCTGCATCTGCATCAGGGAAGACGCTGGACTTTTCTTCTTCAGACAGCGACGTGGTATCTGTTAATGAAAATGGGCTGCTTACCCCGCACAGGGAAGGGACAGCTGAGATAACGATTGGAATCAGAGGGGAAGCAATTACTACTTCATTTTCATTAATAATCAAAAACTCTATTGCATCCGTAACAGTATCACCTAAGGCAATAACACTAAAACAAGGGGAAAGCCAGACACTTACTGCATCTATTGTACCGGCTGATGCAGCGAATAAGAATATCACCTGGGAATCTTCCAGACCGGAAATCGTCAGTGTGACACCGGGAGCAGACGGAACAGCACTTGTTGCGGCTGCAGGTGAAGCAGGGGATTCAGTGATAACGGTTATAACTGAAGACGGGAATAAAAGAGATACTGCAGCGGTTACCGTTGTTGAACCGGTAGAAGGAGGAACCGTAACTATCGACTATGGGAATACCATTGCAACGGGTTCACCGAAGATTTTTGGAGTTACGCACTACCCTAGCCTTGACGGGAAAGATTCGGATATCGGGGATCATTCTAAGGTATGGCCAATGCTGACAAACGAAGCAGGAGTAAGGTTTATGAGGGCAGATGCGCGTCTGCAGGAGATTCTGCCCATATGGACGAAGACTCCGAATACAGACTGGGCACCGGCAGACGGAACCCAGGGATCTGACCAGCCAACTTATGTGAAGTCCGATTATTACTACGTTCCAACACCAGACGGGACAGGAGAGAACAGATTCACTTTGGAAGGCTATCGCGCGGATATGGATTACTATGAGGAACATGGCGAATACTTAAATGGGTTGTCCAATCCTATGAACTGGAATACCGGCAGGCTTCTGCGCTGGGTGAAAGAGGCGAAAGCCCAGGGATATGATGTGATGGTTATGACCTTCCAGATACCGGAATGGCTGTCTGCAGGAGTCGTTACCGGAACGGCACATACCGAAAAGGTCTGCAATGGTGCACCAAAGGACTGGGAAGTTTACAGGGATATTATTAAGAAAGTATACCTGATGTTAAAGGCTGAGGGAATAGACAGCTATGAATTCCTGAATGAACCGCATTGGTATGTGCCCCAGGGTGGTGACCAGAGAGATCCACAGGGGAATCCTTACCCGGCAGGCAACAGACAGAACCTGATTGCCGCGGACCAGTTTTATCAGGCGATTGATGCTATCTATGAAGCAGAAGGAGGCAACAAGCCGGAAATTAAAATGGGCGGCGGTGCCGATGACAGCTGGGGCGGCAGCTATGGCGTACTTGGAACGATCTTATCGGAAAAATATGAAAAATGGTATGACCGAATTGATTTTATTTCCATACATAAATATGGAGAGCGTCCGGCTAATCAGGATACCGGCAATCAGGGGGCGAATTCCAGAAATGCGAAGTACTGGCTTAGGAATAAGCTTGGAAGGGATGTTCCGCTTTACTTAAATGAGTATAATGTCAGCACAGGACAGCCAACCAATGAAACTTACGGATATAAGAGTACAGGCTGGCATGCCAAGAACCTTATAGATATGATGGTAGACCAGTATGAGGGCGGGGGCTATTATACCTGCTATCCGGCTGATGTGCCTATGGATGATTATGAAGCAAGTTCCGGCTGGATCGAACGTGGAAAAGGAATGTATACCTGGAACCAGGGAGATCCGTATCTTGCGAACTTTACAAAAACCTGGGGAATGCTATCGGTTAATCTGGGTCTGGGCAAAGGTTACTTCGATGTGAAGTCCAGCGCCATCCAGGGTGGCATGACACAGAGCGTAGGTGCTGTAAATGCTGACGGCACTCCGGTAGCCCTGATCAATAACTATACGGCAACCGCCTATGATAACACGAAGGTTATTATGAAAAATGTTCCTTTTACAAAAGGAGCAGAAGTAACTGCAAAAATATATCCTTATACCTATGATTCAGACATCAGTCATTTTGAGACACAGACAGTGACAGTAGCTGAAGACGGTACGGCTGAAGTACTTATTCCGGTAATCGACGGATATGGCTCAGCAGGCATTGTCTTGGATGGGGAAACCACAGCCAGACCGGATGTTACTTATGAATTTGAGTCCTATAAGAATAACTTGTCAGGAACAGCTAAAATTATGGAACAGTCCCAAATGTCGAATGGCAGATATGTGGAACAGATGAAGGGTCTGGAAAATGCAGTGGAGATTCCGGTTAACAGTCAGAATACGGTAAAGACAATTATGGAAGTGAGTTATTCTGGTACCGGTAACCTGACTTATATTCTGGACGGACAGGAACAGACCATACCGCTGCCGGCAGGAAGCAATAAGGCTAATTTCCAGGTGAATCTGAAAGAAGGCATAAACCGGATACAGTTTTTTACGGATCAGGCAGATATACGTATGGATAAACTGGTTAAGCAGGAATTAAACAAGGAAGAACTGCAAAAGCTGGTTAACAGGGAATTTACCCAGGACGGATATACAGAAAAGAGCTGGGAAGTATATATAGAAGCGAAAACCGCAGCCCAGGCGGTACTGGATAAAGAAGATGCATCCACAGAAGAAATAGAAGCTGCTTATATTAAATTGTCAGATGCGATTGATGCACTGGTGGCAATGGTAGATCTGCCGGCTCTTATTGAGGAAGCCCAGGCAAAAGACGCAGGTTTGTATACAACGGAGTCATGGCTTATATTCGCAAAAGTATTGTCGGATGCAAAAGAAGTGATGGCACAACCGGATGCTTCACAGGAAAGCCAGGTAAAAGCCTATTCCGAATTACAAAAAGCGATGGAGGCCCTTGTGAAACTTCCGTCCGGAACAGAGAATATGCTTTCCCAAAAAGAAGCAGTTACAAATTCTGGGCTGGAAATAGAAGGTAAGGGAAATGCCACAGATGGAAACCGTTCCTGTTCCTACAATGATCCGTTTATTCAGATTGCGGCAATCGGGGAGGATAACGGGCAGCCGGATACCTGGGAACCTGCATATCTGCAATATGATCTGGGGGCAGAACGCCAGATTGACAAAATTGATATTTACCGTACTTATTATGCAGACGGCAATGTGGATATCCGCTGGTTAGACTGTCTGGTGGAAGTGAGCTCGGACCCGGAATTCTCGGAAGGATCTGTTCAGATTTTATTTGGACCGGAAGATGTTGTTGCTAAGCCATATCAGGAAACGCCCCAGGAAATTATTCCGGAGGTGCCGGTAACAGCCCGGTATATCCGTATATATGGAAAAGGCCATACCTGCAGCTGGGGCAGCAGCAATAAAATCAATATTTCGGAAGTAGAAGTGTATGGAAACGGAGCTGCCGATACTTCCGTACTGGAAGCGATGGCAGCAGAAGCAGAGCAGCTGCATGAAGCAGATTATACTTCTGAAAGCTTTGGAAGATTAACGGAAGCACTGCAGCGGATTAAGGAGCTCCTTGTAAATCCGGACCTGAACCAGACAATGGTGAATCAGGCGGCTGCGGATCTTGACGACATTATAAAACAACTGGTAAAAAAAGCGGACTTTACATCTTTAAATTCTGCCATTGACCAGGCAAAGCAGATAGCAGGAGACCAATACACACAGGACAGCTATGAGGCATTGGCTGCTGCCCTCGAAACAGCGCAAAGAATTGCAGCAGATGAGTTATCCACTCAGACAGCGGTAGATCAGGCTGAGTCAGACCTGCGGGATGCATTGGAAAGATTGGTTCCAAAGGCAGATTTTACAGCTCTGAATGCCCTGATCGGACAAGCAAAGAGCAAAAATGAAGCAGACTACACCCTCTTAAGCTATCAGGCAATGAGAAAGGCATTGGAAGCAGCCGAGAAAACGGCAGCAGACGAGTCCGCTTCCCAGACAGCGGTAGATGAGGCGGCAGCCGGACTTAAAAAAGCAATGGATGAGCTGGTATTGGTTCCAAAAACAGACTTGTCTAAGCTAAATGCTGTGATAAATCAGGCAAAACAGCTCGTTAAAGACGATTATACGCCTGCCAGTTACCATGCGGTAGAAATTGCACTGGAGAATGCTAAGAGAACAGCTTTAGATACAGCAACTGACCAATCCAAAGCGGACAGTGCAGCGGCGGCGCTTAAAAAGGCAATAGACAGTCTGAAAAAACGCAGCACTGCGGTTATTCAGATAAAGAAAACAAAATATAGCAAGACATACGGCAGTAAGGCATTTAACCTGGGAGCACGGGCAAACTGTAAATTAAAATACAAGAGCAGCAATACGAAGGCGGTTTCGGTTAACAGCAAGGGCAAGGTGACTATAAAAGGCTGTGGAAAGGCAGTAATTACCCTGACCGCATCTGCAAAAGACTTCAAAACAGCGGTAAAAAAAGTAACGATTACCGTAAAGCCTAAGAAAGCAGCAATCAGCAGTCTGAAATCTTTGAAGAAAAAGACAGCAGTGGTAGTATGGAAGCGGGATAAAAAGGCAACCGGATACCAGGTACAGTATTCCTTCAGTAAGAAATTTACCGGGTCAAAATCCAAATTAAAAACGATCTCTAAAAATAAAACCACACGGTTGGAGCTTAAGAAGCTTAAACGTAAGAAGACGTATTATGTCCGGATAAGAAGCTACAAGAAAGCTGGAAGTTCAAAAATATATGGCAGCTGGAGTAAGGCAAAGACGGTTAAGGTAAAATAGAATAATAAAATTACCGGGCAGGCAGAGCTTGTCTGCCCGGATAAAGCCATAAAGCAGGACTGTAATGAGAAAAAGTTAAAAAACGATTGGGATGTCAAAAAAATATATACAAACCGGACAGAAAAGTACATTCCAAAATGACCAGATGATTTATATAATGAAAACACAATAACAGTTGTTAAGAATAAGGAGGAATTGTATGAAAAAGAAAAATCTTGCAAAAAAGGTGATGGCAGCAGGGATCGCTGCTGTCTTGATGATGTCAACAGCAGCCTGCCAGGGCGCAGATAAAAAAGCTGCGGATACAGATACTGCCAAAGATCAGACTTCCGAAGCAGCAGCTTCCGGTGATAAGGCAAAAGGCGGCGTTACGATTACCGTTGGATTAAAAGCATCCCACGTGGAAATCTCCAATATTGAAACTTTTAAAGATAACTGGGAAGAAAAGACAGGAAACAAACTGGATATCCAGGCAATTGATGACGACCAGTTCGACTCCCTTTTACAGACGAAAATGTCTACAAGCGGCATGTGGGATATCTTTATCGGGGATACCGGAACACAGTCTACATCTTACCAGCATGAAAAAAATCTGGTTGACTTATCCGGCGAAGCATGGGTACAGAAGTTAACAGAAACAGGCAAAGAATTTGTTACCCATTCAGATGGGAAAGTATATTGCTTCCCTAATGGTGGTGTCAATTCTTATGGTATCGTATATAACACAAAAGTATTTAAAGACAACGGACTGGAAGTTCCGAAAACATACGAAGAATTTGATGCTGCATGTGAGAAATTAAAAGATGCAGGCATTACACCAATCTATGTATCCATGGCAGATTCCTGGACAGTAAACCAGATCATGAATGCTGAGTGGCCCAATATTCTGAGTAAGAACCCGGATGCATTAGAGAAATTAAATAAGAACGAAATCCGCTGGGATTCCTTACCGGAATTTACACAGATGTTTGAAAGATTAAAAGGCTATGTAGATAAAGGGTATTTAAACTCCGATATGTCCACTGCAACTTATGAGATGGGACAAAAAGCACTTGCATCCGGACAGGCTGCCATGATGTATATGGGTGACTGGGCAGATCCTGAATTTGTGAAGGTAGAGCCGGCAGGAGAAGGAAACATCGGTATATTTGCAGCACCTTCAGCAGATGGCGACAGCCAGCTTGCAATTGCAGGCCCGGGCGGATATTATATCTCCAATCAGTGTAAGAACCCGGATGTGGCAAAAGATTTTATTAGTTTCATGGCGGAAGACGATAATTTAATTCTTAACATGAACACCAGAGCTTGTACTTCCGTATGGAAGGATCTGGATGCACCGAACTTAAGCGGTACTTTAAAAGATACACAGAAATATATTGATGAAGGCAAAACACAGATTCACTATAACCAGACGTATGTTATAACACCGTCAGATGATGCAAACAGTGCATTTCTCTCTGATTTACTGGGTCAGAAGACACCGGAAGAATGTGCAAAAATCTGGAGTGATGCTGTTGTAACAGTTGGAAAACAGTTAGGGTTTGAAGGATTTAAATAAAATCTGGGCAAGGAGTACAAACCACCATCGTTTATGCGGAGGTGGTTTTTGTACAGAAAGGAGCAGTATGAAAGAAAAGAAGAAAAAAAGCAGCATGAATAAACTGGAAAAGAAATATTATCCACTCTATATTGTAATTCCAGGCGTTGCTATTTTTACAATATTTTATATTTTTGCGATCGGTGGAGGATTTATATTTTCCTTTACGGACTGGAGCATTTACAATTTTGAATCGCCAAATTTTATTGGCTTTTCTAACTTCCTGGATCTTTTTGCATCCCAGAGTTTTTTCCCGGCATTAAGCCATACGTTTCAATTTGCAGTGATAACTACCGTTATTAAAGTTGGGATTGGATTATTGTTTGCCCTTTTACTGAACCGGGCATTTAAGGGCAGAAATCTCTTCCGTGCAGTGATCTTCCTGCCATGTACCATCGGTGCTCTGGTAATTGGATATGTATTTACCTTTATCCTGCAGCCGGATACCGGGATTTTAAATATCTTTTTAAGAAACATTGGACTTGGCGCATTGGCGCTGAACTGGCTGGGAGATACCAATGTGGTACTCTACTCCGTGTGTTCGGTGGAATCCTGGATGTGGATCGGATTTAATACCGCTATTATCCTGGCGGGCCTGCAGTCCATATCCGGTGACTTATATGAGGCGGCAAGAATCGATGGCGCAAGTGCGTGGCAGACGACAAAATCCATTACCCTGCCCCTGGTTACTCCATCAATCAATACAACCATTACTTTATGTGTCATAGGTGGATTTAATATCTTCGATATTGTGATGTCCATGACAAATGGAGGACCTAACGGAGCAACCCAGGTAATCAGTAAATTATCATATGATGCCATGAGGGTAGGAACACTTGGTTATGCTTCTGCAATTAACCTTGTCCAGTTTCTGCTGATTGTCATTATTATTTCCCCGTTATTGAGTTTCTTAAGGAGAAGGGAGCCGGATATCTGATGAAAGCAAATTTAAAAACGAAAAAAGTTCTTTCCAAAACAGCAGTCTATGTGATCTGTATTCTGATGACATTTGCCGTTATATTCCCATTTCTTCTCGTAATCCTGACGGCATTTAAATCCGTAGAAGAATCAGCAGTCGTAACCTTTTCCCTCCCGGCAAAATTTTTGTGGGAAAACTTCAGCTATGTCATTGAAAAGGGACAGCTGCTGCGGGCATTTAAAAACAGTTTTATCATAACAGGACTGGTCGTGCTGATGACCGTTTTTATTTCTTCTGTGACAGCATTTATTATCTCACGGCGCAGTGATAAAACAAGTAAGGTTCTGTCCGGGTATTTTTTGATCGGAATGATTGCACCGCTCGCACTGATACCTGAGGTTATCATCGTTAAGACACTGGGACTGAGCGGCACCTATGCTTCTATTATTTTAATACATATTGCAGCCAGAATGCCACTCAGCATCATGATTTATTCCGGCGTGATCAAAGGTATTCCAAGAGCGCTGGACGAATCTGCAATGTTAGAAGGAGCAGGATTCTTCAATATGTTCTACCGGGTTATCTTCCCATTGTTAAAACCCGCTATTTTTACAAATGTCATTATAACATTCATGGGTGTATGGAATGATTTCCAGATTTCATTATATTTCGTAACAGATACAGCAAAGAATACCGTACCGCTGAGTATCTACAGCTTCGTAGGATATATGACCTATAAATGGAATTATGTCTGCGCGTTTATTGTGTTGTCTATTCTTCCGATACTGGTCGTATATTGTGCAGCACAAAAATATATTGTGGATGGTATGATTGCCGGCGCGGTAAAGAGTTAGGAGAATCAAATGGAGAAATTAACTTATCGAATTGGAGAAATACCGGCACAGCGAGGATTAGAAGTTACCTGCAGGGAAGAAATGCAAGGTGAAGTGGCATTTATTCATTTTACTGTGGAAGCAAAGGAAGAAGCTGTATTTGCACCTTTGACGTTTAGGATTTATGTACCGGCAATTCAGGTGCATTACCGTTGGTCACCTAAATTACATCTGATCAAGGGACTGAATTCTGATTGGTTTGAGAACTTATATCTGACGAATGGATTTACGGGAGCACCCGTTGAATGCCTGCTTTCTCCCAGCCAAAAAAACTGCGCCTGTATCAGCCTTTCCGATACCTTAAGCACAATTGGCTTAAAGGCGCTTCCGGTGGAAGAAACGGGAGAATATGAATTTGAAATTATACTGTTTCGCCGTGAGGCTGCCCCCAGAAAATCATATGAGATCACCGTGAGACTGGATATGAGAGAAATTCCTTATTATCAGAGTCTGAAGGAAGTATCCTTGTGGTGGGAATCTTTGGAGGGAATGGCTTCTGCCTTTGTTCCGCCAGACGCCAGGGAACTGGTGTACTCCACCTGGTACAGCTATCACCAGCGGGTCAGTCAGGATGAACTGATTAAGCAGTGTACCATGGCAAAAGAACTCGGCTGCGGTACCGTTATCATTGATGACGGGTGGCAGACAGAGGATAATGCCAGGGGATATGCCTACTGCGGAGACTGGGAAGCAGCAAAATCAAAAATGCCTGATATCCGGAACTTTACAGACAGCCTGCATAGGATTGGAGTGCGTGCCATGTTCTGGTATAGTGTGCCTTTCATCGGAGAAAGGTCTGCAAACTTTGCATATTTCAAAGATATGCTCATTGACCCCGATGCCGAAAGGGAATGGCATGTGCTGGATCCCAGATATCCGGCAGTTCGTGAATTCATAATCGGGCTATATGAAAAGGCGTTGGATGAGTGGGGACTGGACGGCTTTAAGCTGGACTTTGTAGATGAGTTTGTCGTAACGGGATTCAGTGGAAGAGAATTCGATGACAGAAGGGATTATCAGTCTTTCGAAGAGGCTGCAGACCGGTTAATGACTGACTGCATCAGCAGGCTTAAGCGGATTAAGCCTGATATCCTGCTGGAATTCCGCCAGACATATAACGGCCCCAGGATGAGGACCTATGGAAATATATTTCGTGCGGTTGACTGCCCAATGGACGATGTGGAAAATAAGGTACGGGTTACGGATATACGCCTGATATCAGGCGACAGTGCCGTACATTCAGATATGGTAATGTGGCACTATGAGGATTCAGTAGAAAGTGCTGCACTTCAGATGATCCAGATTTTATTCAGCGTACCCCAGATATCCATGCGCCTGGAAGATCTGAAAAAAGAACATTATCAGATGCTTGAATTTTATTGTTCCTTATGGAAAAAGTATAAAAATGCTTTTACAGTCGGTGAATTCATTCCTTTGAATCCCACAGAAAGATATAGTGTAATCAAAGGAATTCATAAGAATACGTTTGTTTGTACTTATCACCTGACGGAGTTAATTGAGATGGAAGAGTGCTATGATGAGATGCTTTTCGTAAATGGCACCTGCCGGTCAGAGCTGATTCTTTCGGTGAAAGAGGAAGGCATGTATGAAAAAGAAACTTATGACTGTATGGGTAATCTGATGGACAAGGAACGTTTGTCAGTTGAGAAGGGTGTACATATCTGGCATGTCCCAGAAAGTGGATGTGTAGTATTAAGAAGATGATATGTGTTTATTGCCAGTAAGCGGGCATTTGCTGTGAAATTATGATGATTTTGCAGCAGATGCCCGCTTTCGCCTTTATTGCGCTTCTTTTTCAAAAATTATTTGATAATTCATCGCAGCATAAACTCCGGTTTTTTCATTAAATGGAACAACGACTTGTTTCAGCCGCCATCCTTTTTCGGCTTCCATAAGTATGACTTCCTTACATTCCTCAAAAGTGTCTCCGGCCTTCGTTTTAAGTCCGTTTTCTTTCTTGGGAATTTCTAGAAATTTATAATCGTATTTTTTCATAATCTTATCCCCCTGACTTCCACAATTATCAAAGTATCAGTAGTTATATACATATTATAATAAGGGAAACGGTCATTGTCAAAGATTTCCGGAAATCAGGGTTCAGGCATTGGGGAACGCGCTTTAGCACTCCAGTATTTTTATACAGGAGATTTTTCGGGTGTACTGCATTATTAAAGGTATAACCCGGACGTGGGATCCGGGCTATGAGAGAAAGTAATAACATTAGTTGTTATTACACTAATAGTTTAATATATATCTTTGGTTATGTCAATAAGAAAAGTTTGTTTTGCGGGATAAAATAAGTAAGGCATGGTAATAAAAGGGATGCCTTGCATTTTCAACCGATATTGATTGAAAATATATACCGGATACCATATAATAATGTTTATTAAAATAAAAAGTTATATGAGGAAAATAAAATGATCAGAGAAGTAAATCTGCAGGAAATATCCGATGGAAAATTATATGGATTAAATGATATGGTTAAAGCAGACTGCCAGGATTGTAACGGATGTTCTGCCTGCTGTCAGGGAATGGGTGATTCCATCATTCTGGATCCGCTGGATATTTACCGTTTAACTACTAATTTAAATTGCTCTTTTGAAGAATTGCTAAAGGATAAAGTTACACTGAATATCGTAGACAACATGATTCTGCCCAACCTGAAAATGGATGGTGGGTCTGAACGCTGTACTTTTTTAAATAAAGAAGGCAGATGCACTATTCATAGTTTTCGACCTGGAATTTGCAGGATCTTTCCTCTGGGTAGATTCTATGAGAATCATTCTTTTCAATATTTTTTACAGATTCATGAATGCAAAAAGGATAACAGGACAAAAATAAAGGTCCGCAAGTGGATCGACACACCTGATGCAAAAAACTATGAACAGTTTATTGTGGAGTGGCATTATTTTTTAAAGGATATGCAGAAGATGCTGGAGCGTGAGCAGAATGAGCATCTGATGAAAGAGGTCGGAATGTACATACTGAAATATTTTTATTTAATGCCCTATGAAACGGACAGAGAGTTTTACGGACAGTTTCGGGAACGGCTAAATACGGCAGGGGAATTTGTGAAAACGCTATAATGCTGTAAAAGAAATCCCACAAAGTGTACTGTTGTCCGAAACACTTTGCGGGATTGATTTGCCTGATTTATAGAAGACTTTGGTCAAATGTGATTTCATCAAAGTTTTGTCCATTTTCAAGATCATGCTGGTTATGATAGAATTTCACCGTAAAGGAATCGGGATCAGAATCAGGATTCTCATGCTGGTATTCTTTATAGGTTTCCACCGCGATTTCTTTTAGCTGGGCAGATGACCAGGTATTTGTAACTATAATGTTCAATACGCAGGTATTGGTACGGTTGGCTTCGGTACTGAATGCATTTACGACTTTGTATTCCGGTCCTTTTAAGAGTGCAAAAGCCCAAAGGGAAGCAAGACATACCAATGTAATAAGGATTTTCTTTTTCTTCATAATGAACACCTCCTAACTATACTGTACCATAAATGGCAGTGTTTTTATGCTGGTATTTGATGGGAGTCCAGAGAATTGGCGGTAAAAGATTTAGCATTAATCGGGAAACTGATAGAAAAAGGAAAAGATAATGAAAAAATTAAAAAGATTATGGAAAATATTAAAAATAACAAATGTTGATAAAATGCTAATTGGATTTTTGCTGTTTATTTTGGGAATCTCTTTTGTGTTTCTGGCAGTGGAGCCGGAGGTAAAGACATATGGAGATGGGTTATGGTATGCCTTCAGTGTCATTACGACCATTGGATTCGGAGATTATTATGCCGTGACAGCTGTGGGAAGAATCTGTACGGTGATTTTAGGAATTTACGGCATTTTAATTGTGGCGCTGATACCAGGGGTAGTGGTAAGTTATTATCTGGAATTCATACAGAATAAAATGGATGAGACAGCCGGAGTATTTCTGGAAAAACTGGAAAATCTGGATCAGCTGTCTAAGGAGGAACTCCGTGATATTTCTGAGAAAATCAAGAAGGGTCGATATAAATAAGCATGGGAAATAATGGGAAAATAGCAGAAACAAAACGAAATAACAAAATACGCATTGCCAAATATATTTCATCGAAAGGGATAACATCAAAAGCCGAAATCGCAAATGCCCTGGGTTTGAGTATGCCTACCACACTGCAGAATGTAAAAGAACTGATTATGGAAGGTATCGTCCGGGAAAATGGGGTATATGAGTCCACCGGAGGCCGTAAGGCAAAGGCAATATCCATTGCACCGGATATCGGATATGTGATTGGAATTGATATAACCAATCACCATATCACCATTGTTCTTGTTAATATGAAAAAAGAACTGCTGCAAATTGAACGCATCAGAAAAACGTTTGCACCGGATTTTGCATATTATGAAACACTGGGTGAATTGATCCGGAACTTTATTTTAAAAGTAAAGGTCAGGGACGAGAAGATCCTGGGTGTGGGCATATCCCTGCCCGGTATTGTAGACCGTGAACAGAAAGTCCTGATCCGCTCCCATACATTGGGGGTGAGCAATGTGAGCTTTAAAAGCCTGGCTGAGTTTGTTGATTTTGATTTTGCGCTGGAAAATGATGCAAACAGTGCAGCATATGCGGAACTGGGCAGTGAGACAGAGAATACCGTCTATCTGTCACTTAGCAATACGGTAGGCGGAGCAATTTTCTTACATGACCGCCTTTATCTGGGAGAAAATTTTAAAAGCGCAGAATTTGGACATATGGTTATTGAAAAAGATGGCAGAACCTGCTATTGCGGTAAAAAGGGCTGTGTGGATGCTTATTGTGCAGCAAAAGTTCTGATGGAACATGGGGATGGAAGCCTGGAGATATTTTTCGACAGGTTGAGGAAAAATGATGCAAAATGCCTTGGCGTCTGGGATGAATATCTGGAATATCTGGCATTAACCATTACAAATCTGCGTATGGCATTTGACTGCAATATTATATTGGGAGGCTATGTTGGCGGTTATCTGGAAGAGTTTCGGATGGATCTGAACAAAAGGGTATTGAAGTACAATAACTTCGATATAGATACTTCCTATATCAGAACGGGAAGATACAAACTGGAAGCATCTGCTTACGGTGTTACTATGGGATTTACGGATACTTTTTTTGATTGCCTGCCATAATGAATCAAGTAAAATTGATTTTCCAGGGAACTCTTTTGGGAACAGAAGGGTTTCTTTTTTTATGCATATTTTATAAATTTAGACGATTTATTTGGAAGAATCAACAAAAATAATTTAAGGGATTGACTTTTTTCTGATTCAGAACAATAATATAATTACTTTGATAAAACATTTAATAAAAGAGAGGGATATATTATATTTCGTTAAAAGGAGAATAATTATGGATGGAAAAATGAAAGTAGCAGTTATGAATGGAATTGGTAAAATGGGATTTGAAGAGCGCGAGATTCCAAAGGTAAAAGACAATGAAGTTTTGGTCAAGCTGGATTACGTAGGAATCTGCGGTTCTGATCTGCATTACTATGAAACTGGAGCCATCGGAGATTATGTGGTAAAGCCTCCTTTTGTGCTTGGGCATGAGCCAGGCGGCGTAGTTGTGGAGGCTGGCAAGAGCGTAACGCATCTAAAAGAAGGAGACCGTGTTGCCCTGGAGCCTGGAAAGACATGCGGCCACTGTGAATTCTGTAAAACAGGCAGATATAACTTATGCCCGGAGGTGGTATTCTTTGCAACACCACCGGTTGACGGAGTATTCCAGGAATATGTGGCGCATGAAGCGGATCTCTGCTTTAAACTTCCGGACAATGTCAGTACGTTAGAAGGAGCATTGATTGAGCCCCTTGCAGTGGGATTTCATGCGGCGATGCAGGGAAATGCACATGCAGGGCAGACAGCTGTTGTAATGGGCGCCGGATGTATCGGCCTGGTAAGTATGATGGCATTAAAGGCAATGGGTGTATCCAAAGTATACGTAGTGGATATTATGCAGAAGAGGCTGGATAAGGCAATGGAATTAGGTGCAGACGGTGTGATCAACGGTGCAGAAAAAGATGCGGTACAGGAAATAATGCGGCTGACGGATCATAAGGGATGCGACCTTGCGATTGAGACAGCAGGAACGCAGATCACAACGGTACAGACCATACATATGACGAAAAAAGGTTCTACGATCGTACTGGTGGGCTATAGCAAGAGCGGGGAAATGACACTTCCCATGAGTCTGGCTTTAGATAAAGAGCTGACATTTAAGACAGTTTTCCGCTATCGCCATATATATCCAATGGCAATAGAAGCAGTGGCTTCGGGAAAAGTAAATCTAAAGGGAATTGTTACGGACATATTTAGTCTTAAGGAAGCACAGAAAGCCATGGACTACAGCGTAAATAATAAAGCAGATGTGGTTAAGGCAGTGATCAAAATCTCGGATGCGGACTAATTAGCAGATCATAAAAGACAGGGGCTATTTTTTGCTCCTGTCTTTTATGATTTATATCCATCGCTGTATAAAAAGAATAAATCCTCATTAATTCAAAGCCATATTCCCCCAGACAGGAGGAGTCAGACTGGAGATCCCTTCCACTATTGTATCGTGATCATTCTTAAACAAATGCGGAATATCTTCTTTAATTAACGAAGAGTCTCCCTCTTTTAATATAATTTCTTCGCTGCCCACAAGAAGAGTCAGGGTTCCTGATAAAATAGTTACGATTTCTTCGGAATGGTGGACAACCGGAAGATCAGAATCCTGGGTGTGTGGCTGGATGGTAAACCGGATCATCAGGCTCTGGGGCAGAAATTTATGGGATGGGAGGGGGCTTAGGAAGTTATAAGTAACGGTTTCCTGGTGGTTGTGCATACGAATCTGCCGGTCTTCCCGAATGGTAAGAGCCTCATCCTCCTCGTAATCCAGCAGCAGATAAAGTGGTACATCCAGAGATTTGGCGAGTTTACGAAGGGAAGAGAGTGAGGGTTCCACTTGCCCGTTTTCTACCTGGGATATGTATCCGATAGAAAGTCCGGTTTCTTCTGCCATGTTCTTTAGGGTTAAATTTGCTTTTTTACGGTATTGTTTGAGTTTATCGCCAAGCATAGCATCCTCCTGAGTGTTATATCTGTGTTTCTTTTTATCTTTTCTGATTATAGCATATCTAAAAATAAAAGGGAAACTTTTTAGTAATACTTAAATATGTTTGAACATTTATCTAGAAAACAATTGACATACAATTTTATAAATAGTAATATTAATCTAAAATAAATGAGAAAAGTTTAGTATTTATAAAAAAGGAGAAAAGGTCATGAAAATTGTTGATGTAAAGTTGGAAAAGATCCGGATTCAATTAAGCGAGCCTTTCCGGGTAGCATTTGCCGTCATTGATTATTCAGAAAATGTACTGGTTAAAGTGACTACGGATGAAGGAATTGAGGGATATGGCGAAGCGGCACCTCTGGCATTTGTCACCGGGGAAACTATTGAAGGGGTCATAGCAGCACTTCAGATGTTCCGTCAGGGCCTGATCGGGGAAGATCCTCTCAATATTGAGCGGATACACGCCCTTATGAATGGTGCAATAGCAGGAAACACATCTGCAAAGTGTGCTATAGACCTGGCACTTTATGATATCCGTGGAAAAGTAATGGGACAGCCTGTGTATAAAGTACTGGGTGGATATGAAAACAGGGTGGTCAATGACATAACCATTGGTATAGATGAAACAGATAAAATGGTTGAAAAGGCAAGGCGTTACGTACAGGAAGACGGATATCATATTCTCAAGATAAAGACAGGAAGCAGCCTGGAAAAAGATATAGAAAATATACATAAAATACGGGAAGCAGTGGGAAGCCATATACGCCTCCGGGTGGATGCCAATCAGGGATATTCGGTAAGTGATGGGGTAAAAGCGCTGGATGCTTTTGAAAAGGCGGGAGTCGAAGCTGTGGAACAGTGCCTGCCTGACTGGGATATGGAAGGAGCGGCGTTTATCCGCCAGAAAGCCAGAGGGATCAAGGTGATGTTAGATGAATCTATCCACAGCCCCATTGATGCGGCGAAAGCCTGCAGGCTGGGTGCGGCGGATACCCTGAATATCAAACTGATGAAATGCGGAGGCCTGTATCAGGCAGAACAGATCAATGCCATTGCAATGGCTAATGGAGTGAATTGTATGGTTGGCTGCATGCTGGAAACAAAGCTTGCTATCACAGCTGGGCTAAGCCTGGTCGCATCCAAACAGAATATAACCGAAGCGGACTGTGACAGCTTCCTTTACTATAAGGATGAATCAACAGGCATGAGCGGCGGATTTACAAGAGAGGGAGACATTTTTACCCTTTCAGAAAAGCCGGGATTCGGATTAGATATTAGTTTCTAAAACAAAACACGTTCTAAGGAGGAAGAGATCTTAATGACATTACCTATTTTTAATTCCACGGAGAGTTTATTGGCGGTGGTATTTATCATGATTGCATTCAGTATGTGGCTGCAAAAATACTCAGCCCTGAAAAGTATTGGTCCGGTATTGACCGTTATTGTGATCGGGATTATTTTATCCAATTTGAAAATTGTACCGGGCAGCCATGAACTATATGGTACTCTGGGTACTTACTGCATTCCAATATCGGTGTCCTTATATCTGCTGAATGTGGATTTCCAGGGTTTGAAAAAGCTTTCCAGACAGCCATGGATAGCGATTATATGCGCTGTTTTCAGCGTTAGCCTTATCAGCGTAATATTTGGAGTGGTATTTGGCAATATGATTCCGGAAGGCTGGAAAGTAGCGGGCATGTTCGTTGGGACCTATACCGGCGGAAGCGCAAATCTGACCGCCATTGCCGTAGGGCTTAATACGGCACAGGAAACCATTGCCTCTGCAAATGCAGCTGATTATGTGATTGGAATTCCGGTACTGATCCTATTGTTTGCAATGCCGGCGATTTTGCGGAAAATGAAATGGATTGAAAGAGTATGGCCTTACCATTACACGGAAGAAGAGCGTCAGGTCAGTGACGGTTCCGGCAGTCTGATGGGCTCCGATACCTGGAGTATCCGGGATATTGCCTATCTGCTGGCACTTGCCATTACCATTTCCACAGTGGCAGGAGCCATATCAGCCAGAATTTTCCCGGAATCCTTTATGAGTGCAGGTAAAATTCTTTTGAATACCACGATTTCTTTGATTATGGCGCAGCTCCCTATGGTCAAAAAGTTAAAAGGAAACATGAGCCTCGGACTGTTATTCGGAATGATGTATCTCTCAACCATTGGATTTATGGTGGATATTCGTGCATTTTTTGGATCTACACTGGCAATTACACTGTTCTGTGCCTGCGTGATCTTTGGTGCAATGGCACTTCATCTTTTGATTCTGCGTTTGTGTAAAGTGAAGTATGAATATGCGGTTTTGTCTATTACCGGAGCCATTGCAGACGGTCCTACGGCTGCGCTGGTAGCTTCCGGCGGAGGATGGAACTCCCTTGTTGGAATTGGATTGATTATGGGTGTGATTGGAGGCGTATGCGGCAACTATGTTGGAATAGGTGTTGCGTATCTGATTAAAATGCTGATCGGAGCTTAAAGGGAGGCAGAAATATGGTTCAGTGGAAGCTGTATACCTCAGGAATACTGTATGGGATCTTCTGGCTGGATGGGGAGGGTTCTTATTGCAGAACATTGGACTTTGCCAGCGGGAAGCTGGATGAAACAGCGGTGTTCCATGAGGCGGTAAATGAAAAATTCAAACAGATGAGCAGGCTGGATATAATGCAGTTTCTTAAACGCAGGGAAATCTATGAAAAGATATTCGCCGGCTGCAATATGCCTGATGTGGAGACTCCTTTTTCAGAGCGCTATACAAAGAGAAAGGACGGAATCTGGGGGCAGAGAGGAATTAAATTCCCCCTGAATTTTCTGATGAGGGATTCCGTTCTGGCAGGTGTGATTTGTCCTAACCGGGAATGTGCCTGGGTTCTGGTTCAGGATGGGTATGAAAAAGAAACCATACTGAAAGAATGGCTGGATTATGACGGCGGATTTTATTCACCCTGCCCGGTCCGATATGCCGGGATGTATGATGTGAAGACCAGGGACGGGATTACACTGTCAACGGATGTGTATCTTCCGGGAAATGAAGAGGGTCCATTTCCAACTATGCTGGTGCGCACTCCATATGAAAAAGAATCCGGAGCAGAAAACTATTTCCGTTATGTACAGCGTGGATATGCGGTTGTAATTCAGGACGTCCGGGGAAGAAATTTAAGCGGCGGAGAATTCCTGCCCAATTATTATGAAGTGGAAGATGGTGATGACACGCTGAACTGGATAGCTGCCCAGCCATTCAGCAATCAGAAAGCAGGTATGGTAGGCGGGTCCTACCCGGGGTATGTGCAATGGGCGGCAGCAGCCAGCCAGAATCCATATCTGTGTGCCATATTAAGCATTGTATGTGCGGGAAGTGCGTTTGTGGATGTACCGAGAAGAGGCGGATGCTTCACATCCGGAATGCTGGCGTGGTCTTTCGCCATGTCTAAGAAAAAGATGGATCCTGACCTGATGGCAAGGGATGATTGGGAAGAGGTACTGAATATCCGTCCATTGTCCAGGGTAGCCCCCAAGGCACTGG
The DNA here is from genome assembly GCA_900539655.1 of uncultured Robinsoniella sp. Taxonomy (GTDB): domain Bacteria; phylum Bacillota; class Clostridia; order Lachnospirales; family Lachnospiraceae; genus Robinsoniella. The sequence goes on from UQCR01000006.1 coordinate 37,793, forward strand.
GATATGATATTCCGTTCTTACAGAAATGGCTGAAGCATATGGATAATGATCAACTGTGGAAACGTTCTGACTGGCAGGCAAGGAATCCGAAACAGCGTATCGTTCCTGCACTGATCATGTCGGGATGGTTTGATGATAACGGAATGGGAACTACTCAGGCATTGGAACTGACAAAGGATTATCCAAAGGGGATGCGAAAGGTGATTCTTGGACCCTGGATGCACAGCGGGAATGCTAATTATGATATACATGGTATTCATATGGGGATGGAAGCTATTCGGTTTGACATCGACCTAATGTTCTTCAAGTGGATTGACCATTTCCTTAAAGGCAGGAAAAATGGGATTGACACGGAATCACCGGTTGAGTATTATACGCTGGGAGAGAATAAGTGGAAGCAGGCACACAGGTGGCCTGTGGAGTGCGGAAAAAAGAAAGTGATGTATCTGTCAGATGGTTTGCTTACGGATTGTCCGGCTGCAGATGGAAGTGATACTTTTCGTTATGACCCGGAAGATCCTGCACCCCATCTGATAGACATGTCGGAAAATGAACTGGAAGTACCGGAAGATTACACGGAGGCAGAAAAGAGAAGTGATGTGCTGGTTTACAGTACGCCGGTGTTAAATAAGGCGGTCACCATCACCGGGGATCTGATGGTTAATCTCTATATTTCTTCAGATGCCCCGGACACAGATTTTGTAGTACGGATTACGGATGTACAGGAAAATGGACATTCTATTAAACTGGCGGACGGTATGCTGTGTGCCAGATACCGGGAAGGATTTGAACAACCGGTGTATATGGAGCAGGGCAGGGTCTATCCCATTCAGATCAGAACTACCAAGATTTCCAACACTTTTCTGCCCGGACACCGGATTCGCCTGACGATTACATCCAGCGCAAAGAATTTTATATTTCCAAACAGTAATACCACGGGTGGTTTTGACAGTGAGGAAATAAGAGTGGCTCAGAATACGGTTCATTATGGAAAGCAGTATCCTTCCGCTGTGGAGATGTGGGTGGAAGAATCATAATGGGAACTTTTAAATTCTCCTTCAGGCAAAAGTATTTCTGGAAAATGTAACGGCTTAAATTCTATTGTAAGCAGGAAAGTTAAGCATGAAACCGCTGAGATAATAGCAGCGGTTTCATTTTTTTGCATATTGTTAACTAAAATAATAAATAAGTTGACAATACGGTTAGGCTATTATATATTAACTTGTGTAGAGTTTTCAGGTAAGGACACATATTTAAATGACTGGAGGTGAAAAATTGAAGAATCGTATTAAAACAAGTGATATGGTAATGTGTGCGCTATTTACGGCACTGATTGCGGCAGGTGCATTTATAAAGATTCCGGTTCCTGTTGTGCCGTTTACGCTGCAATTTTTATTTACCATGCTGGCAGGACTTTTACTGGGAGGGAAATTAGGAGCACTCAGTGTGGTGGTATATATGGCTCTGGGGCTTGCAGGCCTGCCGATATTTTCAGAAGGCGGCGGTATAGGATATCTTATAAAACCAAGCTTCGGATATATTATCGGTTTTGCGGCAGCCAGCTATGTGACGGGATATATGGCGGAAAAATCAGGTGGTTTACATATGGGCAGGATACTTGCTGCTAATTTTACGGGACTTGCAATCGTATATGGCGTGGGGATGGTATATTACTATCTGATCTGTAATTTTGTCATTGATACCCCCATCGGGCTATGGCCGTTGATCTTATATTGTTTTATTTTGGCAGTGCCGGGAGATATTTGCCTTTGCTTTCTGGCGGCATTTATTGCAAAAAGATTAAAGCCTGTTATCAACCATCTTTCATAAAAGAGGAGGAGCAAAATTGTATTGTATAGAAGATTTAAAGAAGAAAATTTGGAATTTAGAAGCAATAGATAAGGCTGAGGCAATGTTCCTGGCACAGGCGCCGCTTAAGGAACTTTGCAGTGCGGCAGATGAGATCCGGAAGAAATTCTGTGAAAATGCATTCGACATTTGTACTATTATAAACGGAAAAAGCGGCAGGTGTTCGGAAGACTGCAAATACTGTGCCCAGTCAGCTTATTATCCTGTGAAAACAGAATCTTATCCCCTGATGTCATCCGGGGAGCTGGTAAGTCAGGCGGTGTATAATGAAGAACGCGGGGTACTTCGCTATTCCATTGTAACATCCGGTAAAAGATTAAGTGATGAGGAAATAGATCAGGTCTGTGAAAGTATAAGGCAGGTTAAAAAGGCTTCAGATATTGCCGTATGCGTATCCTTTGGTTTATTAACGGAAGCTCAGTACCGTAAAATCCGGGAGGCGGGAGCCACCAGGGTACATAATAATCTGGAATCCTCCAGGCGCTATTTTAAAGAAATTTGTACAACCCATACATATGATGAAAAAATAGAAGCATTACTGGCTGCAAAAAGAGCCGGCTTAAGTATCTGCAGCGGTGGAATTATGGGTCTGGGAGAGACGATGGAAGACCGTATTGACATGGTTTTGACGCTTCGTGAGCTGGGCGTAAAATCAATACCGGTAAATCTCCTGAATCCTATTCCGGGGACACCCTTTGAGGGAAATAAAATATTATCAAACGATGAAATGTGCAGAATAGTTGCAGTTTTCCGCTTCCTGGTTCCGGACGCATCCATACGGCTGGCGGGTGGAAGAGGGCTTCTGCCGGACAAAGGTGAGCGGTGCTTTTCCTCCGGTGCAAATGCGGCGATATCAGGGGACATGCTTACTACTTCCGGGATCAGTATCAGGCAGGACATGGAACTGTTGGAAAAATTAGGGTATAAGGCGGTGTTGTATCATGGGTAAAAGTATATTTATAGTGGGAACAGGCACTGAAGTGGGGAAGACTTATATTACGGCCCTCATTGTAAAAAAGCTTCGTGAAGCAGGAAAAAAAGCGGCTTATTTTAAGGCGGCGGCAAGTGGAAATGTAAGGACAGAAAAGGGGTTAATACCAGGAGATGCAGATTTTGTAAAGAAGATTTCGGGTATCGATATGAAGCTGTCAGAAATGATTCCGTATGTATATGAAAATGCACTATCACCCCATCTTGCTTCCAGATTGGAAGGGAATCCGGTAGACCTGGAAGTTGTAAAAGAAAAGTATAAAGAACTCTGCAAACATTATGATTATATCACCATGGAAGGAAGCGGAGGAATCCTTTGTCCGGTGTGTTTTGATGAAAAGGAAATCTGGCTGGAGGATATTATAAAAACGCTGAATCTAAGTTCCATTCTCATTGCGGATGCCGGACTTGGAACAATTAATGCGGCTGTACTGACAATCGAATATATGAAACAGAAAGGAATGCCGGTAAAAGGAATTATATTAAACCATTTCCATCACCAGGATCCCATGGAAGAGGACAATAAAAAAATGATTGAACACAGAAGCGGCATACCGGTACTAGGCTGTGTGGCGGATGGGGCAGTTGATTTGGATATCGCAGTTGAGAGGCTGGTACAATTGTATGAGTAACGGAGGAAGTAGCATGAATTTAACAGAGAAAGACCTGAAGTATATCTGGCATCCGTGTTCCCAGATGAAAGACTATGAAGAGCTAAAACCCATTGTAATTGACCATGGGAAAGGCGTCTATTTATATGACAAGGATGGAAATTCTTATCTTGATATTGTAAGTTCCTGGTGGTGTAATCTGCTCGGACATTGTAATCCCAGGATAAATGAGGGGATTAAGCATCAGCTTGACCAGCTTGAACACGTGATATTTGCAAATTTCACCCATGAACCTGCAATACAATTATGTGAAGAACTTGTTGCGATTTTGCCGGAAGGACTTTGTAAATTTAATTTTTCAGACAATGGATCCGCAGCGGTGGAATGTGCTTTGAAAATGGCATTCCAGTACCAGTATCAGACCGGACATCCCAAAAAGACAAGATTCATGTGCCTGAGTGAAGGATACCATGGAGAAACGATAGGTGCTTTGTCTGTGGGAAGTATGGATCTCTATGCTAAGATTTACCAGCCCATGCTGTTGGATACAATTCGGATCGAAGCGCCGGATTGTTACCGGTGTCCTTATGGTAAATGCAGGGATTGCTGTGATGGAGAATGTATCTGCCGTGCCGAAAAAGCATTTGAAGAGTTTGCAGATGAGACATGTGCAATGATTGTCGAACCATTGCTCCAGGGAAGTGCAGGTATGCGTATCTACCCTCCGGTTTATTTGAAGAAACTTCGCACTCTTTGCAACAAATATCGGGTACTGTTAATCGCAGATGAAATTGCAACTGGATTTGGGCGTACAGGCAGGATGTTTGCCTTTGACCATGCAGGAGTCAGCCCGGATATCATGTGCATATCCAAAGGGCTAACCGGGGGCTATATGCCTATGGCAATTACCGTAACAACAGATCAGATCTATGATGCATTTTATGCCGATTACAGTGAAGGAAAAGCTTTTATGCACAGCCATACATACAGCGGTAATCCACTGGGATGTTCGGCAGCGCTGGCGGTACAGAAAATACTGCGGGAAGATCAAATACTGGAACATGCTTCTAAAAGGGCAGTTTATTTAAATGAGAAAATGGAAGAAGCATTTTTAGATCATCCCAATATCGGGGAAATCAGGCATCTGGGATTAATCAACGCCATGGAGCTGACGCCGGATAAGATGACGAAAGCAGATTATCCGTCCGGGCTGCGCATGGGTTATCAGATTTATAAAAAAGCATTAAAGAAAGGCTTAATTTTACGTCCGCTTGGAAATGTAATTTATTTTAACCCTCCGCTGACCATTCAGGAAGAAGAGATTGATAAAGCGGTGGATATGTGCAGGGAGGCTGTACGTGAAGTATTGAACTGCTGAGAGGGGACGATTAGTGTAACACTAGCAGTGTAAGGATAAATAGGGGCACAATCAATTTATTTTTTTCGAAACCCATTTACCATATATTCGATTGTGACTCTTATTTTATCATTAATTTCACCTATATTCTGTCTCGGGTAATTTAAAGCCAGCTCATTCAGTGCACCTGAAATGGAATACGTCATTAACTTCGTATCAACATTATCCGCCAGGCAGCCCAGCTGTTCTAACTGGACTATATGTTCCAGCAATACATCCATTGAATTTTCCCGGTCTGCTTTTCTCCAGGCATCCCAGCCGATCACAACAGGGGCATCTATAAGCAGGATACGCCGGCAGTTTTTGGAATTGGCGCCTTTTACAAAGCCCAGACAACCCAATATAAGCTGTTCCCACGGGTCATCACTTTTTGATGCCTCTTTTTCGATATGTTTACCAATATCCTTTTGTACAATTTCCAGCACTGCCAGGAAAAGCCCTTGTTTATTCTTAAAATAGTGATACACCGCTCCCCTTGTTACGTCGGCTTCTTCCGCAATTTTTTCAAGGGATACCTCATAGTATCCATGTTGTGTAAAATGCTTTCTGGCAATTTTTAATAAGGCAGATGTTGTCTTTTGTCTGGCTTCTTCTCTTTTCATTTCTCTATCTCCAAAACGGTATCGTTTTCCTTAAATTTTTTGTTTTGATTTCTCATTCCATGCTTAATAATCCATTCCTGTGCTTTGCCGGAGGGTGTTTTTCGCCATTGTGCAATGATTTTTTCTGCCTTCTGCGGCGATTCTTTGTATAAGTCATTCAGATTATTACCAACACTTTTTTGTACAAATTTTTCCGGATCATCTTTTAAATTGGTGAGAATTTCAGTATACCGCTCAAATTCATCCAACGCAGACAGCAATTTTGTGCCCCAGGGTAAACGTGTTCTTACCCCCTCACTGGCAAGCCTTCGTACATGGACATTATCATCATGCGTCCACAGGATCAGTTCGTCCATCACTTCCTTTGGATGCTCTTTTAGCAATGGGCGGATAGCAAATTCACCAGTAAAGCGTTTTGTCAATTCTTTCAGGAAATCCAGAGATACCTTCCAGTTTTTATTTCCATTACGTTCAACGTATCTGCCAATAGGCCAAAGCCACCATCCAAAGTTAAACATTCCTTCTGACCTAGATAATTCAGGACCAAGCAGTTCATAAAATGCCTGAATATTTTTCACATAATGATCTTCCATGCTTTTTTCCATGGCATCTACAATAAAGTCAAATCTTGCGAATAACTCTTTATCGTCAAGATGTCCTGCTAAGTTACTGCAAAAATCCTGTGCGTTAAAGTGCGGCATTACAGAGGAGAGTTTCGACGATAGTTCCAATATATATTCATCATTGTAATAATCTTTGTGCTTCATATGGATTACCTCATTTTCTTGGCTTGTCTTATATTAGCATACGTACAGTCTGTATGTCAAACTCTATTTGTAGATTATGAAATGGTGATGATTGGCAGATAAATGACCGGTATTGCAATTTAGAAACAGGCAGTAAAAAAACACAAATATTACATTTCACACACGGCTAGTACATTTCAAATTAAATATAAATCTGGTAAGATATGTATACCGAACTAGTTGGTACACTAGTAACAGAAAAGATAAAATGAAAAGGAGAAGCAGAGTATGAAAAAAGGGATATTAGTAAAATTGTTATCAGTGGCAGTTGTGGTATCAATAAAGGGAGGGGGGGGGGGGATTATTTCCATAATGGCAGCAGGGGGCGGTTCTGCCACAAAAACATCTGACTCGAAAGGGGATTCGTCCGCCGGGACAGAAGCGGTATCGAAAGAATCTGCCAGTGCTGCAGAAAAAACAGGTGAGGAATCCGAAACTGCCAATAAAACAGCCGGTGAGAAAAACGAGGGGGATATTCCTTCGGAATTGACACTCTATACCTATTATGCTGACAGTGCTATTGAACAGGTTGACAGAGCGCTGGAAATAATGAAAGAGACTTATCCGGATCTAAAGATCAATATTGAACACCGTACAGATTCGGATGGAAGTGTATTGAAGACAAGAGCCGCTGTTGGAGAATTACCGGATATATTTGAATGCACCGGACAGTTAACAGATCTTTTGGTGAAGTCAGGGGATCTGGCGGAATTAGATGATGCTATTGAAGAGACGGGTTACTTTGATCAATATCTGGATGGAAATTTTGAAGTGAAAAAATCGGCTGACGGACATTATTATGCTGTTTCTTCTACTATACCGGAGTGCTGCCTGATCTTTTATAATAAAGAAGTATTTGCAAGGCTTGGTCTAAGTGAACCCAGAAATTTTGAAGAGTTTAAAAATGTGGTTGAAAAATTAAGCGGGGACGGAATAATACCACTGGCGTTGTTTGCACAGCAGAAATGGCCAGGGCTTCAGATGTATGATATGGCAGTCATTGGGCAAGGCCAGCCATTGGGCATTACAGGACTGGATGATGGAACCGCAAAAGTAACCGACCCCGAATATCTGGCAGCAGCTGAGAAACTTTCTGAGCTGGTATCCATGGGATTAATTGGTAAAGGTGCATTAAATACAAATGCCAGCCAGGCTTTTGAATTATTGGAAACAGGACAGGCTGGAATGCTTGTTAATGGAAGTTGGTTCTTCAATGATGCGGCAGTTGGGGGATACGGCGATAAAGTAGGTTATTTTGAATATAATCCTTTTGCGGATGCAGGAAAAGAAGAGGAAGTTCATTGGACCAAATCCGGAGGAAGCGGAGCAATGGGAGGATATGGGGTAAGCGCAAAAGGAAAATATGTGGAATATTCAAAAAAAGTATTGATTTCATTTTTAGAGGCAAGAGATATTGCGAATGCTGAACTTGGTTCTCTCAGTGTAAGAAAAGAACCAGTAGAGCCGTTAGAGCCAAGAGCAGAATCTTACCAGTCCTATGCTGACAACCTGGACAAGATAGAATCGACCACCAAATATGAATGGGCTTTAGACAATCAGGAGCTGATTACTGGTCTTGAGGACGCATGCGAGCTTCTTCTTACGGGGTTGAGTACTCCGGAAGATTATATCGCAGACCTTGAGGAGCGAATTTCTATGGCACTTGGCGAATAGGTAAAATATTTTGCAGGGAAGAAAGGGTTAGATGATGAATCCGTTATTTAAAAAGAAAAAAGCGGCCATGTTTCTGTTTGTTGCACCGGTTGTAATCTTATTTTCCATTATTATAGTTATTCCTCTGATACAATCTGCGGCAATGAGCTTTACCGAGTGGGATGGCATTAATAAAGCCGTTTTTAATGGAGTAAATAATTATAAGCGCCTATTTGCATCCAGAGATTTGAAGATTTCCATTCGTAACAGCCTTTTATATTCGGCAATACTGACTGTATATCAAATTGGAATTGGAACACTTCTTGCATATTTTCTAGTAAACTTCAGGATAAAAGGAAAGCGGTTTTTTAAGGATATATATTTCTTTCCGGTTCTATTGTCGGTGTCTGTTGTGGCACAGCTGTGGATTTCTATTTACCATGGGGATTTTGGGCTGGTAAACCAAATGGCTGGTTTATTTGGTTCAGATTGGAAGCAGAACTGGCTAAATGAACCGGTAAAAGGTATCATTGCAATTGTTATAGCAGAATCCTGGAAAGGAATGGGATACCATATGCTGATTATCTATGCGGCAATGAAAAATGTACCTAATGTTTACTATGAGGCATCTGTGATTGATGGGGCAGATAAAAAACAGCAATTTTTTCATATAACCCTTCCATTAACAGTGTCTACGATTAAGGTCAGTGTGGTTATGTGCATTACATATGGATTTAGGGCATTCGAAATGATATACCTGATGACTGGAGGAGGTCCCGGTAATTCCAGTTATACAATGCCGATTATGATGTATAAGGCATTATTCAGTCTTCAAAAATATGGTTATGGAAGTGCTATAGCAGTAGTTATTGTAATTATCTGTGTTGGGATGATGCTTATTATTAATAAATTAACAGAACGTTTTGATGTACAGTATTAACTGATTTGGAGGCTAAACATGAAGAAAATAAAAGCTTCAGAGAAAAAAATAAAATCTTCCAGGATAATGGTATATGTAATTATGGTAATATATGGGGCGATATGTCTCTATCCCGTTATCTGGATGGGTTTTTATTCATTGAAGAATAATGAAGAAATATTTGTGACAAATCCATTTGGACCGCCAATTGTCCCACAGTGGGGAAACTACATCAAGGCAGTAACACAATTCGATATCCTTTTATACTTTAAGAACAGCATTTGGGTTTCACTTGCTGCGATGTTTCTGGGAATCCTTTTTTGCCTGATGTTTACTTATGTTGTGTCCAGAGTGCGGGTACGGACTACAAAAGCATTACATTCCATGGTAATTGCCGGGATGTTCATTCCCATACAGGCAGTCATGACACCTCTTGTTGTTATGGTTAAAAATCTTCATTTGACAAATACATTGTGGTCCTTGATTGTTCCCTATGTTGCTCTTAGCTTTCCGTTCGGAGTTATGGTTCTGTATGGTTTTTACCGAAGCCTGCCGATTGAGCTGGAAGAGTCGGCATACATCGAAGGGGCGGGTTTTTGTAAAACCTTTTTCAGTATCATACTGCCTCAGATGAAGTCAGCGGTTTCGGTGCTGGTGATTTATCAGTTCATTTCCCATTGGAATGAATTTAGCCTGGCATTAATCTTAATAACTAAAAATGAGTTGAAGACACTTCCGTTGGGAATGGCGGGTTTTTACGGACAGTTTTCCACGGACTGGGGACCCGTAGGTGCAGCGTTGGTAATTGCAAGTTTTCCGGTAATTTTGTTATATGTATTTTTCAGCAACAAAGTAAGTGATGCAATGGCTTTTTCCGGAATGAAGAATTAAATTCATTGTCGGGATACGTCAATCCCTTTATAATATTAGGTGATATTAACTTGCATGATCAAGCTTGGGCAATTGGAGTGTAATTGATATTGCAGGTATCAGAGCATGTTTAGCATGCTCTGATAATGTTAATACAGCGATAAGAAAAATGGAGGGAATGAATGAAAAAGAGATTACAAAATATGATGATTCAACAGAGAATCAGTTATTCGTTTTTTATCTTTTTTACAGTGTTTGCAATATGTGTCATTATAGGGCTGCGAGGAATTTACAAGGATCAAATGTACGAAAAACTCATTCAGGGAAGGCATTATGAAGATAATCTGGTCGTTCAGCAAATCGGTATGCTGTCAACGAATCTGAATAGCTGCTGTAACAGTGTTATTGTGAATATAAACAATACCGTAGGTCTGAAAAAAAATAATTCGTTGTATCCCGATTTATATGACAGTGCAACCAAGCAGACAATATTAAATATTATTGAAAATAGCTTCCTCATGTTTCCTGATGTAAGCCAGATTGCTGTATTGTATAGAAATGGGGACCTCTATCAAAAGGACAGAAACCGTTCTTACATAAGTTCGGACCGCAATGACGATTTAATTCAGCAGTTTGACTCAATGGGAATATCGACTACCGGACAATGGTATTATTCTCTGCAAATGGAATCAGCGTTTTCTGAATTCAGCCTGCATTATGTGAAGATTCTGCGTGATGTAAAGGAGAATACGGATATAGGTTATGTAATTCTGGAACTGGATGAGCAAAATATTTATGAAATTTATAGAAATGAGAATAGTAGTGAGGATGTGGAGTTTTATCTCCTGGATTATAATAAAATGATGATTTCCAGTGATGACCGTGATGCTATGAGCGGTATTAAAGGAATCTCATCTTATGATTCTCAACTGGATTATTCTGAAAATATGATCAGTAAGTTAGATGATAAAATATCTGATACAAAAAACTATTACAGCAGTGAATATAAAGTCAATGACCTATGGAATCTGGTATCAGTTTTAGATGTAAAATCCATGCTTTCTGATGTAAACAATATAACCGTTGTGATCATTGGGATCAGTTTGGTGCTGCTTATGGTGTTTTATATGCTTACAATCATGATTGCCAGACATATAGCCGGACCAATCTCAGCATTATCGGAACATATGAGAAAATTCACGAAATCTTTGCCGGAAAAACTGCCGGACATGGATACCCATAATGAAGAAGGCATTCTGATTTCCAGTTTCAATCAGATGGTTGATATGAATCATCAGTTATTTGAAGATATCACAAATGAGAAGAAGGAAAAGAGACGGTTAGAACTGGCACTCCTTCAGGCTCAGATTAAACCGCATTTCCTATATAATACACTGGATACTATATTTTGCCTGAATAGTATGAAACGCCATGCGGACGCCAGCAGAATGATAAAGCTTCTGGCTGGATATTACCGCCTTGTTTTGAATAAAGGACTGGATTGGGTCGGGCTGGACCAGGAACTGGATGCATTGCAAAAGTATCTGGACATCCAAACGGTCCGTTATCAGGATAGCCTAAGCTATTCTATTACCGTTCCTGAGGAATTAAGTGCATTACAAATTCCCAAATTAACCTTGCAGCCATTGGTGGAAAATGCAATTTACCACGGAATCAAACCCCGAAACGGAAAGGGCCATATATTGATAACGGGAGAACTGGAAGAAGAGTGGGCTTATATCCGTGTGATTGATGATGGCATAGGCCTTAGTCAAGATAAATTTATGATGATATTATCAGGGGAACAACGTGAGACGGATTTAGAAAGTTTTGGGTTAAAAAACGTGTCGGAACGTTTAAAGATTTTTTATGGAGAAGGTACCTGTATACAGTTAGAGGATACCCCCATTGGCACCTGCATAGTCTTGTGTATTAATCTAAAAAGGGGTGATGATCATGAACTATAAAGTGCTGTTGGTTGATGATGAAAGCATTTATCTGGATTATCTCAGCCAGATTATAGATTGGAATGCGGTGCATTGTACTATTTGCGGATATGCAAAAGATGGGGAGGAAGCACTGGAGGCTATAAGAAAAGAAGTACCGGATATTATATTTATGGATATCAATATGTCCAGAATGAATGGGCTTGAGGCATGTGAGGTAATAAAGTCATGGAACCCGGAAACACGGGTAATTATTATGACAGCTTATGATGAATTTTCTTTTGCACATCAGGCAATTAAGCTCAATGTCTTTGATTACCTTTTAAAACCTTTTGACGGAGAAGAACTGCAGGAGGCACTGTGCAAATGTATAGAAGACATTGAGAAATCAAAGGAAAATAAACAGATGCAGCAGGAGTTATTCCTAAGGGGAATTATAGAATTCCAGCCTGATTTGGAGATTTCAAATGAGGAAATAGCTCAGACAAATTCGCCGTCACTTGTTACCATGATAAAAATAAGAAAGGGTTATGCAAATTATGATCTTTCTGTAATTAGGAACCTATTGAATCGTTATTTAAATGATACAGGCGTCGAGAACTTTTGCCTGAGAAATGATGGGAGCTGTATTACCCTTGTAAATGTATTGAATTCCAGTGACAGAACAATGGATGAATTGAAAAAGACCTATCATATGATTTTAAATGATAAAGCAGCGTATATGCTTGAATCAGTTGCCATGGGGAATATTGTACCACGATTGGATCAATTACAGAATTCTTTTAAACAGGCACAGATGGTTTTTGAAAACATTATTAAGGTGAATGAAAAAATAGCCTGTTTTAATGATATACAGAATTTAAGCAAAGGAATTACTTTTTACAGTACGCAGGATGTAAACTTACTTATAAAGTATTTTGAAATGAGAGAGTATGCAAAAGTAGATGCGATTATAGAAAAAATGTTTGGACTATCAGAAAACCAGATGTTTTCATTTCAATATGTAATTTCCATATATAATTCCCTTTCGATAGGTGTCCGTTCCTATTTTCATTATAATACAGAAAATCAGCTTTCGGATTATATGCAGACACAAGATAGTATAATAACAGAATTAAAAGATTGTTTTTCCAGTCATCAGGTAAAAGATATTATTAAGAATTATGTATATGAAATGCTGACAGACTGTACTTATATACAGATTAGCAGTAAGAAAGAAATCCTGGTTACCAAAATTGAAAAATACTTACAGAGCCATTACAGTGAAGTGAATTTGTCGGTTAGTAATATAGCTGAAAATTTATTTTTTGAAAACAGCTATATAAGAAGAGTTTTTAAGACCCAGACGGGCAGGACTATTATGCAGAGGCTAGAAGAGATTCGGATAGAAAAAGCGAAAGAATTATTGCAGAATGATCAATACAGATGCAGTGAAATTGCTGAAATGATCGGATTTTCAGATCAGTTTTATTTTAGTAAACGTTTTAAGCTGTTCTGTAACTGTACACCATCAGAATATCAGACAGGCGTTGTGCAAAGAAGGTAATTTACACAATTAAAAAAAGGATTGCGGAGGAGAAAACATGCTATATTGTAACAATTGGGATAAGATAAAGGAACGTTATCAGGAGTATTGGGCTTTAGAAAATCATGACAGGCCCATATTGAGCATCCGTGCTCCTAAAAATTATACAGAGATGAGAGCGGCGGGTAATCATTCTACTTTAAAAGAACGATGGATGGATACAGAATATATGATCAAGAGTAATAATTGGGAAATGCAGAATACTTATTACGGAGGAGAGGCATTTCCGGCATTGAATCCAAATCTGGGACCAGATTATTTTGCAGCTTGTTATGGTACGGAACTTGCTTTTGGAGAGGATACCAGTTGGTCCATTCCATTTTTGAGTGATGAAAATGTTGAGGAATATCATGGATTTTTACTTCAGAACCAAAATGAGTACTACCGGAAAATGGTAGAAATGACAAAAGCTGCAGTAGAAGATGGAAAAGATAAATACTTAGTAGGCATTACTGATATACATCCGGGGCTGGATGGTTTGGTTTCCATGCGCGGTCCACAGGAACTCTGCATAGATACTTTGGATAATCCCGACTTTATCAAAAAAGGTGTGATGGATCTTCTTGATGGATTTAAACAGGTATATGAAGAGTTGTATGATTTAACCACTACCTATCAAAAAGGTTGCACTAACTGGATGGGAATATGGCATGAAAAAAGATGGTATCCTACCTGCTGTGATTTTTCCTGTATGATTTCAGAGAAGATGTATGAAGAACTGGTAGTGGAAGAACTGGAAGAAGAACTGAATTTCTTAGATGCCAGCATCTATCATCTGGACGGACCAGATGCACTGAAACATTTAGACCGTCTGTTGAAAATTGATCAATTAAAAGGTATCCAATGGGTATATGGTGCCGGACAGCCTGGGGCATCTCACTGGATGGATGTTTTGCACAAAATCCAGGATGCAGGAAAAATGATTCAGATCGAGGTAAGGCCAGAGGAATTAAAGGTGCTGTTAGAAAATTTGAGACCGGAAGGCGTAATGTATACAATAAATGCTAATTCTCAGGAAGAGGCGGAAAACTTGCTTAAAATGGCGAATGCATATCAGAAGAAGTTTTATTAGTTCATGCAGCTTCAATAATTAAACTCTATGATCAGACAGAACTGTTATAGTTCTGTCTCATTTTATGTGCAAGCAGAAAATAAAGCAGAAAATGAAACCGAAGATGAAACGGAAGATGAAACGGTAAAATGAACATTCATCAATAGACATTGTTTACCGGATATATTAGAATGGTTATAGATGAGGTACATAGACAAACCAACGGCCTTAAAATAAGCTGCCGATAATATGTAGATATGGATTGAAAAGGAGAAGTTATGACCAATAAAGAAATCATGGAAAAAGCCATGCTGCAATCAGCCATAGACCTGAATTGCAGTGCAGAGGATTTTATGCAGAAAAACAATAGAGTTGTTATTTCTAAAGTAAACAATAATGCCAGGCGATATCTGGAACTGCCATTTTTTAGTAATTTAGTTTCGTATGGAAATAATATTGTGGCTTCTGTTGACGATAGAGTAAAAGATTTTGTTGCCAATTATATCAATCGCTTTCCACGGGAGCACTGCTTTGAAACGCCGGCTATCCATGTGCTTTCAAAAGAGTTTGATAAATATGGTAAGGCACTTTGCTATATGGCTGAATATTTTTTGCCTGATGTGGACAGGGTGGCAGAACTGCCTTGTAAATATGAAATCCGTATCCTGGAGCAGAAGGATTTTACAGATCTTTATATATCAGCATGGAGCAATGCCCTATGTGAGAAAAGAAAGCATCTGGATGTGCTGGCTGCGGCAGCTTTTGATAAAGGAAAAATGATTGGTATGGCGGGATGTTCTGCAGACTGCGATACGATGTGGCAGATCGGCATCGATGTTTTGCCTGATTATCGGAAAGGGGGCATTGCCTCGGCTCTGACAAGCAGGCTGGCGATGGAGGTATTGAATCGCGGCAAGGTGCCATTTTATTGTGCGGCGTGGTCCAACATCGGCTCTGTCCGTAATGCAATAAGAAGTGGATTTCGACCTGCCTGGGTGGAACTGACAGCCATTGATAAAAAAAAGATGGAGGAGATGTTAGAGTATAGAGAACAGTAGAACGGCAAATAATAAAAAGAATCATCATTGATAGAAAGAGGAAAAAAGTAAGCGATATGGAAAATGAAAACCAAAAGCAGGGGCAAAACCGCTTCCTGGAATTTATTATGGAGCGGGTGGAACCCGGAAGTGAAGAAGAGGCAAAAGGTCTTCTTACGGACAGTTTTTATAGAATGGATCAGGGTAAGCTGACAAAGGAATACCTGGAGGAATTTATGCCAAAGCTGTTATTACTGTTAAAAGAAGAATATATTGAAGAAGTAACACGTGTTATGGTAGACTTCAATTCCAGAAATGTGAATTAGTGTTTGATATGAAAATCCCGGAAGCAGACAGTGTCAATGTTTTTCTGTCTGCTTTCGGGATTTCTACTTTCTGGTTGCCTTCTTAAACTTCTGTTTTCCAAAATCCATGCAGATTACAATAAGCATAAGCTGCAATGGCTTCGTCGCCATCGGCTAATACAAAGTTCGCCACAGGTTCACAGGTTGGGCAGAGATTGATTCTCTGACAGCCTTTTTTAGTCTGCAGATACACCCATGCAATGCTGTGTTCTTCTGTCATGGGATGATAAATACTGCCAACCTTGACGGTTACCTGATTTCCGTTAATTTCAATAATAGGAAGATGTTTTTCGGAAGCCCCCTCAGATGTATTGGGTTTTAATTCCGTAAAATCCTGACAGGTACAAGATGAGGTGGGATTGCCAGGACTGATTACTTCCAGGACGAGATGGTTTTCTTTATCGATGATAAATTTTGGCTCTAAATGCATGTTGGTTCCTCCAATTAATTATTTTTCCATATTTATCTTTGCCATAAATAAATATCTTATGTATCAAAGCATGTTTTTAATTGATGACAGGAGTTTTCTATATTCCCTTGGCAAATCAGTCAGAATATCTTATAATGTGTAGCATAAATATAATTTGAAAATTTAGAGTCATGCTTGACAGAAACTGGAAAAGTTTAAGGGGGCGAAGCTGGGTGAAACGCTGTATTGCAGAAACTGGAATGGAAAAAGAGAAGACCCGATAATATAACAGGAGGATTTGAAATGACTATTCCAGTAAATAAAAAATATCCAAGAAGTAATGATAATGAAACCGTGTATTTAGATCAGGTGGTATCAAACCCCAATATCAAAGTGGGAAAATACACCATCTATAATGATTTTGAAAAGGATCCTGCAGATTTTGAAAAAAACAATGTTTTGTACCACTATCCGATTAATCAGGACCGGCTGGTTATTGGTAAATTCTGTTCCATTGCCTGTGGAGCCAGGTTTTTGTTCACCAGTGCCAATCATGCCATGGGGTCTCTTGCGAATCATACATTTCCTATCTTTTTTGAAGAATGGGATTTGAAGAAGGAAAATGTGAGGGACGCCTGGGATAACAAGGGAGATATTGTGATTGGAAATGATGTCTGGATCGGATATGATGCGATTATTATGGCAGGCGTTCATATTGGTGACGGAGCAGTAATTGGAACCAGAGCAGTAGTGACCAAAGATGTGCCCCCCTATACAATCGTGGGCGGAGTTCCGGCAAGAAAGATTAAAATGCGCTTCGACAGCGAGACAGTGGATGAGCTGCTAAGATTAAAATGGTGGGATTGGACAAGTGAAAAAATAAAGAAAAATCTGCCTTTGATCATGAGCGGAGAAATAAACGGACTGAAGGAATTATGAATGTTAATAAATAGCAGAAATGAATAAAAGAATGAATAAAATGAATGAAAAAATAAATGAAAAATGAATGAAAAAATGTATGGAAAGGAGATTTGTGTGGCAGCCATGAACTTTAAAAAACTGATACATACGCCGGAGTATGATTTTCTCTGGCAGGACGAGCATCTGGGGGAAAACCTGATTCTCCTTTCTGTTGCCGGAAGTTATGCTTACGGTACAAATAATGAATTCAGTGATTATGATATCCGCGGGATTGCGGTCAATCGTAAATCAGACCTGATTGGTCTTGGAAGTTATGATCAATATGTAGACAGTAAAACCGATACGACCATTTACACTTTCAATAAGATTATAAAATTATTAATGGACTGCAATCCCAATACCTGCGAAATGCTGGGATTAAAGGAGGAGCATTATCTGTATTTGTCACCAATAGGGCAGGAATTGCTGGATCATAAAAAGTTATTTTTATCTAAACGTGCCATTCATTCCTTTGGCGGCTATGCCGGACAGCAGCTGAGGCGCCTTCAAAATGCACTTGCCAGGGATACAATGCCCCAGGCTGAAAAAGAACAGCATATATTGCGTTCTGTAGAAAACTCCATGTACAATTTCAAAGAACGTTATGCAAAGTTTGCAAATGGCAGCCTGAACATATATCTGGATCAGGCGGTAAATCCGGAATTTGAGCAGGAGATATTCATGGATGCCCATTTCACCCACTATCCATTAAGAGATTACCGCAATATCTGGTGTGAGATGAACAATGTGGTGAAAGAGTATGACAAGATCGGGAAACGTAATCATAAAAAGGATGAGGCGCATCTGAATAAACATGCGATGCATCTGCTTCGCCTCTTCATGATGGCAATTGATATCCTGGAAAAAGAAGAGGTCTGTACTTACCGTGAAAAAGAGCATGATCTGCTTATGAGTGTAAGAAACGGGGCATTTCAAAGAGAAGACGGCATGTATCGGGATGAGTTTTATGATATTTTGGCGGATTATGAAAAGCGTCTGGATGATGCGGCAAAGAACACTTCTTTACCGGATGAGCCGGATAAAAAGAAAATTGAAGATTTCGTCATGAGTGTGAATGAACGAGTGATCAGAGGCTGTGTAAAGTTGAAATAAATAATTGGCAGAACGCCTGCTTCATTGCAAGATAAGCAATGGGGCAGGCGCTTTTTCCATGCTGCTAAGGAATCCTAAGCTTTTGTCCAACTAAAATCAATCCGGGATTGGATATATGATTTTCGGAAACAAGAGCACTGATTGTGGTATGGTATCTGATCGCAATTGCCCAGAGCGTATCACCGGCTTTAACGGTATACCACTGAACCGGATTTTGAGAAATACAATTGGGCTTGCAGGGAATTTTAAGTTTTTCCCCAGGAAAGATCAGATTCTCATTTTGAAGCTGATTCAGCCTTACAATTTCACCGATACTGGTATGATACTGGTGTGCGATTGCCCAGAGCGTATCTCCCGGTTTTACCGAATAAGTCAGGTAAGTCTGGTCAGACGGAGTATTATCCTCTATGGGGATGCGCAGAATCTGACCCGGATAGATGAGGCTTGGGTCTGACAGTGCGTTTTCATTTGCAATCGCTGTTATACTGGTATGATAGAGATGGGCAATATTCCAAAGGTTATCTCCTGGCTTTACCTCATAATCCACATAAGAAGTAGAGGGGTTTTGCGGGGGCGAAACAGGAGTAACCGTTCCGCTGCCGTTTAAAAAGATGCCATCGGTAAAATAGTCCAGATCCACAGCCGTACTGATTCCCGGTACGCTGCCGTTATCCGAGTACTGCCAGCCCACCCAGAAACTCCAATTTGAAGTGTCGGAAGGAGAGGACACACCGTATTCCGCCACCCAGAGGGGGTAGTTGGTAACGGCTCCGCTAAATGAGTAGCCTGCATTGTAGGAATCGCTGTAGACTACGGCTTTTTTGCCGCTTAACTGTTCCACGGTCTGTATAAATGCTAATCCAATGGCATTTATTTCTGTATCGGTGAGATATTGGAGATCTTCAAAATCCATTGCCAGCCGGCAGTCAAAATCTTTGCCCGAAATAGTATTTACAAAAAATTGTGCCTGGTACTGAGCCTGGGAAATGCTTCTTGCCGTTACATAATGGTAAAAGCCAATGGACAGTCCGGCTGCAGATGCTTTACGGTAATTGTCCTCAAATTTAGGATCAATATAATCCCCTCCCAGACTGGAACGAATATAAACGATCTGAATACCGGAGTCAGCAACCTGCTCAAAGTCAATGTCTTCCTGATAAAAGCTCACGTCAATGCCACGGTAAAGCGGATGTGACGAAGGAGGAATCGCAGAGACCATAAAAACAGGAAAGAGGGAAAAAAGAAGCACTATTGATAAGAGAACGGATAAAATTTTCTTAAGCATATAACCTCCTTTGCAAAGTTTTTGCTTTATGATAATATATGGTACAAGAAAATAATTGTTATGGAAAAAGTAATAGAAAAAGTTATAGAAAAGCACCCGGGTCAAAATAGTCCGGATGCTCTTTCAGAAAGCTATATGAATATTTAAGAATGTTTTTTCTTCTTTTTACTTTTGCTCTTCGTGCTTGACTGGGCTGCTGCCTCTTGTTCCTCTTTTTCCAATTCATTTACCATGTGTTCCATAACGGATTTGCAGGAATTGGGAAGCTCGGTAACGTCATAATTATTATAACCTTTATTATCCATATTCACATCTCCTCTCTATGCACAAGCCAGTACAGCATTTCATAAATAATCGAGTAATGATGTACTGGTATCGCAGTGCGTAATTAACAGTAATTAGCTGGCAGCTGTCTGCCATATCACTTAGTATGCACCGGAAGATGTTTCTTATGAGTGTATATGATATTTTAAGATTTCAGTAAAAGTTCAGTATCCAGAAGATCAGCTCTTTTTGCACAATGAAAAACTTCTAATTGTAAAATGAATACATTAAATGCTGCATTCAGGGCGTTCATAACGATATCTGCAATGACAGCCAATCCAAGTGCTTCGGCTGGAATCCCGGCCTGTAAAAACAGAACGGCATATCCGGAGAGAAATCCGCCTGGAATAGAAGGTGCCACTGAAGCCAGTATAAATGATACGATCATGGTAATTACAAGCATTCCGACGGTTATTTTGACATCGTATGCCTGAGCGCAAAATACGGTTAAGAGAATTAAGTGCACCACGGCAGCCGGTTTAAATACCACACTTCCAAAGGAAATCGTAAATTTAGAAAGCCTGTGGTCGATTCCCAGTTTTTTATCACAGTTATTTCTCATAGCGGAATAAGCTGCGTTAGAAGAAGCATTTACTAAGGCAAGTAAGGAAGAAGGCATAATTATCTTTAAAATAAGGATTGGCGAAATTCCTTCTTTTATTCTGACGGATATCAGATAAAGGAGAAAAACTATTGCCATGCACAGCAGGTAGACGCCGGCCATTTGCAGCATATTAAAAAGCAGTGGTATGTAATTGCCTGCGATAAGCCGGTAAATACTTAAGAATATAAAAACCGGTGAAATGGCGGCAATGAAACCTGCAATACACTGGGAAATGGCGCTGCACTGTTCCATTAATTGTCCGGCAATGCTGATTCGGTGCTGCAGCAGTACCATTGCCATGCCTACCAGTATAGCCAGTACAATGATCTGTATGGCATTTCCGGTCTGAAACGGGTCAATCACATTTTCCGGAATTGCTTCAAGAAGCAATTGAAATATAGATTCAGTCTGTATTCCCTCAGATCCTGCTGATGGTAAATAAATTTTTGTAAACACTGCAGCGGCAATCCCACCTAATAGTGTCATTCCTATAAGAATCCCACTGAAGTGCCAGAGAACTTTTTTCCCTTCACTCCCCAGCCGGTTTGGTGCTCCAATATGGTAGATTCCCCATACAACTGCAAAAAACAGCATTGGGCAGATTATCGTAGTCAGCATGCCGGTAAATTTATCAAAAACGGGTATTGCAACCTGATTGAGTATAAAATCGGAAGCTTCCAATGGCAGGTAATGCGTGATTACTCCGGCAGCAAGTGCCAGGAGAACCGCAATTGCAATTGGTAAAAATGGATTGGAAGCCTTGTGCCTGATGTTAGCAGATACAATGTTCATGCCTTTGGAGTAGACATAGCCGCAGCCGCTGCCACTCCCTATTGCAGCCAGAAACGGCTGGCTGAAAAATGCATCACCGAACTGGTCATCGTCGTTTTGTTCATAAGGATTAGCTTCCTTACCCTGTACTTTTAATGTAATCTGCACTTTTTTCAGACGGGTCTGAATGATTAATTCACCGGAATTGGGTGCCAGCCCTTTTTCCATCCAGCTGTCCAGTGCTTTTTCCATAGAGAGGCGTATCTTTAATATTTCTTCCGGTTCCACAGAAAGCTGCTGCAGCGTTTCTACGATGAGATCTGCAACCATATCCGCATTCTGTTCCGACAATATAAATTTCTTTGTTTTTAACATCTTGCTATCACATCCTTTTTGGGAGTACTCTAAGAGATTTTGTTAACCGCTCTGTATGTATATTATGTATTAGTTTCAAATTATATTAAAAGAGTATACCATACTTGGAGTAGAAAACAATAATAAATGTAGGTGCAATCATTTATAAAAAATGAAGATAAGCTTATGAAAAGGTTAAGATTCATTCTGCAAGAAATCTCCTGATTTTACGGATCAAAGACTGGAAATATTAACTTTAATAAAAGAATCCATCAGATAACATTGCTATTTGCGTTTATTTAAATTATAATAATATAAGAAAAATTACGCAATAAGTGCCAAATGAAGGAGAAGATCGGAAGATTGGAAAAATGGAAAGACTACGACGAAATGATGAAGGAGAATCCGGAATTGGCAGAAACGCTGAATCGGAGCTCCAAAGAAAGGTTGTTAGATAAGAGAAACATTGACGGGATTGCAAAAGCACTGTCCCGCTATGTTTACAAGAATAATGCGGCAGCAGATTTAGTGATAAAAGCGGTAAAAGAGGGACGTTGGCTGCAATTAGAACTTCTATATGGCTATTATAGCGGATTTGAAGATGACCAAAAAGAGGGAGGATGCGCAGAAGCAGATTTGGAACAGCTCTTAAAAGAGCTGCTCAGAAGTTTTGTGTATTGATTTATAAGATATGAAATGAAAAGAGGGCAACATATAAATGAAAGAAAAAACATTTGCAGTATTGATCGATTCAGACAATATTTCTTCAAAATATATCTCCTGTATACTGAATGAAATGACCAAGTACGGGGTCATCACATACAAGAGAATATATGGAGACTGGACCAGTGCCCAGACAACGAAATGGAAGCAGGCACTGTTAGAAAATTCTATTATGCCGATTCAGCAGTTCAGCAATACCGTTGGAAAAAATGCGACGGATTCTGCACTTATTATCGATGCCATGGATATATTGTACACCAACAATGTGGATGGGTTCTGTATCGTATCCAGCGACAGCGACTTTACGCGTTTAGCCAGCAGACTGCGGGAATCCGGCAAAGACGTAATCGGGATGGGAGAGGAAAAGACACCGAGGTCTTTCCGTGCTGCCTGTACGGTATTTACAAATCTGGAGATTCTGTTAGAACAGGATGAGGAAACACAAGAAGAGGTATTTGTCCATAAGGGACGTTTAAGTGACAGCTCCCTGGGCAGCAGAAACCGTCTGGGAGACAGCCAGCAGGGGATGGAGGACAGCAGCATTATCAGCAAGCGTGTCATTGAGAATGATATTGTGTCCATTATAACAGAAAATGACGACAAGGACCGAATGACAGGACTTGGGGAAATCGGCAGCCGTCTGGTGAAAAAATATTCCGACTTTGATGTCCGAAATTATGGATACAGTTCCCTGTCCAAGTTTCTGGAAGAAATGGAAAGCTTTGAACTTACCAAGAATAACAATGCCATTATGGTCCGGATGAAGGACAATAATATTAAG
The DNA here is from genome assembly GCA_900539655.1 of uncultured Robinsoniella sp. GTDB lineage: Bacteria > Bacillota > Clostridia > Lachnospirales > Lachnospiraceae > Robinsoniella. The sequence continues at coordinate 60,838 of UQCR01000006.1, forward strand.
AAAGAACAGCTGTCGGAATATGCCATTAATCTGGTGCGCAGCAGCGGCAGGGAAGGCATGGAACTGGCATTTCTGGGCAATCGCATCCACCGTAAATTTGATAACTTTAAGGTGAAAGATTACGGATATGCAACCTTTGCAAAATTTGTCCAGAGTATCGGGCAGCTGGAAATAATAGAAAACAGGACGAAAAATAAGATTGTACATTTAAAATCCAACGATTAACATACGTTCTTGCGAAAGAGTGTGTCTGAAAATTGCTTTACGCCGGGAATGAATTTTAAGACACACTCTATTTTGGGAGAGACATGAAAGACAAAACGATAAAGAAAATAAAGGACTTTGATATTGCTCAGATCGCTGATTCCGGGCAGTGTTTCCGTTTGAACAGAAGAGAAGACGGAAGCTATTCTCTGATTGCCCGGGGGCGGTATCTGGAAATTATACAGCAGGGGGAGGAAATTACTTTTTCCTGCAGTGAAAAAGAGTTTCAGGAAGCCTGGGAAACTTACTTTGACCTCATGACAGATTATGGGGCATTTAAAGCGCAGATTGAAAGTAAGGACCAATATATGCAGCAGGCAAGCGCGTATGGCAGTGGAATTCGTATCCTCCGCCAGGAACTGTGGGAAATGGTGATTACCTTTATCATATCCCAGCAAAATAACATTCCCAGAATCAAGAAATGTGTAGAGTCTCTTTGCAGAGCCTTCGGTGAGAAAAGAAAGAATTTTAGAAATGAAACATACTATACTTTTCCTTCTCCGGAAGCACTTGCGGGACTTCAGGAAGAGGATCTGTGCTCCTGTAGCCTGGGATACCGGAACAAGTACATCAGAAAAACCGCGGATATGGTTGTAAGCGGAGGTTATGATTTATACCGTCTCTATGATTTAAAATATGAAGATGCCAGAAGAGAGCTCTTGAAGCTATGCGGAGTTGGAATAAAAGTGGCAGAATGCATATGTCTGTTTGCTCTGCATCATATTGATGCATTTCCCATAGATACCCATATCCAGAAAGTATTAGACCGACATTACCCGGATGGATTCCCATTTTTAAAATACCAGGGGTTTGCCGGAATATTGCAGCAGTACGCTTTTTATTATGATGTGGAGGGATATTGATTTCTGCAGGCGGCTGATGTATACTTTACTATGATTTTTAAATCATGCAAAAGAATAAAGGAGTAATATCATGAATATTGTAATGTTAGAATCCCTCGCAGTCAGTGAGGATATATTAAATAGTTATGTAAAACCACTGGAAGAAGCGGGACATACCTTCCGGGCTTATGAAAAAAGCAGTGATGTGGAAGTGTTAAAGGAAGAAAGCAGGGATGCGGACATTCTGATACTGGCGAACATGCCGCTTACACAGGAAGTAATCCGTGGCTGCAGTCATTTGAAATTTATTGATGTGGCATTTACCGGTGTAGACCATGTGGATCTTAATGCGGCAAAAGAAATGGGAGCTGCCCTTAGCAACGCTTCCGGTTACTCTAATGAGTCCGTCGCAGAACTTACGCTTTGCATGATGCTCTCACTTCTTCGCAATGTTCCACAGGTGGATGCACGATGCAGGGAAGGAAAAACCAAGGATGGACTGGTTGGTTTTGAATTAAAAGGAAAAACAGTGGGAATCATAGGCACAGGAGCAATTGGTCAGCGCACCGCCCAGCTTTGCAGTGCATTTGGATGCAAGGTCATCGCTTATAACGGTTTTTCCAGGAAAGAAAACAGTGAACTGATTACTTATCTGCCACTAAAAGAAATGCTGGAAGAAGCAGATATAGTAGCACTGCACTGCCCATTGACGGAGCAGTCCCGTCATCTTATTAACGAGGAGACAATTGGATATATGAAAAAGTCTGCGATACTTATCAATGTAGCAAGAGGTCCCGTTGTGGATTCGGACGCTCTGGCTAATGCACTGAATGAAGGACGTATTGCGGGAGCTGGCATTGACGTATTTGAAGTGGAACCGCCGCTTCATACAGACCACCCTCTGCTTCATGCAAAAAATACCATTGTGACACCTCATGTGGCATTTGCTACGAAAGAATCCATGGAAATAAGAGCCGAAATTGTATTCCGAAATATTGACCAGTGGTTAAAGGGTGAGCAGATCAACAAAATTTTGTAATTACAGGAGCGTTATTTAGATGAATATAGAAAAAGTAAATGCGTACATGAAACGAGTCACAGAGGCAGAGGAAAAAACATTTCCCTACAAGGGCAGGCTGAAAGTAGGACTGGACCTGGGAACGGCATATATTGTAATTGCCGTTTTAGATGAGAATAATCAGCCTGTGGCATGTGAAAAACAAAGTGCCAGAGTACTTAGAGACGGTGTGGTGGTAGATTATCTGGGTGCGCTTGAGATTGTAAAAAAATTAAAAGCGAAGCTTGAAAAACGCCTGAAATGTGAATTGACTCAATGCGCCATTGCCATGCCGGCTGGTACGCAGAGCAGTTTAAAGACCCATACCTATGTGGCAGAAGGAGCGGGATTCGAGGTCATTCGCGTCTGTGATGAGCCATCCGCCGCAAACTCGGTCTACGAGATTCAAGATGGCGTTATCGTAGACATCGGAGGCGGTACAACAGGTCTTGCAATTATTAAAAATGGCAAAGTTGAAGAAATACAGGACGAAGCAACCGGAGGAACACATGTAACACTGGTACTTTCCGGAAGATACCATATCTCATTCGAAGAAGCGGAGGTTATGAAACAGGATTACAAAAATCATAATGAAATCTTCCCGGTGGTAAAACCGGTATTTGAAAAAATGGCATCCATCGTTAATAAATATATCCATGACCAGAAGATTAAAGCAATCTACCTGTGCGGAGGAACCTGCTGCCTTACTGGAATAGAGGAAATCTTTGAGAAAAAAACAGGAATCAAAACGATTAAGCCGGAGAATCCATTTCTGGTTACCCCGGTAGGAATAGCTATGAATTGTGTGGGGTAATGGTGAATCAGACACTTTGTGGCGTTACGCGGGCATTTGCGGAGAAATACTGATGTATTTTTCCTTAAATGCCCGTTTTTTATTGGTTTTTAGCCATCCGGCGCAAAATCAGGCATTTTTAAAAGGAGTATTGACTCCGGCGATAGATAGGAATATAGTTAGTATACTAATAGTTAGATAACTAATGATAGGAGGCATTACTAATGAATATAGATAGGAAAGAAGATTCCTTCCATCTGCTGCTCGCCAGAACCTTTCATGCACAGAGGAATATGATCCGTCCAAGGCTTTTGGAAGCGGGGCTTTGTGTGGGGCAGCCTAAAGTTCTGCATTATCTCTATGACCATGGAGCCTGTATGCAGAAGGAATTGGCGGCGTTCTGCAATGTGGAGCCGGCTACCATGTCCAAGATGCTGGATACAATGGAAAAGAACGGATTGATAAAACGTATGGATGTAGCAGGAAACCGCAGGGCATTTCACATTGTACTGACAGAGGATGGGCTTGCATCTCTTGAAAAGTGGGAAAAAATCTGTGAAGAAGCAGATGAAAGAAGCCTTAATGGTTTTACAAAGGAAGAAAAGGAGCAATATCGTAACTTTTTAAACCGGATGTATGAAAATATTAACGGTTAATAGCCGGAAAGGAGAACAGACAATGATACAGAAGTTTATGAGATATTTTCATAATTATAAAAAATATCTATACATCAGCTGCCTTTGTGTTGTACTGGAAACGATGTTTGAATTAATTATTCCCATGATAATGGCGGATATTATTGATGTGGGCGTGGTGAATAAGGATGTTCCTTATATCTTTCTGAAAGGTTCTCTGATGGCGCTGTGTGCTCTGTTATCTTTAGTGCTGGGAATCTTGTATGCAAGGTTTGCGGCACTGGCGGGGCAGGGGTTTGGGGCAGAGCTTCGCAGTGAAGAATATCGCAGGCTTTCAGAGTTTTCTTTTGGGAATATGGATCGTTTTTCTACTTCGTCACTGGTAACAAGGCTGACCAGTGATGTAACGGTTCTGCAAAATGCCATCAGTGGGGGCATTCGTCCGGCTGTACGTGCTCCTGTCATGCTGGTTATGGCGATCACCATGTCCTTTGTAATTAATGCAAGGCTGGCGCTGGTATTTGTGGCAGCAGTTCCCATACTGGCGGCTGCACTGATCTGCATCATCCGCCAGCTGCGTCCTATGTATGGGAAAATGCAGAAAGCTGTAGATATGATAAACCGGGTAACCCAGGAGAACCTCATCGCAATCCGGGTTGTAAAGTCCTTTGTCCGTGGGAACTACGAAAAAGAAAAGTTTAAAGAGGTAAACGATCATTTACAGTTTACCAGCGAAAAAGCATTCCACACCGCAATGCTTAATATGCCATGTTTTCAGTTTGTCATGTATTTTACCATTGTAGCAATCCTGTGGTTTGGAGGCAATCTGATTTATGCAGGCAGTATGAAGGTGGGGGAACTGACCGGTTTCTTAAGCTATGTTCTGCAGATCCTGAATTCGCTGATGATGCTGTCCAACGTATTTATGATGCTTACCAGGAGTATTGCAAGTGCAGGCCGTATCCAGGAAGTTATGGAAGAGCAGAGTGAAATCAGAGATGACCTGGCAAGGGATATAGAAGTGGGAAGCGGAAGCATTGACTTTGAACATGTCAATTTCAAATATAAGGTGGAAGCAGAAGAATTCGTGCTAAGTGATATTACATTTCATATCGAAGCAGGCCAGACCGTGGGAATTATTGGCGGTACGGGATCTGCAAAAACTTCCCTGGTACAGCTGATACCGCGGCTGTATGACGTGACGGAAGGATGTGTCAGGATAGATGGCATCAATGTTAAAGAATATCCCATGAAGCATTTAAGAGAAGCAATCGGAATGGTGTTACAGAGAAATACGTTATTTTCCGGAACGATCCGGGATAATCTTCTCTGGGGTAATGAAAAAGCGGATGACAGTGAAATCGACTGGGCATGCCGGATTGCATGCGCGGATGAATTTCTAAACAAGATTCCTCAAGGACTGGACTTTGATCTGGGGCAGGGCGGCATCAATGTCTCAGGCGGACAGAAGCAGCGTCTCTGCATAGCCCGGGCACTTTTAAAACGTCCTAAAATATTGATTCTGGATGATTCCACAAGTGCTGTGGATACGGCTACGGAAAAGAAGATAAGGGACGGACTGGAACGGGAGCTACGAGATACCACGAAGATTATTATTGCCCAGAGAATCAGCTCTGTCAGACATGCAGATCAGATTATCGTATTGGATGACGGGCATATTGATGCGGTAGGCACCCATGAGACGCTGGTTAAGACGAATCCCATTTATCAGGAAGTATATGCTTCAGGACAGGAAGGAGCTGATAAATAATGGCAAAAGTAATCGGATATAAGAAGCCCAGGAATATTAGGAAAACGTTGAAGACGATGCTTCGTTATTTTAAACGCCATATTTTTGCTCTTTGTCTGGTAACGGTAATGGTAGTGATATCGGCGGGAGCAAATATATACGGTACTTATCTGCTAAAGCCCATTGTGAACGATTATATTGTACCGGGAGACATACCCGGGCTGATTAAGATGCTGGTCTTTATGGGGGTGATGTATCTCACCGGGGTTTTATGTACCTTTGGTTATACCCAGCTGATGGTCAGAACCGCACAGCAGATGGTAAAAGAGATCAGGAGCGATCTGTTCAGCAAGATTCAGAACCTCCCCCTGGCATACTTTGATGCCAAGACCCATGGCGAGTTAATGTCACGGTTTACCAATGACATGGATACTGTACAGGAGGGACTGAACAATAGTTTTACCATGGTTATACAAAGCTTCATTGTCACTGCCGGAACGATTGTTTTGATTGTGGTTTTAAATGCCAGACTGAGCTTCGTTGTCTTTGTATCGTTTATCTGTATGTTTGCATTTATCCGGTACAGCAGCAAAAAGAGCCAGAAATACTTCGCAGAGCAGCAAAAATATCTGGGCAGCCTAAACGGGTTTGTAGAAGAAATGGTGGAAGGTGCCAAAGTAGTAAAAGTGTTTAACCATGAAGAAGAAAACATCCTGGAATTTCAAAAGAGAAACGAAAAGCTGCGGGCATCTGCTACGGAAGCACTGACTCACGGGGGCCGTATGGTGCCGGTTATCGTAAGTATATCCTATCTTAATTATGCAATTTCAGCATGTATTGGAGGACTTTTTGCAATCAGCGGGCTGATGGATCTGGGCAGCTTGTCCAGTTATCTGGTATATGTTCGTCAGACGGCAATGCCGATTAACCAATTTACCCAGCAGATGAATTTTATACTGGCTGCAATCGCAGGGGCGGAGCGGATCTTTGAAGTCATTGGAGAAGAAGAAGAGACAGATAGAGGAAATGTTACACTGACACCGGTAGCTGAAGATGGGGACGAAAGCCTTGTTCCAGGCATGGATGGGGATCACCACTGGGCATGGTGCTGTCCGGATCAAAACGGAAAAGAAGTCCGGATTCCCATGAGAGGGGATGTTCGGTTTCAGGATGTTACTTTTTCCTATGAAGATAACCATGAAATTCTCCACAAATTAAACCTTTATGCAAAACCGGGACAGAAGATCGCTTTTGTAGGATCTACAGGAGCCGGCAAGACTACCATTACCAATCTGATCAACCGTTTTTATGAAATTGATGAGGGCGTAATTACTTACGACGGAATCGATATAAAGCAGATCAAAAAAGACGACCTTCGCCACTCCCTGTCTATGGTTTTGCAGGATACCCACCTCTTTACCGGCACTATTGAGGAAAATATCCGTTATGGAAAACTAAATGCAGATCATGAAGAAGTGGTGGCAGCAGCAAGGCTTGCCAATGCCCATTCCTTTATCCGAAGGCTGCCAAACGGATATCAGACCATGCTCCACAGTGACGGGGCAAATCTCTCCCAGGGACAGCGCCAGCTATTATCCATAGCCCGTGCGGCAATTGCGGATCCTCTGGTATTGATTCTGGATGAAGCGACCAGCTCCATTGATACCCGGACAGAAAAGCTGATTGAGAAAGGCATGGATAAACTGATGCAGGGAAGAACCGTATTCGTCATCGCCCATCGTCTGTCTACCGTACGTAATGCCAATGCCATTATGGTGCTGGAAAACGGGCGCATTATAGAACGGGGAAACCATGAGGAACTGTTGGAGCAAAGAGGAAAGTACTATCAGCTTTATAACGGTATGTTTGAATTGTCTTAACTGTGAAAAATAGGATTCAGATCCTGGTTACTGAGGAAGAGCTGGAACTGCGGTTAATACCTGCTCTGTGTCCGAATGTCATTGACTATTCATGTTTACACCTTTATAATAGATTAAAAGTGAACAGGATTGGAGCAGGTTATGGAGATAAAGAACGTGTACGAGGAATTGGGGCAGGAAAATTATTCTGCCGTTAAAGACCGTTTTTGTGGAAATGAAAAATTATTAGAGAAATTTGTTTTAAAATTTCTTCAGGATCCTACATTTGAAAATCTGGAAGGGTCTGTCCATGCAGGAAACATGCAGGGAATAGAAATGAATGCCCATACATTAAAGGGAGTTGCCGGAAATTTAGGCTTTTGTAATCTGCAGTCAGTATGTGCTGATTTGGTTGACTGTATCAGATCCGGTAATGAAGAGAAGATTCCCGAGCTGTTTGGACAGGTAAAAAGCACCTATACGAATATCGTACAAGTAATCCAAAAACTGGATTAACAGAGGGTGGACTATGGAGCAAAAAAGAAGAACCATTTTAATAGTCGACGATATGGAGTTGAATCGTGCAATCCTCAATGAAATGTTTTATCAGAACTATAATGTTCTGGAAGCGTGCGACGGTGAACAGGCGCTGCAGCTAATTACCCAGAAAAAGCATGAAATAGATATTATACTTCTGGATATTGTAATGCCGGTCATTGATGGGTTTGGGGTATTGGAGAGCCTGCAGAGGCAGAGTCTGCTGGAGCGTCTTCCGGTGGTGATGATTACCGCAGAGAATTCAGAGAGCGTCATGAAAAAGGGCTATGCTATGGGCGTTACGGACATTATAACGAAGCCGTTTAATCCGGATATAGTAAGAAGGCGGGTAAAAAATGTGCTGGCGTTATACAGCAGGCAGGAGAGTCTGGAAGAGCTGGTAGAACAGCAGACACAGGCGCTGCGCAGTCAGACACGGCAGCTGCTGGATGCCTTAAGCAGTATTATAGAGTTTAAAAATATGGAATCGGGGCAGCACATTCTGAGAATTCGTATCATAACAAAGTTTTTACTACAAATATTATCTATGAGGTTTCCCGGATACAATCTTACCGCAAAGCAGATCGATACCATTTCAGAAGCGGCTGCCATGCACGATATTGGGAAAATAGCAATATCAAATTCCATTTTAAATAAACCGGGAAAGCTTACCAGTGAAGAATTTGAGATTATGAAAACCCATACCGTTAAGGGATGTGAAGTAGCAAGAAAACTAAAATATATACAAAATCAGGATTTTATGGGATATTGTCTGGATATCTGCAGACACCACCATGAGCGCTGGGACGGAAAAGGATATCCCGATGGTCTTAAAGGGGATGAGATTTCCATTTGGGCACAGGTAGTATCACTTGCAGATGTCTATGATGCATTGACAAGCGAGCGGGTGTATAAACCGGCTTACAGCCATCAGGAAGCCAAACAGATGATTCAGAATGGAGAATGCGGGACGTTCAATCCAAGGCTTTTGAATTGCTTTATGGAGAATGCAGATGAGATGTACCGTTTTCTTTTGAATTTATCGGATGAATATGAAAGTACATTTGGTTACGAAGATGAATACGTGCAGAAAACCACAGCCAACATGACTAACATTTCTGATCGTACCTTACAGCTTCTGGAGCTTGAACGGGAAAAATACAGAATTATTACGGAATTGTCCGGAGATATTGTATTTGATTATGATACGCAGAGGGATTTAATCAGTTTTTCCGAGAAATTCAGGGAGATTTTTGGTAGGAATAACATCGTAGAGGATGCCACACACTGGATACAGAGCAGTGAATTCCTGTATGGCCAGGACAAGAATAAATTTATCAAACATCTGATGGTACTTACCAGCCAGAATGTAACTTGTAAAGTGCAGATTCGCCTTATGGTAAAGGCGGATACCTATGAATGGTTCGATGTATATATTCACTCCATCTGGAACCAGGAAACTGGTGAATGCCTGACCTTGATGGGGAAGATGGTCAATGTGGATCAACGTTACAAGGAACTGGAGCAATGGAAGAAAGTTGCGAATACCGATGGATTGACAGGTTTATATAACAGAAAGGCACTGGAAGAGAAGATTAGTGAAGTGTTGATAAATGAGCCAACGCAGCAGTCGGCGCTGTGTTTTATAGATTTAGATGATTTTAAGCAGGTAAATGATGGTAACGGCCATCCCTATGGAGATGAACTGTTAGTTGAGATCGCCAGACAATTGAAAGGCTGCGTGAGAAGCACGGATATTACCGGCAGGATTGGCGGCGATGAATTTATCGTACTTCTTCGCGGTATAAAATCCATCCGGGACATGATGGATAAAGCCTCACAGCTCTGCAATACCCTGGGTAAGGGATTTAAAGGGTACAATTATTCCGTTAGCATAGGGATAGCAGTCTTTCCTGAATCAGGAAAGACATATGCAGAGCTTTTAAGCAGGGCTGACCAAGCCTTGTACTGCTCTAAAAATGCAGGAAAAGACCAGTATGTGATCTATGGAGAGGATACGGCTGAAATGCCATTTCGTTCCCTGCTTTCAGAGGTGGACAGCTTTGTTCAGACTGAAGATGAGCTGGCTGAAATTTTAAATAATATGGGTGCGGAAAAATAAGGCGGTTTCAACTGCCTTATTTTTAGTTCTTATTTGTTATATCGTTATATTGTTAGTCAGAATCTCAGTTATTTATCATTTAAATATTATATGTCACAATCGTCCATTTTTCATTCTGCTTCATTAAGAAGCAAGGGGTATTAATTTTTTTCCTATAATAGTGTTCAAATAATTTTTGAAAGAAACGGTAGTTTAAAAATAAGGCAACGTTTTCATTTACAGTCATAATATTACATCTCCTATCATTCAAAAATTTTATTTTGTGTAACCATAAGGCTTCTGTCAGCATACATTAGAATATAGTATCATACTGCACTATTCTAATTATATTCCAAAGGAGAGAAATATATGACCCATGTAGTACAACTTACTGAATTAAAAAGAGGAGAAAAGGCAGTGATCACAGAGTTGATCTCCTTAAAAGAAATGAGGCGCAGACTTCAGGACATAGGAATGATAGAGGGGACAACGGTTGAATGTGTGGGGAAAAGCCCATTGGGAGACCCCTGCGCTTTTTTGATAAGAGGTGCTGTAATAGCTCTTCGTAAAGAGGATGCGGGAAGTGTAATGGTTGAATGCAGTGATTAACAGGAGGGGCTTATGGTAATAAACAGGTCATCATCAGGAATGAATTCTGCTGACAGAGAACTTGTGATTCAAAAACAAAGAGAAGACGATAAAGTGATTGCACTTGCCGGAAATCCCAATGTAGGGAAAAGTACTGTTTTTAACCAGCTGACAGGAATGAAGCAGCACACCGGCAACTGGCCGGGAAAAACGGTTGCCAATGCCCAGGGATATTGTTCTTACGGGAATCAGGGATATGTAATGGTAGATATCCCGGGATGTTATTCCCTGATGGCACATTCCATTGAAGAAGAGGTGGCAAGAGACTTTATCTGCTTTGAACATCCGGATGCAGTAGTTGTAGTGTGTGACGCGACCTGCCTGGAACGAAATCTGAATCTGGTTCTGCAGATTCTGGAAGCCTGTACCAATGTGGTAATCTGTGTCAATCTAATGGATGAAGCGAAAAAAAAGCAGATTCAGATACAACTGGAATCATTAGCTGAAAAAACAGGCGTTCCGGTAATTGGAATAACAGCCAGAAGTAAAAAAGGACTGGATCAGATATTTGAAGGGCTAAATCATGTTTGGAGTGAAACAGAGAAAACAGAACCGCTGGTGTCCTATCCCGATTATATAGAGGATGCCATTCACCAACTGGAACCTGCCGTGGAAAAAATCTGCAGAGGCGTACCGAACACCAGATGGCTCTGCGCCAGACTGCTGGATGCTGATGACTGCCTGCGCAAATCCATGCAGCTGCATATCGGAAATGATCTTCTGGAAAATGAAGAGATACATAATATCCTTTCCGATATCAAATCTCAATTAGAGAAGTCGGAAATTACAAGAGATCAGCTGAGCGACGATATTGCCTCTGCCTTCGTAAAGAAAGCAGAAGATTTTTGCAGAGATACGGTTGCATTTGAAGATAAATCCTACAACCGGAAGGACCGCCGTCTGGACCGATTATTTACAAGTAAGCTAAGTGGTTTCCCGATTATGTTCCTGGTACTTCTGTTTATCTTCTGGCTAACGATTACCGGGGCAAATTATCCGTCACAACTATTGAACAAAGGATTATTCCTGCTAGAAGACCAATTGGTGCTGCTATTTCAGAAAATGGGTGCTCCGACACTCCTGTATGAAATTCTGATATTTGGAATATACCGGGTACTGGCGTGGGTTGTATCCGTTATGCTGCCGCCAATGGCAATCTTTTTCCCGCTGTTTACTTTGCTGGAGGACTTTGGATATCTGCCGAGAGTCGCATTCAATCTGGACAGGTGTTTTAAGAAATGCCAGGCTTGCGGGAAACAGGCGTTGACCATGTGCATGGGATGTGTAAACTTGTAAAATCTACGAACACAATATTTGTTGAAATTTTCCAATTTATTCTGTATAATATTAATAAATTAACTATTAAAACATGTGATATTTTATAGATTTTTTTAGAAATTATCTTAGATAGAAAAAAACAGAAAAACAAAGGAGTGTAACGCTTTGCATAATCAGAGGGAGCATTACAACACAGCATACATTGAACAGAAATACAATGAGGTGAAAGCTGTTAAAGTGAACACGACAGGCGAAAAATACGCACTGGTTTTGTGGAACATAAAGAATTTTCGGTACTATAATACGAAATATGGTATTGATGGTGCAAACGAGATATTAGAACTGGTCTTTCAGGTTATCCTGGATATTCTTGGGGAAGAGGAGTATGCCGGATATTTGGGGGCGGATAATTTTGTGACACTCCTGCAATATGAAGATATCGACAAATTAACCTGCCACAGATTGGCCCAAATGGCAGTGGAGCAATTATATAGAATTGATGATGCCCGCATATATCGAAATATTTTTTATTCTTTGGGAATCTACCAGTTGGAGAGGGATGCAGCGGACTTTGGAACAGCATTGAATTTTGCCGGCATATGCCGAAAGGAATCTGACTCCTTATACAATCGAAGCACCTGTATTGAAGTTTATGATGAATCGTTTTATGCTCAATACATGGAACGTATGGATATGGAGATCAAAACAGCAGATGCATATAAAAACTATGAGTTTATTGCGTATCTTCAGCCAAAGGTGGATCCTAAGATGGGAAAAGTTGTTGGTGCAGAAGCATTGCTCCGGTGGTTTGACGAGGAGGGAAATAACATATCTCTCTATAAGTTTCTACCCATATTGGATCGAAACCAATATATTAAATTAGTTGATTTGGATATCTTTGATCAAATGTGTGAATATTTGGATAAAAGAATTAAGAGCAATAAAAAGATAGTTCCCATTAGTTTTAATATGTCAAAGGCTAATTTTTATAATCCTGGTGTCTTTGAGATGTACATTGAGATATTTGAGAAGTATGATATTCCAAAAGAATACATAGAGATTGAATTTATGGAATCAATTTCATTGAATGACACAGCTCATATGCAAGAGATTATAACAAAATTCAAAGAGTATGGGTTCACTTGTTCCCTTGATGATTTTGGGAGCGGATATTCATCTTTTAACGTGTTGTTGAATGCACCTCTTGATATCGTTAAGATGGATCGGCAGTTTTTCCTGAACAACCTAAATGGTGACGGGAAGCTGGTTATAAAAACAGTGGTGGATTTAATTCATTCACTGCATATGAAAGTTGTGGCAGAAGGTGTGGAAACGAAGGAGCATATTGAATATCTCATAGAATGCGACTGCGATTATGTACAGGGGTACTATTATTATCAGCCTATGTCCGTCGAAGCATTTAATAAGATCATGGATGAGGATAATATGGAAGAGTAGTAACTAGGAAGAATGAGGGAGACTGAAGATGAAAAAGAAAAAAGTATTGGCAATTGCTATGGCTGTCGTTGTTACAGCAGCGCTATCAGCTTGTGGTATGGCAAAAAGCGGTGAGACAGATACTACAAAGAGTGCAGGCGGATTTCCAGGAACGCCAGATCAGGATATGGTGACCTTAAACGTTGTTTCTGAGCCCACCGAGTTAAATTCCATGCGTGTAAGTGATTCTATTTCAATCTGCGTACTTTCCCATTGTATGTCAGGACTTATAAGATTGGATGAGAATGATGTGCCAGTGGCTGATTTGGCAGAGAGCTGGGATATAAGTGATGACGGGACTGTTTACACAATGAATTTGAAAAAAGATGCAAACTGGTCTAATGGGGAGCCTGTAACAGCAAATGATTATTATTATTCCTGGGTTACACAAATGAAGCCGGATACAGGGTCTATTTTTGCAAGCTATATCTATAAAAATGTGAAAAACGGAGAAGAGTTTTACAATGGAAAGGTTGATGAGTCACAGCTTGGGCTAAAGGTGGAGGACGACTATACACTTAAGATAGAGTGGTCACATCCAATAACCGAAGCAAATGCGTTGTTCTATCTGTCCCAACCGTTCTTTTTGCCGGTTAACCAAAAGGCATATGAGAATATCGGGGATGAGCAGTATGCAAAGGATGCAGAGAAAATCGTGACAAACGGTGCCTATACAATGACAGAATGGGTGCATGACGATCATATTACTTTAGAAAAGTCAGAGGATTACTATGATGCGGATGCAATTGGGATACCGAAAGTGAAGCTGACTATGATTGGTGATGCAAACACAGCGGTGAATGCATTTACAGCGGGAGAAATTGATCTTTGCAGTCTGTACAGTGAGCAAATTGACCAGATTGAAAAAATAAGTAAGGATGCGGTATTGTCCTATGTGGATGGAGGTTCCTGGTATATTGATTTTAATACCCGGGATGAAAATATCTCCAATGTAAACTTGAGAAAAGCACTGGCGCACTCTATTGATGTACAGAGCCTTTTGGACAACGTAATCAATGATGGGTCGATTGCGGCAGACGGAATGGTGCCAGGTGTCATAGCCGGGGCAGATGGAAAGTCTTACGCAGAAGTCAGAGGAAGCCTCTTTGCATACGACAAGGATGCTGCTAGTAAGTATTTAGATATGGCATTGGAAGAGCTGGGCAAGACAAAAGAGGAACTAAAGCTTACCTTCTCAGCATCGGATACGACATACAACCAGAATCAGGCTGCCTATCTGCAGCAGCAGTGGAAAGAGAATCTGGGATTGGACGTAGTGCTTGAAAGCATGCCGGTCAATACCTTGATTGAGAATAGAAATGGCGGTAATTACAGTTTCGAGGTTGGTGGCTGGGGACCATCAGAGAATGATGCGATTACATTTTTAGAGATCTTTACTACAGATAATATGAACAATAACGGGAAATATTCAAATGCCGAATATGACAGCCTGATTACAGCGTCAATGGAAGAAAGTGATCCCGCAAAACGCCAGGAGATTTTGATTCAGGCAGAACAGATTCTGATGGACGATATGGTTGTGGGACCTTTGTACTTCACTTGCACTACTTACGCTGTTTCAGACAAAATAGAAGGAATTGCACGTACACCATTCCAGTATCTGAATGTACGTAATGCAAAGTTTGTCTCAGAATAGGAGTGGTGAAAGTGTCCTCACAAGTAAAATACATTGGCAGGCGGTTAATTTATGCTTTGCTTACCGTTCTGGTTTTAATTACAATCACATTTATATTAATGCAGATGCTTCCGGGGGACCCGTTTTTAGGACATAAGGTATTGAATGCGGATGTAAAAGCCGCACTGGTATCGAAGTATGGTCTAGACCAGCCCGTCTGGAAACAATATGGAATTTATATAGGGAACCTGCTGCGGGGGGATTTGGGGAGCTCCATTATCTCCGGCCGCCAGGTCACGGATATAATAGCCCAGGCATTTCCGGTTTCTTTAGAATTGGGAATCCGGGCTTTGCTGTTTGCAGTCTCTTTTGGGCTATTGTTTGGTGTGACGGCAGCTTTAAAACAAGGGAGCAAGTGGGATACACTGACTATGATATTAGTGCTTCTCGGTGTGTCTGTTCCTTCTTTTATCATGGGGTCGTTACTTCAATATTTCCTTGGCATTGTCCTGTATCAGGCAACGGGGATTCGTTTTTTTGCCATTATGGGATGGGGGAAGGAAAACAGCAAAATACTCCCCGCATTTGCATTGGCATTTGGTACGATAGCATCAGTGGCAAGATTGATGCGCTCTAGCATGGTGGATGTCCTGAATCAGGATTATATTCGTACGGCAAAGGTTAAAGGAATCGGGAAAAAGAATATTGTTCTTCACCACTGTATGCGTAATGCGTTATTACCGGTGGTGACTGTGATGGGGCCTATAGCTGCAGTACTGCTGACGGGTACCTTTGCGGTAGAGCATGTATTTTCAATTCCGGGGCTTGGCAAATATTTTGTGGATTCCGTACAGTCCAATGACTACCCGGTCATAGTAGGAACTACATTATTTTTTGGCGTGTTTCTCGTGCTGTGTAATTTGCTGGTGGATATTGTGAATAGTTTTATTGATCCGCGGCTGAAGCTGGGAGGGACTGAAAATGAGTGATTCAAATAATACATTTACATCGGAGGATTTTACTCCGGTGACAGAATCGGGACGACAGACACAGACTTCTGGTTTAAGCCGTCCATCTATGGGCTTTGGAAAAGAGACAGTTATCATACTATTACATAATAAAACCGCAGTAGCATCAGGGGCAATCCTGTTATTCCTCATACTGGGGGCTATCTTATTTCCAATGATTTGCCCCTATGATTATGCATCACAAAATGTAGCATTTTCTAACAAACCATTTTTTAGTTTAGACCCAATCAGGGGAAGTATACATATCTTTGGAACAGACCATTTGGGAAGGGATATATTTGCCCGTGTTTGGTATGGTGCAAGGGTTTCCTTGCTGGTAGCGGGGGCAGCAGCAGCTATTGACGGATTTATTGGCGTGTTGTACGGAAGTATTTCCGGCTATGTGGGCGGTAAGGCTGATACGGTGATGATGCGTGTGATAGAGGTGATCAGCGGGATTCCATATCTGGTGATTGTACTTTTACTTATGGCTGTTCTTCCTCAGGGAATCGGAACATTGATTCTGGCATACACATTGGTGGGGTGGACATCCATGGCCCGCCTGATCAGAGGACAGGTACAGTCATTAAACAATCGGGAATTTATGATTGCAGCGAAAATCATGGGAAGCAGTATGAGACGGGTGATTTTTCGCCATTTAATTCCCAACACAATGGGTCTTATTATTGTGAATATTACGTTGGATGTTCCGGGGATCATTTTCACAGAGGCGTTTTTGTCCATGCTTGGGATGGGGGTACCGGCACCGTATCCGTCTTTGGGCGTTATGGCAAATGAAGGGATGGCTGTGTTTCAGACCTATCCGATACGTTTGTTAGTGCCGGCGCTTTTGATATGCTTGATTATGCTGACATTTAATCTGCTAGGGGATAAGCTTCAGGATGCGTTAAATCCGAAGCTGAGAAGAAAGGCTTTTTATGGAAAACGTGCTAAAAATAAAAGACTTAAAAGTGTCCTTTGATATTTATGATGGGACGGTACAGGCGGTAAGAGGAGTTTCCTTCCAAATACAAGAGGGTGAGATTCTTGCGATTGTAGGAGAAAGTGGATGTGGAAAGAGTGTGACAGCGCAATCCGTTCTTCGGCTCAACGAGTCATCATCTGTTACAACAACGGCTGAATTATTGCAACTGTGCGGTGTGGACATACTCAACAGCTCAGAAAAAGAGATAGATAAGGTGAGGGGAAAGCTGGCGGGGATGGTATTTCAGGATCCGCTCACGAGTTTAAATCCTACCATGAAGGTAGGGCTTCAGATTACAGAAGCACTGTACAGGAGAGAGAAGATGAGTGCCAGCCAGTGCAGGGAAGAGGCGATCCGCCTATTAGACTTGGTTCATATTCCCGATGCAGACATCCGGGCAGATCAATATCCCCATCAGTTTTCCGGTGGTATGTGCCAACGAATTATGATAGCCATGGCCCTTGCGGGCAAACCCAAATTGCTAATTGCTGACGAACCTACAACAGCGCTGGATGTAACCATTCAAATTCAGATTTTAAAATTGATTGCCCAGATACGAAAAGAGGAGGGGATAGCCATACTCTTAATTACCCATGACTTTGGCGTGGTTGCGAACCTGGCCGACAGAGTGGCTGTGATGTATGCAGGTAAGATTGTGGAGACAGGGAAGACGGAGGAAGTATTCTGTCATCCGGGGCACCCATATACAAAGGGGCTTCTGGAAAGTCTGATTCTTCCCGACGGTAATAAGATATTAAAAAGTATTCCCGGCAATCCACCGGATTTGTACGCACCGCCGGTGGGATGTGCTTTTGCCGCCCGTTGCAGTTATTGCATGAATATCTGCCTTAGAAAAGAGCCATCAGAGATCATGCTGAAAGAAGGACACACAGCTTCTTGCTGGAAGCTTCATCCGGGCGCGCTGAAGGGAGATACTGCATCATGAAAGAAATTATGCTTGAGTTGAAAGATATATCAAAAAGTTTTTCTCTTAGTAAAAAACAACAGCATTTGGCAGTGAATCAGGTGAATTTACAAATAATGCAAGGGGAAGTATTGGGACTGGTAGGGGAGTCCGGCTGCGGTAAGTCAACTCTTGCCAGAGTGATTATGGGCGTATACGCTCCCACGCAGGGAGAGGTCTTGTATAAAGATGAGCCCTTACAACTAAAAAGGCAGAGTCAAAGAAAAACATTTGCAAAGCAAGCCCAGATGATTTTTCAGGATCCTTACATGTCGTTAGACCCTCATATGACCGTGGAGTCTATAATTGGAGAGAACCTGGAGATTCATGGAATGAATAGCCGGAATATGCGCCGTAAACGAGTTGAAGAGTTGCTGGAGCTGACCGGGCTTTCTAAGGAGTATGCAAGTCGTTTTCCCCATGAGTTTTCAGGCGGACAGAGGCAGCGAATAGGAATTGCAAGAGCTCTTGCCATGAATCCGGAGTTTGTAATATGTGACGAACCCATATCGGCACTGGATATTTCCATTCGAAGCCAGATAATCAATCTGCTTATCAGCTTAAAAGAGACTTTGAATCTCACCTATTTATTTATTTCTCATGACTTGAATATTGTGAGATATATTTCAGACAGAATAGCTGTCATGTATGCAGGCCGTATTGTGGAAATAGGGGAGGCAAAAGCAATCTATGAAGATCCTCAGCACCCTTATACGAAAATGCTTCTGGATTCCGTGTTAGTTTCGCTGCCGGACAATGAACGCCTGGAGCATGTTACTCCAATAATGGGGGACACAGCCGGAAGCGCAACTCAGATCGAAGGATGTCCTTTTGCTAAACGATGTCCCAGGGTACAGGATTTGTGTGAAAAAAAGAATCCTATATTATCTGAAATAAAACAGGAACATTTCGTGTCATGCCACAGGATAAAGGTTATAGAGGAATAAAAAGGAGCGTATGGATATGGCGGAGCAAAGAGAATACGATATAGAACAGACAATGTCCCATATTCTGGAGATACGTTATACCGACATTGAACTGGAACAAAGATTGTCATTGGAGTTATTACAATACGCACAGGAACAAGAGGATGTGTATGTAAAAGCATTTGCATATACTTATCTTGGAGACAGCTATATTGCAAATAATGATATGGAGCGAGCTGGCAATGCTCTTAAAAAGGCGGAAAAGCTTCTGGAAGAGGATGAATTCAAGAAGAATCCGGATCAAAAAGACTGCCTATATGTTCGCGTTGCATCATTGCTTGGAGTATACTATGAGATTACAGCAGATGAGCAAACCTCTATCCAATACTATCTGTCCGCCCTGGCCGCCACACGCCGCATAAAGGATACGAATACAGAGTGTATGGTTTTGAATAACCTTGCTTTGGAATTTCAGCGTCACAGTTGTTATGATATGGCACAAAAGTACTTGATGGAAGCCTATGATTTACAGAAAAAAATGGGTGGGGTGGCGGTATGTACCCAGATTATCAGCAATCTTGTACACATGAACGTGAAGATGGGGAATATGGAAACTGCACGGATATACTGTGAAGAGTGTGATGCCCAGGAGCCAGACCCTGCAATCAGAGAAAAATACGGAAGATTAAACTGGTGCTGCTATTATGCGGAAACCGGTGAATTAGAAAAGGCAAAGTATCTGGCGGGGCTTATTCTGGATGATATAACAGATAGTGATATTAAGCAATTCGGAGCTTTTGAAGAGTTGAACATTATTTGTGACAGTGTACTTAAGATAGAAGATGCTGAATATGCCAGGAGGTCCTTGGAAGTACTGGAAAAGTGTTCCATCGGCAGCTTAGAGGAATGTCAGCTTCTGGAAGATAAAAGGTTAAGATACAGCATTTTATTCGGCAGTGAACAAGAGCAGGATGAAGCTTACAGGCGGTTCTATAAGAAATCTCTTGAACTAAAGGCTCAGACAAACAGAAATGTAGTCAATGCTATGAAGGATAAGATGTATCTGGAAGCGTTGCGGCGTCAGAAGGCCAGGATGCAGATTGAACAGGACCGACTGGAAAAACAAGCCAATCTGGATGAATTGACAGGAATCTATAACAGAAGGTATCTGGAATATCTGAAGGATAAACATAAGACAGCAGAAACAACAGAGGAAACGTTCGGAGTTATTATGCTGGATGTGGATTACTTTAAGGAATATAATGATTATTACGGTCACGTGCAAGGGGATAACGTATTACGTACAATAGCATCCTGCTTGAAGGATAATCAGACGGAGGGGATTCTGGCATGCCGTTTTGGCGGTGATGAATTTATCAGTATATGTGAAAATAAGACGGATGATGAGATAGAGGCGTATATAGAAGCTGTGAGAGAGGATTTAGATCACAGAAGTATTGTACACCAGGAATCCAAATGCAGTGATCGGATTACGCTGTCAATCGGTTACGCAAACAGAATGAACACTCCGCGAAATGAAATACACCTCCTGTTTTGGCTGGCGGACAAGGCATTGTATGACAGTAAGCTTTCCGGGCGGAACACATATAGAAAAAAATAATGGGGAGCCAATAACCATATGGATGAACGAAGATTTACAGACAGGATACTTGCTATCCGCTATACGGATTTGGAAGAAGAAAAAAAGTTGTGTAAAGCGTTGATGGAACGTTCAGAACGAGAAGATAACACATATGAATATGCTTTTTCCCATGTGTATATGTTTGATAGCATTTTAGCATTGGGGGATTATTCCGAGTGCGATTTTTTCCTGTCCCGGGGGATTAATCTTTGCAGGAAAAATGGTTATGATGATTTACTGCTGGTTCTCTGTAATTTAGCAGGTCTTTACTATTTGAAGCTGAATGACGAACAGACGGCACTGGAGTATTATCTGGAGGGGCTGGCAATCGCAGAATGTTTGAAAGAATCAGATACATATGCCAAGTTGAATAATAACATTGGTATGGGATTCGCAGGACGTGATGATTGGGAAACTGCGAAGAAGTTCTTTAAAAAGGCATATAAAACTGCAGAAAAACAAGAGAGCGAACTGACAATCAGCTATCTGTGCAATTACTCAGAGACCTGTCTCAATTTGGGGCAGTTTGAGGAGATTGAAAGTAATTTAATGCGATGCAGCCAGCTTGCGGGAGAAACTTTATACTATAAGATTCGAATTGGATGTGCATGGTGTTCCTATTATTCCGAAAAGGGTGATAAAGAAAAATGTATAGACATGGCAAACAGGATGCTGGATCTGGAAATTGAAAATTACGACAATAGGTTTTTTGTTTGTGATATGTTGGAAGGTATCATAGAATCATTAATACTTGTTGCTGCATACGAACTGGCACATGAATTTCTGCAAAAGTTAGAGAGCCTGATGGAGAATGCACCATTGGTTGTCCGTTATCGGACACTATGCAGGAAGATCCAGTATATGGAGGCTTGCGATGAAGAAGAGAATCTCCGAAGAGCTTACCGGGAATATTATGACCTGGAGCTTGAGATGAGGGCTGCAGACGATAAGATGAGAGCCCAGAGCATTCAATCCAGAATTCTGTTGAATGAAGCATTACATGAGCGTGAAGAGATGAGAAGGGAAGCGCAAGAACTGGAAACAGCGGGACATTTAGATGAATTGACGGGCTTGTATAACCGCAGGTATTTTAATAAGATGGTGAGTAAAGCCGTGCAGAACCAGAATATTACCCACCTTGGAATTATTATGATTGATGTGGATTATTTCAAGCAATATAATGATTACTACGGTCATTTTATGGGGGACGGGGCATTGAAGACAGTTGCGGATGTTCTCGCATCCTATGCAGAAGCAGATATATCTGTTAGCAGATACGGTGGTGATGAATTTGTCTGTCTCTGTCAAAACATATCGGATGATGAAGTGGATCAATATGTAGATGCAGTGTATACAGAAATGAAGAAAAGGAATATTCCCCATCAAAAGTCAAAATGCAGTGACCGGGTTTCATTATCCATTGGATATTGGAGTGGTGTGGTCGGAGAGAGAAAATTAACAGAAACTATGATACAGTGGGCAGACGAAGCATTGTATAAAGCAAAGGAGGATGGACGGAACTGTTATCGTAGGAAAGTTAAAGTATAATAAAGAGTGAAAGTTTTTCTGTAAATGAGGTTTTATAAGATTTTCTATGATTGCTATGCTACCTTCAAGTAGGACAATGAAATATAAAACCTACTTGAGGGTATTTCGATGTCAAGAAAAGGGGAAAACGTATCTATCATACTTTTTATAATTTATGGGTAGCTTTGTCTTTTTCGACTGGTGGTAAAACAATTTTTAGAGTAAACATTCCACTTTTTGCTGTAAAGGAGTAGTAACCATTATGTTTTTTTGTAATGAGCGCTATACTTTTTGTGCCGAAACCATGTCCGTTGTTTTTACATTGGGGTATACCATTTTTCATGTTAACATTTCCGCTATAGTTGTTTTCTATTAGAATTAAAAGATTATTTTTATGAAAATGACAATTTATACGAACTATTCTAAGTGATCCTTCCATTTTTGCAGCAGCTGTTATAGCATTTTCAAGACCATTGCTGAGTATACAACAAAGCTCTGTATCAGGAAGTGTTATAATTTGTTGTAAATCTACATCCACACAAAGATTTACATGACTCAATGATGCCTTTGCAGCAAATGAGGATAAAATCAAATTGACAGTTTCGTTCCGACAGTATCGAATGGGCGTTATAGCGTCTATGCTACATTGAGCATTTGCAATAAATTCTTTTAACTTTTCTAGATTTCCATCGGATACAAACGCATTCAGAAGAGTAATGTGGTGCCTCATATCATGACGATAAGTTAATGTTAGCTCGTGCATGGTTTTCAACTGATCAAAGTGTAGTTGCGCATACTCAAGTTGCATAATGAGCATACCTTTTTCATTTTGTAGTAGTTGCATATCCTGACTATTTTCCATAATATTTATTAATAAAAAGTATACGCCTAAAGCACTTAAAAATAGAATTACGCGAAATGGTGTCAGTGTAGAATTCAGTCTATACGTTCCCATTGAATAATTGAGTATGTTGTAGCCAATTGGAATGGAGCAAAAACGAAGAATATCTTTTGTATCCAAATTTTCCATAACAAAGTTAATTCTTATAACTAGATAACGCCGTATTATAATCACTGAGATATAAGAGGTAAGGATTTCCGGTATAATAAGCCATAACATAGAGTATTTGTTTAATTCATTTAGCAGCGTATATGTAAGAGACAATGGGTATGTAAGAAAAATAGCAGTTAGTAATACAAAAAATATTTTTGACAAACCAAGAAAAGAAACTTTGTTAAAAATAATAATAATGGGCATATGAATTAAAAGAGGATAAAGTGTAGGAAATAACTTTTTAAATGTTAAAACAAAAAATATATTAGATATTACAACTACAGACATTGCAATAAAATAAATAAGCCTTTTTTTAGATGTTAACTGTAATGGATTTATACCCAGAAGAAGTGTCATGATAATGATTGCATATATTAAAATTATAATTGAAAAAATTATATAATAGAACATCGTCAAATTTCCTCTTCCTGAAATATGAGTTTCAAATATGCTTCTCTAACCTTTGCATAGAGTAGACGTGATATGGGTATTGTTATGCCGTCATGCGTTATAAGATCTCTGGAAGTAAGTATGTTTATTTGCCAAAGGTTAACAATATAAGAACGATGTACCTTAAAAAACTCTGGACGGCACAAAAGTTTATCCGCGACATCTGAAAGAGATGCGTTTACTACCTGTACTTCAGCGTATAATATATGAAAATATAATTTTTTATTAATTACTTCAACATAAGAGAGATTTGAAAATAATATATGTACTATGCTCTTTTGCGTTTTGAGGGTAATTCCTTCCTGAATTTTTTGTTCCTCTGATCGTAATGTATCAAGCAATAAATAAAGCCTATTTTGAGTGGCAGGTTTTAGAATATAATCATATGCCTTTACTGTATAGCTTTCTATGGCAAATTCGGGAGAGCATGTAAGAAAAACTATTTTTACACTTTTATTATATTGACGTATTTCTTTTGCGGCTTGGATCCCGTCTAATCCTGGCATCAGTATATCTAATAAAAATAAATCATATTCAGTATTTTTCATAGTGGATAGAAGTTCTAATGCACTTTGAAAGGTTTTATATATAATAGATACATTCTTCTCTATTCGATAATGATCTAAAAAGAGCGAAATTCTAGAAAGCTCGGTATAATCGTCATCACATATCACAATTTTCAAAATTCATACCTCCATTAGAGTACAATCTTTATATATAAATAGAATATCATATATTTTTCGATTTTTCCAGTCTGCATTTACATTTCAGGTAGTATTATTATACATTTCAGGTAAGTTTTTTCTAATATATACCAAATTATGATATCCTCTTACTAATTTCTCGTTACTTAATTAGACTTTTTTAAAGGTCATTAAAATTATCAGAAATTTTCAATATATCTTCATATCATATAGCAGATAATTATTACATAATAAAATAAAAAACATGGAGGTTAAAATAGTGTCGTTAAATATCATGTCTAAAGATGCCACAATAGAATTTAGAAATTGTTTAAAAAAAGAGGAAAAAAGTGCAATAACAATAGAAAAATACATCAGAGATATTCAAAAATTCAATAAATTTATTTCTGAAAAAGAAATTACCAGAGAATTAGTTATATCTTACAAAAATTATTTAAAGGTCAATTTTGCAGTTGCCAGTGTGAATTCTATGTTAGCAGCGGTTAATAAATATTTGAAGTTTTATAACTTAAGTCATTGTTGTGTCAAACAACTTAAAATGCAAAAAAAACCCTATTGCTCTTCTGAACGTGAATTGAATAAAAACGAATATATAAGATTGCTAAATACAGCTAAGTCGTGTAATAAGGAAAGAATGTTTGTTATACTTCAGACACTTGCCGGTACTGGTATTCGAATATCAGAATTAAAGTATTTTAAAGTAGAGCAGATTAGACTAGGAGAAATTTACGTTTCCAGTAAGAATAAGATTAGGGTAATTATGATTCCAAAGAAATTAAAGAAAATGATATTAAGCTATGCCAAGAAAGAAGGTATAAGAGAAGGAGAAATTTTCATAACTAAAAGTGGTAAATCACTTAATCGTAGCAATATATGGAGTGATATGAAAAAATTGAGTAAAAAAGCAGGTATACCTAAAGAAAAAGTTTTTCCACACAACCTCAGAAAACTATTTGCGAGGAGCTTCTATGACTTAAAAAAAGATATTGCTAAGTTAGCAGATGTACTTGGACACAGCAATATTAATACAACCCGTATATATGTAATGACGTCAGGACTTGAACACCAGAGAGATATAAATAAATTAGGATTAATTTTATAAATAACAAAACTACATAATTACAATTATGTAGTAAAAACTCAAATAAATCTAAATTTCGTCTGTCGGATTCGGTATTATATTAGCATGCTTTTGTATAAAATGCAAATACATATTGAAAAAAATGTATTTTTTTCTTTTTCATTTTAATTATAAACATCAAAATAAGTCCTTTGCGTATTTTTTTGTAAAAGACTTTTTTTGGTATCTAAATATATTCTAATTTTCCTTATAATATACAACAAATTAATATGATACATATTATATCATTTTATTGCTGATTATTTTTAACTACATAATTGTAATTATGTAATATATTGAGGTCGCCATTGATTTTTTATAACAGAAACTGAATAACGTAATAATAGGAGAGGAGATTAAAGCATACTAACAATGAATATAACCGGTAAGCGCCAGTATACACGTCTGGAATGGGATGTGTGGTATGAATTAGCAAAAATATATTTTGAGAAAAATCATAATCTTAGAATACCAGCAAAATATAAATCGGAACAAGGATATCTACTGGGTAGATGGATTGAGAGGCAGAGGGCAGCATACCATGAAAAAGGTGTATATAAAATTGACAACAGAAAAATATATCTTTTGAATCGAATAGGAATGGAATGGACGCTTGGTATACGAACTCAGTGGGAGATTTGGTATCAATATTGTTTTAAATATTATGAGAAATACAAACATATTGACATACCGAGAGATTATATAGTAAAACATCTGCCGTTGGGGGAATGGATTAGTTATCAAAGAAAAAGATATAAACAGAACAAACTAAGCATCGAGGAGATAGCGAAATTGGAATGTTTAGGTATTAATTGGCAGATGCGTGTAAGAAGGGAATGGGATGAGTGGTATGAACAAGCAAGTTGTTATTATCAAATGTATGGAGATCTGGAAGTACCTTTAAATTATATAACGGAATCAGGATGTAAACTGGGCATATGGATAAATGTCCAACGTGAAAAGTATAGGGGTACCCGAAAAAATAATCTGGAGGAATACGAGATTAATAAACTAAACCAGATTGGAATGCTGTGGGGTGTCCGAAGTAAGAGGAATACAGAAAAAATACTTTTGGAGAAAAGTAGTTAAATATTAAAAGAAGGCAGAAAAAGTTATGTATCAGAAAAATTTAAATAATTGGATGAAACACCTTGATTTTATAATCATTGATTTGATTTGTGTGGAAGCAGCATTAACGATTGCTTTCATTATTAGATATGGAATACAGACATTTTATTTAAAGAATATTTATTTAGGATGGTCAGTAATATTTATTTTTATAGATGGGCTCATTGCTCTTGCATTTGGCAGTTATCAGGATATTTTAAGAAGGGGTAAGGTCAAGGAAGCGAAAGAAACGCTTCATCATACTTCCAGCGTAATGATATGCTTTTTGCTTTATCTATATTTATCAAAGACAATGAGTACGTATTCGCGATCTGTTTACATAACTATGTGGCTTGTCTTTACAGTTTTAAGTTTTTCTTTTCGCAGTATCAGAAAGCATGCTATTAAAAGTGGAAGCAAGTTTTTAATAAACCAGGGGAAAAGAAACTTGGTTCTGATAACGGATAAAAAGAGTGTGAGTAAAATCATTCTTGATTTTCAAAACAGAAGCTTTGGCAATTACTGCATTATTGGCGTCATCATTATGGATGAAGATTTACAGGGGTGTAAGGTACTGGATATTCCGGTTCTGGCAGATTGTAATAACGCTTTGGATTATATGAAAAATGAGTGCATTGATGAAGTGTTCTTTTCATTGACGGAACTGGATTCTTTTAAGCCCCTTATTGATGGATGTACTGAAATGGGACTTACCGTTCATATTAATTTAATTCATATACCGGAATTAAAAACTAACCAGATGGTGGAAAATATAGTGGGTTATACAGTTTTGTCCAGTTCTGTAAATTTGGTGACTACAGGGCAGTTGTTCTGGAAACGGCTGGTGGGTATCTGCGGTGGCTTGGTGGGATGTCTGATAACATTTGTGATCGGAATGTTTGTAGGTCCCCTGATCTATATCAAGTCTCCGGGACCGGTTTTTTTTTCCCAAATCCGAATCGGCAAAAATGGACGTCGATTTCAAATTTACAAATTCCGTTCTATGTATCTGGATGCTGAGAAGAAAAAGAAAGAACTAATGGAACAAAATAACGTGAAAGACGGATTAATGTTTAAAATGGATCATGACCCCAGAATTATAAAGGGTATCGGTGATTTCATAAGAAAAACCTCGATAGACGAGTTGCCCCAGTTCTGGAATGTATTAAAAGGAGAGATGAGTCTTGTAGGGACCAGACCTCCGACGCTGGATGAATGGGAAAGGTATCAGCTTCATCATCGAAAAAGAATTGCAATTAAACCTGGGATTACTGGATTATGGCAGGTTAGTGGCAGGAGTAATATCACAAATTTTGAGGAAATTGTTAAGTTAGATGTGAGATATATCATGGATTGGTCTTTTTTCATGGATATCAAAATCTTGTTCAAAACCGTATGGGTTGTTTTAAAAAGAGAAGGTTCTTCTTGAAAATTTATGAAAGAGAAGATTTTAGATAGTTTTAATGAATATGAAATGGAGATACAGATGAAGATGAAGTACGAGACTACGAAAGATAACATAAAAAGAAAAAAAATACAGCATGTATTTATCATCGGTTCCAAAGGGATTCCAGCTAAGTATGGTGGCTTTGAAACCTTTGTGGAGAAGTTGACGAAGTTTAAAAGCTCAGATAAAGTACAATATCATGTGGCGTGTGCAGCTGAGCCGGAAGATTACAGTTCGAAAGAAGCGCAGTTTACTTACAACAGTGCCAAGTGCTACACAATAAAATGGAAGAAGATAGGTCCGGCAAGAGCCATTATATATGATGTGGAAGCTTTACAGTGGGCAATCCGTTATGCCAAAAAGAACCGGATTGAACAGCCTATTTTTTATATATTAGCATGTCGAATCGGTATCTTCATTCATTATTTCCAAAAAAAAATAAAAGAGATGGGAGGACTTTTATACATCAATCCGGATGGCCATGAATTTTTGCGTAAAAAGTGGAGTCCTACTGTCAGAAAGTATTGGAAATATTCAGAATCACTTATGGTAAAGTATGCTGATCTATTAATCTGTGACAGTATGAGCATTGAAAAATACATACGTTCCGAATACAGGCTTTATTGTCCGAATACTACATTTATTGCATATGGTGCAGAAACTGATGAATCAACAGTCTCAGACCAGGATGAAAAACTGGTTCACTGGTATCAGGATAAAAAATTAAGGTCTGGAGAGTACTATCTGGTTGTGGGAAGATTCGTTCCTGAGAATAATTATGAGATTATGATTCGTGAATTTATGAAGTCTGGGACTACAAAAGACTTTGCCCTAATAACAAATGTTGGTGATAAATTCCTGGAGGAACTAAAGCAGAAAACAGGATTTGACAAGGATTCCAGAATTAAATTCGCAGGTACCATGTATGATTCTGAAATTTTAAAAAAGATTCGTGAAAATGCTTTTGGATATTTCCATGGACATGAAGTGGGAGGAACAAATCCAAGTCTTTTGGAAGCGCTTAGTGCAACCGACTTAAATCTATTGCTGGATGTAGGCTTTAACAGGGAAGTAGGAGAGAACGGGGCTTTATACTGGAACAAAAAGAGTGGAAATCTTGCCAACTTAATTGATAAGGCTGATCAAATGACTCCTGATCAGATTACGAATATGGGACGGATTGCGAAAAAGAGAATTTCTGACTGGTATAATTGGGGATATATTGTGAGTCAATATGAAAAACTTTTTCTTAAGGAAGATGAGAGGTGAACACAGATAGATGAAGATATTGCTGATTAATAAATTTCATTATATTAAGGGTGGGTCGGAAACTTATTACTTTGGTCTGGGAAAACTGCTGAAAGAAAAAGGTCATGAGGTGATTTATTTTTCCATGAAAGATGAACTAAACTTTCCATGCAGTCAGGAGCGTTATTTTGTAGAACATGTGGATTTTAACGATAAAATGAGTAAAATGCAGAAGATACAAACAGGATTGAAAATTTTGTATTCCCGGGAGGCAAAGAAGAAGATCAGTGAACTGATTGAAAAAGAAAAGCCGGATGTTGTTCATTTGAATTTATTTCAACGGCAACTGACCCATTCTATAATTGATGCAATAAGAAAATATAATATTCCTATTGTTTATACTGCTCACGATCTGAACTGTGTCTGCCCTAATTATATGATGCTAACTCATGGGAATATTTGTGAGGAGTGCAAAAGCGGACATTATGGCGCATGTTTTCGTAATCAATGTGTAAAAAACTCCAGTGTAAAAAGTTTTTTATCTGCGGCAGAGGCCTATTTATATAAATGGAAAAAGACGTATCAGAAAATAGATCTGATCATAACACCATCTGCTTTTTATAAAAGAAAGATTGAGGAAGCATCTGTTACTTCTACATCAGTGGTGCATATAAAAAATTTTCTTCCGCCAGGAAGTGTATATCATGCTGAGTTGAGAAATGATTCTTATTTTTTATATTTTGGAAGACTCAGCATTGAAAAAGGAATAATGACTTTATTAAAAGCCTATCAGATATCAAATCTTCAAAACCCCTTATATTTAGCCGGAAGCGGTAGTATGGAGAAAGAAATCAAGGAGTATATACGGATTAATCATCTGGAAGAAAGGGTAAGACTTTTGGGATTCCAATCAGGAGATGTACTGCACCGGATTATACAGCGGGCGAAATGTATCATTCTTCCTTCGGAATGGTATGAAAATGGTCCATATACTATTATGGAAGCAATGGCACAGGGAAAACCGGTTATCGTCAGCAGTAACGGAGGATTGCCGGAAATTGTAGAAAACGGGGCAACTGGATACATAGCAAATCCAGGTGATATAAATAGTCTGTCAGAATGTATGCAGAGAATGGCTAAGCTTTCATCAGATGAATACCGAGGCATGAGTGAAAAAGCAGTAGCGAATGCAAAAAGGGATTTTGATGCAGATCAGTATTTGAAGAAATTGTTAAAGTACTACGAGCAGGTTAGGAGTTCATATGGCAAAAATAGGAGTAGTAACATTACATAACTCCATTAATTATGGTGGAGTTCTTCAGGCGGTGGCACTGAATGAATGTTTAAAAAAACAGGCACATGAGGTAGTTTTTTTAAATTATCAGAAGGAATGGCCAGTATTTAACAGCCCAATAAAATACCGTAAACTGCGGATACATTATTATGGTAATCAAGGAGTCTTGACAAAGTTTAGGATTTTAGGGGGGATGGCCAAGACTGCGCTCAGCAATATCTACTATATTGAGCGTAAAAGAAAGCATGATGGTTTTCAGAAGTTTGTAAATAAGTATTTAGCGGTCACACCCCAATATAATTCAATGGAGGAGCTGAAGGAAAATTATCCAGACTGTGATTTTTATATAACTGGCAGTGATCAGGTTTGGAATAATTATTATACAATGAATCGATTTGACGAGGCTTATTTTTTAGGATTTGTAGATGATGGGAACAAAAAGATAGCTTATGGCGCCAGTATAGGAGGTGCCAGAGACGATGCTTATGTAAAAGAAATAATTTCTTTGATTAAAGATTTTAAGGCGATATCCGTAAGGGAAAAGAGTCTGGAAGAGCAGATGATAAGGCTTGGAGCTTCGTTGGCTGGCACTGTACTAGATCCAACTCTGTTACTGACGGCAAAGGACTGGATGCAGTTTGAGAAAACGGTAGACATAAATGAACCTTTTATTCTTATGTATGGGTTAGAACAGTCTGACGGGCTGGACCAGATTGTCCAAAATCTTCATCAAAAATATAATATTTGTATAGTGGACATTTTCCCTGGACTTACGAAAATAAAGGGGATCAAATACTGTGATAAAGTTTGCTCGCCTGGAGAATTTCTCTGGTATGCTCGGAATGCATCATATATTGTAACCAATTCTTTTCACGGGACTGTTTTTTCTATAATTTTTGAAAAAGATTTTCTGACTATTGCAAGAAGTTATCAGGAAAGCCGTATGGTTGATCTGCTTAGTTCTCTGGGGCTTTCTAAAAGACTATGGGAGCAAAATAAAAGTTCATTTTTTGACGAATTAGATGTCATTGACTATGGCGTGGTAAAAAAAAGGTTGAAGTGTTATCAGAAAGAATCTTTACAATTTCTATTGGGTGCTCTAAATGATTAATTTAAATAGAATTACAGGAAGAATCAGAGAGCTTGATGTATGGGATCTAATTGTATTCTGTTGGATGTTGACATTATTGTCTTCCTCAATTGGAAGGTATATGAATTATAGTTATACAATAACACTTGGTGCGTTTTTAGTTTATTTTATAAGACGGCGTCAAATTAATATTAACTATTTAAATATTTTATGGGGAGCATTTATTTTAGTTTATCCTCTGTTAAATTATATTATACATACGCCAGAATTTTTTCTGATTGATATATTTGGTTATGTAATTTCATTTATTGGTTTACTTGCTATTATTGAACCTGTCAGGAGATTTGGATGTATCGTTTCCTATATAAAAATGCGTGCATTAATTGAGGCATTCTTTGTAATACTCCAGCAATTAGCTTATCCGATTTATGTTAAATTTGCCTGGAGAATCCTTGGAACTTGGAACTATGATGCTGGGGGGATGGCTTTAAATATCTCTTTATCAGCATATATCATAGCTTTTGGTATTGGTGCATATTTGTTTTTTAAAAAAAATAATAAACATTCTGTTTTTAGCGCATCAGCTATTATATTTTGTTTTATTGCACTAACATTTACAGATAAAAGAACTCTTATGATTGTTACATTATTCTTGAGTATTTTAATTTATTTTATTAATTGTGACAAAAAAACCAGAGCATATCGTTTATTGTTAGTACCATTTTTATTGACAGCAGTTATCGGAATAGGTATTTGGTTCTATAAAACTTATGGAAATGAAAATGCAATCGGTAGAATTATTGAAACGTTGATTGGTATATCACAACAGAAAGATGTGTCGAATAGTAGAAGCGACATACAAGCTGTCGCGTGGAATTTGTGGGAAGAATCGGCCAGAACAAGATGGTTTGGAATAGGATGGGGGAATTTTAAGCATAACTTTACGTTATTTAAGAATACATCACAAGCGCATAATATATATATTCAATTACTTTGTGAAACTGGCATGATAGGGTTAAGTTGTTTTGTTTTTGTTCAGGGAGTTAGTTTAATTTCTGCGTTAAGACTATTTATAAGGAATTTTTATGAGACTGGTAGCAGAAGGAATCTTCTGGGAGTGTCCATATTTGGTCAATTAGTTTTTGGAATTTATGGTATTACCGGAAATCCATTGTATGACAGTACCTGCTATCTGATGTATTTTTTAATGATTACGTTATTTATAGCAGTAAGGCGTAGCTACGGACTGGAGAAAAGACAGTAATGAAGATGGAAAGAACGAAAAATTTTATCAGAAATACCTTTTATGGAATTATCAATACATTAGTCATGATGCTGCTTCCTTTCGTAATAAGAACAGTGATGCTTTATATTCTGGGAGAAGAGTATATAGGCTTGAACAGCTTGTTTACTTCTGTTTTCAGTGTTTTAAATTTTGCGGAGCTGGGGTTTGGAAGTGCGATTGTCTATTATATGTACCGGCCAATTGCAGCCAATGATGAAGATTCAATATGCGCGCTATTAAATCTATTTCGCAAATTTTATTATTTCGTTGGCTGTGCAATATTGATATTAGGAATTATAATTATGCCGTTTTTAAAGCATCTGATTCATGGCGTATGGCCGGAGGATATTAATATATATGTATTGTATCTGGTATTTCTTTTTAACGCAGTTTTTGGCTATTTTTTTTGGGGATATAAGGCGTGTATACTAACTGCACACCAAAGGAATGATGTTTCAAGCAAAATCTCTCTGCTTGTTTATATCTGGATATATCTGGTACAGGTCGCTGTATTAGTGGTGTTTAAAAATTACTATGTTTATGTAATATTTACGCCCATTTGTACGATTTTGGTAAATATCGTCACAGCTCTTACAGTCAGAAAAATGTATCCTCAGTATTTCTGCAGGGGTAAAGTATCTTCTGAAGTAAGAGCAGGGATGAAAAAGAAACTATTGGGCCTGATCTGTTATCGTCTGGGAGGGACAGCTCTGGTTTCTGTAGATAATATTGTTATTTCCAGCTTTTTAGGACTATTGATCCTGGGAAAGTTTAACAATTATTACTATATCCTTTTTGCTGTAGGAAGTATGCTGACAATTTTCCATAATTCCCTTACGGCAGGAGTGGGAAATAGTTTGGAGACAGAGACGCCGGAAAAAAATTATCAGGATTATAAAATGCTTATCTTCATCAATCATTGGATGTGCGGATGGTGCGGTGTATGCCTGCTTTGCCTGTATCAGAGTTTTATGTGGCTGTGGGTCGGTAAAGACCGGCTGTTTGGAATGGATACTGTCATTTTGTGCGTACTGTATTTTTATATTAGTTATGTTAGAAAGATTGTTACGGTGTACAGGGATGCTGCAGGAGTATGGTATGAAGACCGGTTCAGACCTCTGGTAACTGTGATTTTAAATCTAATTCTGGACATTATTTTTGTAAATTTGTTTGGGATTAATGGGATCTTATTTTCTACAATTTTTATATCCTTTGTAATTTCTTATCCATGGGAGTTAAAGGTATTTTATAATGCTGTTTTGAAAAGAAGTTCAATAGAGTATTATTGTGATTTATGGAAACACTTGGCTGTAACTGTTATTGCTGCAGTGAGTACTTATTTTGTGTGCCATTTAATTGCTGTACCAGGTTCCGTATTTTCTTTTCTGGGACAGGCAGGGATCTGCCTGATCATACCGAATGTACTCTATATGACTGTATATCGCAGCAGGCCTGAATTTGGCAGATTAACAGCTATTATGAAAAATCAGTTGAGAAGAAAGTAGAAAGAGGAGAAAAATATGAACATTGAACATATATGGAAATGGACGGACAATCCGGTAATGGATTGGTCCGGTATACCCTATGGACTGTTTGAAGCTATGAAAAAGCAGTCTGATGTTGTCAAAGATAGTTCCTACTGTATGAAGAACAGAAGCCGGGAACGTATTTTTCTGTCCAGGGCTGCCAACAAAATTTTGAGAAATTCAGACTATCGTTTAGATGAGATGTCCTGGGGAGAAAGAACCATAAATAAAAACCTAGAGATTATACCCGGAAACCTTTATTTTATGTACCGGGAATATGATACAAAAGTTACCGAAAATACATATATTTATATTGATCTGTCAGATGATTACCTCTACCGGCTGTACCAGGCTCAAAGCCCGATATTAAAATATACTGCAATGCCACCGAACACTTCAGAGAAGGTTATGAAAGTAAGAAGGGATAAGGCAGTGAAGTTTTATAAAAAATGCAAAGGGATTTTTACTATGGGACAGTGGCTGGTGGAAGACCTGGTCTGCAACACGGGGATTGATCCTGGGAAGGTACATGCAATTGGAGGGGGCTGCAATGTGGATGTGACAGCTATTGATCGGTCATGTAAAAAGTCCAATAAAATTCTATTTGTAGGAAAAGAATTTGAACGAAAAGGTGGAGAAGTAGTAGTTGAGGCATATCGTATTTTAAAGAAGGAGAAAATGCCGGAAGCGGAACTCTATATAGCAGGCCCCGAAACATGGCCCATGGCCGGAGAGATACCGGAAGGTGTTAAGTTCCTGGGCTTGATGAGACCGGAAAAACTGTCTGCCTATTATAATCTCTGTGATATTTTTGTAATGCCTTCCCGGTCGGAACCTTTTGGAATCGTTTTCGCAGAGGCACTGATCTTTGGGCTTCCATGTATTGCAAGAAATGCATTTTCTATGAAAGAAATTATTACGGAAGGGAAAAACGGATATCTGATTGATGATGAGAATCCAAAAGAGCTAGCAGATACAATGTATCGGCTGTTGAAAAATAAAGACATTAAGGAATATGTAATTAGTCATCAGGAAGCGTATCTACACAAATATTCCTGGAATACCATTGCTGATTTTGTGCTAACTACAATTCAAAACGACAGATAAAAAATAGAGAGCTACGGAGGAACTAGTTATGAGAATTACAGTCATTGGAACAGGATATGTAGGGTTGGTAACAGGTGCATGTTTGTCCGAAATGGGAAATGAAGTAACATGCGTAGATACAAACGCAGAAAAAATAAAGAATTTGCAGAATGGAAGCATTCCAATCTATGAACCTGGATTGGAGGAAATCGTGGTACGGAATTTAGCTCTGGGCCATTTAAGCTTTACAACTTCACTGCAGGAAGCAATGAAAAAATCAAAGATCTGTTTTATAGCAGTTGGAACGCCTATGGGAGAGGACGGAAGTGCAGATCTGCAATATGTGCTTTCTGTGGCGGCATCCATTGGAAAATATATGGAGAAACACGTTTTTGTTATCGATAAATCCACAGTTCCGGTGGGAACTGCAGGGAAAGTCCGCAAAGCGATCCAGCAGGAACTGGATAAACGCGGCATGGATCTGACATTTGATGTGATCTCTAATCCTGAATTTTTAAAAGAAGGAAATGCCATTGCAGATACCATGCGCCCGGACAGAATCGTCATTGGAGCCGATAATGAATCTGCATTTAACATGATGAAAGAACTCTATAAGCATTATGTGCTGAACACCAATCATTTTATCTGCATGGATATCGCCAGTGCAGAAATGACGAAATATGCAGCCAATTCCATGCTGGCAGCAAAAATAAGCTTTATGAATGAAATGGCTAATATTTGTGAACTGGTGGGGGCGGATGTCAATCACGTCAGGCTTGGAATCGGCAGTGATTCCAGGATCGGATACAGTTTTATTTATCCGGGCTGCGGGTATGGAGGTTCCTGTTTTCCGAAGGATGTGCAGGCATTGATCCGGGCAGCAGAAGAGTCCGGCTATCAGGCGTCCCTTCTAAAGTCCGTAGAAGAGGTGAATTTCATGCAGAAGAAAGTCCTGGTACAAAAGGTGACAGATTATTTTGGGGAAGACCTGACCGGAAAGTGCTTCGGGGTATGGGGGCTGGCATTTAAACCGGAGACAGATGATATGAGGGAAGCGGCTTCTATTACCATTATCTCGGAACTGACAAAAAGAGGTGCGAAGATTAAGGCTTATGACCCCAAGGCGGAAAAAGAAGCACGTACCTGTTATCTAAAAGACAATGCCCATGTGGAATATGTAAAAAGCAAATATTCTGCACTGGTGGATGTGGATGCCATGCTGCTGATAACCGAGTGGAAAGAATTCCGTTCCCCGGATTTTCAGGAAATGATACAGCGAATGAAAAACCCGGTTATTTTTGATGGCAGAAACCAGTATGAGAAGAAGGCTGTGGAAGAGATTGGATTTACCTATTATCAGATTGGGGTCGGGAAATAAAGACCACGCAGAAAGGATAAAAAATTGAAGAACAGAATTTTAATAACAGGGGGAGCAGGGTTTTTAGGTTCCCATTTATGTGAGAGGCTTGTAGAAGAGGGGAACGAAATAATCTGCGTGGATAATTTATTTACTGGCAGTAAAAAAAATATTGAGCATCTGTTTGGGAAGCGAAATTTTGAGTTTCTCAGGCATGACATTGTGAATCCGCTGTATGCAGAGGTGGATATGATTTATAATCTGGCGTGTCCGGCAAGCCCGATACATTATCAGTATAATCCCATTAAAACCACGAAAGCCAGTGTGCTGGGCGCCATGAATATGCTTGGCCTGGCGAAAAGAGTCCATGCGAGAATTTTACAGGCAAGTACAAGTGAGGTATACGGAGATCCGGAGATCCACCCCCAGCCGGAAAGCTACCGCGGCTGTGTCAATACCATAGGAATCCGTTCCTGCTACGATGAAGGAAAGAGGGTGGCGGAAACGTTGTTTTTCGACTATCACAGACAGCATAACGTGGACATAAAAGTAATGAGAATATTTAATACATATGGGCCCAAGATGCATCCCAATGATGGAAGAGTTGTTTCTAATTTTATTGTACAGGCGCTGAAAAATGAAGACATCACGATCTACGGAGACGGAAGCCAGACGAGAAGCTTCTGCTATGTGGATGATTTAATCGAAGGCATGGTGCGGCTTATGAATTCCCACGAAGGCTTTACGGGTCCGGTGAATATCGGGAATCCCGGGGAGTTCACGATCAAAAGCCTTGCGGAGCTTGTGATTGAATTGACCGGAAGTAAATCAAAACTGGTATTTCATCCGCTACCATCCGATGACCCGATGCAGAGAAAACCCGTGATCGAACTCGCCAGAAGAGAGCTGGGATGGGAGCCGGGAATCTGCCTGCGAGAAGGCCTGGAAAAAACAATCCGGTATTTTTCAGTTTATAATGGAGGTAAAAAATGATATGCAAAAGATTCCCAAGATACTTCATTACTGCTGGTTTGGCAAAGGAGAGAAAAGTAAGTTAATACAATTCTGCATAAGTACCTGGGAGAAAATACTCCCGGATTACCAGATTATAGAGTGGAACGAGAATAATTTTGATATGCACCTTGCACCTGCGTATGTAAAGCAGGCTTATGAATGCAGCAAATACGCTTTTGTAAGCGACTATGTAAGAATCCAGGTTCTATGCAATTTCGGTGGGGTGTATCTGGATACGGACGTTGAGGCTGTAAAACCCCTCAATGATATTCTGGATCATGAAACTTTTGTATCGGGATTTGTGACAGAAAATTTGTTGACGGCAGCATTTATTGCAACGGTTCCCCATCATCCTTTTTTAGCTGAATTTTTAAAAACCTTTCATTCACGGAAGTTCCTTTTGAATGACGGGAAAATGGACATTACCCCCATTAATGATCATCTGACTATGCTGGCAGAAAAGTATGGTTTAAAGACCGACGATTCACTGCAAATAATTCAATCTGATATGAAGATTTACCCGGTTGAATATTTTACCGGTTATGACATGAATAATTCGCATATTAAAAAAACGGAAAATACTTATATGATCCACCACATGATGGGCACCTGGCTGGAATTGTCTTTTTCCCAAACGATGAAACTGTCCATTAAAAAAATGCTGATTAAGATAATGGGGCATGACAGATTCGACCGTTTCAACAACGGAAGGAAAAGGAGTTAATCAGATGAGAATACTTTACTATGCCTTTTCCTGTGCACCCTGTGCCGGAAGTGATGAAGGGCTTGGATGGCTCTGGCCCTATTATATGAGGAATGACCATGAAGTATATGTGGTGACGCGCAGAGACAGAAAGCCTCAGATTGAGAGATATTTAAAAGAGCAGAAAATAACCAACATGCATTTTTTCTATTGCGACATACCAGATTGGATGAATTTTTACTATAAAACGGGAAAAGGCTTTCTGGCGTATCAGAAATTATGGCAGTATCCGGCGTATGGAATGATCAAAAAGCTGCATAAGAAATATCAGTTTGATTTGATACATCATGTATCCACCACGGATTTCCGCCTGATTGGATTTGTTTATAAATTAAATACACATTATATTATAGGACCGCTTGGAGGTGCACAGCAGACACCGCCATACTTAAAGGACAACAGCCGGGAAGAAAAAATCAGGGCTTTTATCAACCGGATGACGATTTTAAATCCCGGATATAAAAAAGCAATTAATAAAGCAGATTATATTTTCCTGGCAAACAGAGAGACCTACCAGTATATCTACCCTTATATCAGAGAAAAAGAAAAGTGCCGCCTGCTTTTGGATATTGCAATTGATAGAAACCGGATTTTACCGGGGAAAGCTCCCAGACAGCAGAAAGCAGACCAGGAGAAGATCATGACCTTTCTTTGGTCTGGCAGGATGGTTTACCGGAAAGGACTTGCATTTTTATTTGACGCTCTCGATTGCATTGACAGAAAGCTTCCGTATAAAATGGTACTTTGCGGCGACGGCCCCGAAATGGAACATTTGAAAGAAATGAGCCGGAAAAAGAAGCTGGACGGGCATATCATTTTCAAGGGACAGCTATCCTATGAAAAAATGCAGGAGAATTATGAGAATGCAGACGTGTTCGTATTTCCAAGCCTGAGAGAAACGTCGGGTACGGTTCTGGTTGAGGCAATAGCACAGGGGCTTCCGGTGGTGGCACTGAATCAGGGCGGGGCAGCGCTGATGATATCGGAAAAAGATGGATTTTTAATATCTGGTAAAAGCCGCCGGGAATGTGTGGAACAAATGGCGGATACTATCCGGTACTGTATCGGGCATCCCCAGAGTGTTTGGGAAAAAGGAATTCAGGCGCAGAAAAAACTGGCAGCAGGATATACCTGGGATAAGAAAATTTCATATATGAAAGAGAGTTACAAAATTATCAGATGTGAGGAGGGGTCATAAAATGCTTTTTAAGATAATCTCCATTGTATGAATGATTTATATTGTACTGTATATTGCGGTAAATAAAGGAATCGATAAGAATTATTTCTCCCGTGATACAAATAACAAATTCAGGGGCATGTTTGCTGTGGGGATAATGCTCCATCACCTTTCTCAGCAGGTGCCCTGTGATGGGATATTTATTATATGGAATTATGTTGGTTTCATTTTTGTTTCCTATTTTTTCTTCAGCACCGGTTATGGACTTATGCTGGGAATTTTAGAGAAAAAAGATTACTTAAAGCATTTTTGGAGAAAACGTATTTTCAACCTCCTTGTCCCTTACTGGATTGTAAATACCTTATTTTTGGTCAGGGAATATTCCATGGGAACCCGGCGTTCCATTCAGGAGTATGCAGCATCTTACCTGGGGTTCAGCCAGATGGAGCATTTATGGTTTATCAGTGTCATTCTGGTATCCTATGTAGCTTTTTATCTTTGTTTCCGGTTATTTAAAATCAGGATAGCCATATGGGGAATGGGTATCATATGCCTGCTTTATATTTTGCTTGGTTGTATCTTCCAGTGCAATGAAACCTGGATTGCATCGGTATCAGCTTTGCTGATGGGGATTATCTGGAAAAATTATGAAGGGCAGATCGTGCTTTATCTGGAAAGCAGGTTTACTAAAAAATATGTAATCGCCATCCTTTTATTTCTTTTGATGTTTACCGGGAGACTTCTGCTTGCCTTTAAGGGAATAGACGGGATATTTTTACAGACCTTGTTGAGAAATACCATTAGCTGGAGTTTTGTTACGTTAATTTTGATGACATCCATGAAAGTTACGTGGAAAGAAAACAGAATTTTTGGTTTTCTGGGAAGTATTTCTTATGAATTGTATATGATTCATCCGCTGTTCATTGCAATGGGAAAACCCTATTTCAAACCGGAGTATTTATACATTATATTTGTAATCATTTGCAGTATTTGCAGTGCATGGATCATCAAAAATGTATCAAAACGGATAAGCCGGTTTGCCTGAAATAAATGTAGGAGTGTGGGAATGAAAAATCAGAGACAGACAAATTATTTTTTGAATTACTTAAAAGGCCTTGCATGCATGGGAATTGTCTTAGTTCACTGCCGCTTCCCGTCGGTACCCGGTGCAGTCATCACGGCTTTTGCCAGATCCGGCATTCCTTTCTTCTTTATGCTGAGCGGGTATTATACGTTTTATGCGGATCGGGAAACAACCCTTTCGGTAACCGGGCGCAGGATAAAAAAATCGTTTTGGCTGCTGATGACAGTCATGCTCTTTTACATCGCCTGGCGTATTCTGCCGAAGCTGTTAAGCGGAGGTATTACAGAAGTTTTCCTGTGGTTAAAGACGTCACTGTTTCAACAGCAGATTATAATTGATTTTCTTCTGTTAAATGTAACGGATTCCGTAAACGGTGTGCTGTGGTATATTCCGGCGGCACTATATGTTTATCTGCTGTTTGGCATTCTGGTGAAGGCAGGCGGAAAAGGAAAATCCCTTTATATTGCGGCAATGATTTTACTGGTTGTAAATCTGGTGCTT
This sequence comes from uncultured Robinsoniella sp., assembly GCA_900539655.1. Lineage (GTDB taxonomy): Bacteria > Bacillota > Clostridia > Lachnospirales > Lachnospiraceae > Robinsoniella. Next base: position 102,093 of record UQCR01000006.1, read on the forward strand.
TGTGAACTTGGAACTGTACTGGCATTAGGCATCCATTTAAAATGGTACCGGAATTTTCTGTTTACCGGTTTTCCTTTTTTTATGCTGGGGCATTATCTGCATAAAAAGGAAAAAGAGATTCAGCTCATAAAAAACAAAAAGATACCACTCCTGATTGCTTTACTGGGAGGGGCAATGATTCTGCTGGAAAGCTGGTTAGTGGGCAATGCACTGCTATACATCGGAAATGTGGTTTTTGTCACTGGATTTTACCTGTTTGCCATCCAAAACAGCCTGTGTAAAAAAGGAAGCCTTATGGGGAAGATCGGTTCCAAACTCTATCTGTATATTTATATCAGCCAGGTTGCGGTAATCGAAGTAATGGACAAACTTGCAGGACGGGTTGTTTTTTTTGAAGGAACTATGGGGTTGTATGTAAAGCCGGTGCTGGTGCTGGCAGTTGTAGTGCTGCTATCTGCCTGCTTATATCATGCCAAGTTAAAAAACCCATTAGAAAAATAAAAGAACAGGAGGAATTTCCATGACAGATATCCATGCACATATTTTACCCGGTCTGGATGACGGACCGGAGACAGTGGAAGAGAGTATCGATATGATATGTATGGCTTATGAAAATGGCACGGATCAGATCTTTGCAGCCAGTCATGGGAACTTCTATCCTTATACGCTGCAGGAATACTGGGCGGCATTTCATTATCTGCGGATGAGGCTGAAGGGGTATCATATCCCGGTGAAATTATATCCGGGGATGGAACTGTATTACGATGAGCATCTGTGTGAGAAGCTGGACCGCAGGGAAGTGGTAACCATGAATCATGGCAGTTATATACTCCTGGAGTTTGATTTCCGGGAATGTTCGGAGCAGGTTAACCGGGCAGTCCGCCAGGTGCAGGAAATGGGATTCCGGGTCATTCTGGCGCATCCGGAGCGGTATTATTTTCTGCAGGACAATCCGGAAATTATATATGATTTAATCCAACAGGACTGCGCAATGCAGATAAACAAAGGAAGTATCTTTGGAGAGTTCGGAGCAAGTGCAGGCAGGCTGGCATATGGGATGCTTCGTTCCAATCTTGTGCAGGTAATTGCATCCGATGCACACGCATATACAGGCAGGGCAATTTCCATGGAGAGAATTTACCGGTTTTTAAGAACAGAATTTTCACCGGAATATGCAGATTTACTGCTCAAGGAAAATCCGGATCGCATTATTCACAACGAAGAAATACTGACTATGAAGCCGCATCATTTAAGGTTTAAATAATACAGGAAGAGGAGATTTATTATGAAGTGGGTAAAAAGATTCATCCTATTGGTTTTTATCATATCTCTGGGATTCGGTGCATATGAGGTGTATCAATTGCAGCAGCGTGATGTCACCGGTCCAAAACTTACCTGTGAAGATGAAGAGATATCAGCTTCCATTCAAGACGGGCATGAAGAATTGATGAAAGGAGTAAAAGCAATTGATAAACAGGATGGAGATATAACGAATTCTCTGCTTATTGAACGTATTGAGAAAAATCTATCAGGAGCTGACAATGAATTCATGATCTCATATGCAGCGTTCGATCATTCAAATAATATAGGAACCCTTACAAGAAAATTGCGATATACAGATTACCATAAACCAAGATTCACCATTAGCAGCCCCCTTCGCTTTTCTCAAAATGAAGAATTTTCTCTGATTCAGTATGTAAAAGCAGATGATTGTTTGGATGGTGATATTAGCCCGTTTATTAAAATAGAAGGTGAGGATAAGATTAATAAGGATTCGAAGGCAGGTATTTACGACTGTGTACTTCAGGTGACAAACAGTGCAGGAGATACCGCCACCCTGCCTGTGAAAGTAGAGATCTATGAAGACAGCTACGAGGAAAGAAACTTTGTTCCTAAAATTATTTTAAAGCAATACGTTGTTTATCTATCCCAAGGTGATGCATTTAAACCGACGGAATATCTTGATTATGTTTATGATCAGTCAACATTAAGTGTTGATTATGGACCTATGGTACAAATTGAAGAAAATGGAGAAAAAAAAGAGGTTACAGAAGCGGAAACAAAAAATAAATCCGGAGATTGGGTGAATATTTCTAAAATTAAATTTGCATCCAATGTTGATACCAGAAAAAAAGGAAATTATTCTGTTGTATATACTTATACAACAGCCAGCCAGGAGTATACTTGCAATGCAGAGCTTTTGGTGGTGGTAGAATAGGAGGCGTGCATGGATTACAACAATCATCGGGAAGAAGAAAAAGATTTGCCAATCGATTATCTTTCGATTGGGCGGGTATTGATAAAAAACAGTCTGTATATATTGATGCTGGCATTCACATTTGGGGTTTTCTTTTACGGAATTTGGAATCATTTGAAACTGAATGAATATGTTTCAAAAATCAATATGGTTGTAATTTCAAGGGATAATAGTCCGGGTACATTGAGTGATTATAACATTAATAATGTGGTGAGCAGATGTGTAAGCTCATTAAATAGTGATGTATTAGTGAGCCGAGTTATAGAAGAACTTGGAACTGAGAGTTTACCGGGAAATATCCGTGCAGAAAGAGTCGAAAACTCTAATATGATTTTATTAACGGCTCAGGCATCATCTTCAAATGAGGTTTTTCGAATAATGAATGCTGCATTAAAGAATTATGCTAAAGTATTATCTTATGCATCTGAAGGTTATATGTTGGAAAAGATAGGGACTCCCTTAGCTGATAATATTATATTGGAATCTAATAATGCATTAATATTAGCAATACTCGTTTTTATTCTTATGATTATATTTGAAATTAGTATTATCAGTATTGCACAGATTTTAAATGGTAAAGTACAAAATTCAATTCAAGCGAAAAAGCTAATAGATACAGAGTTTATGGGTGAAATCCATTTTGAGAAAAAAAATAAGCAAAAGAGTATATTACTATCCAATCCTATGGTCAGTTTTATTTATTCAGAGGAAATTAATAAGATTGCCACAAGAATAATGCGCAAATTGGAAAAAAGTCAGGACAAGATGTTAATGGTAACGAGTCTTCTGGAAAACGAAGGGAAATCAACTACTTCAGCAAACTTGGCTTTAAAACTTGCATCAAGAGGGAAAAAAGTTTTGTTGTTGGATATGGATTTCAAGAAGCCGGCATTATTTAAAATTTTAGACAAGGCAGTTCCAGAGAGTAGAGATATTATTTCTTATTTGGAAAATAAAAGTTCTTATGAAGAAATAATATTCAGAGAGGCAGACGGTTTGTTCAACTATTGCATTTCTACTAAATCTATGTTAAATAGTGATCGCCTGATGGCACAAGACAAAGTAAAAGAATTGCTGAAAAGAGCGGAAGAAGAAATGGATTACGTTATACTGGATGCACCTCCGGCCGGAATCCTTAGAGATGTGGAAGTACTGGCATCAGTTGTACCAAAAACAATACTGGTAATACGTCAAAATAGAGCAAAGGCCAGAAACATAAATGACATAATTGATGTATTAGAGAGGGGAGGAACAGAGGTAACAGGTTTTGTTTTAAATGCTATTTGCGCCAGGGTAACAAGTACTCGAAATTCGAAAACCTATGGATATAAAAAGCATTACAATAAATATTATTCAGACCCTTCTAATTATTAAGACATGAATGTGAGGAATTGCCATGCAGTTATACAATGATAAAATAAATATAATATATGACGACAGGAAGATACTGAATATTGGGAATCTTGCAGATAACATGATTAAAGGAATCAAGATTTATGGATTACAGTTACTGCTGTCATTTTTTATTATAGCATGCGGGATTTTTGCGATATTATCATGGAAATATATGCCTTATTATCAGGCTAAACTTATTTATGCGGTTTCGAAAACTGGGGATGTGGCTACCGATGCCCTGATTTCCAGCAGGTTGAGTGATTCATTTCCCAATATGATGGCGAATACAGGTTTGACTGCTGATATAAAAGAGGAGATGAAATTAAAAGATACTGATATCTTTCCAGGAGAGATTATTATGTATAATACGAGCACATCAAATATGTTAAATGTAATATTTACTTCTCATAATTATACCAGCACAAACTTAATGATGAGAGCTTTTCAAGATATTTATCCTACGTATGCATCTAAAAATGTTGGAAATGTTGAGCTAAGCGTGATTGATTACTCGGATGCATCCCAAAAGGAGATGAATCCTTATTCGTTAATGAAATATATCTTTGCCGGTATCGTATTTAGCAGCATAATTGTAATCGCTATTTTATTTATATATGCATTCACGAGAAAAACCATTCGAAATGAATCGGATATGAATAATATAGTAAATCTTGACTGCCTGGCATATATTCCGAAAGTAAAGAAAACAAGACGCTCTAACAGAGAAGTACGTCATATTATGATTTCCGATAAACGAGTTTCTTATGATTTTAATCAGGCTGTGCGATCGGCACAGTCTAGGGTCGAGAAGAGGCTGATAGAAGGGAATGCAAAAATACTTATGGTTACCAGTTCTCTGCCGGAGGAGGGTAAGACAACATTTGCAGTTAATATGGCTCAGGCTATGTCAGAGGAAGGAAAAAAAATTGTATTAGTAGATGCAGATCTTAGACATCCTTCAATTGCTAATATATTAGGTAAGGATAAATATCAGATGGGATTATCTGATGTATTAGAAGATAAAGTGGAATTAGATAAAGTTGTAAATAGATATAATGACTATTTAATGGTAATTTCAGGAGGAACAGTTAAGGAAGACACTGCACTACTATTATCAGGCAACAAACTTAAGGAAGTTTTAGAATGTTTGAGTAATAGGTGTGATTATATTATCATTGATACTCCTCCTGCAGCTTTATTTACAGATGCATCGCTGATATCAGAATATGCAGATGCAGGTATATATCTTGTGAGACAAGATTTTGTTGATGCTTGTTATATAAGGGAAGGAATGGAAGCGTTTGCAAATTCAGAGATAAGATTATTAGGTTATGTATTGAATGGTGTGGAAATGGGCATTTCTGACCACGGGTATCATAATTACAGCAATGGAAAGTCCTATCGATATAAAAAAAAGGATCAATCCGACACAGAAGATTAAAAAATAACATATAGAATGTGGAGGAAAATTAATATTGAAAAAAAGAAAAGTACTTACAATATTATTAGGAACGTTATGTATACTGGCATTTGGCATGTCAATCACGACTTACAAAGGAATAGGGAATAAACTTGTTGAAAGTTCAATTTACGAAGAACAAGCGAAATCTAAAATGAGTGATAATAATAAGGATAAAATTAATGATGACAGTAGCGGCGTTTCAAAAACGGAATCAGAGACTACCATTGTAGTAATAGAAACGGAATCAGAAACAGAATCAGAAACACCAGTGGATCCTGAATGCCCGGTATTAACTTTGAAATCCAAAAAAGTCCGGATACAAAAAGGGGATAAGTTCGATGTAATTTACCAGGTCAAAAGTATTACAGATAACAAAGATGAAAAAAGTACTTTATTTCAGGACATCAGAGTTTACGGTGATTACAATTTGGATAAAGAAGGAGAATATGAGCTGACTTATATAGCATGTGATAGTGATGGAAATCTTTCATTACCACAGACCCTTAAACTAATTGTTAAAAATTAAAGTATAAATAGATAGAGGTAAAATATTATGAATACCCTCATAAAGGTTGGCAAGGTACTGGAAACTATTTCAGTAGAATTGGAAAAAGTTTCAATATCATTTATAATAAGTGTTTTTGTTGCAGAATTAGTCTTAATACTTATATTTATTGTCATTTCATATATAAATATAAGTGATCACACCAAGAAAATAATTAAAAATATAGCTGTTAATAGTATGTTGCTTTTATATTTAGGAGTTATACTCACGATTACTTTGTTTACTAGAACGCCTGGTATGGAAGCCAAAGTACAGCTAATTCCATTTGATGAGATATTTCAGGCTGGATCATTGAACCGCGCTATAGTTAGGGAATTTTGCAATATACTACTTTTTATTCCAATAGGAATTTTTATTTGTATGATGCATTATAATAAAAAGAAAAAAACTTTTATATTACTCTTAATCCCGGTATGCAGTCTTTTCATTGAAACAGTACAATTAATAACACGGTCAGGTGTTTTTGATATTGATGATTTAATATGTAATATAGCCGGTGGTTTTTTGGGTCTGGGTATATGTATGCTGTTCAGATATGCATTTTCTAAGGGAAAGAAGAGGAAAATTGTTTATCGGATTCTATTAAGTTGTGTTACGATTTGTATTTTAATGAGTACAGGTGCATTCGGAGTGTATCATACTTATCGAGTCATGGGAAAGAGCAGCATACTTTATGATTATACTCATATTAAGGTACCAACATTAGAAAAGAATAGTGTAGAAGAAACAGAAGATTATGATCCGTCATTGTATTATTATGCCGGAAAAGCTTATCGATATAATGAAAATATTATTAATATTTTATGTATAGGAATTGATAAACGTACAGATGAAATAGAAACCATAGATGGAGTATCCGGGAAAGGAGGACAAGCCGATGCTATATTTCTTGTTTCCTTAAATCCTGATACAAAGAAAATGAAAATTTTTGGTATATCAAGAGATACTATGACTCAAATCAAAAATTATGATTATAAAGGAAATTACGTGGGTGAAGATACTAATCATCTTGCTCTTGCTTATGCATATGGTGATGGTTCCAAAACTAGCTGTGAAATGATGCGGGAAGCTGTTTCAAAATTAATGTATAATTTACCAATCCATGGTTATGCTGCAATCAATCTTGAGGCCATATCTAAATTAAATGATGCAGTTGGTGGAGTTACTGTAACAATACCGGAAGACATGACATATGATGATCCCGCTTTTCAGGAGGGAGCACGAATAACCCTAACAGGGGAACAATCCATGATCTTTATTCAAAGGAGAGATATTACAAAAAGCGGAGGTAATGGTTTGCGTATGCAGAGACAGAAATCGTATGTTCTTTCTTTTTTAAATACATCCAGAGAAGCGATCAAAAAAAATCCAACCTTACCTATAGAGCTTTATCATGAATTGTCTAAAAATATGGTGACAAATCTTGGCTTGGATAATGCAGTTTATTTGGCAACATTAATGTTGAGTACTAACTTCAGCGATTCCGATATTCAGATGCTTCCGGGATCAACAAAAAAGGGAGTTTATTATGAAGAATTCCATATTGATCAGGATGCATTATATGAATTATTACTACATAATTTTTACACGGAAGTTTATACAAGCAGTGATGGTGGTGATTTGAAATGAAAAAGAAGGACCAAAAGATAAATGTAAGATGGCTCATAATCGGTGTTGTGGCCTTTTTACTGGCAGGATTATGTATTTGCTTTGTGATTAATCATGAAACACAAAAAAAAGCCGCGGTAAAGTTATATGATTCACTTGAAACAAGAGATGATAGGAAAAGAAAAGATTATCAACCTGAAGTATCCACCGAGGGAAATTCAGAGACAAAATCCAGTAAGAAAATTGAGAAGCAAAGTGAAACGGATAGCTTTTCTATTGAAACAGATATGCCAGTAAATATTACTGAAATACAAAAAAATATGCCGGACGTTTATGCATGGATTGAAATTCCAGGGACAAAGATAAACTATCCGATTGTACAGCGCAAGGATGATAATAGTTATTATCTGGATAAGACGCCAGATGGAAGTTTAAATATAGAGGGATCTATTTTTAGCGAGAACTATAATAGTAAGGATTTTACTGATCCGGTTACTATCCTGTATGGACATAACATGAAAAATGGAGATATGTTTGGTGAGTTACATAAATATGAAGATAAGAGTTTCTTTGAAGATAATAAAGAAATCTATATTTATACGAAATACAAAAAACTGACATATCATATTTTTGCAACTGTACTTTTTGATAATAGACATCTAATTGAGAGTTACGACTTTTCGAAAGAAGATATTTTTCTTCAGTACATCAGAGATATTGTGGATGTTAATGATATGAGAAGTCATGTTGATAAAAACATTTCTATAGTGAAAACAGATAAAATACTTACTTTATCTACTTGTCACGGTATGGGAAGTAGTTATAGATATCTTTTGCTTGCAGTATTATCGGAATAAAAGTTTAAAAATATAGTCATGTGTATTAAGTTGTCTGCCTGCTATGGTTATAGAATAAAGTCGCACATTAGCCATAGTAATTTGTAGATAAAATAAGAAATGCTGGAGAAGTGTTGATAGAGGGGAGGAGTTTATATGTACTTATAAAAATAGTAGTAAAAGTTTCTTTACTAGAAAATTTATTCAGTTGAAAAGGAGGATTTGGATATGAAGAAAAAAGTTGCAGGAATTTTATCCGTTTGTATGTTATTAATGATGTGTCTGCCTGCAAAAGCAACGGGTCTTATCAATAGCGTTTCGACAGGTAACGGAGGGATTGCAAGCGTCAGTTCGGACAGAGGTACAGCAGTGTTGACAGATGACTTTAATGATCCACAATTACAGAGTGAGGTGGATAAGATTAATGGTATGCTGGATCAGAAACTATCAAAAGCATTAGGAATTGATGAAATTGAGTTTTATGACAAGAACACGAAAGTGGTTTCAAAAGTAAATCTTTCAAATTACAAATTTCTAACTAAGGTAAGCAATTTGATGATTGATGCAGATCCAATACCATCATCAGATGAACCTGTTAAAATTGATTTTGTATGCAACAATATTACTTCTGATATTGAAGTTTACGTATTGCATAAATGTGATGTTCATGGTTGGGAACTGTTGGAATCTTCAAGAAATGAAAATGTTGTAAGTGCATCATTTCATTCAGCATCTCCAGTAGCTTTAGTATATCTAGAGAAAGAGGAGGGAAAAAGTGTCGAAGCTGGCGTATCCCCTAAAACTGGTGAAAATAACAGTGAAATTATTTGTATTATTGCAGCTGTGATGCTGTTGGGATTAGGAGCTTTTGCTTTAACCAGAAGCAGGAAAAAACTTTCGTAAAATTAATATTCAGATGCAGTGGAGTAATAAGACCACTGCATTTGTAAATTAAATGAATTATTATGGATTGCCTTTATATAATAACAATTCAATTCTTAAAATAACATTAATAGGAGAAAAATATGAAAAAACCAGCTTTGATCATTTTAGCTGCCGGGATGGGAAGTAGATATGGCGGACTGAAACAAATAGATACGATCGGAGATAGAGGAGAAAGTATTATTGACTTTTCCATTTACGATGCAATTGAATCTGGATTCCAAGATTTAATTTTAATTATTCGCAAAGAACATGAGCAATTATTTGAAGAAAATCTAGTAAAAAACATTAAAGAGAGAATAAATGTTCAATATGTATATCAAGATATGAATGATATACCGGAGGGATTTGCTGTACCAAAAGGTAGAAAAAAACCCTGGGGTACTACACATGCACTATTGTCTTGTCGGAATTGGAACGGTCCTTTTGCCATATGTAATGCAGATGATTTTTATGGAAAAGAGGCTTTTCAGAAAATGTATCAATTCTTATGTGAGGAAGTACGGGATGATAATTATGCAATGATAGGATATTTATTGATTAATACATTAACAGATAGCGGATCCGTAACAAGAGGTATTTGCCAGCTCGATTCTGATTATCTATATCAAATTGAAGAAGTAAGTAAAATCATTAAAAAAGTAGGAAAAGTTTATTTTGAAAAAAATAATCAGTGGATACCACTTCCCGAAGAGACTATGTGCTCAATGAATTTTTGGGGATTTACTCCTAAGATATTTGAACAATGTTTTCCTTTATTGGAAGATTTTTTAGACAAGAAGTTAAATGAGGATCCCATGAAGTGTGAGCACGTAATACCCACAGCTGTAAGTGATCTTATAAATAGAGATTTGTGCAGGGTCAAAGTTTTGTCAAGTAATGATACTTGGTTCGGCGTTACATATAAAGAAGACAGGGCCGTAGTACAAGAGAAAATAATTGATTATAAGAAAAAAGGTAGATTCCCTATGGAACTATGGAACTAATATTTGATAAACTAAGCTATATTATGGTAATATTGCCACTCCCCAAAAGGCGATATACATAAGATTATTTAATTTAGGCAGATGTTTATTATATTGCAATCCAGTTGTTATGTGAGGGGGCTTAAGATGGAAAAGTTAAGATATCAAAATATGGATAGGATTGTATGGATAGATGTAATAAAGAAAACAGGGAATGTATATGGGAGGATTGCCTGGGGATTTACAAACAAGCAGCAGTCGTTTCATGGATTGGCTGATCTGGTGAGTAAAGTTGATATACGGTTTGAAACATTACTTCAAAATAAAATACAGGATGAAAGTGAAACTGTTTATTCTAAACAATGGCATCCATTTGAAAACAAAAGTACAAATTTATTTTTACTGGAACTTTATGCTCGCGATAATAAAAGCTGGCAGGGAACCTTGTACCATAAGCAGTTAGAAAAAAGGGTGTGTTTTAGAAGTATAGAAGAGTTTATGGATCTTATAAATTTTATTTTATAATATAGGTAATGCCTAACAATATTGGAAAATTTCCTTATGCGTTTTTCAGATCTGTTTATAATAGAAGTGCTGTTGGTGAAGGTAAAGGCAGGCGGTAATCCGCCTGTACCCGTCCCAAAATACATATGGTTC
>UQCR01000007.1 GCA_900539655.1 uncultured Robinsoniella sp.
AATATTTACTTTTCAAAGTACTATGCCAGAGTTTTGCTGGCATGATCACTCAAGATTCCGAGAGATCATATATATAAAATAGTTACCCATTTTGCATAATGTGCCTCATTTAAAGTTACTTTATTTTAGCATATCGGAAGAGAGATTGCCAGGGCGGGTTATGCGGTAAAAATGGTTAAAATGACCGGTCGGCAACAATGATTGCAGCTTGCCTGTGAGCAGTAACATAATTTTTCTAATATGCTGAAATATGCAAAGGGATGATGTTGCTTATATGATAAAACAAAGTTATAATGAGAGAAAGGGATGTTTCGAAAAGCCAAATTGGATTAGAGTAAAAATACTGGTTGATGGGGTGACAGGACATATAAACTCTGATCTGATGAACGCTTGTATAAATATGTGTGCATCGGGAGGTATTGTGATGGAAGAACTTGTATGTCAGAATTGTAATGGGAAATTAAAGGTTGATTTTACAACAAAAATAGCTGTCTGTGACTACTGCGGAACGGCATTTATGCTTGGTGAACCCAAAGAGGCTTCGGAAAAACAGCAGGAGCTGGAAAAAATAAAGAAATTGCAAAAAATTGGAGAATTTGAAGAATGTAATAAAAGGTTTAAAAAGCTAATAAAAAAATATTCAACAGATTATGATATACTTTGGGAATACGTTTTATATGTTACCGGGGATTTTAATGAATATATGCTAGGTGTATTATTACCGGATGACGTTCTGGAAGCTCAGGAATGCGCAAAAAAAGCAATTAAACTGGCACCGGAAAACATTGCAGAGAAAATATCTGAGGAATGGGCAGCATATGTAGAGAAGTTTAATGATTTTCTACAAAAAAGAAAAGAGAATGAGTAATAAATGAGAAGAAACTGCTGACGAAGTCTTAAGAGGAAAGCTGAAATAGAATTTGCCATATCCTATATTCTAATCCCACACCCCCCTGCATACAATGTTAAAAACACAGTGATTGCAGGGGGATTTCCTTGAAAGGTTATATTGAGGAAAGGGCAATAGACATTGCGAATTATATCATAGAACAAAATGCCACAGTAAGACAAACAGCGAAGAAATTTGGGATAAGCAAAAGTACGGTACATAAGGATGTCACCGAAAGACTGCTTCAGATTAATCCAACTCTGGCGAAATGTGCCAGGAAGGTATTGGATGTCAACAAGTCCGAGCGTCATATAAGAGGTGGGCTTGCTACACGGGAAAAATATCTTCATCAGACAAACCAATAGTCAGGGATTCACAGAGGGAGTTATGAAAAGCGGGGACACGAAAATGGATGTTCCCCGTTTTTTTCTAAGATCCGGCAAATAATATCAGATAAACGTCAAAAAGCTGCAAATTTCATATAATATCTCTATTGTATTCCATATGTATAGGGGATATAATATTATAGTTTCTTGTAAAAGCCAGGCACTTAAGCCGGGCTTTCGTTCAGACAGGAGTAAGATATGAAATTAAAAGATAATCAACAGTATACCCATTTGTCCCATACCTTTGATCCGGTATTTGACAAAGATTCTAAAATACTGATACTTGGAACATTTCCTTCCGTAAAATCCAGAGAAAATCAATTTTATTATGGGCACAAACAGAATCGGTTCTGGAAAATCATAGCTGGGCTGACAGAAGGCGAAGTTCCTGTGACAATAGAGGAAAAGAAGACACTTCTGTTGAATAACCACATTGCGATCTGGGATGTGATAGCAAGCTGTGATATCATTGGTTCCAGTGACAGTTCCATTAAAAATGTCATTCCGGCAGATCTTCCAATGATTCTGGGACAGGCTGATATCGGGAAAATATACGCCAACGGCGGAAAAGCATATGAGCTTTATCAAAAGTATTCTTTTCCAGAGACAAAGCGTGAAATTACTCGTCTTCCAAGCAGCAGTCCGGCAAATGCTGCATTTAATATAGAACGGCTGCTGGAAGAATGGAAACAGATAAAGGAATATATTTGATAGCAGAAGGAGATTACGCTGCTAAACTGCAAATCAGCAAGTAAATGTACAGGAAGAGAAGAATTGGGGGAGAGAACAATGATGTTCACAAATAAACAGCTGAAGCAATTAATTGTACCTTTGATTATTGAACAGCTGTTGTCGGTAACCGTAGGAATGGCGGATTCGGTAATGATCGCCAGTGTAGGAGAGTCAGCAGTATCGGGTGTATCGCTGGTAGATACCGTAATGGTCCTGCTGATCAATATTTTTGCGGCATTGGCGACCGGAGGTGCAGTCGTAGCAGGGCAGTACATAGGCCAGAAGCGTGCAGAACGCTCTTGTAAGGCCGCAGAACAGCTGGTCCTGTTTACTACTGTACTTTCTATTATTATTACTGCGGTGGTCTATCTGGGGCAGGGATTGATCCTGCACGGTGTATTTGGGCAGATAGAAGCAGATGTCATGGGACATGCAGAGACATATCTAGTAATTGTAACGGCATCCATCCCGTTTATTGCCCTGTATAACAGCGGTGCAGCGCTGTTTCGTGCAATGGGCAATTCCAAAGTTTCTATGAAAACATCACTGCTTATGAATGCCATAAATATAACAGGAAATGCTATCTTAATCTTTGGTTTGAAGATGGGAGTTGCAGGAGCGGCTATACCGACTCTGATTTCCAGAATCGTAGCAGCGGTCATCATGATTCTGCTGCTTGCAAGAGCCAATCAGGAAATCCATCTTCCACGGCCATTTTCTATCAAATTCGACAGACATATGGTTCGTAAAATTTTACATATTGGAATACCAAATGGTCTGGAAAACAGTATGTTCCAGCTGGGTAAAATCCTGGTACTCAGTCTGGTAGCCGGTTTTGGCACAGCATCCATCGCAGCAAACGCCGTGTCCAATACCATAGCAATGTTCCAGATTTTACCGGGAATGGCGATCGGATTTGCGATCCTGACGGTTGTATCCCAGTGTGTGGGTGCTGGGGATTATGACCAGGCAAAATATTATACCAAAAAGCTAATGAAAATCGTCTATGTTGCCATGTGGGGCATGAACGTTATTATATTCCTGTTACTGCCTTTAATCATGAAAGTCTATAATCTTTCTGATGTAACAGCGCAGATGACAACACAGATATTAACCTACCATGCCATTTGCTGCTGTACGATCTGGCCCATGTCATTCTCATTGCCCAATACTCTGCGGGCTTCAAATGATGTGAGGCTGACCATGATAATATCCATATTATCCATGTGGATTTTCCGCATTGCTTTCAGTTATGTGCTGGGAAAATACCTGGGCTGGGGTGTATTTGGCGTATGGGTAGCCATGACCATAGACTGGCTGTTCCGTGGAATCTGCTTCATGATCCGTTATGCCAGAGGAAAGTGGCAGTATCAGAAGATATAAATGAGTGTGTGCAGTGGGCAGAATACAATGATCCAACAGCCCCTTGTATTGGTTAAATTTAATTATTTATATAAAAATTTGGTATTTTATTTAAAAATAGGATGAAAAAAATAAAGTAAATTACTTGTAAAACTGTATTTCTTCCATTATAATGGAGAGAATGCATCATAAAGACTAAGGAATGAAAGAAAACGTAGGAGGACAAACCGTGAAAAGAGAAATGGTTATAGTACTGGATTTTGGCGGACAATATAATCAGTTAATAGCAAGACGTGTACGAGAATGCAATGTTTACTGTGAGGTGCATCCTTATGACATGGATCTTGAAACCATAAAAGAAATGAATCCAAAAGGAATTATTTTCACCGGCGGACCAAACAGTGTCTATGGAGAAGATTCACCAACCTGCACAAAAGAAATATTTGAGCTGGGCATCCCAATCCTGGGTATCTGCTACGGATCACAATTGATGGCACATTTACTGGGAGGAAAAGTTACAACTGCTCCTGTAAGTGAATATGGAAAAACGGAAGTAGATGTAGATACGGATTCCAAATTATTTGAGGGCATAGACGGCAAGACAATCTGCTGGATGAGCCATACAGACTATATTGAAAATGCACCGGAAGGCTTCAGTATCAAAGCCCATACGCCAGTTTGCCCGGTAGCAGCAATGGAAATGCCAGAAAAGAACCTCTATGCGGTACAGTTCCACCCGGAAGTCGTACACACACAGCAGGGAACAAAAATGCTGTCAAACTTCGTATATAATGTCTGCGGCTGTGCAGGTGACTGGAAAATGGATTCCTTCGTAGAGACATCCATCCAGCAGATCCGCGAAAAAGTCGGCAATGGAAAAGTGCTTTGTGCCCTTTCCGGCGGAGTGGATTCCTCTGTGGCAGCTGTAATGCTTGCAAAGGCAGTAGGAAAACAGCTGACCTGCGTATTCGTAGATCACGGTCTTCTCCGTAAAGACGAAGGAGATGAAGTAGAAGCCGTATTCGGCCCGGAAGGCCATTATGATCTGAACTTCATCCGCGTAAACGTACAGGACAGATTCTATGAAAAGCTGGCAGGTGCAGAAGAACCGGAAGAAAAGAGAAAAATCATTGGTGAGGAATTCATCCGTGTATTCGAAGAAGAAGCTCAGAAAATCGGAAAGGTTGATTACCTGGTACAGGGAACAATTTATCCGGACGTAATCGAAAGCGGCTTAGGAAAATCAGCGGTGATCAAATCCCACCACAATGTGGGAGGACTCCCCGACTATGTTGATTTCAAAGAAATTATTGAGCCTCTGCGCCTCTTATTTAAAGATGAAGTACGTAAAGCCGGCTTAGAGCTGGGCATCCCGGAATATCTCGTATTCAGACAGCCATTCCCGGGCCCGGGACTTGCTATCCGTATCATTGGAGAAGTAACGGCTGAAAAGATTGAGATACTGCAAGAAGCAGACTTTATCTATCGTGAAGAAATTGCAAAAGCCGGTGTTGATAAACAGATCGGGCAGTACTTTGCAGCACTTACGAATATGAGATCTGTTGGAGTTATGGGGGATGAGAGAACGTATGACTATGCTGTGGCATTGCGTGCGGTTACTACATCAGACTTCATGACGGCGGAGTCGGCAGAACTGCCTTGGGAAGTGCTGGGGAAAGTGACCAGCAGGATCGTGAATGAGGTGAAGCATGTGAATAGGGTGCTTTATGATTGTACGGGGAAACCGCCGGCTACGATTGAGTTTGAATAAATAATATTGTTCCCACGCACCCCTAGTTACTCTGTTCGGGGCAAAATTGAATATTCTATATGAAGCATGTAGGAAGACCATATGGTTTAGGGCTGTGTACCGAACCATGTGGTCTTTTTCTCTGTCGCTACTAAAACTGAAACGCAGAGAAACCCTGTAGAATCAGCGTTTGTGGCAACTATAAGTGTAATAAATGTGTAACGGGTTTTAGTATCACACAGAGGAGAGGGATGGGGGTATAAGGGGAAGGGAGAGGATATTATAGGATGGTGGAATTTACACATTGGAGGATAATGGAGGTTACAAGGGAACAAGTATGTTCCCACGCACCCCCAGTTACTCTGTTCGGGGCAAAATTGAATATTCTATATGAAGCATATAGGAAGACCATATGGTTTAGGGCTGTGTACCGAACCATATGGTCTTTTTCTCTGTCGCTACTAAAACTGAAATGCAGAGAAACCCTGTAGAATTAGCGTTTGTGGCAAGTATAAGTGTAACAAATGTGTAACGGGGTTCTGTGCCACACAGAGGAGAGGGATGGGGGTATAAGGGGAAGGGAGAGGAGAGTATAGGATGGTGGAATTTACGCATTGGAGGATAATGGGGAGTGCACGGGAACATAGTAAAATCGCTACAAAGCTAGAGTTTATCTGTTTTGTAGCGATTTTACTTTAGGGATGGGTACGATTTGGGTACAAAATTTTATTTTATCTTTTCTATTGGAATTCCAGAAGAATTTGCAAAGTCAGTAATTTCTTTATCAAATGCTGTATTATTTATAATATTTTTTCCGAGATATATTTTTGAAGGAAGAATAAAGTCAAACAAGCGACCTGTTTTTCCGTCTTCAAGTTCCATATATTCATACAGAAGACGCCATTCGTATTCTTTTGAAAAAGGAACTTTGTTTTTGGTTAGGCATGAAAGCACATATTTCATTCTTGAGCGATGAAAGGATTTATTGGTATCTGCACAATCGGATGAATCAAAACGAATATCTTCAATATCATCCCTCAAGTCTACATATCGAATAGGAAAGAAACGTAAATCATTTTTTATGGCGAGTATCACTTGATCCATTTCATATTCCAAACAAACACCCTCATGGTGTTGAGCATAATGCTCCCACATATAATCATTATAGGTTTGTGTAATACAAGCAACAAGACACTGGTTTTTAATGCTTTCATTTATCTTTATGAATTTAGGATTTCCATTCATAGCGTTGGTAAGTTCATTGACTATTGTTTTGTCCGTTAGAATACCTTGGAGATGTCTATATTTTTCGGGTTTAACTTCTGACATAAAATATTCAAACAGATCAGGAAAATTATATTCTATCTTGCAATCTCCAGAATCTTCATAAACCGAAGGACGACACAGATAAATCTGTTTGTTTTTTAATGCATCTATTTCATACATTTTTGGAGGCCGAAATCTATATAATTTCTTAGATAAATTGCGTTCTCGGAGTTCCATAAGATAATCGATAGCTATGTCCTTGTTGCCTTTAATATATGCATTTGTAACAGCCATTTCTCTTATAACTAATTCTTTTCGTGTCATTATGGTGTCCCTTTCTTTATAAGAATTTTTTAGTCATTCTTTGGATTCAATCCAATCTTATCCACAAACTCATTGATCTGCCACCTGGTAAATATCCATTCAAAGATATGCTTTTAATATAGCCTCAGCTCTTTTTTTTACATCATTAATAAAATCATTCTACCACTTCTTTCCTGTGTTTTTCATAACGCTCACACCACGAACGCATAAGAACAAGTGAGCTAAAATTGACAGCAAACATATCATTGACATTGTTATCCTGATATTTAAGCAAATACCTATATTAGCAGAACACATGGAAAAGCCTGTGCATGGTCTTGCTACTATTAATTCGCCAAGTTGCTTTTGTGTTAAAGTTCTTACCTGCTGATTCTTCTTATATTTTTATCAACAGTCAACCCTCCCACTTTGTATTTTAAATAAAATGATATGAATATAGCATACCATACAAAATGAAAAAATGCAGTAAAAGATATTAACACGAAATAAAAGTTATGATACAGAAATAAGCAATATGGAAAGAAGTAAACAGTTAATAAAAAAATTATTACAGTGCAGAAGAAATTGCAGCAATGCTTGGCGTAAATATGAGTAAGGCATATAAGAATTTAAGAGAGATGAACTAGGAGTTATCTTCAAAAAGTGTTCTTACCATAACAGGAAAACTCAGGTAGTGAAAAATAAGTTGTGTCTTTAGAGATAAATGGCTCTTTCTTGGAAAGAAATAGATAAAATAATGCTTTTTCAGGAAGAAGATTTTATTGCTTAAACAAGGGATCAATTACGACAGATTATTGCAGACAATGACATCAACAGTGTAGATATAAACCTCTTAAACAATCGTAGTCCATACGAAAAAACCAGCTCTTTACAAAAATAGTGAATTTGTACGCCACCTACGTTCAATTTGTCTTATGAATTAGGGATGAATTCACCGATGACAAAAAATCGAGAGGGAGTTGACCTTCCTTTAGCCGACTGATTTTTGTTATCATACGACAATAAAAGCAAAAATAGAATTGCATTTTGGTACAATATGTGACTAAAATATAAATTGATTTGTTAGAAAAAGAAAAAAATGCGAAAATTTGAAGAAAAGTGGTTGAATTTGAAGAAGATAGTTCTATAATAGTAAATAAGAAAATTAATCGGTTTAGAGATTTAGATGGAGAAAGTTTAGGTATATAAAGTGGTGAACTATGTAAAAAACAGATATCAGTGTTAACACATTGGTGAAAATGAGTCGAAATGAACCTGTGTCGCTATCTATAATACTAAATATGTGAATTCTTAGACTGTTTAATTAAAGAAGTGGTATCGGAAAATAAAAGAGTGGGTGAGGTATTGTCTTATGAAAAGTTGCAAGTTTTTAAACGAATTAAATAGACTAAGAAAATCATCAAGTGATTCCATTGACAATGTGGAAAAATTCGACGGATTTAAAGAGTATATGCATGTGTCAAGATCAGCAGAAGAAGATTTAAAGAGTATTTTAAGGGCCGTAAACAACCGAGGTAAGAAGACATTAGTATTACTATGTGGTAGTGCAGGCGATGGAAAATCACATCTTCTTTCGTACTTGAGAAATTCGGACTCGGAAAAATTAATTGATAATTATGTGGTCTATAATGATGCAACAGAAAGCAGTTCACCGTCAAAGACTGCGATTGAAACATTGAATGAGTTATTATCTGCATTTAAAGATTGTAATTTAAATTCACCAGGTAAGAATGTTATTCTTGCTATTAATCTAGGGGTATTAAGTAATTTCACAGAATCAGAGTATGGATACGGGTTCAGTCGATTAAGAAGTTATGTCGAGAATAGTTATATTTTGACCTCTCAGGTTAATAGAAATGATTTTGATGAAACAAGTAATTTCCAGCATGTTAGTTTTTCAGATTACCATATGTTCAGCTTAACGGAGGAAGGTATACATGCTGGATATATTGAAGATATTCTTGATAAAGTTTTTTGCCAGAAGAAAGAAAATTTTTTTTATCAATCATACATAAATGACTGTTCAAATTGTCCTTTAGTGCAAAAATGTCCAGTCAAATTGAATTATGAATATTTAATGGATGTTAAACGTCAAAAATATGTCGCTGAGTTATTAATTGAAACTATTATTCAGGCTAAAGTAATCCTTACAACCAGAGAGATATTGAATTTCATTTATGATATTTTAGTAGCACAAAATTTTAGCTTCACCAAAATTCAGAGATTATTGATAGACGATGCAGCATATTTGAAAGAATTCATGAAACAAATTACACCTGCACTTATATTTGATTCCACAGATGTAACTGCACTTATGAATATGTTAAAGAAATATGATCCACTTTTAAACAGATCAGAGAAAGCAGATGAAATAGCTATTTCATATTATGTAAGCTCAGATATTTCAGATGATATGCATAGGGTCTTTGATAGCGTTTCATATGAAGCTATAATATGCGATCCTTCAATGCTGGATAAATTGAATGATGATAAAACATTGAAATCAAATGCATTTAATCTTATGACTAGAATTCAAGCGATTGACGAGGGGATAATAGGCAATGAAGTGTATGGAAAGTATTTGACTGATTTATACTTTTATAATGCTGGAACAGGAAAAAAGCTGGGAAGCTTGTACAGTATGGTAGAAAAAGCAGCAAAACAGTGGTGTGGATGTGATGAAGACGATAATCTTTGTTTAGATGATAAACATCATGGATTTTTGCTATATGAGAAGGTTGATTTTAGACCTAATTTAGTACATCTCCCATACCCATCAGGAACAGTTGATTTACAGAGGTTTGCACCATTCGTTGTGGTAGAGTTTGATGATTCTACGAGTGATATTATCTCATTAGATATAGATTATTCATTATACGAGCTGATTTATAAACTGAATCATGGCTATATTCAAACAGCAGATGATCGAAATAATCATGCAGATTTTATCAGTTTTGTTTTCAGAATTTTGCAGACAGGATCATTGACAGAAACGGTATCAATCGTGTCAAAGCAGGGGAAAAAAGCAATTATTTCTCAGAGTATGTTTGGATATAAATTTAAGGTGGTGAAATGATGGAATATATTTTTGATAAAGAAAAGTTTATTGAAAGTTTTAATGCAAAATCGAGCGAAACAAAATCAGCAGATTCTATGAGACTTACTCATAAACCAGATAACAGATTCAAATTATTTCCCTATAAAGCATCAGGAAAGTCACAGGCCCCAGTTGTTACAGAACTAGAAGATGTTGTTAGTGGTTTTTTTAGAGAAGCACTTAATAAGAAAACGGAACTAATTGAATGTGAAGAGTTGTGTAATATGATTCTTGATGAGATAGAAGTGGATGATGATGACTTAGATTACTTTAAAGATATGATTCAAAGCATATTCTTCAAAGGGGATAATTTTATTGCAACAAATATCGGGTTGTATCCATATCAGTTGACGACAAATAATAAAAGTTCAGACAACCTAGCACACTTTCTGTTTTCTGTATTTGGTGTTAACCAAAATGATTGCAAAGCTATAGTGGCTGCAAAAAATAGGTACAAATTCAATGTACTTGAAGATATGGTCATTAAAACAATTGAGTCAAAGAATATAACAGAAGCAGAAAAAAAGCAAATGTACTTTTTAGTAAAGACAAATATTCAAGAACGATTCAGAAAAGATTTTTACTTCATGCTGGATACAGGGATGACTTTGTTGGAGGATATATCCAATTTATTTTCTATCTATTATTTTTACTATGTTTCTCAAACATGTATTATCTTGGATCATTATTGTTGTGGAGATCGTGCAGGCGAAGTTAATTTCTATTATGCATTAGATTGGGAAAAGGTTAGTAAAAATAGAAAATGTTGTATTGAAGGGTGGGATAAGCTTCAAGACAGTATAAATCATATGTTTAGTCATGCAATTACACTTGAAATACTTAATCAGACTATATCAGAAGAGATGGTTGACTATATATATCTGGGGGAGTTGGCAAAAGAAAGTGCTGAAGAGGATCATAAGATCTCAGAACAGATAGCATTAGCTGAAAACGTTTATTGTTCTTATGTCGGAGATTATAAAGAATTTACATCTATTCCGTATCAGCAGGGTGTAAATGAAACCGAGAAAAATATTCGACATTTATATAAATGTGTAGAGACTCAGTTCATGAATACAGATCGTAAGAGAGCCAATCAATTTTATAATGAAAAGTTCTCCGAGTTCTGTAAGAATCGTTGGGTAAAAAATAGGAAAAAATCCGGATTGGTATTGAACTTGACGGAAAGAGATGTGATTTTTCTTACAAAGATTAGCTTAAGAAACGAAGAAAAAATTAGATTGAATGATCTCTATAAAGAATATGAATATAGAGGCATATTTCTAGATAGTACATCAAAAGAATACTTACAAGATTTCTTTACAAAATTGAACCTAATTGACAAGAAGAGTGATAGTGGAGACGCACAGTATGTTAAACGAATTTTTATGATTTTATAGCAAAAAAAATAGATAGTTTCTTCCAGACTGAAGCATCTGAAGGAACATTATTAAGGGGAGAAAGTTTTTGTCTAAAACTTGACAATGAAGAAATGGTGGTAAAAGTTACAGAAGCTTTAAAAACTCTTGCAACTAATCGTCAATCGATTGGACAGTATGAATATCACTGTTTAGATGGATCAATATATAGCACATATACATTGAAACTTATTGATGATGAAGTTATTATTGCTTCGCAGATTGATGGTATGACAAACGATTTCTTATGTGCAACATTAAGAAACGCTGCAAATGATGTTCAAAAGCCCTTATTAATGATATCTTCCAATCCAATAGATAGTGCTAAAAGTGGATCGAGAGATATGTCTTCTAGTGGAATGCCTTTTCATGCTGATCAGCTAATGTATGAAATTCGTAATATGGTGAATGATAGCACGCAGCTTACTAATACAGAAAAACGCATACTTCAATTTGAGTTGAAGAGAAGAGATGCGGATGTTTTTAGCGATAAAGCGTCAATTTACGAGTATAGGGATTTGTTGTCTATAATGAGCAGTGGAAAAATAGATACTAAAAATTTTCCTGGATTTCGTCTGTTTCGGGTAGAAGGAAAGGTAGAATATCAGAATGATGGAAATGTGCAGATTGATAAAAAAATAAAAGAAAACAATGATCTATTTGAAAAAATAGACCGTGGGATACGATTTGGAAATCTAGAGATGGAGCTTTCAAAAATTTTTGAAGATAAGTTAATTGTGCAAATTGAAAAAGCTCATAAAGATAAAGCAGAGTATTGGAGCACATTATTTACATATGCTGATCTTTTGTCTGCTATGGAACGAAAAAAAGCTAAGATGGAAAATCCTTTAAAGATAGAAAATGAGGATATTACTGTATATGGAAATCTTCCGTTAAATACCATTAATATTGACAAAGGATTTTTGATTAGGAATGAAGGTTCTCAGACAACAAAAAAGAGAACAAAGAATCTTTTGATTTTCAATCCTGAGAAATATTCAAAAATTCATATTCAAGTAACTTGTAATGCAAGGATATGGAATAGTGGTATTATGTCAGACGATTCAGAGTATGTAAAAGACGGAATGAATATTATCTTTACTTTTGATAGAGAAGGAATAACATTCCATAAACTTGAAATAAATGACGCTGCTAACGATATAACATATAATTTAAAAGTGTGTATCCTAGATATCTCTGCAGAATATATGTATTCTACAGTAAAAACCAGCTTTTCGATAGATTATAAGAAAACTAGGAAGAATTGCAGAGTTAAATTAGCAGGAGTAGGAATTAATCTTATCTTTAATAGTAATGGATTGAAACTTTCGTCATCTAAATTGGAAGATAATGAGGTATATAGATGCCGTTATGGAGAACGTTTACTAATTTATTCATCGGAAGAAGAAATTTCTAATTTTGGAAGTGGTATAAAAATAGATGTTAATTTTTCAGGAGTTATTGTACCATTTATTCTCTATCCGGATGAAGTGAAAAGTGTAGAGATCATTGGAAGAAAGATATTAAGGGATAAGTTAGCAAGTAAGAAAAGTTTTGTATTTGATGATGGAGCTATATTTGGTGATTCACAAGAATATTTTGCTAAAGCCAATTTGCTGAGAGAATTAAAAATTGAACAGACAATTATAGATCAAAACATTCTTTGTGGAAATATAAAGAATTTTTATGTATCAGAATCAATAAAGATTGAATCAAAAGAATTAATGATTTCATCTGATTTAAAAGAAGCATTTGTAGAGTTATTATCCGCGTTTAAGTTACGTAGAACAATTCCGACACTTGCTTACCTTGGTGGAGATTTGTTTGATGTTGTTGAAAAATATCTGAATACATTTGTGGCATGTTTTGCAGATTTGAGTGAAGGAGAGAATTTAACACAAGAGCAGGAAAATGCATTATTCTTGGGTACTATTTCGGTAGGTAGAAATAGTGAAGAGATATTGTTTACGCCGTTTCATCCACTTAATGTCAAATATCAATTGATGCTGTTAAATGAAAATGGAATGGATTATGCATCAGATATAGTTGTTGACCGATTGAATTCAATTAATCTTCTT
This sequence comes from uncultured Robinsoniella sp., assembly GCA_900539655.1. Lineage (GTDB taxonomy): Bacteria > Bacillota > Clostridia > Lachnospirales > Lachnospiraceae > Robinsoniella. The sequence goes on from UQCR01000007.1 coordinate 13,303, forward strand.
CCGTATATTCAAAGATTTAAAAAAATATATAAGGTATCAGATCAGTTATATTCACAAGAGTGGAAGTACTATGCACCTATAGAGAATAAGAAGTATAGAGGAAGCCGAAGATACGTTCCTAAATTGGTTGAAGAAAAAATTACGGAGTTTATTTCGCATTTCAGATATATATTTGACGATATTAACAATAAGAAAATTAGAGTGAATTTGATTAATATGGGTGACTGCAGTGAAGTATTCATCGGATTAGCACAGTTTTTTATTCATTCAATTAGCAAAAATGCTGACGTGGATCGCCTTGCAAGAGTTGAACTTCATATCTATACAGATGATATTATCGGAAATATATTTTTAAATTTGAAAGAATACTCTTTATTAAAAGAGTTTTTGCTTGACCAAAAACTATCTGTTGTAAATGGAACTTCGATGAATAGCTTGGAAGGTATTTTGTCAAAAAACATTGAATGCTATTTTCATAAAGATAGTGGGAAAAATTATGAATATGCTCATGTTTCATTTTATGAAATGGAATCGGAGATAACTTCTGAACAGGCTACAATGAATCAAATTGAAACTGGCATTTCTTTGGGAGGTATTCTTTCTGGCATTCCTTCAAGTAAATATGGTCATAAGTATAGAACAGGATATGGTGTGAGATATGCAGAAGATAATTCGTTAATTCAATTATCTTCAATGTATAATGCATTAATGCAAGTTGAAAAATCAGGTAACCCGTATCATTCAGGAACAAGTATATCGACACAGATAGATGAACTTGCAGAAAAAAAGATGGATTATATCTATGCAAATTCGAATTGGGTTGTTTTTGTAGATCCAAAAGTAGATTTGGATTTCTTTAGTGAGAAGGAAGCAACCAGTGATTTGTTGATCATTCATTATAGCGATCAATACACATCTAGTAGTGGATACGATGCAATCACAGTGACGAATAAATCTCGGCAGTATTCAATGGTTATTCAGGAATACCTAAAGGTGAAAGGTGTCAATGCAAATGTGACAGATACCCATAAGATTATTAATCTTTTTAATGCGATTAATGGAGATTGGTTATTGAGGTTGGTTTCGTCTAAGAAGGGGAGCAAGGATTCAACATTCAGTAGAGAAAAAATAAGTATCGTTGCAGCAATTAAATTTATGCTAGCATACTTGAAACATAAGGACATTGTATGGATTCCAATTTCACTAGAGGAAATGCTTAGAGTTTCTGGTGGAGCTGGTTTATCTAAGGATGAAGGAGTTCTCTCAGCTAAGAATCTAGGATTTGAAAAAGGTCCAACGAGTGATGACTTACTTTTTATTGGTTTAGATCATAGTGCAGATAAGCCAAAGGTATATCTGTATCCTGCAGAAGTGAAGACTGGAATAAATGACAATACTGTAATAAAGAAAGCTTTTGAGCAGGCGTCAGCTACAGCTAATGGACTTCATGACGCATTTAATCCTGGTGGGGATATTATGGACACAATCCTATATAAAGTAAATCGAAATTTCTTGATGCAAATGCTTGTTACTAGCTGTAAGAAGATGCAGGTATATCATGTGGATGACACGCAGAATTGGGATGTGGTTCTGGAACAATTCTGTGAGGCACTTTTAAATGAGAAATATTCCTTATCAGAGGATATTCAGGAACTGTTGGGGAAAGGTGCTGTATTATCATTCAGAAAAGCATTGATATCTAGGAGAACATCATTCAAGGAAGACTTAATCAATTTTATAGAAATTCCAGAACATGATGAATTTGGTTTAATATTAAAAGACGTATCAGAAATTCATAGTGATATTCAAGATAAAAAGAATTTTGAATTACTCATTTTGGAAGATTGTATGGTTGATCAGCTAACAGGAGACTTGACCAAAATCATAGTAACGGATCTTCAGGAAGTAACTGAAGGTGTAGAAGAGAGTTCTGATGAGAAAGAAGAAGAAAAGCCTGAGAAACTTGAAACTAATGAATTTGTGTCGAATGAGACTCTAGCCGATAAAGTTGAAGAAGATGGAAGTATGCACATTCTGTTCGGTACAAATGAACAAGATGGAACACCAGTAGTATGGAAACCTAATGATACGACGCGCCTATTTCATACTAATACCGGCATTATTGGTACAATGGGAACTGGAAAAACACAGTTTACAAAATCACTTATTGCACAGCTGTATCAAGAGCAAAGATTTAATGTGGATGGACAAAAATTAGGTATATTAATTTTTGATTATAAAGGTGATTACAACGAAAGCAAGGCAGATTTTGTCGAGACAATTAATGCAACAATTTTGAAACCATATCATTTACCTTTTAATCCACTGGCTTTAACGAAATCATCAGTATTTAAACCTTTACTACCAATCCATACGGCTAATGCATTTAAAGACACCATTTCAAAAGTAAATGGATTAGGTCCAAAGCAGCAAGATACTTTATTCCAGTGTATCATTGAAACATATAATGCGAGTGGCATTGTTCCATCTAATCCGGCGTCATGGGAGAATGAGGCACCTACATTTGATCAAGTATATCAGAGATATGCAAATGATGAAGACATTAAGAAAAATGATTCATTAGCTGTGACAATGAATAAATTACACCAATTTCAAGTTTTTGAGGTGAATCCAGCTAACACAAAATCATTATTTGATATTTTGGATGGTGTTGTGGTTATTGATTTATCAGGATATGATTCAGACATACAAAGTCTTATTGTTGCAATCACATTGGACTTATTCTATGCGCAAATGCAGGCATCAGGATCTAGTAAAATGGAAGGGAACAATAGACAATTAACGAAAATGATTTTGGTTGATGAAGCTGATAATTTTATGAGTGAAGGATATTCTTCGCTTAAAAAAATATTAAAAGAAGGTCGAGAATTTGGTGTTGGAACAATCCTTTCTACACAGTTTTTAAAGCACTTTGGAAGTGGAGAAGACGATTATGCAAAATATATTTTGACTTGGGTTGTTCATAATGTATCAGATTTAAAGAACTCTGATGTTGAATTTGTTTTTAAAACAGAATCAAAGAGCCAGGAGAATCAGGTTCTATATAGTTCCATTAAAGGATTAACAAAACATCATAGTATAATAAAGATTGGGAATAACAAACCGGTCTATGTGAAAGACAAGGCTTTTTGGGAGTTGTATAACGAATTACATTGACTATTTTAATAAAAATGCTATACTTAAGTAGTATACTTAAGTATAGTGTTTTTATAATGGAGGAATTATGGATTACGCATACAAATTTCCAGTAGTAAGGGGGAATCAAGCAGGTCGAGAGTACTTTATAGCAATGGTACCACTCAAAATGCTTTCTAAAATATTTCCAAGTGAAGATGAATATGTTCTGCCTGAATACAGAGCTCAAAGGAAACTAAACGAAGCAAGAATACCAGTGATAAGCAGATATATTACTGAAAATAGAGATTCTTATGTTTTTTCCGCATTAGCAGCATCTATAGATGGAGAATTTGAGTTTCACCAGAGTAAGGATGGGATGGGGACGGGAGTTCTTGAGATTTCAATGGATGCACGATTTTTGATTAATGATGGGCAACATAGAAAAGCAGCAATACTAGATGCCTTAAATGAGGATTCTACATTAGCTAACGAAACAATATCTGTTGTATTTTATGAAGATCTTGGTCTTGCACGTAGTCAACAAATTTTTACAGATTTGAATAAGCATGCGGTAAAGACTTCAAATTCAATTTCAGAACTTTATGATTCAAGGGATGAATTGGCTGTTGTAAATAGAATCGTTGTATCAAATGTTCCATTCTTATCCGAATTTACAGATAAAGAAAAAGACAATCTTGGAAAGTATTCTTCAAATTTATTTACATTGAATACATTCTATATGGCTAATAAGAAGATTGTTGGAAATATTGATTTATCAGATGATGCGGAAATGTTTTTAACTAAATTCTGGACTAGTGTTTCTAAGAATATTCGTCAATGGAATGAACTTACAAGTCGCGAGATTTCAAAGATTGATTTGAGAGAAAACTACATAGTGACACAGGGAGTTGTAATGCAAGCATTTGGAGTAATTGGATCGTATTTTTATCAAAATCGCAAGGCTGATATGGAAAAATACTTGATAAATTTGAAAAAGGTTGATTGGAAAAGAAGCGCTCCAAAGTGGAAATTGAGAGTTATGAGGGCAGATGGGAAGATTATTACAAGTAATAAAGCTATTAACCTAACGGCTGTAGAGATTAAGAAGGAAATCGGAATAGAATTGACTGATGAAGAAAGAGTAAAAGAAAATCAATTTATCAATTCAATAAACATTTAGGAGAACTAATCATGGCAGAAAAATGCGAGAGCTGTGAATCAAATAAGCAAGAAGTAACCATTACCAAAGAGATTATTGATGGATTGATGGAAACAGTTAGAAATTTATACCTATGTGATGATATTCCATGGGTAATCGGATATTCGGGTGGTAAGGATAGTACAGCAACACTTCAGCTTGTGTGGCTTGCACTTTCTGAATTACCAAAAGCAAAATTAAAAAAGCAAGTTCATATTATTAATACGGACACAATGGTTGAGTCACCAATTATATCTAAATGGGTTCAAAATTCATTACATACAATGGATGAAGCAGCATTAAAACAACAGCTTCCATTTTTAACGCACAAACTTACACCAGCAATGGATAATACTTTTTGGGTTAATTTTATCGGTCGAGGATATCCCTTCCCAAGAAAAAAACTACGTTGGTGTACAGATCGTTTGAAAATCCAACCAGTGAATACATTTGTTAAAGAAAAAATTGCTGAGCATGGTGAAATAATCATGGTTATTGGTACTCGTAAATTAGAGAGTGCACGTAGAGCAAAAACAATGGCATATTATGAAAAGAAAAGAGTAAGAGAATTATTAAGTCCAAATCAGTCAATGGTAAATGAATTAGTATTTTCTCCATTAGAAGATTGGAATGATAATGATGTCTGGGTATTCCTGATGCAATATAAGAATCCCTGGGGATATTCGAATAAAGAGTTACTTACTTTGTATAAAGGAGCCACGGCAGATAATGAATGTCCAATGATGGTTGAAAAAGGACTACCTAGTTGTGGTAAGAGTAGATTCGGATGTTGGGTTTGTACGATGGTTGAAAAAGATAAATCAATGGAAGCTATGATATCAAATGATGATGAAAAAGCATGGATGTCAGCGTTACTGGAGTTTAGAAATAAATTTGGAGATGAGGAATATGATAGAGAACGCAGATCATTCCGAAAAATGCATGGATATCTTCAAGGAAGTTACAAACAGCTACATCATGGACCATATAAAAAGGAGGTTCGAGAAGAATGGCTTAAAGAATTATTAGAAATTCAGAAAGATATAAATCAAAATGGACCAGAGGAATTTAGTGATTTGGAGCTAATCACATTGTCTGAGTTGAGACATATTCGCCGTATTTGGGTTAATGAGAAGCATGAATTTGATGACAAATTACCAGGTATCTATGAAGAAGTAATGTGTAAGGAATTTTATGATCCTGAATGGATTGCCCCAGAGGCATTTAAGAATGAAGAATGGGAAATATTAAAATCAGTAGTTGATGAATTGTATCCGAATGAAAAACTGGCTTTTGAAATGGCATATAGTCTAATTGATATTGAGAACCATTCAAATAGTCTTAATCAGAGAAAAGGCGTAGTAGATGCCTTGGAGAGTTGCATACAGAAGACATTTTATAAAGATGAAAAGGACGCAACCGAATACTATTTAAGTCAGATGGCTCGAAAAAAAGAGTTGGGCGGTAAATACAATGAAAAAGCATTAGATAATACTTATGACGAGCCAACGGAAGACGAAGAATCTGATGAAGACGAGGTTTAGTAAATGAGAATAAAAAAACTTATCATGCATAACTTTGGTGTTTATGCAGGTACAAATAATCTGGAATTTAAAGGGGATAAGCCTGTTGTTTTAATTGGAGGAATGAATGGTCGAGGTAAAACAACCATTTTAGAAGCAGTGTTGTTAGGACTATATGGTTCAAATTCTTTTGCATACACTGAAAGTAAATATACAACTTATGGACAGTATTTGAAATCATATGTTAATAGGGCTGATGGAACAATGGAGTCGTATGTAGAGATTGAGTTCTCAATGGATGATTCTAAAGGTGAAGTGTATTGTGTTCACAGAAAGTGGGATGGCACAAGTCAGAGAGTTCGAGAAAAAATACTTGTAAAGAAGAACGGAGAAGAAAACACTTTTCTCACAGAGAATTGGCCAATGTTTGTTGAAAATATTTTGCCAAGTGCGTTATCAAGTTTCTTTTTCTTTGATGGAGAAAAAATAGCTGAGATTGCTGTTGAAGAAACAAGTGAGAAAATGAAGGAATCAGTTAAGGCAATGCTTGGAATAACAGTATTGGATGTTTTACAAGGTGATATAGGAAAAATTATTAGCAAAATAAGTAAAGAAAATAGTGGTAATCGAGATTTAAGAAGATTAGAAGAGCTCAGAATGGCAAAAGAAGAAACGGGAAAAAAACTGAACAATGCTGCCGAACGATTACATGCAATGAATGCTGAATTGCAAGAATTGCAACTCAACCTAGAAAAATTGAATGTCGAATATTCTGTTAAGGGAGGAGGCATTCTTGAACAGAAGAATGAACTTTTTAAACAAAGATCTGAAAGTATTGCTGCGGTAGCTAGTAGTCAAGAACAAATGATAGAGTTAGTTGCTGGAGAGATGCCGCTACTCCTTGTTTCTGATTTATTACAAGATATTCATAAGCAGAGTCAGATTGAACATGAAAGAAGGCTTAATAAGATGGCATTAGACAAAGTAAAATTATCATATGGCAAATTTGTAGAAAAGTCAGATGAGATTACCAGCTTTATTGAGTTTATGCAAAATGAAATAGGGGCTTGTCAGGAAGATGATATATATGGTCTTTCTGATTCAAATTTATTTCAAATTGATGATCTTAACATGGATGGATTACAAAAGTGTTTTGATAAAGCGAAGTCTTTAGTTAGAAAACGTAATAACTATCAAAAAAAGGTTGATGATATTGATAACTCATTAGCAGTTGATATTGATGAAGAGTCATTGGGTGAATTGTTCAATTCAATAAGAAATCAGGAACGAGAGATAACTCGAAAGCAAATAGAAATTGATAATCTTGAAAAAGAAAAAGCATCGTTGCATGGAGCATATGTAATGGCTGAATCTGAGTTTGGAAGATATGCTGAAGGTGTTTTATCAGTTCTTGAATCTTTAGACTCTGATGAAAGAACTATAAAGTATGCACATATGGCAATCGAAATTATTAAACTTTATAGAGTCCGTTTGCAAGAAAGAAAAACCAATATGTTGGCGCAGACAATGACAGCGTGTTATAAGAAGCTTGCAAATAAAAAGAATCTTGTTGATTATATCAAAATGGATTCGGAATCTTTGGATTTAAAATACATGAATAGTGAAGGTGTTGAAATAGCAAAGAAAAGACTATCTGCAGGTGAAAAACAATTAATGGTAATTTCATTGCTATGGGCGTTAGCAATTTGTTCTAAGAAAAAACTACCAGTAATTATTGATACACCATTGTCTAGACTTGATTCATCCCATAGACAAGCATTAATAAAAATATATTTTCCAAAAGCAAGCGATCAAACAATTATTTTGTCAACAGATTCGGAAATAGATGCAAATTATTATTCTCTGATGAGGAGTAGTGTTGGGGACGAATACACTTTGAAATACAATGATGAAACAAAGAATACAACAATAACACCTGGATATTTTGGATGGGAGGTAGAGAATCATGATTGTTAAGCAAATAAAATTATCTAACCTTTCGAAAGATCGTTTGGGAAGATTAAAGGGAAAAACTGGAATTAAAAATTGGAATGTCCTTTGTAGGTGGGCACTTTGTTACTCTCTTTCAGAGAATTCAATGCCTGCTGATATACCATTAATTGCTGATAGTAATGTTGAAATGTCTTGGTTTACATTTGGTGGAGAGTATAGTTATATTTATGATGCATTGATGATTGCATGGTGTAAAAAAATGAATTTGCCAACAGATGAGGACACATTAGCCAAATACTTTAAACTTCATATGGAAAGAGGAATTGCACATCTTTCTGGAACAAACTTTATAAAGAATCTCGATGACTTAATGAAATTAGTATTAGAGGAATAAAAAATGGGTATTTATTTGGATTATAATGCATCAGCACCAATTGATGAGCGTGTATTAGATGTGATGATTGATGTTTACAAAAATACATATGGAAATGCAGATAGTAGGACACACGAGTACGGAGATCAGGCTCGGAAACTTGTTGAAAATGCAAGAATTCAGGTGGCTTCTTTACTTGGAATAAATGTAGGAGAAGTATTCTTTACTAGTGGGTCAACAGAAAGCAATAATATTGCAATCCGTGGACTTAAGGATTATGCGAATGAAACTGGAAAGAAGCATATAGTTACTTCGAGCATAGAACATAAATCTGTGTTAGAAACGGTTAAGAGAATGGAAAAAGATGACTTTCAGATTGATTTGGTTAATCCAGATGAAAGTGGATGCGTGAATGCGGAAGAGGTATTGAATCTAGTAAGAGAAGACACATTATTAGTTAGCATTCAGCATGCAAATAATGAAACAGGTACAATTCAACCCGTTTTCGAAATTGGAGAAGAACTATCTATGAAAGGAGTTCTTTTTCATATAGATGCAACTCAGAGTTGTGGAAAGCTTGTACCTGAATTAAGAAATATTAAATATGATATGCTTTCATTGAGTGCTCATAAATTAAGCGGACCACAAGGGATTGGAGCATTGGTTCTCAGGAAGAAAAAATATAAGTTACCCCCAATTAAGGCAATTATATATGGAGGACAACAAGAACATGGAATAAGACCAGGCACAATACCTGTTGCATTAGTAGTAGGTCAGGGCGAAGCTTGCAGATTGGCGGAATTAGAATATGATAATAACATAACAAGCTTAGTTGAAAAGAAAGAGGCATTAAAGAAATTAATAGAAGATTCTGGTCTTAAGTTCCAATATAATGGCAGCCAGGAGTTTTGTATGCCAAATACCCTGAATGTAAGCTTTGATGGAGTTGAATCAGAAGCACTTATGCTTTCCACAAAACAATTTTGTGGTATATCAAACGGTTCAGCATGTACATCACAAGATTATAGTGCAAGTTATGTTCTAACAGCAATGGGATTAGATCAGGAGCGAATTTCTTCAGCAATTAGATTGAGTTGGGGGCCAAAGATTGAAAAAGAGGAATTAATTATTCAACTTGAAGAAATGTTAAATGTTGCAAAAGGATTAGTATTTTAAAGAGGAATGCATGTCTGTATTTAGAGCAGGTGACACAGTATATATTCTTTAAATAAATAGAATTGTAGGTCGGTTATGGCAGTTAAGTATACGGAAGAACAATTAAATACAGTTGATAAGCCGTTTCTTATCCATCTGCTTTTACAACAGCAGGAACAGTTGGAAGCCGTAACAAAGGAACTTCATGCATCGAATGAAAAAATGCAGCTTCTGATGGAACAGGTAATCCTTGGTAAACAGAACCGTTTTGGCAGATCTTCTGAAAAGATGGATGATACCGATCAGATCAGTTTTCGCGAAGTGGATGGAAGCATCGTATTTTTTAACGAAGCAGAAGCGGTATGTGATCTTAGTGTATCAGAGCCGGAAGATCTGGGACTCAAATTTCCAAAGCAGCCAAAACGCAAAGGAAAGAAAGAAGTTGATCTTTCCGGACTTCCGTTCAAGCGGATCGACCACTATTTGTCCGAGACTGAATTAGAAGAAGAATTCGGTGAGAAGGGATGGAAACAATTACCAGATGCGATCTCCAGAAAATATCATTTCGTGCCAGTAGAGGTGGAAGTGGAAGAACATCACATTGGTGTATATGCCAGCAAAACAGATGAACATATGTTTAAAGCAGACCATCCAAAGTCTTTGCTGCATGGAAGTCTGGTATCCCCCTCTCTGGCAGCTGCAATTATCAATGGTAAGTATGTGAATGCAGTACCACTCTATCGATTAGAACATGAATTCCGGCGCTATGGTCTTCAGATCACAAGGCAACATATGGCAAACTGCTGCATCCGTCTCGGAGAAGAATATTTGTCGGTTCTTTATGATCATCTTCATGAAGAATTGTATTCCTATCATGTGATACAGGCAGATGAAACACCGGTGATTGTAAACCATGATGGACGGAAAGCAGGTTCCAAAGGCTGGATGTGGGTATATCGTTCTGGACTATATCACAACCGCCAGATTGTCTTATATGAATATCAACAGACGAGAAATGCATCTCATCCACGGGAATTCCTGAAAGGGGTGATGGCATCTGTGTGACAGATGGATATCAGGTCTACCATACTTTAGAAAAGGAGTTGGAAGAACTGACTATTGCCGGCTGCTGGGTTCATTGCCGTCGCAGATTTGATGAAGCTTTGAAACTAATCAACATATCGCATCAAAAGGAATCCGGGGCGTTTCTGCTGATGAAACAGATTCAGGCAATCTACCGGGAAGAAGGGAAGTTGAAAGACCTTTCTTCTGATGAACGGCTTAAGCAACGGCAAGCGGTTATAAAGCCACTTGTGGATGTGTTTTTTGCGTATCTGAAAAACATAAAGGTATCCAGAAAGGATAAATTTGGAGATGCAGTTGGTTATGCTCTGAACCAGGAAAAATATCTTCGGGTATTTCTCACAGATGGAGATGTTCCAATACATAATAATGCATCTGAAAGGACAATCCGGGGCTTTTGTATCGGGAAGAAAAATTGGCAGATAATAGATACAATCAATGGAGCCAAGACTTCCGCAATCATTTACAGTATTGTAGAAACAGCAAAAGCCAACAATCTGAAGCCCTTTGATTATGTACAGTATCTCTTAGAAGAGATTCCGCAACACATGGATGACACCGATTATTCATTCATGGAAGATCTTCTTCCATGGTCAGAAAAACTTCCGTCAGAAATCTGCAAAGCTTAAATATAGGTGGCTGCAAAGCAGCCGCCTAAAAATGTCAAGGTACTTGCTATTTTGCGTTTACGTTTATGATACCCAAAAACGATTTATAAACAGAGGATTAGAAAAACGTAGCCACGAACGTTAAGAATACCGGTGAAATGACCACCGGTATTCTTAAAAATCAAAATTTACACATTTAACTTGACAAACCCGGTGACGCTCAATCATCCTGATTAGATGTTTGAGCGATGCCCTCAAATAATATTTAGAATATGAAATTTGTTATCTATCTTTTTCAGCTTCTTTTAAAATTTCTTCACGAATGGTCATATCTATCTGAATAACTTTATTAGGGTCATTATCTCCATAGACTGTAACGCTTCCTTTATCACGCCCTACATGAATATATACGTCAAAGTCATAATGCCCGGTTGCAATTTTTTCTGCAAAAGATTTTGAAGCAGTATATACGAGTGTGGTAGCAGTTTTTCTTTCTAAATTCATTTTAGTATTTTCAATCATATGTGACCTCCTGCTTTAAATACGAATTAGCTTTTTAATGATAATAGATGTAAACATGGCAACAAATAAAATCCCGATTAAAATTTGTAAGGAACATAAAAAGGTGCTGATATTTGTTAGTGGGGTGATATTTCCATAACCAACTGTTGAAAAAGTAACAATACTAAAGTGTAGACATGAACCGAAATCTTTTAATATTTCAGTAAATGGTACAGGTGTTCCATGAAACAATGTGTAATTGATTTCTTTATCGTATAATTGTAAGCCAGAAAACATATATAAGATAGCAAAAAGAATAATAGTTGATGAAAACCAGATTACAAACCGATTTAGTTTTTCACCAAAACCACACATAGCCCAACTTATTCTATCCCAAACTTGTAAATACCATGTTTGTTTTGCCAACATACGGTGTCTGTGATATTGATACCTGTATTCTTCGATATAATCAATATTAGAATTTTTGGATTGTAAGCAATTTAGCAAAGTATAGTACATTTTTGCTAATTGTGCCGCATTTTCTTTTTCTGATTTTTCCACAGATTCTTTATTTTGCGATTGTTTCTTTAGATTATAATCCATTAAATCAACATATACGCTTTGGTAAAATTCACTTTTGGGATAATTTCCATAAAACTCAATATCTGCGTTTTTCATGTGTAATATAGCCATGCCAGATATATTGGAATTATTCAAAGTGACTGAATAAAATCCACAATCGGAAAATATGCTTTGGTTCATATCACATTCAAGAAATGTGGATAGTATAAGTGTGCAGCTTTTCCAAAAAGTATAATCCAAAAAGCAATTTCTAAATTTAATGCTTGTCATTGAACAATTAATAAATTCTGTTGACTGCTGTATTGTTTCAAAATTCCCACCTCCAATATGTTTCATATGTGAATTGCGAAAAATACAGTTATCAAAAATTACTCCAAATTGAGTAGTATAGCATTGATTAAAAGTACAACCCCAAAAACGACAGTTTGTAAATTTTATGTTTTGGAATATACAATTCGTAAAATCTACACCCCAAAAATCATTTTTATGCACAAACATCTTATGTTCAGATAACACAGCCTTTGTGCCAATTTTAGTGTTGGAAAAGTTCACAAAAGTATAGCTTTTATCCTCAAATATTATGGGGGTGTCAAAATCTCCTAGATTATCCTCTTTTATTGAACCAAACAGGATTTCTTTCTCTGTTTCATGTGGCAATTTCAAATGGTTCATTCGTTTACGTAAATTTTGAGATTGTTCATCTTTAATTGTGCGACTGTTTGCTTTGTATTTTTTTATGGCTTCTTCATATTTTTTATTCTCTATTTTGTAATTTATTTTCATGCCTTATACCTCATAAGTATTTGAAGTTATTGTACCATAAGCAGACAGCAATAGCCATAATCTAATCGGGGCTTAAACTGGTTTCATTTGGGATTTTTAGTTTCTTGATACAATACCTCACACAAGGGGAGGTCCCCTTGTAGGGACAGCTTTCACATGCCGGAAAAGGAAAACGGGCGGCTTTTTATCTCGCCACACGTTCTGTGGTTTTGGGGTCATTATCTTTTCAAAGGGATTGTCCGTAAACCATGTCATAAAGTTTTCTCCGTTTCCTCCCCGGTACTCCTTGGTTTTAGAAGCTTAAAGTAATAGAACACCCCGCCGCCCGCGAATTCCTTTACCAGAAAGTGTCGGTATTGGGGAGGAGGATGGGGGTATGGTTAAGGAATTTGTTATGGATATGGTAAGGATACGGAGAGAATACGTGATGATGGATTTTGCCTTTTGGTTGATGATGGTGGTTGCCCCGGAACAGGACAGACCACCGGAAATGCTGATAGAATGGGCATTTCTAGGGTTGCTTTTTGCCGTTTGGCTCTATTTATTAAATTATGACTGTCTTATATGAGTATGGCGGAGGGGAATGATCCCCTCTTTACAATCGCCAACGCATGGTTATAGGTTACGCCATCTGTCCACTCTTGCCGCTTTACAGCCATGCAGATACCACAAGAGGGAGTTTATTATATTCAGATATTTATTTTAAAAGTTCATCATAGGTGGTTTTCAGACAATCACGGATACCACGAAGCTGTAAGCCAGTGATATGTTGAATACCACGTTCGATTTTCACTAATGCTTCTCTGGTCATTTCAATACCTTCTAAATCCAGCATACCGATAAGTTCAGTTTGACCAATACTTTTTTCCAATCGTATTCTACGAATGTTTCCCCCAATATCAATTCCGTCTTGCTTTATTTTTTGTTCCATCATTTATCCCTTTATAGTGGACTAGAATAAGTCCTTTTTCTCTTTATCTTATATAGAAAAAATGATAGAATGGGACTAGAATAAGTCCACTTAAAGGATAAATCGAAAGAAGCATATAAAAATATGAACTAAATGCTATTTTAAAATCCCATGTTTATGCTCATGCTGTGCGATAGCCTGTCGAATTAGATATAATACTTCGCCATTGATGGAACGTCCGTCAAATTCAGCAAGACTTTTTAACTTCTTATGAGTTTCGGAATCAATGCGTAATCTCAGATGTTTATCTTTTTCCATAACATTTCCTTTCCACTTAAAATAAGTATAAAACAAGTACAATTAGTAAGTATATTTTAAGTACGATAGGTAAAAGAATGTTCCAAATGGACTTATTTTAAGTACACTATATTTTACCGAAAAGAGGGAAAAGTATGAGAGGAAAAGAAAAGCGATATTATGAAATCAGGAAAAGCCATCTGTGGATTGTCATTGGAATTATGTTGTCTATTATTGTCATAACATATTTTAAACAAGATTTGTATGAGACATGGCAGCATAAGCAGGGAAGGGTGGATGTGACCTATGAAGGGATAGAATCTTTACTGGAAGATAATGAAGAGTGCTATTTATGCGGCAACAGTGACCGGAGCCTAATGGGATATTATCGAAAATTTGATACGATTGGATTAATATCGGTCAACGAATGGTATGTAGTAGATTTTGGTTTGAAAGAGTACGATGAACAGGGTAATCCTTTAGAAAGTGATAGCGCTCATACATCTATTCAAACGGCAGATACGGGTGAGGTGTCTATTATGACAGCTAGTTCGCCTGATAGGGGGATGACGTCTATCAATGTAAGTCTGCCAGAAAACCAAAGACCAGATATAAAATTTCTTCAGAAACATTTGTGTCAGACATGCTTAAATAAGATTATGGATTCACTGCAAACATCTAAATGGAAATATGAGAAAAAACAAGCGATTTCGCTGTGTTTAGTGGACTTCGAGACACTGGAGATTTATTCCCTACAGGATTGGCATGTGGGATGTTCCATAAGGGATTATTGGGTTGATATGGAATATGATAAAGAAAAGGTGGAGGTTAAGGCTTATTATCTTCCAACAAGGGAGTAAGCAGCTATAAATAATAGATTAGTCAAAAATACCGGGAATACCTTTTGTGGGCAATGAACCGATGTGATAGGGATATATCCTCTACTTCCGGATGATACCTGTAGATTTATTGTGTTTGATTTCGATAATCATGAAAAAGGAGCGGACAAAAATGATTTTGCAAATGATGATGATTTATGGAAAGAAGAAGTAAATTCTCTTCGAGAAATATGTGAAATTAATGGAATTGACTCTTTGGTGGAAAGATCTCGTTCCGGTAGAGGCGCCCATCTTTGGATATTCTTTCAAAAGAAGATAAATGCATCTCTAGCGAGAAAATTTGGCAATGCTCTTCTTAGGAAGGGGGCAGAAGCGGTAAATCTAAAATCATTTCACTTTTATGATAGAATGTTGCCGATGCAGGATCATATGCCAAAAGGTGGGTTTGGCAATTTAATTGCACTTCCATTGCAGGGCAGGGCACTTGAGAGTGGCAATAGTGCATTTGTCGATAAACATTGGAATGCTTATCCCAAACAATGGGAGATATTGATGTCAAAGAATAAGCTTAGCAAAGAATTAATTGAAGATAAAATTAAAGAGTGGAGATTACATAGCACAATTGAAAGTGTATCGATGGATGAAATCAGAGAAAAAACGGATGGTAAACCATGGGAGAGGAATACGGATTATTACAATGAGGATGTGAAGGGGCAAATGCATATTACTTTGGCAGATGCTATTTACGTGGATACATCAAATTTAAAACCACGTGTGCAGAATCAAATACGAGAGTTGGCGGCTTTTAGTAACCCTATATTTTTTAAAAATCAAGCTATGGGATTGTCAAATTATGATAATGCACGTTTTATTTATATGGGCAAGGATATCGATGGATTTATAATAATTCCACGTGGCCTTTTGGAAAGCCTAATTGATGGTTGTGAAAAATCTAAAATCAAATTTGAGATTAATGATGAGAGATTTGGTGGGCGGAGTATCGATGTACTATTTAATGGGGCGTTGAAGGAAGCACAAGTAATAGCTGCTGAGACTTTGGAGAAGCAACATACAGGAATTTTAAATGCTGCTACGGCATTTGGTAAAACGGTGGTTTGCTGTAATATAATTGCAAGAAAGTGCGTAAATACGTTGATTCTCTTGCAATCCTCTGCTCTAATGGAACAATGGGAAAAGGCGCTTAAGGAGTTTCTGTTAATTAATGAAGAACCACCCAAATATGAGACGCAATCAGGGAGAATTAAAGTTCGAAAAAGTAACATTGGCAAGCTGCAGGGCTCACATGATTCCACAACAGGGATTATTGATATAGCAATGGTAGGGTCGTTATGTAAAAAAGGTCAATACCACGACAGACTAAAGGGATATGGGATGGTGATCTTGGATGAATGTCATCATGCTGCGTCAGAGACAATTATAGATGTCTTACAGGAGGTTAGAGCCAAATATGTATACGGGGTTACTGCAACGCCAGCAAGAAGTGATGGATTAGAGAAGATAAACTATATGTTATTAGGTCCGATTCGTTATAAATTTACCTCTAAGGAACGAGCAAAAGAGCAGGGAATATCACATTTGGTATATCCGAGATTTACGAGAGCAATTGCGCCGAGATTTAGAAATGATAAAATGCACCCTAACGAGGCTTATGAGATTGTCAGGGACAATAGTGATCGTGATAACGTTATTATTAGTGATGTAAAACGGTGTATTGATAATGGAAGAACTCCAATTGTACTATCAAGATATGTAGATCATTCTCAGAAATTATATGACAGATTACAAGGAGCTGCTGCTCATATATTTCTATTGTCTGGTGCTAATTCGAAAAGAGAACATAAACAAATTCTAAAGCAAATGAGCGAGGTAAAACCAAATGAGAGCATGATTCTTGTGGCAACAGGAGGCTTAGTTGGAGAAGGGTTTGACTTTCCAAGACTGGATACACTGATTATGGCTACGCCTGTTGCATGGAAAAGTGTTGTGGAGCAATACGCAGGAAGGCTAAACAGAGATTATGAAGGAAAGCAAGAGGTAATTATCTACGATTATGTTGACAGCCATATTTCGATGTTTGATAGAATGTATTATAAGCGGTTAAAGGCATATAGGCATATAGGGTATGATATTTATGCCAACGAAGTTACTGGGGCAGAGTCAAAGGATTCAGTAGAAAATGCTATTTTTGACGGTAAAAATTACTTTTCTGCATATAAAAAGGATTTAGATTCAGCAAATAAGGAACTTATCATTTCAAGTCCGGCTATAAGCGGGAAGAAAGTGGATGATTTAATAGAATATTTGCAAGAAAAACAATTAGCTGGATTGAGAATATTAATTGTCACATGGAAGCCGGATATGTACGGATATGGTGATAGTGGATATTGGATGGAATTGCATGAAAAAATGAGAAAATCAGGATTTGAAATGAATTTGGTAGAGGATTACTGTGAACATTATTGTATTATTGACAGAGAGGTTGTATGGTATGGAAGCATAAATTTCTTGGGAAAAGAAGACATAGAGGACAATATAATGCGTGTAAGAAGTAAAAGTATCGCAGCAGAGCTAATAGAACTAACTTTTAATGATGATAAATTTCTTGGCGAGAAGATGTAAAAGAATAATAGCTCAAGCGTATAGTTGAAATGAAGAAAGAATACAGCAACTTAGCACAAAGTATGTAGCTGGCTTGCAGTATTTATCCATCCCCCCATTTCTACAAAATCCCCCATATTTCTCACGTTTTCTTGCTGAATCCTCAATACTATGCTAAAAAGTATGTAGCTGGCTTGCAGTATTTATCCATCCCCCCATTTCTACAAAATCCCCCATATTTCTCACGTTTTCTTGCTGAATCCTCAATACTATGCTAAAATAAACAAGTAAATCAAACAAATATCCTGGTTGGAAGCGACAAACCAGAAAAAGATACTATATATGAGAGGGATACATACATGATAAAAATAAAAGAATACAGAGGCCATATCCGCAATTGGGAAGCACTTTGCAAGCAACTGGACATTGACCATTCTTTATCACGCGAAAACCGTGAGCATGCAATTTTAACAAAAGCATACGAAACTTGGGGAAGTGACATGGCAAACCACATGCATGGCATGTTTGCGTTTGCACTATGGGATGATGAAAATGAGCAGCTTTTCTGTCTGAGAGATCAGTTTGGAACGAAGCCATTTTATTATTATGAGACGGAAGATGGAGAACTTCTCTATGGTACGTCTATTCGTAAGATTTTGGAAATGCCGGGATTTGTGAAAGAATTGAATGAAGAGATGCTGCAGTTGTATTTGAGCCTTACCTATGTGGCGGGAGAGAATACGTTCTTCCGTGGACTGAAAAAGCTGATGCCCGGACGTTATCTGGTCTGGGAAAAGGGGAGGCTGAAGATTGAACGTTACTGGGCACCTGAATTTCATCCGGATGAGAGTAAGTCACTTGAGGAATGGGCAGATGAGATTCATACTACGCTTCAGAAGATTATGCCTGAGGTAAAGTCGGCGGATGAGTCGGCGGAATCATTTTTATCCGGAGGGGTTGATTCTTCTTACGTCCTGGCTATGTCCGATGTAGAGATGACGGCTTCCTGCGGTTATGAAGAAGAACGGTTTGATGAGTCAAAATTGGCACAGCAGACGGCTGAAATTCTTAGACGTAAGAGTTCCAGACGTGTGATTACCCCAGAAGAATATTTTGAAACAGTTCCCTATGTTATGTATAATATGGAACAGCCGCTTGGGGATGCTTCTGCTATTGTTTTTGCCATTGGATGTAAGGCGGCAGCCGAGCACACAAAGATTTGTTACTCCGGAGAGGGGGCTGACGAATTTTTTGGCGGATATAATATGTATCGTAACGCGGAACGCTATGGGGAAAATTTGAAGACGTTTTATGTGGGAAATACTAATATCATGAAGGAAGATGAGAAGCGGAGGATTCTGAAAAAGTATGATCCGGATGTTCTCCCGATTGAACTTGCTGAGAGAATTTATGAGGAAACTGAAGGTCTGGATCCTCTTACGAAGATGTCGGCTGTAGATATTCAGATTTGGCTGGAAGGGGACATTTATTTTAATGTGGACAATATGAGTACGGCTGCTGGCTTGGAAATCAGAATGCCCCTTACGGATACTAGAATATTTGACATTGCATCACGGATGCCTTCTAAATATAAAGTCAATGAGGAGCAGAATAAAGTGGCATTCCGTACAGCTGCTGCAAAAGTTCTGCCGGATGAAATTGCCTTTCGTAAAAAGCTTGGGTTTATTGTGCCGATTCGGATTTGGATGGCAGATGATAGATATAATCAGGATGTACGGGAGAAATTCCGCAGTGAGATGGCAGAAAAATTCTTTGACGTAGAGGAAATTAATGGGATATTTGAGGACTATATCGCAGGAAACTCCGATAACTGGAGAAAGATTTGGACGATTTATACATTCTTAGTATGGTATGAATTATATTTTGTGAAATGTTAGAAGATATAATCAGATAGTTGCGGTGACGTGAAGCTGTAAATGACGTATTTTCTTGCTTTAACCTGAAATTCGGGGGGGATTGTATGGAACTGAAATCCCATATAATCCCCCCCGAAATGCTTTGATATAGCTGAGTCAAGACTTGCTTCTAGAAAGCAAGTAAAGCAAGTTTAAAAGATTATTCAATAAAATCATCTTCAACTAAGCTATAACCTTATTTTTGTTTGACCGGAATCCAAATCTCACTTTCATAATCTAACTCTGCTATATCACCTTTACTATACCATTCGATATTTGCCCCCATTGCAATTTCATATTCGCTGTTACCTGGCAGCCATTCACTGAATATTTTTGTGTTTATGGACTGTAAGGATTCGGGAAGAGGTCCTTTGCAGGAAAATTTTGCCCATAACATTTCTGGAAATTCGTATATAATCATGCCTTCCGGGATTTTTCCGTCGTTATAATGACCGCCAATAATATATCGGAAATTTTCTTCTGAGCCCAGATCATCAATGCAGATGCCATATTCGCCAATGCAGCTATTGCAGATAGTTTCTTCTATATCACCTTCAGGCTGTTCTTTTGAATAAAGAGGAAGGAGATATGTTTGGGCAAAGTTATCCCAGATTTTTGGGATTACCTGATAAGAGGTATCAAAGGGAACTTCATTTTGAAAACCGATTACTTTAAAACTTTTCATTTTCTCAACCGTATAATTCATGTTATTGCCTCCCTGAATACTTATTTTTATTTTCAAAGGCAGAAAGATTTTGATTTTTGCAGGATTCTTTCTCAGTTCCCGCGGAGCTAGTCCATGAAAACGGACAAAGGCCTTTGTGAAGCTTTCGGGTGTTTCGTATCCATACTTATAGGAAAGGTCTATGATTTTGTCTCTGTGGGCGATGACATCCAGTGCAGCCAGATATAGCCGGCGGTTTTTGATATATTCTGAGATAGAATATCCGGTCATAAGTTTAAAACCTTTTTGCAAATAGAAATTGGAAATTCCTATCTTTTTTGAAATATGTTGTATGCTTCCCTGATTCAGTAAATGGGTTTCTATATAGGAAATTGTTTTTTTAATACTTTCGGTCCATTCCATGTGGTTCTCCTTTTGCCTTTGTAGATTTATCATAACAGTATGGGCTCTGTTTTTCCTGTTTTTATTTGCACAGATTTGGTAGTATTTAATAAATCATTTTTTAAATGCTGATTTAATAGGCTTGTTATGATTACAGCTTTTATAGATATATATTGTAGCTTAGTAATGCAATAATGAAAACCTATAATTATAAATATGTGGAATATTTATACAAAATCTTTGCAGTAAGAAAATGAAGTCTAGAGCGTGTTTGGAAATTGATTTCTGACAGATGTGCGTCACAGTTTGTGGTAGATTTGTCCCGGATGAAGGGCGCGTAGCGGGCCACGAAACCTGAATTCGGGGCAAACTGTATCTGGTGTATCCCCTTATCCCGCATGCATTATCCACGCGCGTATATTGGTATATCCTCACAGTCGGTCAACCGCACGCATGATGGCACTGCGTGGCAGGAATGAATTTTCAAACACGCTCTATGGAGCAGATAATAGTCTTTTAATAAACGTAAAAGAAAGTCCGCCATTTAGATTTATAGATCGATTATTTTCATGATATAAATCAAATAACTTTTACGATTACAAGTAGTAAGGATGACGACGGAGAATAATTATGAGATAATGATAAAAAGCTAGAATGAAATGCAATGTAAATAAGTCAATGAGAAGCAAGTATGAAATGCAATGGAAATAAATCAATGAGAAGCAAGCGTGAAATGCAATGGAAATAAATCAATAAAAAGCAAGAGTGAAATGCAATGAAAATAAATCATACCAAAAAAGAAGAGTGATAAAAATGAAGCTATCTTTTAAAGACTACTGCATAAAATACCACAAAGAAGAAATGATCAGTCAATGGGATTACGATACAAATAAACAATCACCAGGTGAGGTACCTAGCAGTTCTAAAATACCTGTGGCATGGAAGTGTGAAAAAGGTCATAGCTGGACCATGTCTCCAGCGTGGCGGACCAGATGTAAAAACACGGACTGTCCTTATTGTTCCCGCAGGCGTGCATCATCCGAATATAATTTAGCAATTACTGATCCTAAAATGCTGGATTTCTGGGATTATGACAGAAATAAAGTTTTGCCGGAAGAAGTTCTTCCTCGCTCTGCAGTAAAATATTGGTGGAAATGCGGCAAGGGGCATTCATGGTCTCTGGGTCCAAATGAGCAGTACCGCTTAGAGGGGTGTCCTTATTGTAATGGAAGCAGAGTCAGTGAGGACTATAATTTAGAAGCACTTTTTCCGGAAATAGCGAAAGAATGGGATTATGAGAAGAATAAATTGGATCCCAAAGAGATCCATCCGTACAGCGGGAAAAAGGTGTTTTGGGTATGTAGTTTTAATCAGTCTCATAAATGGCAGGCTGTTATTGTAAACAGGACAAAAAATGCTCAGGGATGTCCGGAATGTAATAAGCAAAGTAAGTCATCTTTTCCTGAACAGGCTGTTTTTTATTATATGAAGAAGTTTTTTCCCGATTGCCAGAACCGTGCTATGATCAGTGGTTTTGAAGTAGATATCTATATACCGGATTTTAAATTGGGGATTGAATATAATGGGGTGTTCCATGAGATTTATAACCGGGAAGAATTTGATAAAAAGAAAGTGGAATACTTGCGTAGGCAAGGGATGGATATTTTAACAATCAGGGAGTGCAAGAATCAGACCAGGTATCAAAAGAAGAGTCAGTGCAGCGATCAAAGTATGATGCAAAGTAAAGGTGATTATCACATCCAGAACGCCAATCACATCCAGAACGCCAATCACATCCAGAACACCAATCACGATATGAGCCACTGCCATACTCGAAACGGTCACCCATCTTCGCAGTGCTTAAAGCAGTTCTCAATTTCCAGCCAGAGCCAATGTAATAACGAGGAAGACAGCCCCGAAGGAGAAAAGCACAAAATCCTGGAAACCGGTGAAATAACATGCCAGGTGGATGCATCCTATAAATATATGGATGAGGTTATTTCTAAAATTTTCGAATACATTAATGTAAAATATTATTTGGGTACGAATGGGGAAATTAATGCGGATATTGATGTGAACCGGGACAGGGATTACATTCGTACGCTTCTTGTTAATGGGAGAAAAGAGAACAGCCTGGCATCCAGATATCCGAAACTTGCCAGGGAGTGGCACAAGGAGGCGAATTGGCCTATTACGCCGGAGATGGTCAGCTTTGGTGAGGGATCACCATATGTGTGGAAATGTGAATATGGTCATGTATGGAAGGCGACACCCAATAAGAGAACGAATCGCAATCAGAATTGTCCGTATTGCTCTGGGCATCGGGTAAGTAATGAAAACAGGCTCTCCAAAGTAAAGCCCGGGATTGCTAAAATGTGGGATAAGGACAGGAATGGGAAACGCACCCCGGATGATGTAGCGGTAAATTCTCATCTAAATGTCAGCTGGAAATGTGAAAAGGGCCATATGTGGCAAAGATCAGTGAAAGAAATGGTTAGGAGCGGCAGATGCCCATATTGTAGTGGCAGAAGATTTACGAAGGAAAATAGTCTGGCTGAAAAATATCCCCATCTGCTGGAGCAATGGGACTGGAATAAAAATGAGATTTCTCCATGGGAGATTTCTTATGGGAATAAGGTGGAGGCATGGTGGATATGTGATAAGGGGCATTCCTGGAAGGCGCGGGTAGCTAACCGGAGTATGTTAGACAGAGACTGTCCATATTGCAGCAAACGTCTGGCTACAGAGGATGAAAACTTTGCTATCCAATATCCGGAACTGGCTAAGGAATGGAATTATAGCAGGAATGGAAAGTTAAATCCTCAGGATGTACGTCCCAGATCTAATAAAAAGGTATGGTGGATCTGTCCTCAGGGACACGAATGGGAATGCGAAATTAATAATCGTGTTATGGGATGTAAATGCCCGAAATGCCGCAGCAGATACGTGCGTAATGGTGAAAGTCTGATTAAAATGTATCCGGATGTTGCAGTGCGCTGGAATTATAATAGAAATGGTGATCTGAATCCTTCCATTGTTTCTGCTAAATCAGGGGAAAAGGTTTGGTGGAAGTGTCCGGACTATCCCCATCATGAATGGCAGCGAAGGATTGCCCATGAGGTGGAAAGCAAAAGGGGGTGTCCATATTGTGCGGGATACCGTGTGTGTAAGGAAAATTCCCTGGCTTCGTTATATCCGGAATTGGTAAAAGAATGGGATGATTGGGAAAACGGCACATTAAATGCTCATGATGTCCTCTATAAGAGTCATAAAGTTGTTGGATGGATTTGTGAGGAGGGACATCGCTGGAAAGCAAGTGTAGTAAGCAGAACCAGAGATAAAAAACAGTGTCCGCATTGTAGAAAAGAGAGTAGAAGATAATTAGATAATACAGTGGGAACGACAGGCTTTTGACGTGTAAATGAAAGCCTGCGTTCCATATTTTTATAAGAAATAAATCTGATATTTTTATGCTATTTTATGTTTCTGTTATTAAATCTGAACATATAATGCGGTTACGCCCTGACTTTTTAGCCTCATATAAAGCATCGTCTGCATATTTAATCGCCGCCTCAATATGATCCATAGGTTTCAGATTGCCATACCAGAGTCCGGCACTGACCGTGACGTATTTCTCTTTTACATCGTCTCTTTCGATGTGCTCTTTTTTTATGGATGATAGAAGATTTTGAGCAAAATTCTCAGCATCAAATGGCTGCTCTGAAATCTTGATAATAAGGAATTCTTCGCCTCCATATCGGATAGGAGAGGCATCTTCTCTTAAACTGATAGTTCGGATGATCCCGGCTATCCGCTGCAAACAAACGTCGCCCTGAACATGACCATATAAATCATTATATTGCTTGAAATAATCAATATCCAGCATCAGGCACATACCATAGTAACCTTTTGTTCGAGCACTGGCAAACAACGGATATATATTATTTAGTAAATAATGGCGGTTATTAAGCCCGGTTAACTGGTCAATATTAACAAGTTCAACCAACAGATCGTTTTTCCTCTGTATTTCATCATACTGCTGGGAAATAATGTCCCGGTCGTAAAATTCGATTGCCGTGCTGCGATAATATCGATATGAAATAAAAAAGGATAGAACAGTTACTAAAATGCCATTTACAATATAGCCAAACATATTATCATTTGAATTGGCAAGCTCAATGGAAATAAAAACCAGGGAAAGCCAGGTACAGCCAAAGATTGCTGCACTTTCCAGGGGAGTAAGCAATAAAAATGCCGCCGTTGTTGGGAGCAGATAGCAGTATACGGATAAACTTTTGCCGCCCAGCAGTTCCATACAGGTGATACCCAGTACCCAGAGACATAAACAGGCAGTATAAATTCTGCGAAGCCAGAAAAACTGGCTGTACTTTTTTCGATTCACAGTATAAGGGTACAAAACAACTGCGATGCAGGTAACAACAAACAGAAACACGTACAAACTGAAATACCCCATGGTTCGCGTAAACTCAAATGACAGATGCTTGCTGTTAATAAAAACAATTATCATGACCAATTGTATAAGTGCTACAATAATGGCGATATTCTTTTCTGTTGCGTAGACCTTTAATGGTATATATTCCTGGAAGCGTTTTTTCTGTTCAGGGGTTAACTGAACTACGATATCCAATTTCTTATTAGTCTTATCCACGTCTTATCCTCCCAGTGCCATGTTCCCACTAATTAAATTAATATTAATCGCTAAAGATATCCATATTATAATGTATCTGAATAGTAGTTGGCAATATTAAATTTGTAAATATTATAAAGAAATGAACATTTGTCTTTTCAGTTATCTAGAGGGATTTAGTTAATAATTTCTGAAAGGGGGATATTGATACTGGTTTAGGTGGTATAGCCGCTTTTACACGGACTAAACTTGGCGCATTTCTACTGCAGGGTGGGACATGTAAAGGAATTATTCAAAATATTCCCCAGGGCATTAGAGGAGTTACATTATTTACTTTGAGATTCTACTTTTTTCTTCATTATCAGGTTATATTTTGAATCATAATACAGGCCCAGATCCTTACATATGCGATTGTTTATATCCATAAGCGCGTCATGATATTCTTTGTATTTTGGAGATAATGCGATCATATTTGGGATGAAAATATCATTATATCTCTGATCCTGAAGGTTTCTCATATAACGACGCTGTGAGATGAATGCCGGGTGGTATTTATAGAGAAAGCTATTTTTTAACTTTACATTTTTCTTTGTCTGATCACGAAGATTTGCATATTCTTCTTCAGTGGGATGCAAATATTGCTGCAGTTGATGTTCCATTCTGGAGACCATTTGTTTTATGGATGATTTAGGCGTAAAACGATACACAAAGTAACTGATACATTTTATAAACAGAGGAATCTTGATATCTGCATTATCCCAGAATTCAATAATATTTTTATATGCCTGCTGCTGTTCCGGAGTTGTAATCTGTATCTGCAGATATGGTAAAAAATGATTCATGAAGTAATATCCATAAAATCCTGGAACCATATCCTGCAATGCCTGTGCAATCGTTTTATAGTCAATGATTTGATTGACAGCGTCTGCATCGTGATTGCGGATGAAGGAATACAAGGCATCTAATTCCTGTTGTTCTGATTGAAGCGATTGGAACTTGTCGTTGTAGATCTGTTCCAGAAGAACTTTGTCTTTTGAATACAGAAGAGTTTTGATATCCTGAATACTGATTCCTAATTTACGGTATATGGAAATCTCCTTTAAGGTAAGAATATTCTCTTCGGTATAATTGCGGTATCCGTTTCCATCCTTAGCTACCCGCAGCAGTCCCTGTTCTTCATAATATTTGACTGCACGTTTGCTGAGTTCTACTTGTTGGATGACTTCATTTATTAACATGGCAGTGCTCCTTTCTTCTTTATGGCTTGAGTATAGCCCTGTACGTAACGTGCAGGTCAAGGGAAAAGTAGAAATAGACCCTATTTTCTAATATATTCTTGCAGGAAACGTGGTATGGTTCAATATTACAATACACTTGATGATATTTCAATGAATGTTTGAGGGGCGTGCATATGGCAGGATTATTTCACAGATCATGTCCATGGATGTGGATAAGTTCATGTTATGTTTATTTTATTGTGGAGAAAAGAAAATGGACGTGGTAGAATTAGGAATAAGCATAATAATTTCATATATCGGCAGTAACATAATTCCCAGTACAAACAGCACAGAGAATATAAATGCCCAGGTGTATATGTACTGATAGGGAGGGGAATGAATAAGGAATCTCATATATACATTGGAGAAGGGGATCCGGTAGGAGTGCTGCAGTTAGTGATAACCGGTGGAAATGTAAACGGGCATACAGCCTGGAAATGCCAGCGTAAGTCACTTGTGGATATTGAGGTGGAGGAGCCATTGGAGAGTGATGAAGAAAATTAAGATTGCCACTTCCTTATGCCTATGCTAGACTGTTCTCAGAATCTCAAAGTCAAACACCCCGCCACAAGCAACAGTGCATCAAACTGGCAACGCCATGAGCGGATGAGCGTCAGGGGATTTGAACCTCGCAGCAGTCGACAGATGGCCATGCCGGCATGCACATTTGGCTCGTTGCCCGGGGGTATAAGCAGAGCACATAACGATATATCGGGACACAAACGGATTCAGTCTTCTACATAATATAAAAGCTACAAAAATTATCACCTAAAATAGCAAGAAAAGGGAGCCACGAGATGGAAGAAAAAGCGCCAAAATACTATCTGATTAAAAAAGATATTATCAAGAAAATCGAAGCAGAAGATTACACGGCAGGAGAGACGATCCCCAGCGAGCGGGAGCTGATGGACCTCTATAAGGTGAGCCGGATAACCATCCGAAAAGCAGTGGATGAACTGGTGATGGAGGGATATCTCTATAAGGTACAGGGCAAGGGAACCTATGTGAAAACGGATGAGAACAGCCATGATCTGTTTGCCATTACCAGCTGCACGGAAGATGTTATTAAGATGGGGCTGACGCCTACGAAGAAAGTGATCGTATCCCAGGTGGTTCCGGCTGATGTCAGCCGCGCGAAAGCGCTTGGGCTGCAGCCGGGGGAAAATGTATTTCGGCTGGGAAGGATTCTTTATGCAGGAGATGAACCGCTGAATTATACTGTTACTTCACTGCCTTATCATTTATTTCCCCATATTGAACGGCATGATTATGCCAGGGAATCCCTGTATCAAACGCTGGAAACGGAGTTTGGGGTGATTTTGTGTAAGGCAAGGAGAACGATTGAAGCGGTATTGGCAACCGATGAAATTGCAGAATATCTGGACATTGAAGAGGGAATGCCATTGATCAAATTTGGTTGTACAACTTATGGCAGGCTGGCTGGAATTGAGCAGGAAGAAATTCCGGTTGAGCGTTTTCATTGCTATTACCGAACGGATAAATATAAATTTTATATTGACCAGGTCGTTCCGGGAACAGATCTTCGGAGAAAGTAGTACCAGTTTCCAAGCGCATGTCCCTTAATTGGGATTTATTATCGTAAAATTGAAGCATACCAGTTTTCAGAAGTCAAAAACAGATTCTGAAAACTGGTATTTTTGTCTAAATCTTTCTATCCATTTCATAGAAAATTCGTATCTGTTTTTATCACTAATTACCAAAAATGAGAAAAATAAAGTGATTATATTGACAAATAATTAAAAAAGAGTAAGATAAACACATAACTGGTTATGACGACATAACGACATAATAAGATGACGGGAGATACCGGGAAGGAGAGGAGAGATGGAAGAAGAACACATACCAAAATATTTTTCCCTGAAGAGGGATATTATCCGAAAAATCGAGATGGAGGAATTCACGGGTGACATGCCCATCCTGAGTGAGCGGGAGATGATGGAACTTTATCAGGTAAGCAGGATTACGGTCCGCAAGGCGATTGATGAACTGGTGAAAGAAGGTTACCTCTATAAAGTTCAGGGAAAAGGGACTTATGTAAAATCAGATGAGAACAGCCAGGATTTATTTGCCATTACCAGCTGTACAGAAGATGTAAAACGGCTGGGGCTTACCCCTACTAAGAAAATGATTGCTGCAGAGTATATTCAGGCAGACAGTAAGAGGGCAAAAAAGTTACATATTACGGTAGATGACCGGGTATTTTGTATGGGACGTGTCCTGTATGCACAGGGAGAGCCTCTGAATTATACCGTTACGTACCTGCCGGAGAAGCTTTTTGGAGGAATGAACCGGCATGATTTTATCAATGAGTCTCTATACAATGTAATTCCCAAGGAATATGGGATTCGGATTACGAAGGCAAGAAGAACTATTGAAGCCGTTCTGGCCAGAGATGATATTGCAGACTATCTGGAAATTGAAGAGGGGATGCCGATTATTTTATTTGGATGCACTACTTATGGCATCGTAAATGGAGCAGAAATCCCCATTGAATATTTTAAATGTTACTATAGAACGGATAAGTTTAAGTTTTCCATCAACCAGGTGACTGAGAAGAAAACAGCATCGGTTTCGGAAAATTAATAAAATCAGGAGGAAGCAAAGATGAAAAAAAGTTTTAAGAAGTTATTGGGAGCAGCACTGGCAATTGTTTTAACGGCAGGGACTCTGGCGGGATGCGGTGAAAATGCCGCGATCAAAAACACAGAAAAAGGGACGGCAAAAGAATCTCAGGCAGCAAAAGGGGATGAAACAGGAAATGATGCGAAAGGAAATAAAAACACAAGTGCAAACAGTGATTTGAAGATTGCAATTGTATGCTCTAATTCCGGGCAAAATGATAACGGATATAATCAGTCAGCATGTACGGAGGGCAAGGCTATTGCACAGGATCTTGGAGCAGAGTGTAAGATTGTTGAACCGGTAAATGGCGTGCCTTCTGCTCTGGAAGCACTTGCAGAAGACGGATACAATCTGATTTTCAGCCTGGAATACGACTTTGATGCTTTAGTAAAAGGTGTGGGCGGCGCAAAGCCAATCGCAGAACAGTATCCGGATACCTGGTTCGTGGTATTTAATGACAATCCGAATCGAAAAGAGGATGGAAGCACGCTGCATAACAATGTAATTTCCGTACTGTTTGATGTCCATGAAGCATCTTATCTGGCAGGTTATCTGTCTGTTTATATGAATGAAAATGCAGACAAGCTGTTCCCGGAAGGCTATTCTATGACACCCCTTGATAAATCCAGAGGCATCGGTTTTATTGGAGGTACAAATTCAAACGGTATCCTTGTATATTCTTACGGATTCATTCAGGGAATTAACAAGGCAGCTGAGGAACTAAGCGTGGATTACGATTATTATGCAAAATATGACGCAGGATTTACCGATCCGGCACTGGGAAGTACAGTTGCAGGAACTTTCTATGAGAGCGGGGCGAATGTAGTATTTGCAGACGCAGGCGTGGTCGGAGACGGCATTACTTCTAAAGCGAAGGAAGTGGGAAAAATTGCAATCCAGACGGATGCAAATCTGGATGACCAGCAGCCAGGACATGTTCTGACCAGCGTATTGAAGATCACCGGAGTACCGGTTAAGGTTATTACACAGGCTTATGCAGACGGGAAAATTGCAGATATGGAAAAAGAGCAGAGTTATAACCTGGCGTCAGGAGCAACCGGAATCACAGATTTGGCGGAGATGAGTAAACATGTGGCAGATACTGCTGTATGGGATGAGATAAAAACAAAAACAGATGAAATCAGCCAGCAGATTCAGGATGGCAAAATAGATGTGGTGAACAAACAGATCGGAGAAGAATTTGATCCGGCATCCTGCCCGCATGTAAATATTAAAACTGAGTAAATGAAAAAGCCTCAGAGCGTGTTTGACTCCAGATGAGGTATTCCAGAAACGAAGGAGCAGAGTAGATGAGTATCATACAAACAATCGACCTAACAAAGAAGTTTGATGCTTTTACAGCGAATGACAAGATCAATATATCCGTGGAACCCACAGAGATTAAATGTATCGTAGGGGAGAATGGTGCAGGGAAATCAACCCTGATGAATATGCTTTACGGGGCACTCCGGCCTACCAGCGGAAAGATCCTCATAGACGGAAAGGATGTTAACTTTAAGAACCCAACCGACGCCATAGGGCATGGTATCGGCATGGTGCACCAGCATTTTAAGCTGGTGCCCAGCCTTACTGTCTATGAAAACATTCTGCTTGGAAGTGAAATTAATAAGAAGTGGAAAGGGAGAAAAAGCCCGTTTATTGACCGTAACACAGAGATTACGAAGGTAAAGGAATTAATTGAAGAATATCATTTCCAGATTGACCCTCTGGAAAAGGTAGAAAATCTTTCGGTAGGACTGTGCCAGCAGGTAGAAATCCTGAAGATGCTGTACCGGAATGTCCGGATATTGATTCTGGATGAGCCCACTGCTGTGCTGACGCCTCAGGAAGTAGACCGTCTGATGGAAAATTTAAAAGAACTTCGGAAAAATGGGAAAACCATTATTGTGATTACCCATAAATTAAGAGAAGTCATGGAGTTAAGTGACAGTGTGACGGTAATCAAGCAGGGCAAAGTAATTGGAAATGTAAAAACGGCTGATACCAATGAGCAGGAGCTGGCGCAGATGATGGTTGGCAGAGATGTGGTATTAACGGTCAGCAATGAAAATGCCTCACCCTGCAGCTGCGAAACAGCCTACAGTATCAAAGGGCTGTGTACCACAAACGCAGAATTAAAAGAAATCCTTCACAATATAGACTTAGAAGTGCACAAAGGGGAAATCTTAGGAATTGCCGGTGTAGAGGGCAATGGACAGAGTGAACTGATAAAGGTGCTTACCGGTCTAATGGCTTCAACAAAAGGAAGTGTGAGTTTATGCGGCATGGATGTGACAGGTGCCTGGCCCGACGAGCTTCGTAAAAAAGGATTGGGAATTATACCCGAAGACCGCTATGCACAGGGATTATGCCGGGATATGAGTATTGGGGAAAACTGTATCGCCGGATACTTTGGAAACCATGGTGTATGTAAATGTGGCGTTCTGCGCGGCAAAGAGATCACTCGTTTGACCGGAGAATACATCGAAAAGTACGATATCCGTGTAGCCGATCCGGAGGGAGAGATCTCCCAGCTTTCCGGAGGAAATGCCCAAAAGGTGATTATAGCCAGGGAATTTGAGAATCATCCGAAAGTGATTATTGCCTGCCAGCCAACCAGAGGGGTGGATATTGGTTCCATTGAGTTTATTCACACCCAGCTGCTCAAATTTAGAAATGAAGGAAATTCCGTACTTCTTATATCCAGTGAGCTTTCCGAAATTATGAGTCTCTCAGACCGGATTGCCGTTATGTACAAGGGAGAAATCATAGGAGTTGTATCACCGGATGTTCCAGTGGAGAAAATTGGTCTGCTGATGGCAGGTGCAAAACCGGATGAGGGGAGAACAGCATGAATAAAAGAGAGAAAAGAATATCCATATTTCCCAAGATTGTAAATACACTTTTACCCATACTTCTGGCATTTGGAATTGGCGGCGTAATCATAGCGGCAATTGGGGAAAATCCATTTGAAGTCTATGGGATCATGCTTGGAAAATCCCTATTTACAGCGAAAGGATTCAGCAATACGCTGCATTATGCATCCCCGTTGATTCTAACGGGACTTGCCATTGCAATTACCTTTAAAGCAAACATATTTAACATGGGTGTGGAAGGACAGCTGCTTCTGGGCGGATTCTTTTCCGGTATTGCAGGTGCGATGATTTCTATCGGAAGCCCATTTTGGCATAAAGTAATCTGTATGCTGGTGGGGATGCTTTTCGGCGTTTTATTTGCCCTTATACCCGCATTGTTAAAAGCATATTTTCATGTGGATGAAATGGTTGTAACACTGACCTTAAATTATGCGATGATTAAAATCCTGGAATATTTATCTTCCGGACCCTTCCGGGATGACGGATCAGGATATGTATGTACGCCCACCATTAAGGAGACTGCCATGTTTTCAAGGCTTGGGGACTCGAAGCTTACGCTGTTTTTCTTTATAGCGCTGGCGGTGCTGCTGGTCATGGCATTTGTCATGAAGAAGACGAAGCTGGGATACGAAGTCACGGCAATCGGAAAGAATCCGGAATTCTCGGAAGCTTCCGGTATCCGTGTCCGCAAAAAAATTATAATCCTCATGTGTCTGAGCGGTGCACTTGCGGGGCTTGCAGGCTCCGGACAGATGATGAGCGAAGCATTTAAATATACCCTGACCTTCTCAGGAACAACAGGACTTGGCTGGGATGGTATGCTGATTGCCCTTTTGGGACGGCACAATCCTTTCGGCATCCTGCTGGCTGCTATTTTCTACAGCGGACTGAAAACAGGTGCCGACAATATCAATATGTATACCGCAGTACCAAAAGAAATCGTGGGCGTATTGCAGGGACTGATTATTTTATTCCTGGCAGTTCGTTTCTTCAATGAAAAATATGGCTTTATGGAACACTATAAAATGTGGAAAGAGAACAGGAGGGCAGCAGAATGAATTTTCTAGGAAATATTTTATACGATTCTGTATATCATGCAACGCCTATACTTCTGTGTGTTCTGGGCGGGATCTTTGCCTATAAGGCAAATGTTCTGAACATCGCACTGGAAGGCATCATGCTTGCAGGTGCATTTGTTTCCCTTCTGGTTTCCTATTTAACGGGAAATATTGTACTGGGGTATGTAACGGCTCTTGTTGTCTGTATACTGATTGGACTAGTTTTCTCTTTTATGACGGTAACCTGGAAGGGAAATGTAATTGTCGTAGGTCTTGCTATCAACATGCTGGTTCCTGCAGTGGCAGGCTTTGTACTTCAGTATATGCAGTCTGCAAACATTACGCTTACCTGGAAAAATGTAGCGGATTTTAAAATACATATTCCGCTTATAGATAAAATTCCGATTCTTGGGGATATATTAAGCGGGCATACGCCCATAACTTACCTGGCATTTATAGGGATTGCCCTGATCTGGCTTTTGATGTACCGCACAAAGTTTGGTATTTATGTAAGAGTAGTCGGGGAAAATGAAGATGCAGCCAGAAATATGGGGCTGAATACGAATAAATACCGCTATCTGGCAATTCTCTTAGGTGCAGTCTGCTGTTCCCTTGCAGGAATCAACCTGGCATTGGAGCGTATGGTTCTCTTTACCAATAATATGACAGCCGGACGTGGCTTTATCGCCATTGCAGCAATCTACTGCGGACAGGGAGATCCCATTTCCAGTGCGATGTATGCCATCGTTTTTGGAGCTGCCAGAGCGCTTGCAGTAAATATGGGGCTCTATGCGGGACCTGCAGCAGCGTTGTTTGATGTAATCCCATATGTGGTCATGAGCATTGTATTAACCATTGTATCCATGCTGAAATACAGAAATAACAAGGTGAGGGGATTTCACTGATTTTCAGGGCAACGAGTGGGGCGGAGTGATGTGCAAATGCACAGCAGTTGGCTGAGAGATGTCTAACTATCCAGGCATGGAGATTGCAGAATGCATTTAAACATGCTTTAAAAGAGAAAGGAATATGCAGCGATGAGTGAAACGGCTTTATTAATTGTAGATATGGTGAAAGATTTTACCGATGAAGAGGGACTGGTTTTCTACCCCCAGAACCGGGAGATTTTACCGAAAATAAAGGAAGTTCTGGACAAATGCAGGGAGAAAGACACTCTTATTGTGTTCCTTCAGCACTGTAACCGGAAAGGTAAATTTGACAGAAAAGCGGCATCTATGCGCCCCAATTGTATTGAAGGCAGCGGGGGAGAGGAAATAGATCCGATGCTGGAAGTGGATGAGGAAAAGGATTATGTCATTAAAAAGCGCAGGTACAGCGGTTTCTTTGGAACAGACCTGGATCTGGTCCTGCGTGAAAATGGCGTTAAGAATGTAATTATTGTAGGAACAAAGACAAACTGCTGTATTCGTGCAACTGTTACCGATGCATTTTACCTGGATTACAATAGCTATGTGGTGTCAGACTGTGTGGCAACCAATTCACAGGTTGTGAATCAGGTACATCTGGAGGATATCAACAAATATCTGGGGAAGGTAGTAGACATGGATATGCTGTTTCAGATGCTGGATGAGGGGGAGATATAAGAAATGAGTCAGTTTGAAGTTTTAACCAGCGGATATGTGAGCATGGACCATATTATTAAGATTGCTTCGCCGGCAAAAATCGGCTGCACTTCCCTGGTAACAAATAAAAATAACGTACAGATATATTATGGAGGATGTTCCGTCAACATCGCTTATGGGCTGAACCGCCTGGGAATTAATACCCTCCCGGTCTTAAGGGTTGGCGGGGACTATGAAGCAAATGGCTTTAAGCATTTCCTGGAAGAGGGGAATATTCCTTTGGACGGTATACGGGTTATTGAAGAAGAAGCAACTTCAGTATGCTATTTGCTGCAGGATAACAACAATGACCACATTACGATTTTTTATCCGGGGGCAATGGACAGCAGATATGCCGGACCAATCGATGGCAGCTTATTTGAAGGTGCCAGGCTGGGTGTCATTACCGTTGCTGCAAGAGAAGATAACGAGGTGTTTTATCAGCAGTGCCAGGCACATGATGTGCCGGTGGTATTTGGGATGAAAGATGATTTCGATGCATTTCCGGAAACATTTCTAAAGACACTTCTCACGGGAAGTAAAATTATTTTTACCAATGAAGTGGAACGGGAAATGATTGAAAAAATATATGGTTTTGAAGACATCACGAAGCTGTTTGAAATAGGGAGGGCAGATGTGATTGTAACTACTATGGGCAAAGACGGAAGCATCTGCTATGAGAGAACTCCGCAAGGGATTTGCACCCGGAAAATAGGCATCTGTGAGGCAGAGCATATTGTCGATGCTACAGGTTCCGGAGATGCTTATATGGCGGGATTTCTCTACGGCTATTTAAGAGGGATGGAGAGTGTGGAGTGCTGCAGGCTTGGAAGCGTGCTGTCCTGGTTTGTACTGCAGGCGGAAGGGTGCTGTACGAATCTTCCTACGGAAGAGCAGTTTCTGGAAAAGTATCGGGAGATTCGGTCATGTTAGGAAATTTAAGAATATTAAGAGCATAATAAATGGATTTAGCAAAGGAGGTAGTCAATGAACACATTATACTTAGGAGCGGACCGTTCCAGTATTGCAAAATATGTATTGTTTTCGGGGGATCCCTGGAGAGTGGATGTATTGAAACAATATCTTGAGGAGCCGGTACATGTGGCTTTCCAGAGGGAGTTTAATACATACACAGGTATCTATAAAGGAGTTCCGGTTACGGTAACTTCAACCGGAATTGGTGCACCTTCAGCAGCAATTGCCCTGGAAGAAATGTATGAAGCGGGCATGGAGGTAGCAGTCCGAATGGGAACCGTAATGGGACTGCAGGACGATTTACTGGGGAAATTCATCATTCCTGTTGCGGCTATGAGAAGAGAGAGCACCAGTCTGACTTATGTAGAAGAGTCTTATCCGGCAGTTGCGGATATCGAACTGGTCAATGCAATGAATGAAACTGTGACCCGGATGGGTGCAAAATACGTCAATGGCATCAACTGTACGATGGATGGGTTTTACAGTCAGATGCATGATTCCCGGTTTTCACTGGAAGCCGGCAGAGATATGTCAGAAACCTTTCTTGAACTCAAGAAATTAAAAGTGACAGGAATCGATATGGAATCCTCCTGTCTGCTGACAGTTGGAAGGCTTATGGGAGTTAAAACCTGTATTGTAACCATGACTACTGTATTAGAAAACTTAAAGGAAACATTGCAGGGACAGGCCAGAAAAGATGCAGAAGATCTGCTTTGCAGAACTGTACTGGAAGGAATTTACCAGTATGATCAGAACCAGAAAAAAATTGCAGAATGAGTGATAAAGAGAAGAGTTTGCAGAATGGGTGATAAAGAGAAGAAGTTTGTAGAATAAATGAGAAAGAAAAGCAATTTGCAGAATGAATGAGATAGAGTGAAATTTGCAAATAAACGAGAAAGAAAAGGGTTTGCAAAACGAGTCTTAAAGAGAAGAAGTTTGCAGATTAAATGAGTAAGAGAAGAAATATGCGAAATGAATTAAGAAAGGAAGTTTGCAGAATGAATGAAAAACAGATATTTACAACAAATACAAAAACAATCATAGGCATGGTTCATTGTCTGCCGCTGCCGGGAACAGCGGGATTTGGCGGTGATTATGAGCAGATTTTAAAACGTGCCGTAGAAGATGCCGTGACTTTGGAAAAAGCAGGTGTGGATGCTGTGATTGTGGAAAATATGGGGGACACTCCATTTAGTGCATTGCTGAATACCGCTCAGACCGCAGCTTTATCGGCAGCAGCAATGGAAGTACGCAGAGCAGTAAAGATTCCAATCGGTATTGATGCAGCATTTAACGACTGTAAGGCGTCCCTGGCCATTGCGGGTATCACAGGTGCAGACTTTGTTCGTGTTCCGGTATTTGTGGATACGGTGGTATTTACGGATGGATTTATTATGCCTTGCGCAAAGGAATGTATGGAATACAGAAGCCAGCTGAACTTATCTCATGTTAAGATTCTGGCGGATGTTCAGGTTAAACATGCACACATGCTTCTGCCACATATTGCAGTGGAGCAGTCAGCAAAAGAAGCAGCAGCTAACGGAGCAGATGCGATCATCGTCACCGGCAGTGAAATCGGAGTGGAAACCCCAATTGATATGATTGCCCGTGTGAAAAAATCAGTTTCACTTCCGGTATTTGCAGGAAGCGGTGTAAATGCCGCTAATATCAGCGAACAGATGCAGACGGCAGACGGAGCTATTATAGGTTCCAGCATGAAAAAGGACGGAATCCTTACAAATCCCATTGATTATCAGCTTGTTCGGGAAGTGATGGATGGGTTAGGGCGTATTTGAACATTCATTCCCGCCATCTGCACGTCCCGCGATGTGGTATAAATGTAGTAAGTTTAAGGTAAAACGGAATTTAATTAATAGAAGAGTGAGGTAATGAAAATGATGAGACCTATGAAATTAGCCGGAAGCCAGCTCCTGTTCGGAGAGGGCTGCCTGGAACATATAAGAACGTTGGAATATAAAAGAGTTACGATTGTACTTGGTGGCTCCAGTATGCAAAAAAGCGGAATGCTCAAGAAGGTAAAAGGATTATTTGAAGAGAATGGGGCAGTTGTTTCCGTGATCGAGGGAGTAGAGCCGGATCCTACATTTGCAACAGTATTAAGAGGTGCGAAAGATATGCAGGATGCAGAGCCGGATCTGATTGTAGCGCTGGGAGGCGGCTCTGTTATGGATGCAGCTAAAACCATGTGGATTTATTATGAAAATCCCGAGCTTCAGAAACTGGAAGAAGTTTTACCGCCAAATCCATTTCCTAAGTTAAGGACAAAAGCACACTTCTGCTGTATCCCATCCACCGCCGGGACAGCCAGTGAGGTTTCCCGTTCTGTTGTAATCTCCGATAATGAAACCGGAATGAAACATGGAATTGGAAATATGGAAATGATGCCGGATATAGCCATCTGTGATCCGGAAGTCACGGTCTCCATGCCGCCGCGTATTACGGCGGAGACGGGAATGGATGCCCTGACCCATGCAATCGAAGCGTTGGTTTCTACCAGGGCAAATTATATAGGGGATATTCTGGCTGGCAGGGCAGCTTTAGATATTATGGAATATTTACCCCAGGCTTATGAAAATGGGCAGAATCTTGCTGTAAGAGAGAAGATGCTGAATGCCTCAATGGCAGCAGGCATTGCATTTACAAATGTTTCACTTGGCATTGTTCATTCCATGGCACATACTTTGGGCGGTTTCTTTCATGTTCCCCACGGGTTGGGAGATGCTATGCTGTTACCTTATATCATTCGTTTCAACAGCCAGGATGAGAGAGCAGAAAAAATTTATAACGAACTGGCACAAAAAGCAGGGGGAGAAAATCTGGCGGATATGATTGCAAAGCTTAATGAACAGCTTCATATCCCGGCATGTTTCCATGAAATTATAGAGGATGAGGAAAAATATAACAGTCTTATAGCTGTAATGGCTAAGACCGCAATGGAAGATGGCTGTACCAAAACCAATCCGGTCATCCCGTCATTAGAACAGTTTATTGAATTATTTAAAAAGGCATATAAAGGAGAATAGAGTTATGGAAATTATTTGTTACTTATCAAACGGATATCCAACATTGGAACACAGTTATGAAATGGCAATTGAATATGCAGATGCCGGATGCGGGATGATTGAAATTGACTTTCCCTCCCGGGATCCATATCTGGAAGGAGACTACATAGCAGGGAGAATGGCAAAGTCACTGGAAGTATGCGATGACTATGACAAATACATGGAAAGCATTGTAGCAGTGCAAAAAAGGCTTCCCAACGTTCAACTGCTGGTATTGGCATATGAAAACACGGTAGAGGAAATCGGTACGGATAAATTCATCCGTTTTTGCCTGGATAACAATTTAAAAGATATTCTCCTGGTTGGATTAAAAGACAATGTCATCAAAGACAAATTCATGGATGCGGGACTGAGAGTATCCTGCTACGTTCAATATCACATGCTTGCAGAAGAAATTGAAATGGCTGAGAAGTCAAATGGTTTTGTCTATATGCAGGCGAAGCCAACCGGAAATATCAACCCACAGTATCCAGCACTCTCCGATTGCATAGCGTATCTGCGTGCCTGCGGCATTGAACGGCCAATTTACTGTGGTGTAGGTGTACATGCACCGGAAGATGTAAAAATGGTAAAAGAGGCCGGAGGAGATGCGGCATTTGTGGGAAGTACGATTCTAAAACTCCATGAAGACATTCCGGCACTAAAGGAAATGATTGGTAAGTTCGCTGCGCAGTGTTAGCCATTTTATATGTGATGCACAGCTGCCAGAAAGCAATTTTTATACAGACTTAAGAGGTTTGGGAAAGATCAGAGTCTAAGACATGCTCTTGGAAAGGAAAAGGTGTGAAATATGAAACAGGAAGGAACTGCCCGGAGTATATCAATCATTACTCTGGGTGTAGAAGATGTAGAGCGTTCGATTGCATTTTATGAAGCACTGGGATGGGAGCTTTCTCCGGATTCTGATCCGAAGATGTGTACCTTTATGCTCACCAGCAATATCGTATTGGGATTAGTTCCCTACGATTTTCTGGCAAATGACGCGCAGCTTCCCGTATCGCCTAAGAAACCATATAATGGGTTCACATTGGCTATAAACGGTTCAGATAAAGAAGAAGTGGATGCCTTATTTGCAAAAGCAATACAAGCAGGAGGAAGTTCCCACCAGCTGCCACAGTGGAAAGATTGGGGAGGCTATGACGGATATTCCGGTTATTTCCTGGATCCGGATGGATACCCGTGGGAAGTGGCGTATGCACCATTCTTGAGGCTTTCGGAAGATAGAAGATTGCTGCCGAAGACGCCGGGTGAGGAGATTTAATAAAGCGTAGGAAAGATGCTGTTAAAAGGCAGATGAAGGATACTGCTATAAGCGCGGGCATTATATATTTATAGCGGAGCTTCAAAATGCAGTGAGAAATATAAGTATTGCAGAATTAGCACTGAATATATAATTTTGGGTTCTTTCTGAACTCTGGGTATAATATAATTATGGCAAGAAATAGCAAAGGAGCGTCAAGTCTGTATTCATTACAGATTTAACGCTCCTATTGGGATTTCAGAAAGCCCATATTACCCAAAGATCAGAAAGAACCTAGTTTTATATTCGGTGCTATATTTTTACCTGTCAAAATTGTTGAAAATGCCCGGAATAAAGTTAATATGGACATGCCAGAAGGCCTGGAGAATGATGAGGGTGTGGGTAAAATTACAATAAATATCTATATTAGGATAAGAATATCTATATCCTTACCAGCCCCTCACATCTTACAAATTTATATAATCACAGAACGATTAAATACTAAGATTATTTATTCGATTATTTAGTATTTAATTTGACAAAATATTCCATATATAATATAATATTACTGTGAAATTTACACAAATTAATGAAAGAAATTTAAATTTTATTGATCTAAAAATATAAATATTTTTCGATAAATTTACGAGGATCCATATCATTTAAATTTACTTATCAATGGGAGGAGTGAGTTTTAATTGCTAGTTTTTGAATACCAGCTTCGTATACGTCTGTTGGAAAATATGGACTATGCTAAAGCTACCGGAACAATCGCCTATTTCCTGGATAGTGCGCTTGGAAAAACAGATGAATTTCTGGAATTACATAACAGAAGAGAATTTAAATATTATGTTTATGATCTTCCGTATCCATGTGAGAAAGACGGAATTTATCAACAGGGCAAGATATATGTTATGAGGATTCGAACAGTTCGGCAGGAACTTGCGGAATATTTTTCGAATATGCTTTGCCATCATTCGTCAAAAGAAATTGTGGGATTAAATGGCGAAATAAAAATTATTCAGCAGAAAGTATTAGAAAAAATTTACACTTTAACACCAGTTGTAATTAAGACAGAATATGGTTACTGGCGTGATCAGATGAATGTTCAGGAGTTTGAAAAACGTTTGAAAGTAAATCTGGTTAAAAAGTATAATCAGTTAATGGGTGAAAAATTGGATGAAGATTTTTCACTTTATGATTATATAGAGTTTAAAAATAAAGTACCGGTGCGTGTGCCTTATAAGGGTATCACTTTGTTAGGCGATAAGGTTAATATGATTGTATCGAAAAATCCTACGGCACAAAAATTATGGTACATGGCGATAGGAACTGGAATTGGAGAAAATAATGCCCGAGGAGCGGGCTTTATTAATTATCGGTATTTGTAGCAAAGGGGTGATCAGGTGTTACAGGAAGCTATGGAAGTTTTTCAGCAGATTCTCCAGGAAAAAGGAGACAGGCTGGTGCTGGATGAATATGTTCCCAAGGAGGGGACCTATCGGATTATAAAGTTGACGGAAGATAGCTATGAGATCGAGAAGACATTAGAGATTTGGTATGACAGAAAAAATGATGAAATAATAGGAAAGACGGATTCAATTTATGATAAACTTTGTTACATGGATTATTGTACTAAACTTGTAGATACGAATAAATCATTAGGAGTAAAGAAAATTATTCATTCTAATAACTATTTGTCTTTATGGGTGAAGAAAGAAAGCTTAGTGGAAAAAAAGATAACAAAAGGGGTATTAGATTCTTATTATAATTTTTGTGAAAATCCAGTAGTGAGGTATGCTAAGAAAGATTTAAAATCAAAGAAATTATATGAAGCCACAGAGAAGGAACTGGGTAAACCTAACATAACGCTAATTAAAAAATTAGACAATGTATCTCTGAAAAGGATATTTGGGAAAATATAGACCTAAATCGGAAAGGATATTTAAAATTCTTTTTTGTCTTAGACGATTGGGAAGAGACAAAAATGCTATATAAATGTGAAAGCAATCGTTACTTATTTCTGAATATTTTTAATAATAATAAATATAATGAAATGGAATCGGAAGAAATACTAGGTTTTCCAAATGATAATATGGGTATGAATACAAAAAAACCATTTCTTGCAAATAGGACAAGAAAAGTAACACTTCCTTGTCTTATGGATAAAAACCAAGCGATACTGCGGACAAAACTATTTGACTATTTAATGGGACTTGCATCTAGAGGGAAAGTTAATGTTTACATTAATGCAGAGCAATTGTGGATTAGGGGTTATTCCAATTCAGAAGAACCCCAAGGAGTACGCAACGGATATTTTCTTCGTCTTAAAAAGGGTACGGAAGTTGAAATTCATCAGGGTGATACAATCAGTCAATATAATACAAATTTAAAACCAATATTTGTATTAAAAAATGTCATTGGTATTTCTGATAAAACTTTGGAAAAATATGATCTACAGTATAATACTACTTATGATAAACTTTGGAAGCTAAAGAGTATTATAGATCAAACCTTTTTTGAAAATAAGTTGTCAAATAATTTCTTTACAGAAGCTAAGGATATTTCAATTTCGGATGGTGTGCTAAAGAGAACGCTATTAGAAAGCAGAGATCGCTTGTTTGCATGGTTTTGTAAAGGGAACGATACAAATCTGGAAACATTGCTGGATAAAATTACAATGGATCTTATAATTAATACTATTGAAAATGGAAAAGATTTTTTAGCACAGAGGCAATTTAATCTAAGGTGGTCATTGTTTGATTATTTACATGGGAATAGGGGGATTGAGTTCAAGATGGAAAATATTAGAAAATTATTACGAGAAAAAATAGAGTTAAAAGATGATTGGGAATTTGTATCGGCAGAAGAATTTAGCTATGCAGTTGGACAGATGGTTTCTTATCTGGTTTCTAGAAGTAAATCAAATAACAATTCGTCGACAATGATTAATGTATATTTAAATGCTAAAGGTTATGATGTTATAAAAAGTCGACTACTAGATCTTTATATGAAGTATAATTATGATATTCCACATTTTCCGGACAAAAATAAAGCTGAAATAATATTTACTCATGTTATGTCTTATGCGTCAAAAGAAAATGAAGAACTGAGTAAGGAAATGATAGCGGCAGGATTTACTGCAACTTCACTCATTTACGATAAGAATAAACAGGAAAGTGGGGAAGAATTATGATGAATAAGAGAGTATATGGTGTTTTGGGGATATCATCTATTATGGCAAATTGGAATGCAGATTTTACGGGATATCCTAAAACGACTTCAGATGGTGAGACTTTTGGCAGCGATAAGGCACTGAAATATCCAATGAAAAAAATGTGGGATAATCAGGGGAAACCAGTAATATACATTAAATCCATGAGATTTAAAAAAAGTAAGACGGGAGAAGTAACCTTAATACCAAAAAGTTTAAAAGAACGATATGAACAAGTATTTAATATTCCTGATTTAGGTAAATGTAAAGATAACGAGGTTATATTAAAGAATTTATTCAAAGCAGTAGATATTAAAAACTTCGGTGCTACATTTGCAGAATCGGAATCAAAGAAAAATTTTTCTATTCCCGGTGCTGTTCAGATTGGTCAAGGGTTTAATAAGTATAGAGGAACAGATCCGCAGGAGCAGCCAATTCTGTCACCATTTCGGGATGCATCCAAAGTTAAAGATGGTGAAGAGGCTAAGAACTCCACTCTTGGAACGAAAATAGTAAGCAACGAGGCCCATTATTTTTACCCATTTGTTATCAATCCCCTTGCTTACAAAGAATTTGTGGAATTAGGGGTGACAGAGGGGTATACAGAAGATGATTACCAGAACTTTAAAGAGACCTCTATCGTTTCAGCCACGGCATTTGCTA
Source organism: uncultured Robinsoniella sp. (assembly GCA_900539655.1). Taxonomy (GTDB): domain Bacteria; phylum Bacillota; class Clostridia; order Lachnospirales; family Lachnospiraceae; genus Robinsoniella. Next base: position 57,146 of record UQCR01000007.1, read on the forward strand.
CAAATGCGAAAGCAGGCTGTGATAATGAGTTTGCACTTTTTGTAGAAACTGAAGGTGATCTTTATCTGCCTTGCCTGTCCGAATATATTACTTTTGAAAAAAAGGATGAAAAAAATATAATCAGTTTAAAATGTTCAGAATTATTAACGAAAGTGAAGGATAGGATTAAATCAATAGAAGTATATTATAATCCATATACAACGAAGATAGAGGCAGATGTGGAAGGAGCACGTTATTTCGATATCATAACCCGGAAAGAGGTGTGATATGGAGATTTTAAAATTCAGGTTAAAAGGTAAAAACGCCTTTTTTAAAGTGCCTGAAGTGAATACCTACTATTATTTTACTTATGGCAATATACATAAAGTGGCGCTGCTTGGTATGTTTGGTGCAATCATGGGTTATCATGGTTATGAGCACAAATATGAGCGTTATCCCGAGTTTTATGAGAAATTAAAGGATATTAGGATCTCTATAATCCCGGGATCAGAACGCGGGTACTTTCCAAAAAAAATTCAGTTTTATAATAATACCGTAGGTTATGCTTCACAGGAAATGGGCGGAAATCTAATTGTCAAAGAGCAATGGCTGGAGCATCCTGACTGGACAGTCTATGTTCAGATCCAGGATGCTGAAACCAAGAAGCTGGCTGATTTTATGGTAAACAGGCGCTGTGTTTACAGCCCTTATCTGGGCAGAAATAATCATTTGGCAGATATAGATGATGTTGAAATTGTAAATGCACAGACTGTAGCATGTGAGGAAAAGAATCTTCATAGTTTAGTGCCGGAAGAGGTTGTTGAATTTGATCTGGATGAAATGACTTTTAAATATGGAGAATTTTTGCCGGTAAGTTTAAAAGAGGCAACAAATCTGTATGATTTAAAGAAATTTATTCTGACAGATGCTGAAATGGTGCAGTGCAAGGAAGATGTTTACCAAATCGGAGATAAGAATATTGTTTTTTATTGAAGTGTGACGACAGCTATTAGAAATCATTTTAAAACACACTTCAGAATATAATATAAAGTGGGTTGCAGTTAAGGAGGAAACCGCAGAGTATAGGAATTAATTCTATATTCTGCGGTTTTTTAGATGAAAGTGTTTGCATTTAGAGAAATTTAGAGAATAAATATTGGGAGGAAGTTATGTTAGATTTTATAAATATTAATGAAATTATAAACGATGATTACCCGTTATATGCTCACAAAAAGGAAGAGAATAAAGAAAAACTGACACAGCATATACAACGATGTCAAAAGTATTTTGAGAGGTTGGAGAATGAAAAAGAGTTATCTAAAGTAATAAAGCGTATTTCATTGCAGCATATACCGGATTGTTCCGAAGAGAAACAGCGTTTTATTTATAAATTATTCTGTAATGCTATTTTTTTTCACGATTTTGGTAAATTAAATCCTGCATTTCAGATTCAAAAAATGAAGAATAATAGGGTGCCTGTAAAGACGCTGGAAGGATTATCCGGTACGGATCATTCTTTATTATCCGCAGTCATCTACCTGGATTATTACTTGGAAGAAATTACTTTAAGCGGCTATTCTAAGAATGATAAAAGTATATTGATTCTATTGGTATGGATAAATGCATACGCAATCTCCAGACACCATAGCGATTTAGAGCGGATGGAGGAATTTACATCAAAATTTTTGGAAAAAGATGGGGAGATCGGTTATCTGCTGGACGTATTGGAGCAAACCGGACTGAAAGGATATAACGGTTTACGAAGTTTGTCCAGCAATTCCGTTTCAAAGTCTGTGAATAAATATTTGAATATAAAGCAAAGAATGAACCGGGAGCAGGATATTATTTATTTCTTTTATATGAGGTATTTGTATTCTGTATTGGTTGCATGTGACTATTATGCTACTACTGATTATATGGAGGATGTGCAGATCAAGGAGTTTGGTACTATTCAAAGTGCTGATATTTTTCGCGAGCCTTATGAATGTTCAGAACTGTTACAAAAAATAAGAAATTATGAAAAAGAAAGAACAGAGGATAGAGTGATTGATGGAAGCAATGAAATCAATAATATGAGGAGCGAAATGTTCCTGGACGCAGAGGCAGCCTTGCGTTGCAATCCAGAGGAATCTATTTATTTTCTGGAGTCACCCACAGGAAGCGGTAAAAGTAATACGGCAATGAATCTGGGGTTTCAGATGTTGAATCATGGTAAAAAAATATATTATATCTATCCATTTAACACGCTTGTGGAACAAAACAGGAAAATTCTTCAGGAAATATTCCACGACAAAGAGATTTGTGACCAGATAGTAGTAGTGAACTCGTTATTGCCTATTAAAGGCAGGGGAAATGTAAAGGAGGATTCTAAAGAATATTATCAAAATGCACTTTTAGACCGACAGTTTCTAAATTATCCGTTTATTTTATCTACCCATGTAAGCTTTTTTGACACACTTTTTAGTAATAGAAAGGAATCTGTATTTTCTTTCTTGCAGCTTACCGATAGTGTCGTCATTCTGGATGAAATTCAAAGTTATAAGAATACAATATGGGCAGAAATAATGATTTTTCTTCGTACCTGTGCAAAATTGCTTGGAATGAAAATAATTATGATGTCTGCAACGCTTCCTGGATTAGATTACCTAGCCGGTGGGGAAGGTACGGTGACCAGACTGATTCAGGACAGGAAAAAATATTTTTACCATCCATTATTTCGGGATCGTGTCCAGGTCTCTTATGAGTTATTGAATGAAAAAATGACTATGGATCGACTCTTCAAGCAAGTATTAGAACAAAGCCGCCCTGATAAAAAACTTCTGATTACCTTTATAAAAAGGGATTCAGCATATGAATTTTTTGATTATCTAACGGTATCAGATGAAATACAGGTTCCTGTCTGTTTAATTACAGGGGATGATTCTATGTACGAAAGAGAGAAAGTTCTAAAACCAATCCGGGATGGGGAAATAACTGGGATGATATTAGTTTCTACGCAGGTAATTGAAGCGGGAGTAGATATTGATATGGATATTGGATTCAAAGATATCTCAAAGCTGGATAGTGAGGAACAGTTTCTGGGGCGAATAAACCGTTCTTGTAAAAGAAAGGGGATGGTGTATTTCTTTGATATGGACAATGCAGATAGAATATACGGACAGGATTATCGAATAGATGCAGATTTTACGCTTAAGGAACTGGAAATGAGAGCGATATTGAAAAATAAAGAGTTTGATAAATATTATAAAAAAATACTGGAAGTATTGAAGCTGCAAAGGAATGAGAGTACGTCCAGAGAGGGTCTGGATAACTTTTTTTCTACAGCTGTTAAGCTTCTGGATAGTCCCAAGATAGCGGAACGTATGAGATTAATTGATGAAAACCATTGGAATATGAACTTAGTCTTATGTAGAACAATTGAAATAGACCATGGCGAAATATTAGACGGATGGAGTTTGTGGGAAGAATATGTAGAGCTGCTGCGAAACAGAACGATGGAATATTCCGAAAAGCAGATAAAATTATCCGATGTACGAAGTAAACTGAATAATTTTATTTATCAGGTAAAATGGAATCCAGACTTAAATTACAGTGGTATCCTGGGAGAACTGTACTGTATTCAGGATGGAGAAGAGTACTTCGAAAATGGAAAATTAAACCGTAAAAAGCTGGAATCAAAAGGAGTTTTATTCGTGGATTTATAGAAAAGGGGATGGGAATAATGCAGGTAAATGGGACACTGATTAACTATTATTTTCACTGCAGACGCCAGTGTTATCTTCATGGAAACCGTTTGAATTTGGAAGATAATAGCGAGATTGTGAAGATTGGAAAAGCGATACATGAAGAAAAAGCCCAGGGTAAGGATACGGAAATAGCAATAGAAAATATCAGATTAGATAAATTAACAAGCGAATATCTTACAGAAGTAAAGATGTCGGACGCAGATGTGGAAGCAAGTAAATGGCAGTTGTTATACTACTTAAAAGTCTTAAAAGATAAAGGAATAGTGCGTAAGGGGAAATTAGAATTTGTAGAAAAAAAGCAAAGCAATAAAAAGATAGTAATCGTAGAACTTGGTATGGAGGAAGAGCGTAAATTAGAGCAATATATTAAGGAAATTGAATTATTACTGCAATGTGAAGAGGTACCGGAAGGGATAGAGAAGGCTCAATGTAAAAAGTGTGCCTATTATGAATACTGCTATATTTAATAAACGAATAAAACAAATGGAACCTGATAGTATGATCAATACAATTTTAAACTTGCGTTTTAAAATATAAATAAAAGGAGGAAGCATGACATGGGTTCAACGAAATACTTGATGTCTATGGGGGAACTTTCAAGAAAGGATAATTCACTCTGCTTTCGAAAAGATGGAAAAAATATCTATATACCTATCGAAAATACGAAAGAAATATATTGTTTAAATGAAGTTTCCATAAATACAAAGCTACTTGATTTTTTTAGTCAAAATCAGGTGATTGTTCATTTCTTTAATTACTATGAAGGTTATAGTGGAACATTTTATCCCAAAAATCATTATAATAGCGGACGTTTGTTGGTAAGACAGGTAGAAGCATACCAGAATACCAGAATGAAAATTGCCAAAGCAATTGTAAATGGCATCGGTGTTAATATGGGAGAAGTACTGTATCATTATTATAAACACGAAAAGAAAGAGGTTAAGGAGACGATAGACTGGTTAAAAAAAGAATTCCCTTTGCGTATCCAGAGAGCAGAAACCCCTTCGGAATTAATGTCCTATGAGGGAGAAGCATGGATCAAATTTTATGGTACATTTAAATTTTTTCTGCCAGAAGAATTTATTATGAATAAAAGAGTTAAACGTCCGCCGGATAACCCAATCAATGCATTAATATCATTTGGAAATACGCTGCTATATACAAAAACAATATCAGCAATTTATCGGACACATCTGGATCAAAGAATTAGTTATCTGCACGAACCGTCTGAAGGACGATTTTCATTAAGTCTGGATATAAGTGAAGTTTTTAAACCTGTAATTGTATATAAAACCATATTTGACTTAGTCAACAACCGGCGGTTACAAGTAGAGAAACACTTTGATAAGAAAGTAAATTACTGCCTTTTAAATGAGGAGGGACGTAAAATATTCGTGGAAGCATTTGAGCAACGCTTAGAATCCGTATTTTTACATCCCAGGTTAAAAAGAAAAGTAAGTTATCGAACTGCCATAAAACTGGATTGCTATAAATTAATAAAATTTGTGCTGGAGAATAAAGATTTTATCCCATTTTCGCTGAAGGAGGGGATTTAATGAAAAAGCAGATATCATATAATTATGCCTTTGTATTTTATGATGTAAATGAGAAAAGGGTTCAAAAGGTATTCAAAGTTTGCAAAAAGTATTTGTCTCACTTCCAGTATTCCGTATTTCGCGGTGAAATAACACCATCAAAGCTAATCGAACTCAGAACAGATATCAATAAAGTGATAGACAAAGAAGAAGATTTTGTATGCATTATAAAAATGATGAATGATAACGTATTTGGGGAAGAGATATTGGGTAAGCGGGATACTGCAACAGGTGAGGACCTGATCTTATAATAATTTACCAGGCGTCAAAATATAAAAGGTACGAAAAACCTTGTAAATATGGGGAAAAACAGAGCATTGAGTGGGATGTGGGAAAAATCATTGACGCCTGGGAAAAATGTGAAAAAGGTTGATTTTATGGGGGATGTGGGGTATAGTTAAGGGGATGAAGGGCGTAAATGCGTTGGATTAATAGTAATATGGGATATATTGAAACTTGTCTTCTGTGTTTCCTTGCCGAAACGGTCTTTTGATTAATAGTAATATGGGATATATTGAAACCTTGCATTTACAATAGAAAGCAGGCCTGACATGGCGATTAATAGTAATATGGGATATATTGAAACGCCCATTCACAAGCCTGTTGAATGAAATAGACCGATTAATAGTAATATGGGATATATTGAAACAGATCCAGGAAACGAATTGCAGAGTTGGTTCCGGATTAATAGTAATATGGGATATATTGAAACGCAACTTTCTTCTCCAATCTCTCCCACTTACATTTGATTAATAGTAATATGGGATATATTGAAACTCGTTTGACAGATTATTTGTGGCAAAGCTGTGCGATTAATAGTAATATGGGATATATTGAAACATATGTAGAGAATTTGGTGTAAACGAAGAATGGCGAGATTAATAGTAATATGGGATATATTGAAACGGATTTCCATAATTACATCTGTGAATAGAGTTAGCGATTAATAGTAATATGGGATATATTGAAACCCCGCGGGCTTCCCAAAAACCTGCTGGAGTTGTCCCGATTAATAGTAATATGGGATATATTGAAACACTCATAAACAAAATAAATATCATCATTATCATTAGATTAATAGTAATATGGGATATATTGAAACGTAGGAAAGCCAGTAATATGTAATTTCCCGGTTAGATTAATAGTAATATGGGATATATTGAAACTAATTCCTGTAAGTCCTGCATCCAATACCCTGTCAAGATTAATAGTAATATGGGATATATTGAAACCGTTTTATTACTCTGAATTATCTGGATACATTAGATTAATAGTAATATGGGATATATTGAAACGGTAAAAATATGTCCTCCACCTTAGAGCCAACACGATTAATAGTAATATGGGATATATTGAAACAATACTTGCGCCCTCCAGCTACCTGATGGTAATTTCGATTAATAGTAATATGGGATATATTGAAACCATTTGAGTAAAAGTCAATGAGAAAGTTCACGATGATTAATAGTAATATGGGATATATTGAAACAGAAAAGCAATAAGAGCTATGGCGAATGCTGTAAGGATTAATAGTAATATGGGATATATTGAAACGAAAAGCAAGAAGCTCCAAATCCAATCAAACCAGATTAATAGTAATGTGGGATATATTGAAACAAGAAATTTATGATATTGGCAAGATGTTTGCTTCGATTAATAGTAATATGGGATATATTGAAACCAGCAGATACGAAGGGACGATTCAGGAGTTTCAAATGATTAATAGTAATATGGGATATATTGAAACGCTAATTGCATACCCATAAGTACATTTGGTATATAAGATTAATAGTAATATGGGATATATTGAAACTTTATATGATCGTTCCTTGCTGCTTCTGATCTATCCGATTAATAGTAATATGGGATATATTGAAACGCCATCCAGATCGCCCCCCTTATCTTTGTCGTTTTGATTAATAGTAATATGGGATATATTGAAACAAAAGATTAATACTCTCATTATATCTGCCACTAAAAAAACACCATCAAGATTAATAGTTTATATAAAATGACGCACTGCTGTCAGAAAGCACATCCAGTATACTCAAGACTACAAAAAAATAAAAGGCAGGAATAAAATTATGTTAAATTACCAGTTTACAAAATGGAATAGGAACGACGACGATATCCAGCGCTTGTAACTATATTTCGATAGGTACAAGCGCTAAGAGTCTTGTGCCTATGTGGATTTGGCAATTTAGATTGAACCACATTGGTAAATTTTTAATTTACTTTTGTGGTTCTTTTTTATTTGAAAGGAAGTGATGCAATGAGACATATAGACGATGTCTGCATGGATTCTGTTATTTTTTAAAAAAAGAAATTGAAAAATAATGAAAAGAGGTAATGGTAATGATACAATCAAGAACACATAAATGCAATGAACTTCGGATAGAAGATGTTGATAAACGGGTAACGTTAGCCGGATGGTATGAAAACATACGGCGAGTGAGCAAGAACTTTGCATTTTTAATCCTAAGGGATTTTTCAGGAATCGTACAAGTTGTGTTGGAAACGAAAGAGATGTTGGATCAGATGGATGATGTTAACCGGGAATCGACAATCGCTGTTACAGGTATTGTAAGAGAACGTTCCAGTAAAAACAGGGATATCCCTACCGGAGAAATAGAGGTCGTGCCGGAAGGAATTGTTATTTTGGGGAAATGTTTACACAATGAATTGCCTTTTGAGATAAACAGGTCGAAAGAAGCAGATGAAATGATAAGGTTAAAGTATCGGTATTTGGATTTGCGGAATCCAGCTGTAAAATCTAATATGATATTGCGATCAAAAGTAGTTTCGGAACTGCGTAAAAGTATGACCGAACATGAATTTTTTGAGATAACGACCCCTATTTTAACGGCATCTTCACCGGAAGGAGCAAGGGATTATTTAGTCCCATCCAGAAATTATCCAGGGAAATTTTATGCACTGCCTCAGGCACCCCAGCAGTTTAAGCAGCTGCTTATGGCTGCTGGATTTGATCGGTATTTTCAGATTGCACCCTGTTTTCGGGATGAAGATGCCAGAGCGGACAGATCCCCAGGAGAATTTTACCAGTTGGATATGGAAATGGCATTTGCGACTCAGGAGGATGTATTTAAGGTAATCGAGAAAGTGCTTCCGGATATTTTTAATAAGTTTGGCAGGTACAAAAACACATCATCAGCACCATTTACAAGAATCACTTATAGAGATGCGATGGATCGCTTTGGTTCTGATAAACCGGACCTGAGGATTGATTTGACTCTGCAGGATGTTCCGGCAGGGATGAATGCATATAGAGACACCCCTTTAGAAGGAAAATATTTAAAGGCAGTTGTTGTTAAAAAGTTTTCTGAAACCAGGAAGTTTATTGATCGGATTTGCGCTGAAGTATCTGTACAGACCGGAAATAAAATGTATTGGTTTAAGGTTGATGAAGAAGGTGGCTTTACAGGTGGAATTTCTAAATTTCTGAAGAATTTACAGAAGAATATCACGATCGAACTTGATTTGAAACCGGGTGATTTTGTTGGAGTAAGTGCATGTAACAAATTAATTGATGCTCAAAAGGCAGCAGGTGTCATGCGTAATTTGTTAGGAAGTAAAGTAGCTGGGCATTTTGATAAGGAAAAGTATGAATTTTGCTGGATTATAGATTTTCCCATGTATGAAACTGGAGAAGAATCCGGTAAAATTGAATTTTGCCACAATCCTTTTTCTATGCCTCAGGGAGGGATGGAAGCATTGGACGCAAAAGATCCTTTGGAAATACACGCATACCAATACGATCTTGTCTGTAACGGTGTGGAACTTTCGTCCGGAGCAGTAAGAAATCATGATCCTGAGCTGATGGTCCGCGCTTTTGAAATAGTGGGCATGGGAGAAGAGGATGTCAAAGATAAATTTCCTGCTATGTACGAGGCATTTTGTTATGGTGCACCTCCTCATGCAGGAATTGCACCGGGAGTGGACCGTATGGTAATGCTGCTTTCCCAGGAGGAAAGCATTCGGGAAGTAATTCCCTTTCCAATGAACAAGAATGCCCGGGATATCATGATGGGGGCGCCGGCATCTGTGGATCAATCACAATTGCAGGAAGTTCATATGCAGATTTTGGACAAAAACGATTATAGAGTATAGATTCAGTATAAGGAGATATGAGAGATATCCCCATAATAAACAGACATACGGAACCAATGAACAATAAAGTATCATTGATTCCGCATGTCTTTTTTTTATTCAAAATCTTCCCAACCTCTTATTTTGTTATCTAAAAAATGTAATCTTCCTACTCTGATATATCTATCTTCCTCCTTTTGCTATAAACCTTATACAAAATTAACAAAGAACAAAGGAAAATAATGGAAATTAGCTCGATAAATTGTTGACTACTACTGAAAAAGAAATATTCCTCCGTTTATATGTTTAAAAAAGAAATTATTTTTGATATAATATATGCATCGTCCACATCCGTGTAGAGAAGGAGATTGGGAAACAGTGGTGAGAGGGGCTTGAAAAAGATTTGCCAGGGGAGGAGGGAGCATTGAGAGATCACCGTGGACGGGTTCGGTAGGGTTGATCAATGAAGAAAGATGAGGAATGTATGATGAGAGGAAACAAGGATAGCATGAAGAAAAAGATATCCAGATATTTATCTGTGATGTTATGTATCTGTATGGTATTTCAGGCGGCGTACCTTCCTGTTCAGGCGGGGGGAGACAGCGAGAATGGCATGTTGGTACAATCAGAAGGCCGGGATCAGGCTGAACAGGTGATTGAGACGGAATCTGAGGCTTATGTACAAACTGAAGAGTTATCAGAAACGAATGTCTTAACAGACACAGAAGTTCAGACAGAATCCGAAGTACAGACGGAAACGGAAGTTCAGATGGAAACAGAAGCGGTATCTGAAACGGAAGTTCAGACAGAGTCTGAAGCTGTAAAAGAGACTGAAGCACTGAAGAAGAAATCTGCAGCGCCATTGGAGGCAACCGGGAATTTATTAGAGGATGTCAGAAGACAGGCACAGACAGATTTTGCTGAAGGAAGCAACGCAGATGCTCAGGCAGTAGACCTGAACCTCAGTGACAGAACCTTTGACGGTACTGCAGCAGGTGCGATTGACTATACTTCAGAGGAAAATGGCGGAAAAGAATCCCCGTATCTGAAGGTGTTAAATAATCTCAGAACAAATGACATCGGTGGAAGTATCATTTTTAAATTCAGAACGAATACAAGTGGTATCATTTTCGGAGCAGGGAGTTCCGGCACAGATGACGGATATAATATGGTCTTTGGTGTAAATAATGCCGGCGAGCTGCGGGCTTATTTCCGTAATGACAAAAGTAATGGATTAAAAGCAAGATTACTGACAAATTCCGTGAATTTAAAGGATAATAAATGGCATACCATTGCAGTCAGCTTCCATTCGGGACAAGCAGAGGACGCTTATATTGTGGTAGATGGAAGTGATAACTTTTACCCAAGCGCATGGTGGAGCAGCTGGAATCCTGGTTTTAATAAGAATGTAAATAATAACCAGATGCCCTATGTCAACTTTGGTATTGGCGGAGGAACCTACAATTCATCCCAATTTGATTCTCTGGGGAATTTTAATGGAAAAATTGATTTTGTAACGGTAACAAATCAAAGCTTTACGGTTGCACAATTAAAAGAAATGACACAACAGGCGCCGGATCTGAATGACTTCAGCGTTATGCAGGCTCCCGGAACGGCAAACACGTGGTTAATGACCGGATCGGACACGGCAGTTCCAAAGTTTGATGAAGTGGGACCGGTTAAAAACTATGTGGGATTTTTTGAAGATAACCTGCGTGCAGGCGGAACTTACGTAGAACGTTCCCGTTTTGTATTTAACACGGCACAGGCAGGGCTTACCATTTCGGATTTGAACACAAAATATGACAAGCTTATTGACCAGTATGGTCCCAAGGCAGTCGGCATCATGGTGGACCGCAGCGACTATGAAAAGGGCGAGGCTGGGATCGAGGCTTTTAGAACCAGTCTTAGGTCATTACTTGACAAGCTTTATGAGGATCAGAGAATTCCGTTTATCATTACGCCTGCACCATCGCTTTCCGATGATGATAATGCACGGATCGGCATCTATACAGAAGCAATGAAAGAAGAAGCAGCAGTAAAAGAAACAGTCGTAGTGGATATTACAGGAATGGATGCATCCTATCTGGAGCAGGGCAATTATCTCACTGCACTTGGACATCAGGAGATCGCAAATACGATTAAGACAACACTTGGTATCGGACATACAACTGCGTATACCGGTTTTCAGCTTCCAGTGAATCCTGTATTATTAAAGGTGGATACATCTCCAAAAGTACAGGTTAAGGCAGATCAGATTCAGGTAGATGCACCGGAAGGATACTCGGATCTGGACTGGAGTTATGAACTGTCTTATGACGGCCAGGTAATTTCCGGGAATCAGGTATCAGCACCGTTTACCATTACCGGTCTGAAGGAGGGAACGGAATATATCCTTCGCATGACCTCTGATGAAGGAAGCAGTAAACGCCGGTTAATGGATGTAAAGTTTACGGCAGCGAAAGACGGACAGCCACAGGCTCTGGCGCATGAAGATGGCAATGTGAACACCATAGAAGGAATCAAAAATCTTCTGGACAGCCAGGATCCGGTTACGTACCTGTTCATGGGAGACAGCATTACTCATGGAGTCCTGACAAATGGATATGACAATGTTCCGGAACTGTTTGAAAAATATTTAAGGGAGCAGGGAAGACAGCAGGACGTGGTAATCAATACGGGCGTCGCTAATGCTACGGTATCTACCACACTGGATCAGATCGACAAGAGACTCAATCAGTTCCACCCGGATGTAGTTATGGTTATGCTGGGGACCAATGATGCTTCCACAAGAGGAGAAGCAGCGGGTTCTGCAACTACCGGATTTACGGTAGAAGAGTTTAAGAATAATTATAAGCAGCTGGTTCGGGATATTTATCAGAATAATCCAGACAGCTATATCGTATTGAGGGTTCCCTGCGATATGAACCCGGATGAACCCAGAAAAAATTATAAAGAGTACTTCAATGCCATTTATGATGTGGAAAAGGATATGAAGGCTGAACTGGAAGGCCTTAAGATTACCGTTATTGACCATTTGAAAAACTGGGTTGCATACGGCGAAAATGTGAGAAACGATTTTCTGAATACTGGAAGCAATGGCTGGATGGTGGATAATGTACATCCAAATGGACGGGGCAATATGGCAATGTTCCAGCAGATTTTAAAAGAAACAGGACTTTATAAGAATGATTCAGCAGTATCTAATTATTCTTACAAATTCAGTGACTGGGCAGACAGCTCCGCCATAGCGACAGAAGTTACCTGTGACGAGACAAAGAAAGAGGCATCTTTTAGTCCGTCGGCACTGGAAGCCTATGAAAATGGTCTGCAGGATATGACCGTAAGCATAACAGATGTAGATGGTGTAACGATTTCCAAAACAAATGCTTATGGAGCCGAGGATATGAAGTTCAATGTTCCCGAAGGTTTTCTTCCTTATTCTGCAAAGGTAACAGGTACTGATGCAAAGAATCACAAACAGATTACCTTTGCAGCTACCCTGAAGATGACAGGTGATCCGGAGTGTACCTGCGGGATCAGTAACCTGGCGTTTGCAGACAGAGAGATTGTAATACCTCAGGATAAAGACAGTGTGGAAATCAGTTTAGAGGCAGCAGCTGTTATTACAGGTGATTGTAAAGCAGAAGGGCACAGCAGTAAAACCATTACTTATGTCTTTGAAAAAGCTGAGGATCATCAGAATATCGGCACGATCCGCCAGAATAAACTGACAGTCAGCAAGGCGGGAACGATCAAAGTACGGGTTAATGCATTAATTCCAGGCACCGTGGCGTCCGCAGAAAAGACCGCTGTATTCTCTGTTACAAAAGAAGGGCTGGATGCGGCTGTACTGTTCCAGAAATCAGAGGTGAAAATAGCAAACGGCGTTCCCACCAGACCGGTAGACTATACCGGAGCACTTGATAAACTCAAGGGACTGACCCAGGGAACAGTAACGGTCCGCTATAAAACGACCGAGACAGGCCTTATGAGTCTGTTCAGCGTATCAAATAATACACAGAATGCTACCCATACCCATGTCTATGTAAACGATGGCACCGTGGGATACGAGGTCCGCAATAACAATACGAATGTTAACGCCGCATCTGCGGGTGTAAACAATATGACAAAAGATGAGTGGCATACGGTTTCTTATGTTTTTGCTCCTGGCGGTACATCCGTTTATTTTGACGGAGAAAGAGTCATCAATAATACCCAGTCAGGGTTTGTCAGCAGCAGCCAGGGCGTAAATACAGTGGAACTTGGCAAAACACAGCGTTCCGGTGGTGGAAATCAATATCCTTTCACTGGCAGTATCAGCTATATCGAAGTGAGATCGGATCTGTTAACGGAAGAGCAGATAACAGATATCCATAAAGTGACACTGAGAGAAGAAAAGGAAGCAGAACTTCCAAAGGATGCATTCAAATCAGCGGATCAGCCGTTGTTCTACGGTGGTTATCAGGGATCTGTCTATTATCGTATCCCAAGCATGCTGACCACAAAGAACGGAGTTGTGCTGGCAGCAATCGATAAACGCCAAAGCGGAGGCGGGGATCAGGGAAATATTGATACCTCCGTAAGAAGAAGTTTTGATAATGGAAAGAACTGGACAGAAGGGCAGACAATCATTAATCTGCCTGGAGGACAGCAGCAGCATTCTTTAACAATAGATGCTGCAATGGTAGAAGATGAGGTAAACGGCAGAGTTTTCCTGATGGTGGATATGTTCCCGGAATCCAAAGCAGCAATGGATACCTCTTTACTTGAAAAAGGATCCGGATATAAACAGGTTGGGGACAAGTCTTATTGTATATTAAGAGACTATGAAAGTGTCCTAAATACAACCCATAACTATACTAAAACTTATACAATCCGTGAACATGGTGAAGTATGGCTGGAAGGTGCAGCTGAAGCAGACGCAAGGCCAACAGACTATACCGTACCGGATTTTAGTACCGGTGAATTATTCAAAGATGATAAACCTGCAGGCAATATCTTCCTTTATACCGGCTCCAATGCGGGTGAATTAAAAGTTGTCCGTAATATGCGGATTTGGAGCACATACAGCGATGATGATGGGGAAACCTGGTCAAAACCTGCGGATTTAACACCGATGATCAAGGAAGACTGGATGCTGTTCTGCGGTACAGGACCAGGTGTGGGCATACAGGTGAAAAAGGGACAGCATGCGGGACGATTGATTGTTCCCATTTATGTGGCAAACCAGAACTGGACATCAGCCCAGGCATCCACCTGCATTTACAGTGATGATTACGGCGTTACCTGGAAACGTACAGAAACGTCTCCTCTTGAAGCATCGGGGACAGATCTTTCCACCATGAATAACGGCGGTGCAATATTAACGGAGTCCCAGATTGTTGAAATGAATGACGGAACGCTGATTCAATTTTGCAGAAACGTATCCGGAAGCTTGAAATATTCGGTCAGCAATGATTCCGGAACGACATGGGAAGCACCTGTTCGGGATACAGGCGTACCCGAGGTATATTGCCAGTTAACCGCTACCCATTACCCGGAAATGATTGATGGGAAAGAGGCCGTAATTTTAGCAAATCCCAATGGCCCTGCCAGAAATAACGGTACGGTCAGAATCGGGCTTTATAATCCGGAGAATAAGACATTTGAGTGGAAATACAGCCAGTTAGTGAAAAGCGGAAGCTACGCTTACTCCTGCCTGTCGGTACTGCCAAATGGAAATATCGGATTATTTTATGAGGGCAACCAGCCATCCATGGATTTCACCAGCTTCAATGTAGAATGGATCAAGGCAGACTTAACAGTACCCATGAAAGAACCGGTAATCGAAAATGTAGCAATGGAAAAGAGCAGCAGCCAGATTGAATTTACGGTTGACTTCGATTCCTATATGATTAAAACAGGTAATCCTGTGCTGAAGTTTAATCTGGACGGAGTACAAAAAGAGGCTGCTTATGTATCGGGAAATACAACGAAACAATTTGTATTCCGCTATACAGGAAATACACAGATATCCACAGGACTGACAGTTACAAATGTAGGCGTTGCCGCGGCAGATACAGAAAGTGAAATAGGAAATGCACTCTGTATGCTTCCGTTAGAAAGCGAATTTAAGTTTGCACCGGACGGGACACCGGAATGTACCTGTAAAATAGAAGAGATTGGACTATTGCCAAAAGAAGTAATCATCCCGGCAAAAGCAGATGCATATACGGCAGAGTTAACAGGAACCATGAAAGAAAGCACCTGTGCGAAAGAGGGACATACCTTCCGTCCAGTCTATACCTACACTGTTGTGGATGCTGGAGGAACAGGAGCTGTCATTACAGGCAGCAAATTAAAGGTAACGGCTGCAGGAGCGGTAAGGATAAACGTATCTGCTGAGCTGAATGGTAAAACAGGTAATGCGGACTGTACGGTCACCGTGACGAAGGCAGACTCCGGAGAAACGGTAAACCAGCCACCGGCTGCCAAAGACCCGGTTCCCACGCAGGATGTAAACAGCCTGAAAGGAAAGACATTTACCGCGAAGGATATTGCAGAAGATCCCGACGGAGATGCAATTACGATTACAAAAATTGTTTCAGAACCGGATTCATTTATCATCGCAGAATTATCAGATGGTGTAGTTTCACTGTATGGATCCAATAAAGGAACCAGCCGGATGATGGTAAATGTTTCAGACGGAAAAAATGTATCCACCATTGTAGTTCCAGTTTCTGTTACGGAAAAAGGCTGTTATGATAAAACCGATTATCTGTCTGATCATGACTATTTAGACAAGGCTAACTCTTCCGTAGGTTACTGGGAAGGAACCGGTGATAAGATTAAGGTAGATACCAACCAGGACGGTGGCACAATGTCGTTACTGGATGAGAATGGGAAAAGAGTATTCTTTAACAAAGGGTACGGTGCACATTGTACGTCCACATTGATATTTCATCTGCCGGAAGGCCATAATTATAAGAAATTTGAAACGTATTATGGTGTTGATGCAAGTAAATCTGCGGTTGCAGCAGTAACCTTTAAGATTACTGTAGATGGAACCGCAGTTCACACCAGTGATAAAGCGTTACAGTCCACATCTCCAATGGGATTTGCTTCTGTTGACATTTCCGGGGCAAAAACCTTAAAATTAGAAGCAATTGCCAAAGACGGCAATATAGGAAGCGGACATTCTCAGTGGTCAGGCTGTAAACTGGTCAGCCAGGAGGATCCTTCCAATGTGACGGACAAATCTGTTCTGGAGAAAAAGGTAGCAGAAGCAAAAGCAATCAGGGAAGAAGAATATTCCAAGAACTCCTATCAGAAGCTGTCAGACGCTATTGAAAGAGCAGAGGAAGTGTTAGAGGCACAGGATACCGAGCAGCTGGAGGTATTCCAGCAGCTTCAGGCATTAAAGACCGCAGTCAGAGAACTTGAAAAAGCCATTCCCGCAGACCAGGTTACGGTGAATCTGAAGGCATTAAGCCTGGAAGTGGGAGAGAGCAGAAGATTGTATGCGGATTTAACCGCAAATGATGGGAAAGTGTCAAATGATCAGATCACATGGTCTTCCAGCCGTCCGGAAATCGCTTCCGTTTCGGCAAACGGTAAAGTATCTGCTGTGGCATCAGGAAAAGCAGTAATTACGGCAACCGCCACAAGCGGCAAAACAGATTCCTGTACCGTTATTGTAAATGGCTGCAGCTGTGAACTTCGTACACCTGTATTTAAAGGGGAGATCGTGACAATCCCTTATAATGAATCCGACAAACGGATTGAACTAAAGGCAGAAGCAGAGCTTACAGGAGACTGTCAGATGCCGGGACATGCAGATCAGGTAATAACCTATAAATATGCAGTCACAGATGACAAAAACGGCATTGGCAGCATAGAAGGAAATACATTAATTGTTACCGGTGAAGGAACAGTGACCGTTACGGTTACAGCAAGTGTAAATGAAAAGACAGCAACGGCGTCTGCTGTATTTACCGCTTATAAAGAAGAAGCGCCAATCCCTAAAAAGTACACTGCAACATTTACAGGTGGTGAAGGGGCAGAGGGAACTGCTCCGGCTGCAATTTTGGCGGAAGCTCAGATGAAGATTACTTTGCCTAAGAATACATTTACGAAAAATGGATATCTGTTTACCGGATGGTTTGACGGAACGAAGGTTTATCAGGCAGATACACAGTACACCATGCCTGACGGGAATGTAACCTTTACGGCACAGTGGCAGAAGAAAGAAGAACCGAAACCAGTAACATATGAGCTGACGTTTGATGCCAGAGGCGGTAAAGTAAGTCCGGCATCCATGATGGTTACGGTTGGATCCGTTTATGGAACATTTCCGGTACCGACCAGATCCGGTTACAATTTTAAGGGCTGGTTTACCACAGTATCCGGTGGAGCACAGATAAAGGCAGGTCAGGTATGCAGCCTGAAAGCCAATACAACCATTTATGCCCAGTGGACGAAAATGACACTTAAGAAACCGGGTAAGCCAACCGGATTAAAAGCATCCCAAAATAAATCAGGAAGCATCCGTATTAGCTGGAGGAAAGCATCCAATGCAACCGGCTACATGGTATACCGCTATAACAGCAATTCAAAGAAATGGAGTAAAATAAAAACCACAAAAGACACCAGCTTTGTAAACACCGGATTGAAGTCCGGCACGGATTATAAATACCGCGTAAAAGCTTACAGCCAGCTTGGGAAAGAAAAGAAATACAGCTCCTATTCAACTATCATTAAGACATCCACGGCACCTGCAAAACCCCGGCTGATTCAGGCAAAGAAAGCAGGAAAAGGTAAAGTGTCATTGAAGTGGAATAAAAAATCAGGTACGGATGGTTTTGTAATCTATATGAAGACCAATGACGGAGCATATAAAAAGGCAGCATCCAAATCTGCAAAGACTTTATCTTATACCAAGTCAGGTCTGAAGAAAGGAAGAAGCTACAGATTCAGAATAAGAGCATATCATAAGGTTGGAAATAAAAAGATTTATAGTTCTTATTCAAATAGTAAAAAAGTGAATTTCTAAAAATGAGAAGCGGGCCCTTTGTGGTCCGCTTCCTGGAGTTCTGGCGCATAATCTTTTTGGAAAAGAGTTTGCGGTAGGAAAAAGGTGCCCTGTAATATAAAATCAGTTTATATGTAAAGAGAAAAGAGGAATGAGCTTATGATGAAACCCAATTACAATGCGTAGCAAAAGCTATTGCATTATAAAACGAATATGATGAAATAGCTTTTGCTGATCCGGCGTAAGACAATTACACTTAGGAGATGCATATGAGCTATTTATTAGAAAACAACAATTTAAAGAACTGTGAATGGGAGATTATCCCGGATGCAGGGCCTGAGATTATCAGGAATTGCTCCAAATGCAAAGTCAAATCAAACTTTGTCAATACCGGCAGTTTCAGAGTTAACGCAAATGGAAACCGGGTAGATGTATGGCTGATTTATCAATGCAGCAAATGTAAGACCACATACAATATAACCATTTATGAGCGGATTTCTCCAAAGAAAATCCCCAGAGATGAATATGAAGGGTTTTTAGCAAATGATTCGCAGCTGGCTCTGAAATATAGTTTCGACAGTAATATTTTAAAGAGAGAAAAAGCGGAAATCAGTATGCCAAAGGAGGCATACCATATCAGCAAAAGAGTCTTGAATGTAGATATTCCAGTTTCGGAAAAGGAAAGGCAGATTATTATCCGCAATCCCTATCAGATTAAAATCCGCCTGGACAAGCTGCTGGCTGGAGAACTGGACATTTCAAGAACTGCTGTCAGGCAGGCAATGAAAGAAAATCTCGTAGCAGGGATAGATGGGGAAAACCTGGAGAAGGCATTTGCCATGGATGGAATGGCTGTTATATGGAAGTGAACCGGCAATGAGGATAAAGGGTCAGAAGAAAGCTGTTATGCCTGATATAAGGGTATGGCAGCTTTTTTTTTATTTGTGGTATTAATATGTTAAAATAATTAAAATTACTTGAAGGTTTTTAGTGGAGAGGTTCGTCTAATGAGTGTAAGACATTAAAGATTGGCCAATCTAAGCGGGGAGGTAAGACATTGGATGTTCTGATTAAAAAAGCACGCAGGAAGGATCCCGATGCATTTGTTGCGTTAATGGAACAGAATATGCAGAATATGTACAAGGTTGCAAAAGCATACCTGAAAAATGATGAAGATGTTGCGGATGCCGTACAGGATACCATATTAAGCTGTTTCGAAAAAATAGGAGATTTAAAACAGAATAAATATTTTAAAACCTGGATGATCCGTATACTGATCAACAAGTGCAAAGATATACTGCGAAAGAAAAAGGGTATGTTACTGACAGAAGAGGTGCCGGAGATTCCAATATGGGACCAGGAATATAGCAATATGGAGTGGAATGAACTGATTAAAGATATGGATGAAAAGTACCGTATGATTCTGTTGCTGTATTATCTGGAGGGCTTTAATACCAGAGAGATAGCTGGAATTCTGGATATGAATGAGAAGACGGTACAAACGAGACTGGCAAGGGGAAGGAAATTATTTTCCGCAGAGTATTTAAAACAAGGAGGTCAATTACATGAACCGACAGGAACAAGAATTTAAGGATAAATTAAACGAAGACATTAAGATACCAAAAGTAGTTCAGAATAAAGCAGATGATGCATTTCGAACGATAAAAAGCAGCAGCAGGAGCAAGGCCGGGAATTCAAGGAGTTTTCAAAAGAAGATCCTGGTGGCAGCGGGCAGTATCGCGGCGGTATTTGCAGCATTCTTTGTATTTGGCATGGCAAATCCCGTTATGGCAAGCCAGTTGCCTATTATTGGTCATATATTTGAACAGATGCAGGAGAACTATAGTTATCCTGGAGATTTTAATTCAGTAGCGGAGACGTTGGGCGGGAATACACAGGAGAATCAGGCTGGAGTGGTTGATTCTAAGGAGGAGAAAGGGGCAGCTGCAAATCAGGCAGACGCA
The DNA here is from genome assembly GCA_900539655.1 of uncultured Robinsoniella sp. GTDB lineage: Bacteria > Bacillota > Clostridia > Lachnospirales > Lachnospiraceae > Robinsoniella. Next base: position 77,550 of record UQCR01000007.1, read on the forward strand.
TCCTTGCAGGAAGAAACAAATCTCACCGAACCAAACCAGTATACTCAGACTGCTGATGGAGTTACCATGACTTTATCGGAATTATACTGCAATGACCAGGCGCTTTATATGACTCTTGAATTAACCAGTGAGAAAGCTTTTCCGGTATCTGAAATATTTGCAGACAGTGAGACTAACCAGCCGAACATAAGCTTTTTAACGAGTGAAAAATACAGTTTCAGCGAAAATCCACAGGATCAGCTATATTATTTGGAAGGCAAGTTTGTAGATGATTATACATATGCAGGTATCATCCGCATTGACTACAAGCTGGCATCAAGAGTAGTGTCGGATGAAGCACTTCAGGAATATAATACTGCGTATCAGGCAGCGGAAGCAGAAGGTAGAGATCCATTGAAAGAGGATATAGAGCTTAATGTTCAGAATCTGGAAGTTCCTGATAATTTCAAGTTGAATCTGGATATTCAGAAAATTATTGCAAGCAAAGCAAACCCGGATGTGTGGGATTCCGGCTATACAGGAGATGAACTGGCGGCCATGTCGGATGAGGAGTGGAGAAATGTCATGAAGCAGCAGCCTGCCGAGTGGAACCAGTTCCCCAATGAGCATGAAAATATCTGGTGGAACGGCTCATGGAGTTTTGACCTGGATATCAATGTTGACAGAAGCAGAACAAATGTGATCGAAATTAATACTGAAAATGAGAATGGCGTAGGAATAAAATCCGTAGAAATTACCCCATTTGAATTAAAGGTAAATCAGTTAAATGAAGGTTCTACAAAAGCAGCCGATACATTCCCGGTTGTACTGGATGCTAATGGAAAAATGCTTCCTTATGGTAACAGCAGTAATGTTACGGATTATGCCGTACACGGAGTGGATATTTCAAAAATAGATATCTATTTATGCGATTATATAGAGTATATGGATGAGATCAAGGGGCATAAAACAGAGGATAATTTCAAACAGATTTTAGATGAAAGAGCTGTTTATCACACAACTGTAGAGACGGGGATTACCCAATAACGATATTTCCGGACGATCATTCTGTAGCAGGATTACAAATAACTCCGTAAACGAGAAAAACGTGTATTGACACAAAATCATTTTACAGCTAAGATATTTCTATACACATACGGAGGAGGAACAATAATGAAGCAAGATATGATTGTTATTTTAGATTTAGGCAGTACAGAAAATACGGTGTTAGCCAGGGCGATTCGTGACCTTGGTGTATATAGTGAGATTTATCCGCATGATATTACGAAGGCGGAACTGCAGGCATTGCCAAATGTAAAGGGAATCATTATAAATGGCGGACCAAACCATATGGTAGATGGCGTTCGTATCGATGTATTGCCGGAAATCTATGAAGCAGGGTATCCTGTTATGTCGGCAGGACATGAACTGGCTAAATGCGATGTGTCTCTAAATGAGTGGCCGGAGGACGAAGAGGCATTTATAGAATGTCTGAAGCCATTCGTCTTTGATACCTGTCATGCAGAAGCAAACTGGAATATGAAAAATTTCGTAGAAGACCAGATCGAACTGGTAAAACGCCAGGTAGGAGATAAGAAAGTACTGCTTGCACTGTCCGGAGGAGTAGACAGCTCTGTAGTTGCTGCCTTATTATTAAAAGCAATTGGTGACCAGCTGGTATGCGTACATGTAAATCATGGCCTCATGCGTAAGGGAGAATCAGAAAGCGTTGTAGAGGTATTCAAAAACCAACTGAATGCAAATCTGGTCTATGTTGATGCCAGCGAACGTTTCCTGAAGAAACTGGAAAATGTAAGCGATCCGGAACAGAAAAGAAAGATTATCGGTTCAGAGTTCATCCGCGTATTTGAAGAAGAAGCGCGCAAACTGGAAGGTATTGATTACTTAGGACAGGGAACAATCTATCCTGATATTGTAGAGAGCGGAACCAAAACAGCAAAAATGGTAAAATCCCATCACAATGTAGGCGGGCTTCCTGAAGATATGAAGTTTGGCTTAGTAGAGCCCCTGAAACAATTATTTAAAGACGAAGTAAGAGCCTGCGGATTAGAACTTGGATTGCCGGATGGCATGGTATTCCGCCAGCCTTTCCCAGGTCCGGGATTAGGAGTAAGATGCCTTGGCGCAATCACCAGAGAGCGCCTGGAAGCTGTACGGGAATCAGATGCAATCCTCCGGGAAGAATTCGAAACAGCAGGTCTTGACAAAACGGTATGGCAGTATTTTACGGTGGTACCCGACTTTAAATCAGTTGGTGTAAGAGATAATGCAAGATGCTTTGAATATCCGGTTATCATTCGTGCAGTCAACACCATAGATGCCATGAGCGCAACAATTGAACAGGTAGACTGGCAGGTATTGCTGAAGATCACGGATAGAATTTTAAAAGAAGTAAAGAATGTAAATCGAGTATGTTATGATATGAGTCCGAAGCCTACTGCTACGATTGAGTGGGAATAAGAATTATCCCGAGAACCGCTAAAACAGGCGGTGTACCACTGAAAAAAGAAAGAATCTTTTTCGTCTATTCCTCGGGAAGGTCTTGTCAGACATGAAATATAAGGCGGGTGCCCAGCCAGGGTTCCCGCCTTATATAATTAGTAAAAGCCTATCTCACAGATTGTCCGTTCATTGTATTTCACAATGCGTAAGGAAGAGGTCTCCACTGGCTCAGGAAAGGTCAGATACATCATTTTCCAGTTTCCGGTCAGCGTATCGCTTGCGAGTAATTCCCCGGTTTCATTGTTATAAATCTCAAAATTTCCATTGTTTAAGCCCCAGCCAACAAAGATCCCGGCTTTGGTGATAGTAGCTGGCTCCGGAAAAGTCACAACAGCATCGTATGGAAATGACATGCCGCTGCCCCAGATATTGGAGAAGTTAGTGGCAAATTTGGCATCCTTGCTTACCGCCTCACCGTCATTTGCCGGAAGCAGATTCTGTTCGTCAAACAATTTCTGGAATGCCTGGTCAACTGTCTGGGGATTTTTGGAGCTCCTGCTTAAGTTGTCAACATCTACAGAGGCAATTTCCTTAAGAGTCAGTTCGGATGTCGCTGCCGCTCCGATTTCACCTGGGACAGGTTCTGCATCAATTCCGACACGGCGCTGCTCAGGATATCCGTAGAATGCAAGCTCATTCAGCTTCGCGTCATCGTATTTGACAATACGGATGCGGTTGGTGTGCACTGGTTCCGAGGTCATCGGGACAAGATCCCAGGTATTGTAAGTATTCAGTTTGGATGAATAGATGAGCTCGCCGGTCATGTCATCGAGAATATCCATCTGTCCGGTTCCATATGTATCAAAGATTCCGATATATGTAATTGTGTAAATATCATCGAAGGTCAGGATACAGTCGTAAGGATATGCGCGGTCCTTATGAACAGCTATGGCAGACATTTCAGTAGTTGGATTCACCCGTGTCTTGATCCACGGAGTCTCTGCAGTTTTATCTGAAGTCTGTTCGTCAAACAGATGCCAGAACTGTGTCAGCATAAAGTTATCGGAAGATGGCTGTCCGCCTTCCGCTACATTTACAACTTCCTTGTTGTCAAATGTAATTGTATCGATGCTTCCACGCTGCTCCCCGAGGCGCATCTGCTGCACCTGGATACGCTGCTGAGGGAATGGATCATTTTCCACATCCTGACCGCTTGTCTTAACGAAAACAGGTGTTTCGCTGACCTGAATCGTCACTGTACCTTCGGAAGAGACAGGGAGGATTTCCTTGCTGCCTTCCTTAAAACGGTCGCTTGGCATCACTTGAATTGCTTTGTCAGGGCTTCCGACAGTCAATTGATAATCACTGATTTCACTGCCGTCTGCTGTTGGTGACCAAACAGCATAGATCACTTCTGATGTATCTCTGTCCTGGTAAGTATAGAGATATACGTTATCCTGTTCGTTGAAATCAATCAAGTCTGCATTCTTCAGTGTATCTGTCGCACAGGACAGGTAGTACCAGGAAGTCTTCTTGTCCCAGTCCCCTTTTCCGGTTGTCAGCCCGCTGTTGGCGTAGACTCCGCTCCACTCATCGCGAAGCATAAACATAGACATACGGTCCAGTCCCTCACGTTCTCCAACCAGAAATGCGCGGAGAAGGCGTTCTGCCCTTGCTTTGGCATATTCCGGGTTCTGATGGGAATCAACACCTTCGATTTTCTTGTCATCCGCCACAATATCAAACTCCGACAGCCAGACATCTCTTCCAGGCGCATTCTCATTCGTCCATTCGATAATGTTGCGGGCATTCTGGCGGAAATCGGAATTTTCCGGTGCCTCAGTGTCTGTGATGTAGTCATGATAATTGATTGTGTCCAAGGCAAATTTGCCATCGGTACGGTTATAGTCAAACCATGATTTCATCAGGGACAGATATTCCACGGCGCGGTCACCGCCGGCAACGCCGCCCATCACAAGTTTGAAGTTCGGGTCAGCCGTCTTGACGCCTGCATTTGGAACCGTTCCCTCATGTCCGTCATAATCAGTGCTAACCATTGCGGCATATTCATATGGATGGAAGTAGCTTTGCTTAGTCTCCCAGGTCTTGTCCTGTTCGTTCCATGTTTCAATTCCTTCAAGATAGTTCAAGCCCACCTGGATATCGCCGTCCCCAACATTTAATGTGGCAGGATCTATATCTGTGTTTGAACCATAACGGGCAGCTAAATTATACATGGCATTTCCATGGAGAGCATAGGAGGCAGGGTCAAGTGTGTCCGCGCCGTCCTCAACAGGGATAGTGTTAAAAATATCTTTGATGTTTTCCCCATCGCCTACAAAATGGTCGTTGATTCCCTGCAGACAGGGGATCACAGAAATTCCCATCGACTGCATTGTGCGGTAGAAATTATCCTTGTTCACAATGCGGTTGAAATAATGATTTCCCTCTTTGTCAGTCAGCCAGCTCCAGTTGTAATATTCACGTACATTTCCCAATGCGGATAATGCGGTGTATGGGTCATCGCAAAATGCATTGGCGCCGATTTTTACACCGGAAGTCAGGTTGTCCTTTGGCAGTTCGGCAGGTTTGGCCTGAGTCTTTTGTGTATCCTCTTCCGTAAGATCGCTGACTTTATATCCGTACAGCCCGATCTCATTGATTCCTGTGTCACTTCCGCTTGATGTTACACGGATAAAGCGGGTAGCTGTGGCAGAATCGAAGTGGGCAACACGGTATGTCTTATAATAATTGGTCGGCAAAGTGCCCAACTCTGTCCAGCCAAACGGTTCTCCCTGAAACACGGTTATGGCAGGAGAGCCATTCATGTCCATATAGCCAATGTCACTGATTACATAATAGGCTCCAAGATCGATATAAAAACTTGGTGCCCCCCACTCGATACGGTAGTTCGGCTGCCAGGTCTTTCCGCTGATATCAATTTTGGCAGCGGCAGGTGTAGCCGGAATCTGGTCCTGAGAGTCAAACAAGATCTCAGCTCCCCGCTTTGTGGCGGGAATGTGGGAAATGGATTCATTTACGATAGTAAAATTTGAAACATCCAGCTTTTCTGACACGTTGGCAGGGGCATCCTGCGCGGAAACTGACAGACCACACGATGCGGCCATAAAGATCGACAGTGCAAATAACCCTTTTCTTTTCATATAGTTCCTCCCTCTGTTCCTCATATCTCTAGTTGATATCATCATTATATATGAAGCAATGGAATATTTCAAATAAAATGACAAATTTTTACATTATATTATGGCTTTCTTTTAGACCCGGAACAGTTGATGAAAGTGCAATCTTATGCTATGATGAGTATTTTATAAAACGTTAATGTGAACACAGAAGAAATCCCCTGTGATAACATAGGAGAATACATAATGGTAAGCCAAAATGAGTCAATATATGCTGTTTACAAAGGAATTTGATTATGCAATACCATTTCTCTTAACCTTTTTTATTTTTGATGTAGCCAGGAGTGATCAGACAGTGCCGTTGACCAGGGCAGCCCAGTGGCTTAGACCGTTATAGCAAGTGGATAGTGCGTAGAATCGGTCACATTGCTTCACTTAGACTTTGGAGGGTTTCACCTTTTATCGATTGATACGGATTGACAGGCAGATTGTTCATTAATTTAGATGAGTAGTTGTACTGGTTGTGGTACAATAAACAAAAGGCAATGCATATAAGGTAAATAAAGCAAACATGAGGCAACTCATCAATCTCGCTTGAAAAATTGATTTGAATGATTGTAATCGAGCGTAATAAGGAGAAAAAATATGGATCTAAAGAATCTATCATGTTTTAATACTATATTACAACAACATTTTTCCAATATTTATGAGTTAGATTTAGAAAAACAGTCTATGACAGAATATTCTGCTGCTACCATGGAGCAATTAGATACAGTGTCATACGCAGATTGGTTACGTCAAGTTATTACCCAAATGCAATTTATTCAAATCAGAACCTTTACAGAGCAGACCCAGTTAAAAAAGATCGTGCAGGAATTAGAAGAAAGTTCATGTTACATCATCGAATATCAAAGTAATAAAGGGGATCTGGCTAAAAACTTTCAGTTGGTATTTTGCTATACCGATGCAGAAAAAAAGCACATTTTTATTACTAGTCAGGATATTACGAAACACAAGCAGAAACAGTATGAGCATATAATTGAATTAGAGAAGGACAGTGCCCGTTTCCGCTTTATTATAAGCCATCTTTGTGAAAATTTTGGAGAGATTCATATCAGTACAGGTAATACCTGGATGACGACTTGTAATGATTGGGAGGTTTCTCAAGGCAATTTAAAGGCGCAAATTGAGTGGTTTGCAGAAAATCTCATTGTACCGGAACAAAAAGAGGCATATTTAGCAGATTTTGAGTTGAATCATCTCATTGAATCACTGCGCCGAAACGATGGGTTTTATGCCCCGACCTATGAGGCGAATTATCCGGAGGGCAGACGGTATCTTTTGATCATTAATGCACTGTTGGATAATCCAGAAAATCCGGAAGAGGAGTATATTTTTAGTTATGTTCAAGATATTACTCAGTTAAAAATGCAGGAGACGAAAAATAAGCAGTTGATTGATATCAGCCAGGAATTGCTGACGCTTAGCCAGATTGATTCCCTGACGGATTTATATAACCGTATTGCAGGAGAGAAACAAATATCGGAGTATCTGCTGACAAAAAGCAAATATGCTTTGGGCGCGGTTATGATCGTAGATATTGACCACTTTAAACAATTCAACGACCAGTATGGACATCCTACTGGTGACTCTGTGCTGAAGTATTTGGGCTCCACCATGAAAAAAGTGTTTCGAACAAGTGATGTGCTATGCCGTTGGGGTGGAGATGAATTTGTTGTTTTCATGCCGGATGTTCCAAATTTGGCTTTTGTGGAAGAAATTATTGAGAAGTTGCAAAAAGAGATGCGTAATCATCACAGAAAACATTTGCTGCTGCCCATTACACTGAGTATCGGCGGGGTTATCTTTAAACGGGCAGTTTCTTTTGCCCTCTTGTATGAAGAGGCTGATCAATATCTTTACCAAGTGAAAAGCGCTGGCAGAGACGATTACAATATCGTTGTTAAGAATTGATTGGAACTGTTAGAAAACAAGGGAAAAAAAGTGCTAAGGAGGCTGCCCATGCCAAATAAACAATATTCCATTGGAGAGTTTGCCGCCATAAATAAAATCAGTGCGCGAATGCTGCGTCACTATGATAAAATTGGTCTCTTCCATCCTGACGCTGTACTGGAAAATGGATACAGGAGCTATTCATCCGGGCAAATCCCTGCCATTTCCCTGATTAAAAAGTATCAAAGCTGTGGTTTTACGCTTGCAGAAATATCACATTTACTCTGCGCATGTGAAGAGGAGATTGCAGTACTTGCAAAAGAAAAACGGCTGGAGTTATCGGCACAGGGTTCACGGCAGGAGAAGGCGCTTCAACAACTGTTGGTTTTATCCGGGGAATACGTTGCTACAATACCCAATGACTATGCCATGTCATACACACAGCAGCCGGAACGCTTACTGATCTGTCCGGAAGATCCTGTTTGTGAAGGCAAAATTGAGGATGCTTTTGAGGTGCTTTACGCCGCTCTTGATGCCGCTCTTATCCATCCGGCAGGGCTGCCTCACCTGCTATCTGATTTGGAAGCAGGGAGTGCGTCTTATTACGCAGCCATACCAGTATCACAGGAAATCCACCTTGCTGGATTTATCTGCCGTACACTTTCTGAGGGGTGGTATCTTTCCACGCAACATTATGGCAGCTACGATGACATTGGCGCTGCCTATGACCGGCTACTTTGCCATGCACAGGTGCAAGGCTGCCAGTTTACCCCGCCTTTTCTGGAATGCTATTTTCTGGATTGTACCCATACCTCAAATCCCACTGAATATATTACGGAAATCTCCATAAAAATTACCCCTTGACCTTAACACAGTGTCAGGGGGTATTCTGTTCTTCAGACAGAAAGGAGCAGGCTGAAATGAAAAAATGGAGTATTTTAGTATGCGGCATACTGCTGGTATTGGCAAGGTGCGGTGTCAACATGGAGGATACGAAAATGGCAGAATACCAATTTCCGGCAGAGGATGCAAAGCACGAAGGAACATGGCTTACCTGGCCGCATCACCACACCTATGGAAAGGAATACCGGGAGGAAATTGAGCCGGTTTGGGTGAAGATGGCGGATGCCCTGCATAAAGGGGAAGACGTACATATCATTGCCTATGACGCAAACGAGGAAACCCGTATCGTAAAACTGCTTACTGTCGCAGGACTGGACATGGGTAAAGTTGATTTTACCATCGCTAAAAGTGACGATGTCTGGTCGCGGGATACCGGACCGATGTTTGTGTTGGATTCAAAGGGCAGGGCTTTTATTGCAGACTTTGGCTTTGATGGATGGGGCGGTAAGACACCCTATAAACTGGATGACGCCATTCCACGGGCAGTTGCTAAGGCTAAGGGCATCCCCATTTTGTCCATTCCCGGTTTTATACTGGAAGGCGGTTCGGTGGAACTGGACGGCAGTGGTACTGCCTTGCTCTGTAAAAGCTCTGTGGTGAGCTACAACCGTAACCCTGATAAAACCATTTCGGAAGCGGAAGCCTATCTAACACAATATCTCGGCGCAATAAACTTTATATGGCTTGAGGGAGTTCTGGATGAAGATATCACCGATGCCCACATTGACGGCATGGCTCGGTTCCTCGACGATCGAACCCTGCTGACGGTATCAGAAGAAGATTTTTATAATCTGTACGAGGGTATTCAGGAACAGGATTATAACATCCTGCACAGTGCCGTCAATGCCAAAGGCGAACCATATGAGGTAATTGAACTGCCGATGACTGACCAGAATGTACAGGAACTAGACTACAAGGGAAGTTATCTCAATTACTATATCGGCAATGAGGTGGTGCTGCTGCCGGTTTACAACGATCAGAATGATGCTGTGGCAGAGGATATTTTAAGTGAACTGTATCCGGATAAAGAAATTGTACCGATTGATGTAACCGCGTTATATCAGTACGGCGGGATGCTGCACTGTGTAACCCAGCAGCAATCTGAAGTTTAGTACAAGCACCTGTCCTGGTCCGCCCTTTTCTCGTTTCGTACACTACCTACGGATATAAAGCGTATTAATCAGCGAAACCCCAATTTGGTTTATAAAATTCATCACACCCCTATGGATACCCCAGACCATGCATTCTAGAAATTTGCTTTTTATTTATATATATGTTATACTACATTCATTAAATCAAATGAAATAAAAAAGAACCGTCTTAAAGAAGGGCTTTTGGTATTACGCTTAGCGGCGTTGTATGAAGAGCTCTTCTTTTTTTTATAGTCCTGAGGCATATGTCCCCTGTTTTTATGGTGGAAATGCAGAGATTGATAATATCATTGGATGGTAATATGGATGGTTTCATTTCATTAGATATTAATTACAAAATATAGGAGGAAATAAAAAATGGAAAGCATTAGTGTTCAAAAGCGTGATTTTACTGTAAAGGCGAAGAAAATGAGACGTCTCGGAATGATCCCGGGTAACGTATTTGGGAAATCCATGCCAGAGTCAGTCTCTATTCAAATGGAAGAAACGACAGCGCGCAGATTAATTCGCAAGAAACGTGAGGGCAGCAAGATTTCACTGGATTTAGACGGACAGGTTATTCCGGTACAAATTAAGGAAAAATCTTTGAATCCATTAAATGACGAAATTTTGCACATCAGCTTTCAGGCATTAACAACAGATGAAAAAGTGAATAGTGTCATTCATATTCTTCTTGCAAATGATATAAAATTTGGAGGGCAGCTGGAAAAACTGCTTATGGAAATTCCTTATGCCTCTTTGCCAGGTGATATGATTGATACCATCACAATTGATGCTGACGAACTGAAAACTGGTGTTGTACTTACCGTGAAGGATATTCCGGAACTTATGAGTGATAAAATTGAATTACAGGTAGACACAGATGATATTGTGCTGCGCATATGTGAAAGAAATCAAAAGAATCAGATACCAGCGGAAGAATAACGATTAACTGCATATTACAATGAAAAGAGCTTAGAATGCTGACACTTATGTGGAGCAGGAAAAGCTCTTTTTGTTATTGAAAATTAATACTAAGGTCACTTTCTTTATTGACAACTACTATAAATTATAGTAGTATCATATTTGTTGCTATATTGCTATAATTTATAGTAATATATTTTATTATATATTTTCGAGAATAGGAAGGAGATTAAATGATGAGTAAACAAAACAAGAAAACGGATTTATTAGGAAAAGCGCCAATACCAAAAGCGCTGTTAGCCTTAGGCCTGCCCACTATGATAGGTATGATGGTGAATGCCTTGTATAATTTGGTAGATGCCTATTTTGTTGCAGGATTGGGAACAGCCCAAAATGGTGCAATTGCAGTTGCTTTTCCACTGGGGCAGGTTGTTGTGGGGCTGGGGCTTCTGTTTGGAAATGGTGCTGCTTCTTATATTTCCAGATTATTAGGGCGTGGTGAAAAAGAAACGGCTAACAAAGTTGCCTGTACGGCTTTGTACAGCAGCGTGATTGTTGGGGCAGCAGTTATTGTCTGCGCAATGATTTTTCTTAATCCGCTATTAAAATTATTGGGTGCGACAGAGAGTATTTTGCCTTATGCGGTAACGTATACAAGTATTTATATCGTTTCATCCATATTTAATGTATTTAATGTCACAATGAATAACATTGTAACAAGTGAAGGTGCTGCTAAAACGACGATGTTTGCATTATTGGCAGGTGCATTACTGAATGTCATTTTAGATCCGGTATTTATTTATACGCTGGATTTTGGGATAGCCGGTGCAGCTATCGCCACTGCCATTTCACAGGTAGTATCTTTTGCTGTGTACTTATTCTATATATTCAGTAAAAAAAGCAATTTCAGTTTTAGATTTAAGGATTGCTTTTTTGCAAAAGCGATTCTGTCTGAAATATTTAAAATTGGTGTACCCACGCTTATTTTCCAGTTATTAACAAGCCTTTCCATTGCACTTATCAGCGGCATTGCCAAAATGAATGGCTATGGAGACTCTGTAATTGCGGGGATGGGGGATGTGACGAGAATTGTTTCAATGGGAAGCCTGATGGTTTTTGGGTTTATCAAAGGATTTCAGCCAATAGCAGGTTATAATTATGGTGCTAAGAAATTGGACCGCCTGCAGGAAGCTATTAGAACGACTATAATATGGTCAACCGTATTCTGTGTTATTTTTGGACTGATCATCTCAGTATTTTCAACGCCAATTATATCTCAATTTACAAAAAATGATACGGACCTGATAAATGCAGGTGAAAAAGCATTGACTGCATATGGAATTACATTCTTCCTCTTTGGTTTCTATACCGTATATTCATCTTTGTTTCTTGCACTGGGTAAAGCAAAGGACGGTTTCCTGCTCGGGGCTTGCAGACAGGGAATCTGCTTTGTACCTGTCATTTTCATTCTTACCATGGTATGGGGAATGAATGGCATTCTATACGCTCAGCCGGTTTCGGATGTAATTTCTGCCATAATTACTGTATTTATGGCATTAAAGCTTCATAAGGAGTTGAATAGCGCATTTGCTGGTTTCTATTGTCAATAAGGATTCTATGGGGTAAAATATGATGTATGAAGGCTGCATACACATAGAAAACGGCTGATGGAGACCGTTCATCAGAAAGGAATACATATGAATTCATTGCATAAACCAAATTTATATAAAGATTTAGTAAGGAGCTTGAAAATAGACTGCAAAAAATGCAGCGGTCTTTGCTGTACCGCTTTATATTTTTCCAAGACGGAGGGATTTCCAAATGATAAACCTGCAGGAAAACCCTGTATAAACCTTATGTCTGATTTCAGTTGTGCTGTACATAAAAAGCTGATGCAGTACAATCTGAAAGGCTGTATGGCATTTGACTGCCTTGGAGCGGGGCAGAAAGTAACCGGGGATATTTACGGCGGAGATTCATGGAAGAAGCGCCCGGAAGAGGCAGAGGAGATCTTTAAGGTGTTTCTGGCAGTCTGGCAGCTTCATCAAATGGTCTGGTACCTGGCGGAAGCAGCTTCAATTATACCGGCAGAGGGGCTGGCAGATGACATTGATACCCTGATTTCAGAATATAAGAACATGACAGCACTTTCACCGGAGGAAATATTAGGGACTGACATAGAGGGGTATCGTACCAGGGTTAACCGCATATTGAAAAAAGCAGGAGAACTTACCGCCCAGTCCATTGCTCCCGGCAAAAATGCAGATAGAAGATCAGATTATATGGGGAGGAATTTCAAAAAATCCAATCTGGATGGACTGGATTTCAGCATGTCTCTGATGATAGCAGCTAATCTGGAGGGCTGCAGCCTGTACGGAACGAATTTCCTGGGGGCGGACATGCGGGATGCGAATATACGAAATGCTGACTTAAGAGAAAGTCTTTTTCTGACCCAGGCGCAGGTGAATGCCGCCCGGGGAAATGAACATACAAAGCTGCCGGACACCCTTTCCATGCCAAAAGGCTGGAAGTGTCCGTAAATTTTTTCAGATATGACGCAGGTCAAAGATTACCCAGATCAGGATACCAGTTGAATAATACTGCCTTTTTCTGCTTTGGTTATTTCTTTTTCTTACGTTCCTCCGCTGCAGATTTCAATTCAATGAATGCATCTTTAAATTTTCTGGAATTTGCAGTGGGGTGGCTCTTTAACATATCCCTTTTGTAGAAGCCAAGGCGTTCCCGCAGATAGTTTCGCTTCTCTCTTTCAATGATAAATTTCTCTCTTAATTTCTCTAGTTCTTCCCGGTACTGAGCAGTATTCTCTTTTTGGCTGTTATTGTCAAAAGCACTTTTTGCCAGCGTATCCAGCCGTTCACGTATCCCCTGCATTAATTCACCAAGCTGGGTGCGGGCAGTCTGGGTGAAGCTTTCTCTTTGAGTTTCACGGTCACTGGGACGATCACTAAAAGAGGTATCCGAGAATGCTATAATGGCATCCAGGCGGGTCTGGATTTTTACGAGCTCTTCTTTGGCTTTTGTCATCTTCTCCAGCATATTTCGAATATCCAGAGCAGCCTTGAAGGAGAGGGCCAGGTCCGCGGCAATGATAACGGTCAAAGCGGTAGCAGCAATGGAAGCCAGGGAGTCATTGAGTGAGAGGACCAGGTCTTCTACCGGGGCGTGGATAAATTTAACCAGTGCAATTGTCAAAAATCCCCATGCAATAGAAGAACTGAGACAGATGTGTCCCTGAAAATTAAAGGGCTGATCGCTGTAGTCCCAGTAACGGACTTTAAAAAGAGCTTCCATGGCAACACCTGTGATGTATTCCAGAATCGTAGCTGCAATACAGCCAGCCAGAAAGATCATCAGAAGATTATTGCGGACAGGAATGGATACATACAGCATCAACACAGCTCCGCTTCCGTATAGTGGCAGAAAGGGACCTCTCATAAAGCCGCGGTTCACAAATTTTTTTTGTTTGACTGAAACAAAGGTGGATTCTATACACCAGCCGATAAAGCAATAGATATAGAAAAACAGCAGCCAGTCCACCAGGGTATAATTGTAATTCATTGCATAGTTACTCCTTTCGATATATTTCCTGATCCAATGCCGGAATATCCAGAATAGAAACTGATTATAAAATCCATGTTATACCTTTTAAGTCAGGGTGTCAACCGGACAGTATGACAGAATCAACTGTTAAGCATTTAGTGTGGGGCAAAGACTATAGCCTGGACTGCCGGGACACCAGGTTTAGAAACTCCTGCATGGAACGAGTCATATATTTGTTCTGTTTTCGGAAAAAATAGATATTTCGTCCGATCTTACTGTCATCTACTTTATAATACAGCACATCGGGATGGGGCTGAACACAGGCAACCAGCGTATCGCTGATGAATGAAATTCCCATTCCGGAGCAGGTAACATTATATGCAGTCATCAGCTGATCCAGTTTCAGGATGATATTTGGTTTAAAACCATGGTTCTGGCAGATGGTCAGCCCACGCTCCCCGGTATCATTTTCAGTTTTCAGGAATACAAAAGGTTCATTCTGAAAAGCGATCAGAGGTACGGAGGGATACCCTGCATTCAAAAAACTGCCGTCCCGGATAGCTTTCGGATCTATCTGATACGTCTCCAGATCCTGATTGATAGAGAGTGCTCTTGGGACAGCCAGCACCAGATGTTCTTCCTGATACAAATGCTTTGCAAATACGGCGTCATCGAACACATAGTTGTCAATAATAAGATCCAGTGTACCGGACAAAAGCTGCTGTTCCAGCCTGGAAGTACTTTCTTCCAGAAGATCCACGTGGATTTTCGGATACCTTCTGGTAAATTCCGTGATCAGAGGGGGAAGTACGTAGGAGGAAAACAGATTACTGCCGCCAATGGAGAGACTGCCCGTTTCCAGTTGATTCAGATCAGTTACGTAATTGGTAAAATCATTCTGGATACTGAGAATCTGCTCGATTGCCAGAATATATTTTTCCCCACAGTCCGTCAGTCGGATGGGGTTGCTGCTGCGGTCAAAAATAGGTGCACCGATTTGTTCCTCTGTCCGTTTCACGGTGGCGCTTAAAGCGGGCTGGGATATATACAGATTCTTAGCCGCTTTGGAAAAACTTTTCTCTTTATACACTTCATAAATATATTTCATGGATGAAAACATAGTACGCCTCCTATAAGATATAATATACAGGTTATAAGTTATATAAAAAAACTTGTATTTGATTATATTATAACCCTCGTATATAATGAGGTCAATCAAAACAAAACAAATCAAAACAAAAAAAGAAAAAAGTGAAAAGACGAGTACAGGATAGGAGATCGGGTATCATGGTTGAAAAAGTAAAACTGGATGGCATACAGTATCGTACGGAAAATGATTCAATAGGAACAAAAGATGTTCCGGAAAATGTATATTATGGAGTACAGTCCTTAAGGGCGGCTGAAAACTTCAAGATTACAGGGTTATTTATGCATCCGGAGATTATCAACAGCCTTGCATATATAAAAAAAGCAGCAGCTATTACCAACTGTGAAGTGGGATTGCTGGATAAAAAAATAGCCGATGCCATTGTTCAGGCATGTGATGAAATATTAGAAGGACATCTGCATAAACATTTTATCGTAGATCCCATTCAAGGCGGTGCCGGAACTTCTCTGAACATGAATGCCAATGAAGTAATTGCGAACAGGGCAATTGAAATACTGGGCGGTGAAAAGGGAGATTACAGCATTGTAAACCCCAACGACCATGTAAACTGCGGGCAATCCACGAATGACGTAATTCCCACAGCAGGAAAAATGACATCCCTGAAGCTTCTTAAAAACACCCAGAAAGAATTGAAAAGGCTGCATAAAGCATTTTGTGCTAAAGCACAGGAATTTGATCATGTTATAAAAATGGGCAGAACCCAGATGCAGGATGCTGTACCGATTCGCCTGGGACAGGAATTCAAAGCATACTCAGTAGCAATACAAAGAGATATTAACCGTATGGATAAAGCAATGGAAGAAATGCTGACTCTCAATATGGGAGGAACAGCAATCGGTACCGGGCTAAATGCGGATGAACAATATTTAAAGCGCATCGTACCAAATCTTTCCGAGATAACCGGAATTGGTTTTGTGCAGGCATTTGACCTGATTGATGCAACACAGAATCTGGATCCATTTGTAGCGGTATCAGGAGCCATCAAAGCATGTGCAGTTACTCTGTCTAAAATTGCAAATGACCTTCGTTTAATGTCATCCGGGCCAAGAGCGGGTTTTGGAGAAATTAATCTTCCTGCTAAACAAAATGGTTCCTCAATCATGCCGGGCAAAGTGAATCCGGTTATTCCGGAAGTGGTGAATCAGGTTGCGTTTAACATTATCGGAAATGATATGACCATTACCATGGCTGCGGAAGCAGGACAATTGGAATTAAATGCATTTGAGCCAATCGTATTTTACTGTTTGTTCCAGTCCATCGATACCCTGGGATATGCGGTTGAAACCTTTGTAGATAACTGTGTAACCGGAATTACGGCTAATGAAGAGAGATGCAGGGAATTAGTGGAAAACAGTGTAGGAACCATTACTGCCATCTGCCCTCATGTAGGCTATCAGAAAGCGGCAGAAGTGGCTAAGAAGGCAATAAAAACCGGTGCCCCGGTAAGAAAACTGGTGGTGCAGGAAGGCCTGTTAAATGAAGCAGAAATAGATACCATTCTGGAGCCGGTCAACATGACGCAGCCAGGTATTTCAGGTAAAGAACTGATTCTAAAAAGAGAAGCCGATAAAAAATAGCGTATAACCGATATGAAAATAATCAGCATGTTCTATCTCCCTAAGATTAGAATATAAAAGAAGCCCTGGCTGCAGATAACGTGAAGGATCTGCAACCGGGGTTTCTGTTGTTTGCGTTAGAGTCTATTGCTTAATGCTGTGGTTTTGAATACGACGTCGGTTATATACCAGATGAAGATACATGGCATCCTGAGCGCCCACGGCATCATGCCTGGAAATGGCATCTGTAATGTCGCGATGGCTTTGCAGGGTTTCTTCTATTAAAGTATTCGCCGTTAAATCAATGAATAATTCAATGGTGCTGTTGATAATCGGGATCAGCCGGGGTACTACCACATTTTTGCTGCTCATGGCAATAGCAGTGTGAAATTCAATGTCTTTTTGGGTATGGTTTGCACCTGCACGGATCAGTGCTTCTATTTCCTGGCAGAGTCCCTGTATCTGTAAGACTTCCTGATTACTGGCATTCTGGGCTGCCAGTGCCGCAATAGATGGTTCAATCATAAAGCGAATCTCCATCAGGTCTTTGGCGAGGTTTTCTTTATCCTCTATGAAAATAAGTCCAAGAGGATCGTCAGCAACCCCCTTTTTGGCAGAAACATAGGTTCCGGAACCCTGGCGGATTTCTACAATATTTCTGGACTCCAGTAATTTCATAGCTTCCCGCACGGTACCACGTCCAATTTGCAGTGATTTGGAAAATACCGTTTCGTTGGGAAGTCTGTCTCCCGGCTGTAAATGTTGTTCATTAATATATTGGATAATAAAATCGGACGCCTGCCCGGTTAGATTCTTTTTATCCTGGTTTTGTTCTGAATTCATATGATCACCTTCCTGAAAATGATTATATATTATTGAAGTGTGTTTTTCAATCTTATTTTGCAAATAGTATTTTTAGGAAAGTCATCATATGATTTGACAAAATTAATGCACAAAAAGTCATCAAATATTTATATATAATATACAAAAATCAATTAATACTTGACTTTTTTTACATAAAGATTTATATTCAAACTATAAAACATCATATGAATTGAAACGGAAATAAGAAAAATAGATCATATGTATCAAAAGGAGAAAATATTATGTATAACAGCCAAAAAATCCGTAAGCTGGCACCGGAAATGGATCCCCTGAGAATGGGAATGGGATGGTCCGTAGAAGATTTGGAAAAACCTCAGATAATGGTTGAGAGTACCTATGGAGACAGTCATCCGGGAAGTGCACATCTGAATATTTTTGTAGAAGAAGCGGTAAAGGGAATCAATGAACATGGGGGAAAAGCAGCCAGATACTATGCCACAGATATCTGTGATGGTATGGCACAGGGGCATGACGGCATTAATTATTCCCTGGCCAGCCGTGATATGATTGCCAATATGATTGAGATTCATGCCAATGCAACTACATTCGATGCAGGTGTGTTTATTGCAAGCTGTGACAAAAGCGTTCCGGCGCAGCTGATGGGAATTGGAAGGATCAATATCCCCAGTATCATTGTAACCGGAGGTGTTATGGATGCCGGTCCGGATATGCTGACACTGGAGCAGATCGGTGCCTACAATGCCATGTGCCAGAGAGGGGAAATATCCGATGAGAAGCTGACCTTCTACAAACAGCACGCATGTCCGTCCTGCGGAGCCTGTTCCTTTATGGGAACTGCTTCCACGATGCAGATTATGGCGGAAGCGCTGGGACTGATGCTGCCGGGCAGTGCCCTTATGCCTGCAACCTGCGAAGATTTGAAAGCAGTTGCATATAAAGCTGGGATTCGTGCGGTGCAGATGGCTAAAGAAGGCGTGAATGCCAGAGATATTGTCACCAGAGAAAGTTTTGAAAATGCAGTAATGGTTCATGCAGCAATTTCCGGGTCAACCAACAGCCTGATTCACATCCCGGCTATTGCTCATGAATTTGGCATAGAATTTGATGCAGAAAGCTTTGACAGGATGCACAGGGGCGCACACTACCTGCTGGATATCCGACCTGCTGGAAAATGGCCGGCACAGTTTTTCTATTATGCAGGCGGTGTCCCCACAATTATGGAAGAAATTAAAAGTATGCTCCACCTGGACGCCATGACGGTAACAGGTAAGACATTGGGAGAAAATCTGGAGGAATTAAAAAGAGCCGGATTTTATGAAAAATGCAGTGAATATCTGAAAAAATGGAATTTAAAGCGGACCGATATTATTAGAAGCTTTGAAGATCCCATAGGGTCAGATGGAACGGTTGCTATTTTGAAAGGCAATCTGGCACCGGATGGAGCAGTTGTCAAACATTCCGCAGTACCACAGGAAATGTTCAAGGCGCTTCTTCGGGCACGCCCGTTTGATTGTGAAGAAGATGCAATAGCGGCGGTACTGAATCATGATGTCAAGCCGGGAGATGCAGTAATTATCCGCTACGAGGGCCCAAAAGGAAGCGGGATGCCGGAGATGTTCTACACCACAGAGGCCATTTCCTCAGATGCCCAGCTTGGAAAGACAATTGCCCTCATAACTGATGGACGCTTTTCAGGAGCATCCAAAGGTCCGGCAATCGGACATGTATCGCCTGAGGCAGCGGAAGGCGGACCAATCGCCCTGGTAAAAGAAAATGATCTCATAGAACTGGATATCAATAACAGAATTTTGAGAATTGCAGGGATAGATGGGGAAAAGTGCGGTGAAGAAGAGATACAGAGAACTTTGAAGAAGAGAAGAGCAGAATGGAAGCCGGCAACAGAAAAGTATAAGTCCGGTGTATTAAATATATTTGCAAAACATGCGGTTTCTCCAATGAAGGGCGGTTATATGAAATAGTTATTGGGGCAAGTAGAGAATGCCCTCAGTAACAAAAAGTAAAATAGGGCTTAAAATAGAACTTAAATCTCAAACCTTTTGTCTAAATGGCAGAAGGTTTTTTATTGACTTTTATATCGAAGTGCGATATACTCATGGTACGATATATAGCAGTGCGATGCATCGAGGTAAAAGTATTGAAATGTCAAAGCACCAAAGCACCAAAGCACCAAAGTATCAAAGCACCGAACATCAAATAATAAAGTGCCGAAAAGAGGGATATAGAAAATGGATGAAAAAATTAGACGTGTATATATACCCATGACAGAGACCGGATTTTATATTTTATTCTCTCTGCAAAATGAAATGCATGGATATAATATTATGCAGCATGTAAAAGAGATTACATCAGATGAGATAGTAATCAGCCCGGGAACGATGTATGGCAGCTTATCCAAAATGGAGAAAGATGGGCTGATCCGTTTTACGAAAGAGGAAAATAAGCGGAAATCTTATCTCATAACACCACTTGGAGAGCAGATCTTACAATTAGAATTAAAGCGGATACAAAGACTATATCAAAATAGTAAGGGGGAGCGGTATTATGGTATTGAAGAAAATGCATAGATTTTTTTCTCTTGCTGATTTTAAGGAAGAAGAAGAATTTTTGATGGAACAGCATCGGTGTGGGTGGAAATTCCTGGGGACAGGAGGATATACGTATCGCTTTGAAGCCTGCCAGCCGGAAGAATACATTTATCAGCTGGATTACAATGACGAGGAAAATGATGAATCAGGTTATCTTGCAATTTATGAAGATTATGGCTGGGAATATATTATGAAGCTGAATAGTTTTTACTATTTTCGAAAGAAGAAATCGGAATCAGATGGGGAAAATGAAATCTTCAGCGATAATATTTCAAAAGCAGAGTGCTGTAAAAAAATATTAAATCGTCAGGTTGTTTTGCTTACAACTTTTTTTACTGTGCTTATGTGCTGTTTTATTATCCCCCTTACCAATAGAGGGGCAAATTGGAACAGTATGTCATTCAGAGTCATAATGTCAATTTTTCTCTGTATTTATGTGATTCTATTTCTGCTTCATATTCGGAATTTCAGAAAATTAAACGGGATGATTGCTTCATTGCGTAATCCGTTGGACGAAAATAAATAAAAAAAGGGCACTCACGGAATAATTCTTAATTTCTCTGTGGTTGCCCTTTTGTCATGCAGGGAAAGGGATATGTCTGGTATCGGTATAATTTTGAAATCCCCTGGAAGAAATCAGTAAAATTTGTTACAATAATTCTGAAACGTGTCTGGGAAGCACTCAACCTGTCAGGCGGCACTAAACGGAACGACTGACGGTGACAGGTATTATAAATACGCAAGAACATATTGGAAAGTGAGGCAGTGAAATGGAAAACTATAATTTTGCACATTTAGAAAAAAATATATCAGATATGATATTTGAAGGTATGGTTAAGATTGGTTATATAGAAGGAAAAAGTGTAAGTGTATTCTATGATCCGGGGCTGATCTGCTACTTGCTGGATACCGGGGAAATGGATGAGGCTGCTTTGCAGCAATGCATGGCTGAATTTGAAGAATTTGTGAAACCTCATTTTTACGAGATGAAAGTGAAGTTTGAGGCGGGAAGATATGAGTTTGCAGTTCCTAAAGAAGGAGTAAAATATATCTATGAGAACAATACCAGCCGGGAATTTTTGAAAAAGCTGGTTCAGGTTCTGCAGGGGCCAGAATGTGGACTGGAGGAGATTATTGCAGTTTTCAGGGAGGTTTCGGACAATATTACGGTAGAAGAAATTCAACATTCCGAATTCCAGTATGTGATCACATTTCAGGATAAAGAGATAGATGAGTTTCACTATTGCTTTACATTTGATGAAATGGGGCACTATTACCACCGGCTTTTAGATTATGATTTTGAAAAAGTGGTTCACTGCGATTGTTAGATAAGGAGGAAGATAGAATGAATTGGAAACCTGACAGGGAATGGATGAAGGCACTGGTCTGCCACGGAGATGGAAGTATCGAGCTGACAGACCGGCCAATTCCGGTAATTAGGGAGGATAAGGACGCTATTATTGAAGTAACTTTATCCACAATATGCATGAGCGATCTTCATATCATGCATCAAACTGTTCCAAGAGCAAAACCGGAGACGGTACTTGGGCATGAATTTGTAGGGCGGGTCATGGAAGTGGGAAACGGCGTGACCAAAGTAAAACCGGGTGACCGGGTGGCTGTTAACTGTATTACATTTTGCGGCGAGTGTTATTTTTGCCGGGAAGGGTTTATCAATAATTGCGAAAAGGGTGGATGGGAACTGGGCTGCCGCATAGATGGCTGCCAGGCGGAATATGTGAGAGTTCCTTTTGCGGACATGGGTCTTACTAAAATCCCTGATTCCGTAAAGGATGAGGAGGCACTTTTCCTGGGGGATATTCTTTCAAGTGGATACTTTGGGGCAGACCTGGCTGAAATTACACCGGGTGATACGGTAGCAGTCATAGGCGCGGGACCAGTAGGCCTGTGTGCAATGATGTGTGCAAAATTATTTGGGGCATCCAGGATTATAGCGGTGGATATTGACGATTCCAGGCTGGAGCTTGCCTTGAGACAACAGCTGGCTGATGTAGTTTTCAATCCGTCAGAATGTGATATTGAAGAAGAGATCAAGAAACAAACCGCAGGGCGGGGGGCAGACGGAGTGATCGAAGCAGCAGGCGGAAGAGATACTTTTTCCCTTGCCTGGAAAGCGGCGAGACCAAATGGCGTGGTGGCGCTGGTGGCTATGTACGAAGAAAATCAGCAGTTTCCACTTCCACAGATGTATGGAAAGAATCTGATCTTCAAGACCGGAGGCGTTGATGCGGTACATTGTGAGCGCTTGATGCGTCTGATAGAAGCCGGTAAAATACATACAGATTTTCTGATTACACATCGTTCGCCTTTAAATGAGATTGAAGAAGGTTACCGGATTTTTGGAAATAAAGAAGACGGATGCCTGAAGTGGGCAGTCACACCCTATCAGTGGTAATTCTGAATAAGGATCTAATTTATGGAAATAATGTACAAAAGTACTTGACAAACCTAACTGTAACTGATAATATTACAGTATCAACTGTAACAATTTTAATAACAATTAAATGGATATGAATTGATGAAGGAGGCAAAAATGAAGCATAAGCGTTTAGTTATGGGAGCAATTTTGATTTCGGCGGCAGTGGTATTGAGTGCCTGTGGCAGTAACGGAGCAGAATCTTCGCCAAAAGAAACCAAAGAAAATATACAGAGTACAACAGAGGCAGGTCAGGCTGCTTCCGAGACAGCCGGTAAGGCAGAATATCAAAAGCTAACGGCAGAGGAAGCAAAGAAGAGGATTGACAGCGGGGATAATCTGGTTATTCTGGATGTACGCACCCAGGAAGAGTATGCTGAAAAGCATATTGACGGAGCGGTTCTGATTCCAAATGAGGAAATTGGAGAAGAACCTTTAGCCCAGCTTCCCGATTTAAATCAAGAGATCTTAATTTATTGCAGAAGCGGAAACCGCAGCCGTCAGGCTGCTGAGAAGATGCTAAAGGCAGGTTACACCAATGTATATGATTTTGGCGGCATTAACGACTGGCCTTATGAAACGGTATCCGGCAGTGCAGATGCGGATTCTGAAAAAGAGACAAAGGCGGAAACCACAGAAGAGGGAACAAAGGAAACCCCAATAGAAGTGGGGGATTCAAAAATTATGGAGTCTCAGAATGACAATCCAAGCCTCAGTGCATTTACGACTACAGATATTGACGGAAATAAAGTGACTCAGGATATTTTTAAAGAACATGACCTTACGATGGTAAATATCTGGGCGACATTCTGCGGACCATGTTTACGTGAAATGCCGGAGTTGGGCGAAATTAATACGGAATATGCGGATAAAGGATTCCAGATTGTAGGAATTGTAACGGACGTTATTACAAATGATGGCACAATTTCAGCTGCCCAGATTGAGACGGCGAAGTATGCAATTGAAGAAACAGGAGCAAGTTATAAGCACTTACTTCCATCTATGGATCTACTAATGGGACCGCTTCAGAATGCATCCGTAGTTCCCACAACAATATTTGTAGATAAAGACGGCAAACAGGTGGGAGATATACAGACAGGTGCCAGAAGTAAAGAAGATTGGGAAACAATTATAAATGATTTATTGGATCAGGTAAAATAAAATTTCATGAAGTTTAGGAAAAGGAGGATATAATAATGAAGGAATATGATGCATTAATAATTGGTTTTGGTAAAGGTGGTAAGACACTTGCGGGAAAACTGGCAGCACAGGGGAAACGCGTTGCACTGGTGGAAAAATCAGATCAGATGTATGGAGGAACCTGTATTAATGTAGGATGTATTCCTTCAAAATCCCTTGTCCTCAATGCACAGACAGCAAGGAGGAATCAGGAAACTGATTTTATCCAAAAATCTGACTGGTATGCCAGGGCTATTCATGAGAAGAGAAATCTTACGGCTATGCTCCGCGGTAAAAATTTTGCAAAGCTGGATGATCTGCCCAATGTGACCATTTATAATGGGACAGCCAGCTTTATATCCAATACGAAAGTTAAGGTTCAGATGAAGAATGAGGATCTGGAAAATGAAATACTGGAGGCCGGGCAGATTTTTATTAATACAGGCGGCACCCCGGTTGTTCCGGAAATAGAGGGGCTTCAGGATAACCCCTATGTATATTTCAGCGAAACTTTAATGGATCTGGAAATATTGCCAAAGAAGCTGGTTATCATCGGTGGGGGATATATCGGACTGGAGTTTGCTTCCATTTATTCCGGCTTTGGGTCAGAGGTGACGGTACTGCAGGATGGTGAGACACTGATTAAACGTGAGGACCGTGACATTGCGGATGCGATAAAAAGTGCACTTGAAAGTTCCGGCGTTGCTTTCCGGCTGGGTGCGAAGATTGAGCGGATTCATAATAATGGGGATCATGCATCCGTAACTGTTGTCTGGAAAGGTGAAAGACAGGAGTTAGAGGCAAATGCAATTCTGGTTGCGACCGGCAGAAAGCCTAATACGGCAGAGTTAAATGCACAGGCGGCAGGAGTAGAGCTTACGTCCAGAGGTGCAGTAAAGGTAGACGGGAACAGGAAAACTACAGCTCCTAATATCTGGGCTATGGGAGATGTGGTTGGCGGTCTGCAGTTTACTTATGTCTCACTGGATGATTTCCGCATCGTCTGGTCCCAGTTAAATGGAGGGCAGTATAATGAGAAGAAACGCCAGAACGTGCCCTATAGCGTATTCATTCATCCTTCATTTTCCCGTGTGGGAATAAACGAGGATGAGGCAAGAAAAGCCGGATATCATATTAAAATTGCCAAACTTGCTGCAGCAGCAATACCAAAAGCACAGGTATTAAAACAGCCTGTTGGGTTATTAAAAGCCATAATTGATGAAGATACCAATAAGATTCTGGGTGCTATGCTGTTTTGCGAAGAATCATACGAAATGATTAATCTGATTAAGCTTGCGATGGATGCCGGCCTGGATTATCAGGTATTAAGGGATCAGATTTATACGCACCCAACTATGAGTGAAGCATTCAATGACTTATTTGCAGTATAATTTGACATAATTGAATAGTAGAAAAAGTACCGCTCCGAAAGGATCAATGTCGTTTAGTTAACATTGACCGAAAGGATGCGGTATTTTTAATTTTCCTATTGACAAAAAACAATAACTGTATATAATCATATATATACAGTATATACTATAATATCAATATTGATAAGGAGTGATCGTTTGAAAGTCATCGTTTCAAACCAGTCGGAACTGCCGATATATGTACAGATAAAAGAACAGATCAAAGAGCAGATAATGAATGGGACAATACCGGAGGGAGAGACACTTCCCTCTATCCGGCAGCTGGCTAAGAACCTGGGGATCAGTGTGATCACCACAACCAGAGCCTACAGTGAGTTAGAACAGGAGGGATTTATTGCTGCCAGACAGGGCAAAGGCAGCGTTGTATTGCCACGGGATAACGAAATGGTCCGGGAGCAGTATCTGAAAAGGATTGAACAGGCATTTGAAACTGCAATTGAAAATGCACGGTATGCGCAGATTCAAAAAGAAGAGTTAGTACGTATCTTAGAAGCGTTATTACATGAGGAGTGAAAGGTATGAACATATTAGAAGTAGAGGGCTTATCGAAACAAAGAGGTGGATTTCACCTGAATAATATCAGCTTTCAGATTCCGGCTGGTTATATTTGCGGCTATGTGGGACAGAATGGAGCAGGAAAGACCACGACCATTAAGCTGATTATGGAGCAGTTAAAACATGAAACAGGTACAATCAAAGTAAATGGCATTACCTTTTCGGAAGATGAAATAAAATATAAAGATCAGATCGGCTATATTGCAGATGAATGTTACCTGCCGGGAGAATATACGCCAGTAAAACTGGCTGCGATGCTGAATGGATTTTATCCATCATTTCAAAAGCAAGTATTTTATGACTATCTCGCTAAATGGAATCTGCCTAAGGATCAGAAAATAAAAGAGTTTTCAAAAGGAATGAAGGTTCGGATAATGTTTGCATGTGCGTTATCCAGGGACACCAAGATTTTAATTATGGATGAAGCTACAAGCGGGCTGGATCCGGTCATTCGCACGGAGATCCTGGAAGAACTTCAGGAATACATTGAAGATGGAGAAAGGAGCGTTTTGCTTTCTACCCATATAATGAGTGATCTGGATCAGGTGGCAGATTTTATTTTCTTTCTGAATCAGGGCAATAAAGTGTTCTTTGATACCAAGGATGAAATCCTGGATAAATACGTGGTGATTAAAGGAGGTCTTGAGGATCTGACAAAAGATCTGGAGAAAAAACTGATTGGTGCCAAGAAAACCCAGATTGGGTTTGAAGGCCTGTTGGAAACGGAACAGCTGGAGTATATACGAAAGGATTTTCTTGTTGAAAAGCCAAGTATCGAGCAGATTATCGTGTTTTATATTCAGGGGGTGAGAAAAAGATGACAGGAAATACAATGCGTTTCTTAAAAATGGATTTTGGAACCTTAGCTATGATGAATAAAATCGTATTCTTCTATCCAATTGTGGTGTTTTTATTTGTGATATTTCAAGGTTCTTTTGTTATGGGGGCATTTATGCTGATTTTTCTTTTTCCCACATTGGCAATGACGCCGTTTCTGGGAGAAGAAAGCCAGAAGATCAAAATATTTTATGTATCACTTCCGGCAACGGTAATAAATATGGTATTGGGAAGATACCTGTTTTTATGCACCAGTGCTCTTGGGCAAATGGTTGGGGGTCTGTTGATCGCCGTTATCTGCAATGGATTTGGCATACCGATTACAAGCCTGGACGTTGGACTGTTTGTGGGCGGGGTATTGTTGGATATTACAGCTTGTCTGTTTATGTATCCATTGGTATATAAAGTGGGGATTGCAAAGGGAAGAAGCATCATTGGCGTCATGCCTATACTGGCAGCCGGACTGATTGCCCTGCTTTTTACAACTACCCAGGAAAAGATTGGTTCTTACCAGGAGATTTTACAGTTTGTCATGAATAACGGGTATTTGATTACAGCGGGGGCATTTGTTTTAGTATGTATTCTGGCTGCTGTATCAGTTATAATCAGCATCCGGATTTGTGAGAAACAGGAAATATAAGTTGAATTTAGCTTATTAGATTTAAAATGAAAGATGAATGCTGTAATGAATGATGCAATGAACGATGTAATAAATGACGCAATGAATGCTGTAATGAATGATACAATGAACGATTCAATAAATGCTGTAATGAATGCTCAGCCAGGATTCGGGAGGTGGATATATGCAAAAATATGGAGTAATTAATGGTACGCTCATTGTGGTTGTTCTGATATTAAATTTCCTGAAAATAATTCCGGGCGAATTATTCATAGCAGCAGTGGTAGTATGCGGAATTATGGGAGTTATCATAAGATATGGTAATTATCGCTGTTGCAGTTCTTTCCGACAGGTTATCTTACAGTTCAAACATACCATTAAAAAGTAAATAAGGGATCGAAAAGAGCAGAGATGGTTATAATTCTCTGCTCTTTTCGATCCTTCACACACAAACTTTATATAATCAATTCAATAATACCAATTGCAATTAACAGAATGGAGGAAGCGGGAGATAACATTTTAATAAACCGGAAATGGAGCAGCCGGTATCCTAAGCGGTTGCTTACATGCATAGATATACAGGAAAACAAAGCGGCAAAAAATGCAATATACAGCGGTGACATATCCATGACGCCGGCACTGAAAGAAGGGGGAATGCAGTTAATCGCAAGAACAAACCCCAGAAAGACAGTTTCCTGCATACAGGGTGCACAGAAATCCGGTCCGCTTTCCTGGTCTTGGGTATTTTTGGGAATAGAATCTTTGATCAGGCAGAAGTAACCAAAGAAAATCATAATTACTGCACCTATAAAATTTGTATATACCAGGAAGTTTCCGGAAATTAACCTGGCAGCATAGGTTGAACCGAAAGCGCAGACTCCGGTTGTCAAACCTATCAGAAAGTTAGAAAATATGGTAAGCTTCTGACCACGTATCCCCATATTCATTCCGATAACAAAGTTATCCAGATTGACTGCGATACCAATCAAAAGCGGAAACATGATTGACATATTAAAACTCCCATCTGCCTGCCTTTGCAGGCATTCAAATCAGGATGGTGACAGCTGTTAACGGTTTATCACCTCAATATAATATATTCGGGGATATTCTGTATGTGACAAAATGGGGTGGTGTTGAATGAGGACGCTTTGTTGGTGGGGAAGTGACCTGTTGATAAAATATGCTGCCTTATTTGTAAGGAGATTAAAAATATTAGAATTTTATTAAAAATTACAGACAAATATTTGATAATAAAGATACTTATGGTATAATTCAGGTAACGGCTTGAAATATCAGTTGTTAGCAGCCCGGAAACCAAAAAGAATAGATAATAATACGGAGGTAAACAAAATGACAGGAGATATATTCAGCAGTTTAATGAAAGGCTTATCAGAGTTGATGCCGGAGGATGATCCTTGTATCAGGGCTTTCCAGTTACAGAGTGACATTAAGAAGTTAAAGGCAAAAGAAGATGACATTTATAAAGAAGTTGGCAAAAAAGCATTGGAGCAGGATGGGGAAATTCGTTTTCCGGAGGATCTTAATAAGCTTTTGGAGGCCAGAAGACAGCGCCAGGCAGCAGAAGAAGAACTGTTTGACCTTCAATCTGGAAGAAGAGGCAGGGAAGAGGATGACACTGAGGGATGTGATGAAGAGGAATGTACAGTCTGTGAAGCATGCGGCGCAAGAAATGCAAGTGACCATCTTTTCTGCAAAGAATGCGGGGCAAAGTTAAAAAACGAAGGTAGAAAATGTCCTGACTGTGGAAATGATGTAGAGTCAGATGCAAAATTCTGTGGACAGTGTGGTAAAAGAATGGGTTAAAATCGTTGACAGAAGATGGAAAATGTCTTATAATTAATAATAATAATTATTACTAATATTAAAACTGGAAAGGAAAAGTACCTATGAGCAAACATCAGTTTACGGACATACGGGTTCCGATTGAACCCGGCAATCCATCTATTCAGCGTCATGAGGAAAAATGCATCAAATGCGGACAGTGCAGGCAGGTCTGTACAAATGACATCGCAGTTGCAGGAACATATGATTTGGAAAAAACAGGGGATATACCAATCTGCATACACTGTGGGCAGTGCGCCAATGTCTGTCCCGTGGACAGCATTACGGAAGTCTATGAATATGACCAGGTACGTGAAGCGGTAAAGGCAGAAGATAAGATTGTGATCTTCAGCACATCACCGTCTGTAAGGGCAGCACTTGGTGAGGAATTCGGACTGGAAGAGGGCAGCTTTGTCCAGGATCAAATGGTGGCGCTTATTCGGGGACTGGGAGCGGATTATGTTCTGGATACCAACTTTGCGGCTGATCTTACGATTATGGAAGAAGCCAGTGAACTGGTAGAACGTGTGACAAAAGCTAATAAGCCGCTGCCACAGTTTACCAGCTGCTGTCCGGCTTGGGTTAAGTTCGTGGAAACTTACTATCCCGATATGAGAGCACATATCTCCACGGCAAAGAGCCCGATTGGAATGCAGGGACCCACTATTAAGACTTATTTTGCTAAGAAAATGGGAATTGACCCTAAAAAGATTGTCAATGTGGCGGTAACGCCTTGTACGGCAAAGAAGTTTGAAATACGCAGGGAAGAAATGAATGCGGCGTCTAAGCATCTGGGCATAGACGGCATGCGGGATATGGATTATGTCATTACTACCCGGGAACTGGCAAAATGGGCAAAGGAACAGGAAATTGATTTTGCTTCCTTAAAAGGCTCAGACTATGATGATTTTATGGGTGAAGCATCCGGAGCAGGCGTTATTTTTGGAAATACCGGCGGTGTTATGGAAGCAGCAGTACGGACAGCCTATCATTTTATAACCAAAGAAGAAGCACCCGAAGAACTGTATGACCTTCAGCCGGTGAGAGGTTTGCAGGGAATCAAGGAAGCCAGTGTCAGAATCGGTGATCTGGATGTGAAGGTGGCTGTAGTATACGGAACGGCTAATGCCAAGAAGCTTATAGAGAAAATAAAAGCCGGAGAAGCTGATTATCATTTTGTGGAAGTTATGACCTGTCCGGGAGGTTGCATTGGCGGAGGCGGACAGCCTAAGGATACAAAATGGCTGGGTGATACTTTAAGAGAAAAACGTATTAAGAGTCTGTATGACAGAGACAAGAGCATGAAACTGCGTTTGAGCCATAGGAATGAAGAAATTATCAAATTATATGAGGACTTCTATGGTGAGCCTTTAAGTAAACTTGCAGAAGAAATGTTACATACTGTATATTTTGACAGAAGCGGGGATTTGAACGCAGGTTCCGATGAGAAGAAGAAAGGCAGCGTGAAGAGTATGGCGAAGTTTAAGTGCAGTATCTGTGGATATATTTATGATGAAGAAAAAGAAGGGGCACCTTTTTTGGAGTTAAAAGAATGTCCGATTTGTAAGAATCCTTTAGATGTATTTGAAGAAACAGGGGAAGGAAAATCGGAAGAGGGCTCTGCTGAAAGCAGTAAGCAGGAGAAAGCTCTTCACGCTCAGGCAGGAGAAGCAAAGGAAGAGAATACCCTTGCTTATCCTGCAGAATATGCCAGAAAAGATCCAAAAAGCCGGTTTATGAGTGAGATACACCAGATGGCAATGTCAGGAGAACCTATAATCGAAGCGATGGGAACGAGAATGCCAATGCCTGGCTGGGATGAAATCCTGATTCTGGGCGCTCAGTTAAATCCACCGCCCCTGGATGAACATGCCCCGGTAGATATTACGACGGTAATCGGAAAGCATGCGAAAAAGCCTATGGTTTTAGAAGGTCCGGTATATATTTCACATATGTCCTTTGGCGCACTGTCCAAAGAGGTAAAAGTGGCATTATCCAAAGGAAGCGCCATGGCAAAAACTGCTATGTGCAGTGGTGAAGGCGGGATTCTTCCGGAAGAAATGGACGCAGCATATAAATATATTTTTGAATATGTTCCAAATCATTACAGTGTAACACCGGAAAACCTAAGAAATGCTGATGCAATTGAAATTAAGATCGGACAGGGAACGAAACCGGGAATGGGCGGACATCTGCCAGGAGGCAAGGTGACCCCGGAAATTGCAAAGATTCGTAATAAACCTCTTGGTGAGGATGTAATCAGTCCGTCTAAATTTGAAGATATTAATTCAAAAGAGGATCTTAGGGATATCGTGGAACAGCTTCGCTATGCATCTGAGGGAAGACCGATTGGAATTAAGATTGCAGCAGGAAGAATTGAAAAGGATCTGGAATATTGTGTGTTTGCCAAGCCTGATTTCATTACCATTGACGGGCGGGGCGGTGCTACCGGTGCAAGTCCGAAAATTGTACGGGATGCGACCAGCGTGCCGACGATCTACGCATTATACCGTGCCAGAAAATATCTGGATGAGGCAGGTGCGGACATTGATCTTGTTATTACGGGTGGTCTGCGGGTATCTTCTGATTTTGCCAAAGCAATTGCCATGGGAGCTGACGCAGTAGCGGTAGCCTCTGCAGGCTTAATTGCAGCTGCATGCCAGCAATACCGTATCTGCGGCAGCGGCAATTGTCCGGTAGGTGTGGCGACCCAGGATCCGGAACTTAGGAAACGCCTGAAAGTAGATTTATCGGCAAAACGCGTTGCAAACTTTCTCAACTGCAGTTTTAAGGAACTGAAAACATTTGCCAGAATTACCGGACATGAAAATCTGCATGATTTAGATGTCAGTGATTTATGTACAATCAGCAGAGAGATATCGGAATTTACGAATATTCCCCACGCATAACAGATATTTCTCTCACTGAAACGTTGCCAAAATAAATAAAATGAGCCAGCCGTATCCACAGCAGATTACAAAAAAATGTAACTGTGATCAGATACGGCTTATCTTATATGATGAAACAGAATCTTCCGTACTATTTTGCATTAGGAGTATATATTGTCATGTAGTATTTAAAACTATGTGAAAATATACTAGATATAGTAAAAAAGTCTAAATAAATGTTGTAATATAAGCCAATATTAGATACAATAACAATGATGTCTAAAATCGTTAAAATGCAGAAAAAGGAAGATATGGTGAATATGAAAAGAGTAGCTATTGTTACAGATAGTAATAGTGGGATAACACAGAATAAGGCAAAAGAATTAGGGATTTTTGTAGTTCCAATGCCTTTCTTTATTAATGGTGAGATGTTCATGGAGGATATTACGCTGAGCCAGGAAGAGTTCTATCAGAAACTGGCATCCGGAGCAGATATCAGTACATCCCAGCCATCGCCGGGGGATCTTACGGATTTGTGGGAACACTTACTGGAAGAATATGAAGAGATTGTTCATATCCCTATGTCTAGCGGATTGAGTTCTTCCTGTGAAAATGCAATGAGCCTGTCCATGGCATTTGACGGTAAAGTACAGGTTGTAAATAACCAGAGGATTTCTGTTACACAGTACCAATCTGTTATGGACGCAATGATGATGGCAGAGGATGGATTAAATGCGTTAGAAATTAAAACCAAGATGGAAGAAATGGCACTGGATGCCAGTATCTATATCACTGTGGAAACTTTGGAATATCTGAAAAAAGGCGGGCGGATCACACCGGCAGCAGCAACTGTTGGAACGATTCTGAATATTAAACCGGTTTTACAGATACAGGGAGCGAAGCTGGATGCTTACGCTAAAGTACGCGGCAAAGCAAAGGCGAAGAAAACAATTCTGGATGCCGTGAAAGAAGATATGGCTGCCAGATTTAAAGAATTTGCACAGCAGGGTAATATGGAATTTGGAGCGGCATATTCAGGAAATCTGGAAGAGGCGAAGGTCTGGAAGCAGGAAATTGAAGAAGCTTTTCCGGAGATTCCGGTCCGTATGGATCCATTGTCGTTGAGCGTATCCTGCCACATTGGTGAAGGTGCTATTGCAATTGGATGCTATCGGAAATACAAATCCGTGAAGTAAGGAATGCCCCGTTATCTGATTCAGCGGATAAAAAAGAATAAAAGACCAAGAATAAAAGACAAGAATAAAAGACAGGAATAAAAGACAGGTATAAAGGTCAAGTGTAAAAGACAAGAATAAAAGACAAGTATTAAGGACAAGTATAAAGGACAAGTATATTAGGACTATGAAAAGAGGATAAGAAAGAGGATAAGGAAGAGAGAAGGGAAGGTTATGAAGTGTGGAAAAAAGAGGTGGGTATGGTCATTTCTTTTTATAATAATATTTGTCATGCTGTCTACAGCAGGAGTATCAGCAAAGTCGCAAACTGACGGGAAAGCGGGAAGCGGCAACGAGTCGCAAAAGCTTAAAAATGTTATGAAGGCTGCCCGTAGAAATGGAAAATGGGTAAAATCGGCGGGAAAGCATAAGTTTCGATTCCTGAATGGAACTTATGCTTCTGGCCAATGGGTAAATGTGAAGGGAAAAATTTATTATTTTAATAATGAAGGATTTCGTGTATCGGGGTGGAAAGGATACCGCAATTACCGTTATTTTCTGAATCAGAAGGGCGAACTGCTAACTGGCTGGTTTCGATATAAGAACAGGCAATATTATTCCAATACCAGGACGGGTGTTATGCGCACTGGATGGTTTACCTGGCATAAAAATAAGTATTACTTTGGAAAAGACGGCACCATGGCAAAAGGCTGGCGTACCATTAATAAAAACCGTTACTATTTTGGAAAAGACGGGAAGACGGCAAAAGGTTTTCAGAAGATTGGTTCTTCAACTTATTATTTTACCGGGAGTGGCAGAAGAGTTACAGGCTGGCTGCGTCACCACAATAAATATTATTACCTAAAGGCGGATGGCAAGATGGCAGTTGGCTGGCTCAACCGCAAGGGGAAGAAATATTATCTTCGGGAAGACGGGACGAGAACTACGGGGGATGCCTTCATCAATGGTCAGTGGTACCATTTTAAAAAGAATGGCGTATACGACCCAAAGGCGAAAGTAACCCCTAAAATAGATCCCCAAAAGCCTATGGTTGCTCTGACTTTTGACGATGGACCGGGGCCGTATACCGAAAGGCTTCTGGATTGTATAGAGAGGAATAAGGTACGGGCTACTTTTTTCCTGGTAGGTCAAAGTGTGCCGGTTTATCCCAATGCAGTCAGAAGGGAATACCAATTGAAATGCGAGATTGGAAATCATACATATGACCACCCTCAGCTGACCAGGATTTCTGACAGTCAGATATCGTCGCAGATTAACAGCACCAACACTAATATTCGAAACATAACAGGACACAATGCGACGCTTTTAAGGCCGCCTTACGGATCTTATAATGCTTCAGTAAATGCTTTGGCGGGGACACCTGTAATTATGTGGTCGATTGATACCAGAGACTGGGAAACAAAAAATACCCAGAGTACAGTTAACGCTGTTTTGAACTATGTAAGGGATGGGGATATTATATTGATGCATGACATTCATCTGCCCACAGTGGCAGCAGCGGAAATCATAATTCCGGAGTTATTAAACAGGGGTTATCAGCTGGTGACTGTCAGTGAGCTTGGTTATTATAAGCGGGGCGGTCTGGGAAATGGTACCGTGTATTCAAATTTATATTAAGTAAACAAAAGATAAGATCAGCAAAAAAATGTTAATTACATTTCTTGGCTGATCGAGGGCGTAAAAATTTCTGTGTCTATAGAAAATGATTTTTCCTGATAAGAATTGG
>UQCR01000008.1 GCA_900539655.1 uncultured Robinsoniella sp.
GAACCCAACTGGCTGTTGGGATATCTAAACCCTACACTTATATATTAGGAGGAGAGAGTTATGATGAACAAACATGTAAAAATCTTTATCAGCTATTTTATTGCATTTGTGGTACTGTTTACAAATGTCATTCCGGCTTTGGCATACACGAAGCCGCTGGACGCGGAAACACAGCTCCATGAGGGTTATGCCAGTTCGCCGGATCATTATGAAATTTATCCGGTTCCTCAATCCGTTTCCTATGACAGCAGTGAGACTCCAACAGAGTTTACCATTGGAGAAGAGGTCAATGTGGTTTTGGAAGACGGCATCGATCAGTACACCCTTAGATTTTTAGAAGAAATTCTCAATAATTATAATAGAAATATAACCTTTTCTAACGCAGTCGCACAAGGGAAATCCAACATCCTGCTTGGAATAGCCGGAAGCAAGCAACAGGCTGACCAGTACGCCGGCACCCAGGTAACCGTTCAAAACCAGGAACTGTTCCGCCAGACGGACGGTTATCTTTTGAATGCCAAAAGAGACAGCGCTTCCCAGGGAACAATTGTCATCCTTGGAAAAGATACCAATGCTGTATATTATGGACTTGCTACGCTTCAGATGATGTTTTCTTCTTTTGCGGGAAACCGATTTCTGAATGTTCAGATAGAAGATTATGCTTCTATGGCAACCCGGGGATTTATAGAAGGCTTCTACGGCGGTTGGGATTATGCCAACCGGAAGAGCCTTATGCTGTTTGCAAGAGATTTCAAAATGAATACTTATGTCTATGCATCTAAGACCGACCCTTATCACAAGAACGATACCTTGTATCCGTCGGACGAACTGGATAAGATCCGGGATCTGGTTCAGACGGGTATGGAGACGAAAGTAGATTATGCCTGGTCCATTCACATATCATATTTTTTTAACCGTTTGAATTCATACCCGGTTGGTTCTGATGAGTATAACAGCAAGTTTAGTGAAAACTACGAGAAGCTTTTGACAAAATTCGGACAGCTTTACGATGCAGGCGTGCGTAAATTTGACGTACTAAATGATGATTTTGGTGCAGGTACCCATGCTGAAGTCGTCCGCCTGCTTAACCTGCTGGATCGTGACTTTATTCAGGAAAAAGGATGCAGGCGCATGACCTATTGCCCTCAGGGATATAACAAAGCTTGGAGCGGAAACGGTCAGGAACTGGAAACCCTGAAAAATCTGAACGATACAATAGACATTTATTGGACCGGGGATGATGTAAATGCTCCTATTACCCAGGATACCGTAAACTTTTTAAAAGAAAAAACAGGACATGATCCGGTGTTCTGGCTGAATTATCCGGTAAATGAACATGGTGCATCGGGAATTTACTTAGGCGATATTATCCATTATGCAAGAAGTAATGTAAAAGGACTAGCTGGCGCAGTTTCAAATCCCAGCCGTTTTGCACAAGCCAACAAGCCCGGCCTGTTCCAGCTTGCCGCATTGTTCTGGAACAACACTGACTATGAAAACCAGGCGGAACAGGTCTTTAAAGACTCCTTCAAATATCTTCAGCCTGAGGTGTATGACGCATATCTTACCATTGCCAGAAATGTATCGAACTGCCCCGGATCAGGAAGGGTACCGGGCGGTTTTCCGGAGTCCGAATACCTGGAACAAAAGCTGGATACCGTAACATCTAAAATCTTAAACGGAGCATCTTTAGGGGAAGACAGCGACGTAGTAGATTTAACAACTGAATTTGACCATATTATTACTTCTGTCCAGGTATTTTATGACCAGTGTGAAAATTCAGATCTGATACAGGAGCTGGATCCCTGGCTTAAATCATTAAACGATATTGCAAACGGCGGAAAATCAGTACTTTCGTCTATCACAGCTTTTCAAAATGGCGATACCCAAACTGCCTGGAGTGATTTTGCCACGGCAGCGAAAGCCCTGGAAACACAGGCATCATATCCTACTTACAGTGGCTCTGACCGAATGGCTCTCGCCGGAAGTAAACGACTGGAACCTTTTGTCTCTAAAGCTGCCGCACAAGCAAAGAATCTTTTGGAACCATATTTAAATCCCAATCCCTCCCAATTCAGTCCATCTTTTTATGGAATGCTGGGCGGTGTTGAAAAAAATGATAATGCCGAGTCCGCTAAGATATTTGACGGCGATCCTGTAACCTATGCTTCTTATCAGACGGTTCAGGAAAAGGGCGATTATTTCGGTGTGGATTTAGGTAAAACCGTACCTGTTCATTCTCTGGAAATCCTACAGGGAAAGACAGACAGCGATCATGACTATTTTCATAACGGATGCCTGGAATATTCAAAGGATGGCACGGAATGGACCACCATTGCCCCGAATGTGGATACGCATAAACTCAGTATCCGGGATATTAATATAAAGGCACGTTACATCAGACTTCGCCTGACGCAAAAAGGTACAGCATCCAAACCAGATTACTGGACCTATATTCGCGAATTTACAGTGAATGGTTCTCTGGATAAAGCATTTGGCGTATACAGCAATATGGAATCCACACTTCCCAATACGGTAATAAAAGAGGACAGAATGTATCATATGTCTGAGGCTAATGGCATACAGCTAGCACCCGAAGAGTACTTGGGCATAAAAATGCATAACCTTGCACCGATAGAACATATTTCATGCCAGACAGGCGATACCGGAAAAGCGCTCACCCTTCAATATTCTGAAAACGGAATTATCTGGACTAATATTCCTGGCCAATTAAATGGTGAAAAAGCAAGATATGTCCGAATGCTCAATGAAACAGACCAGACTATACAATTCGACCTTAGCGCACTGGATGTCTATATCGGTGATTTTTCCATTAATCCACTTGTATCAGAAACCAGCTTCACCTCACTAAAAGAGGGGAAATGGGAAAACCTGTTTGATGGGGATACGTCTACTTATGCACTGACTAACGCCTCACAGAAAAAAGACATGTCGATCATAATTGATCTTGGAGCCACTGTCCCGGTCTATGATATCAGAATCACAACCGGAGATGAAAGTACACGTTTCTATGACGCCAAATTCCAGATATCCGAAGATAAAGCAGCCTGGGAAGACTTTGCGGAAGCTGTGAACGGCGGCGGGGATGCCATCAGGGATAATATCTTTTACCGGATAACCAAAAATCTGGACGGTAAAATGGGACGTTACCTTAGGATTCTCATTACAAAAGATAACGAAAACCCTTTGAAGATCAATGATATTGAGATTAACAAAACCCGGATCAGCGAAATTCCGGAAATTACAGGAACACTTTCCGGAGATCTTCATAAGCTGATTGATAAAAACATAACTACGGTTTATACATCTACAGCGGCATCTGACGGAAATGATTATCTGGAATATACTCTCACAGAAAATACCAGACTTCAATCCGTTACCATTCTTCAGGATGCCAGGGCTGTCAGCAATGCAGAAGTAACTGCCGCCGTTTATGGCGGAAACGGGTTATCAGAAAAATCCCTCGGAAAATTATCCGCCGGCATCAACAATTTCCCTTTTACAGGGGAAGAAGATGTCCTTTCTCTTCATATAAAATGGCCGGCTGGATCGATACCCACTATATTTGAAATTTTACCCGTGTTAAAAAACGAGGATATTTCCCCGGAGGAAACCGTGTTTGACCAGGACGGCAAACAGATTAATAAACTGGATACAGAAAATTTCGACCCTGTTACAGTCGATTTTAATACCTCTTTTTCAGATTTACCTTTGCCGGAATCTATGATGGTGACTTATGGGGATTTAAGCCGTGAACGCGTAAAAATAAATTGGCTGCCAGAAGGCTACCGTCCGCAAAAAGCAGGTGTTTATACCCTAACTGGATATCCCGGGCTTTTGGACGGTACCTATAACCACGCAGGACTGTATACCAATATCCGTATTACCGTATCTGATGATATTAGCGATGAAGACAAATATCCTGATATAGAAAATGGTAATCTGATACTGAATGGTTTGGTAAAAGAATCCGGGCAGGGCCTGTATCCCGTGAAAAACGCAGTAGACGGCAGTCTGTCCACCAGATGGGAAGGCACTCCCATTAAAGGAGGGGCCTCCGCCAAGACCTCTTGGATCTCAGCAGATCTGGGAAATAAGAGCATTGACGTCCGGCAAATCAATATTAAGTTTTACCTGAAGACTTATGCTTCTGACTATGAGATTCAGGTTTCTGATGATAATGCCGAGTGGACCACAATAGATACCAGAACACATCCTGACAGTGATGAAAAGGATCTCATTGATACCATTACCCTGGATACCCCGGTCACACAAAGGTATATACGGCTTTTATTCCATAGCATGAATCACAATGCCGCGGGCGATGCTGTGGGCATACGGGAATGGGAGGTAATTGGAAACCGTACCACCGACGCACCCTCGGGTGAGTGTTCCTGCAAGATAAGCGGATTGCTCCTGGATAACCAGAGTGTCAGTATTCCTGCAGATCAGGATAGTATGGATGTAAATCTGGATGCTGCTGCAAATATTACCGGAGATTGTCAGGCAGAAGGACATAATAAACTGAAGATTTCCTACCAATATGACATCCTAGAGGATCAGACCTATGGCGCGATATTAAATGAAGATGTACTGACGGTTTCATCTGCCGGAAATGTTACTATAAAAGTAACTGCCTCCATAACCGGAAGCAAAGCAGATTCCGCCGAAGCAAATGCTGTAATCAGTGTTTCTAAAGAAGCTGATCCACCAAAAGAATATTACACGATTACCTTTTTAGGAGGGGATAATGCAAACGGTGAGAATCCCGGAAATATCCATGCTGAGGCTGGCGCTGAAGTCCGCCTGCCCTCAAATCCCTACGAGAAGCCCGGTTACCGGTTTATCGGCTGGAGTGACGGAAACTATACCTACGAAGAGGGACAGGCAATCACTATGCCGGGAGAAAATCTGATCTTAACCGCACAATGGGAAAAAGTTCCTTGGGATTGCACATGCAGCATCACTAATCTGAACCTGGAGAACCAGAATATCCAGATTCCAGCCGGATTTACAGAGATAGACCTCACCTTAAATGCCACAGCCGAACTGTCAGGAGACTGCCAGATACCCGGCCATAACCAGGATCAGATTCAATTCCATTACGAAATTCAGGAAGATCTTACAGGCTGTGCACTTTTGGATGATAATAAACTAACCGTCTCTGCTCCTGGAACCATCATCATAAAAGTAACCGCCTCACTCATTGGAGCCGACACTGTAAATGCAGAAGCATTTTCTACTGTCAATGTTACAAAAGGAGAAATTTTTCCAGAAAAATACACGGTTTCATTTTCCGGCGGAACCGATGCTGTGGGAGAAAACCCGGATATGATTCTTGCAAAAGCCGGAACACAAATCACCCTTCCCCAGAATCCTTATCAAAAGACGGGATATCAATTTATTGGCTGGAGTGACGGTAATATCACCTATCAAGCAGGTGAGACCTTTATACTTCCGGAAAACAATGTAAGCTTTACTGCCTTATGGGAAAAAGAAAATACAGCACCGGAACCATCTGTTTATACCTTAACCTTTCATGCCAATGGAGGTACCGTTAACCCTGCCTCCAAAACCGTGGTGGAAAAAGAACCGCTAGGAGCGCTTCCAATCCCTTCACGTACCGGATATGCATTTCTTGGATGGTATACAATGGCTTCCGGAGGGATTCAGTTAACACAGGATACTGTCTGTAATTTTAAAAACAATGTAACGGTCTATGCACACTGGCAGCCAACCCTGCCCGCAGTACAAAAGCCAGCCAAACCAGCAGGACTACAAACCGTTTACAGCAAACCAAAAGCAATTAAAATAAGCTGGAAAAAAGTAACGGGAGCTAAGGGATACATCATATCCCGCTATAGCAGCAAAACAAGAAAATGGACTACTGTTAAGAAAACCAAATATACAAGCTTTAAAGATACTGATGTACGATACCCAAACATTTATAAATACCGGGTTAAAGCAT
This sequence comes from uncultured Robinsoniella sp., assembly GCA_900539655.1. GTDB lineage: Bacteria > Bacillota > Clostridia > Lachnospirales > Lachnospiraceae > Robinsoniella. Next base: position 5,990 of record UQCR01000008.1, read on the forward strand.
ACAATCAGTCAGAAAATGTGATTCAAGAAAGTGATTTTTCCAAGACCCTGGCAACCGCCTGCGCCCCATCTAAAACCAGTATTACCTGTAAAAAACAGGGTTCCGGCAAGATAAAAATAACCTGGAAAAACAAAGTAAAAGCAGACGGTTTCCAGATTTATATGAAAACCGGCAGAGGTAAATACAGGCTCATAGCCACAAAAGGAGCCAAGTCTAAATCTTATACAAAATCAAAACTGAAACAGGGACAGACCTATACCTTCCGCCTGCGAAGCTATAAGAAGGTCGGGAAAACCAGGGTTTATAGTTCTTATTCAAAGAGTAGGAAGATGAAATTATAATGTTCTAAGGTACTAAAATAGGGGGTTGTTGGATGTAGACACTTTGTTGATGGAGGGTGTGTACGGAAATAGCCGGAGGGTGACAGGACAGGGGCTTCGTCGGCTTGCCGCAGCCCCTGGGGGCCCAGCTTCTTGAGAAAACCAGCTCTTCGGCAAGCCGACAGAGTCCATATCATCCCACCCCTTCTTTCCGTAGATACTCACATCTACAAAGCGTCTTTCATCAACACCCCACACCTAAATCTTCTCATTAATAATCCCATGCCGATACGCCGACAACAGGCTTTCCAACTCCTTAATGGTGCGTTGAAGTTCCTTTCCGATATCGGTATCTGCTACCAGCCGCCGGCGCATCACCTGCTCCACGACCATACTTTCAGAATGTATATCGGTCTCTTTCGCTATCGCATCTTCCATAGAAGTAAAGGGGTCATGCGCTACCAGGCGCAGCCCATAAGAATTGTATACCAGGGTATACCCTGCTATACCAGTCACTTTCTGGTACGCCTTTGAAAATCCTCCATCAATAATCAACAGTTTTCCATTACATTTTACCGGAGTTTCTCCCTTGGAAAGCTGTACGGGCATATGCCCGTTGATTATATGCGACTGGTTAATATCCAGCCCGAACTCTTCCAGAATTCTGTTTACCGTCTCTTCTTTTTCAATATATCGGTAATATGGATTTTTTTCTTCATGGTGGGTTTCTTTATCCTTAATGAGGTAACGTTCAAATGTTGTCATTTTGTCTTTCCCAAAAACAGGGGAGTTTCCATTGCTCCAGATATACCATAAGATATCCTGTCCCTTTTCCCGTTCCTCTTTATCCAATACGGAGTAGTACCCTTTTCTGGCATATATCTCCAGAATATCATACAGCGCTTTACCACTGTATTCCGTTCCGAATACATTGACCTTTTTAAAGCTTCCATCCTCATTTAAAGGCATGCATCCATGATATAATAGATTGGAATTGAAGATCTTGTATAAACTGCCATGGGAAAATAAAAATCTCACATGCGTCTGCAGCTTTTCACATTTCATAAATGCAGACTGCAGCCGATCCATAACTTCTGTTTCTGCGGCAGAGAGTTCATACGGATTCTTAGGGTCTATCGTAGGAAAATTAGTATCAGAAAGTGGATAAACCTTCCCTTCCAGCTGAATCGTACCTGCTTCATAATCAATCTTATCCAGCAGCAGACGGTTTTCCATTTCAAATTCAGGGCGCCGCATGATTACCTGGCTTTCTAATTTAAATTGAATAATGGCAATTGCTTTCTGCATTCTGCAGTCCCATTCCAGATCTTTGGTATTATATTCTGCCTTATCATAATTAATCTTAAAGCAGCTGCACTTGTCATTTCCGTAAGTATTCATTGCAAAGTTAGCAAGTGGTATCAGATTAATGCCATAGCCCTCTTCCAGCATATCCAGATTTCCATAACGTGCCGCAATACGAATGACATTTGCAATACTGGCTTTATGTCCAGCCGCAGCCCCCATCCACACAACATCGTGATTTCCCCACTGGATATCCACAGAATGATACGTCATAAGCCTGTCCATAATAATATGAGGTCCGGGACCCCTGTCAAATATATCTCCCACAATATGTATATGGTCAATAACCAGCCGCTGAATCAGATTACTCAGGGCAATGATCATTTCCTTGGCACTGCCAATCCGTATAATGGTATTTAAAATAGAATTATAATAGGCTTCTTTATCCTGAACCTCTTCTTTTTCCGTAATCAACTCTTCAATGACATAGGAAAAATCTTTCGGCAGTGCCTTTCGCACTTTCGATCTGGTATATTTAGAAGCCACCCTCTTACAGATCTGTATCAACCTGTGCAGTGTAATCTTATACCAGTCTTCCAGATTATCTTCTGTCTTCTCCACCAGTTCCAGTTTGAGCTTCGGATAATAAATTAAAGTAGCCAGGCTTTTTTTATCCCGGCTACTTAATGTATTTCCAAATTCTTCATCAATTTTCCTGCGAACAGACCCCGACCCATTTTTTAACACATGAAGAAACTGTTCATATTCACCATGAATATCCGTCAAAAAATGTTCCGTTCCCTTTGGCAGGTTCAAAATGGACTGGAGGTTAATAATTTCTGTTGAAGCTGCTGCTATCGTAGGATAGAGCTTAGCAAGACTTTTTAAATATCTCATTTCATAATCCTGATCCACAAAATTATCCCCCTTGCTCCTATATTCCCCCGACCGGCAATACAGAGTACTATTCCTGATTCAGAATCATACTCCTTTTCACTTCTGCCGTGAGGGTCGAAGACCCCGCAGATTGCTGCGGGGTATCTGTATCAACTTTTTATTATTTTGCTGCAATAACATCGCTCATATCATAGAATCCCGGTTCTTTACCCGCCAGAAACTTAGCGGCCTCCACAGCACCTTTGGCAAATATTGCCTTTGAATAGGCCGTATGCTTAAACTCGATTACTTCATCGGTTCCTGCAAAGAAGACTTCATGTTCGCCCACAATATTACCTCCGCGAACAGCTGAAATACCAATCTCTTTAGCATCTCGTTCTTTCCGCTCCTGGCTTCTGTCAAATTTATAGGTATACTGATGATCGAGTGCTTCATTCATGCTGTCAGCCATGGCAAGTGCCGTACCGCTGGGTGCATCTACTTTATGTTTGTGATGCTTCTCCACGATTTCCATATCAAATCCCGCCGGAGCCAGTACCTTCGCAGCATCCTGCAGCAATTTCAAAAGGGTATTTACCCCAAGTGACATGTTCGCTGACCTTAATACCGCTACCACCTTGCTGGTTTCCTTAACTCTTGCAATCTGGTCTTCTGAAAGGCCTGTTGTACAGACAATAACAGGAAGGTTGCATTCCTTACAAAAGTCAAGAAGTGCATCTTCCGCTTTCGCTGAAGCAAAATCTATTACCACATCCGCCTGCACATCACATTCACGGATATTTGTAAAAACCGGATATCCATTTTCCCGGTTATCTACAATGTCAATCCCTGCTGCAATCTGGGTATCCGGATCTTCCTTTACAATCTGGCTGATCACCTGGCCCATTCTTCCGTTACAGCCATGCATAATTATTTTTATCATACGTTACTCCTTATTGTGCTTATGACAGTTTTAGTCCGAAATCCACCATTTCTTTTGCTAGTTTTTCTGCATTCGCATCTTCCATCTCTGTTAACGGCCCACGAAGAGGTCCTACTTCCATTCCCATCAGGTTCATTGCTTTTTTAACCGGAATCGGATTTACTTCACTAAAAAGTGCATTGATTAACGGAAGTGCATCCAGCTGGATTTTGAGGCTGCCCTCTGTATCACCCTGAAGGTACTTTTCTACCATGTCATGTGTCTGCTGCGGTGCGATATTTGATAAAACAGAGATCACGCCTTTGCCGCCTAAGGATAAGAGCGGTACTACCTGATCATCGTTGCCGGAATACAGGTCAATCTTTCCTCCGGTAAGCTGCATCAGTTTCGCGATCTGTGAGATATTTCCGGATGCTTCTTTGATACCAACGATATTTTCCACGTTATTTACCAGTTCCGCCACTGTTTCCGGTAAAATATTACATCCGGTACGGCTTGGAACATTGTATAAAATAATCGGAATCTTAACTGCATTTGCAATGGTTGTATAGTGTTTGATCAATCCCTTTTGTGTCGCTTTATTATAATATGGCGATACCAGAAGAAGACCGTCCGCTCCGTATTTCTCCGCCTCAACGGATAAATACATTGCTGTTTCAGTACAGTTTGAACCTGTTCCAGCCACTACCGGAATTCTTTTAGCCACTTTATCAATGGTATATTTAATTGTTTCTAAATGCTCCTCATGAGTCAAAGTAGCAGATTCACCGGTCGTACCGCAGATAACAATTGCATCTGTTCCATTTGCGATCTGATCTTCCAGAATCTCTCCTAATTTTTCAAAGTTAACGTCTCCATTTTCTTTCATCGGTGTAACAATTGCCACACCTGCGCCTGTAAATATTGCCATGTGCTTTTCCTCCTTAAAAAATAGGGACCGGCTAAAGAGCCTGCCCCTAAAGATTACGTAAAATATTCTCTTTGGATAGCTCCCCATCATAAAAATTATGATGACAGTCATATGACTATTTGCCATATGCCCAAGAATACGGTTATACAGGTACCGCACCTTTCGGCGTCTTTCCCTTTCAAAAATCTTCATCTATGCCTGAACATATCCAATTTTATACTGATGAAACACGCGACCTCTATCAAACTTATTCAGTTATTCTAACTATAGCATCATTAAAAATCCTTGTCAACAATTGTTTTCTAATTTATGAACCGTTGACATTTGTGTCACTTCATCGACACAATCCCAGAGTTCCCTGCCGTTGCAGATCCCGGTCAAAATAAGCTCTGTCTCATCATCCTTAGCCTCAATCAAAGTGCGGATATCATCAATTGTTACAATTCCATATTCTAACAGTCCCAGTACTTCATCTAAAATCAGGACTTCACACCCCTCTGTTACCAGAACTTTTTTCGCAAAATTCATTCCATTGCGGATATTCTGTGCCTCTTCTTCCTTTTCTTCTGCGCTCAGACTATCAAAAGATTCATCTGATTTTTCAAACCGGAATAGCTTAATCTCCGGTTCCAAACGCTGCAGGAAACTGATTTCTTCCACCATCCTGCCCTTCAGAAACTGAATTACAATCACAGATTTGCCCTGGCTGGCAGCGCGGATCCCCTGACCGATAGCTGCAGTCGTCTTACCCTTGCCTTCACCACAAAATATATGTACTGAACCTTTATCCATAGCGCACCTCTCTTAACTGACTGGTGGTTAAACCGCCATATACCTAACTACATTATCAGTTTTATTATTTTACTACAGTTAAATAAAGAATGCAATACTTATTCCATATATTCCAACTTGCTTACCGACACCTCATAAGCAATTCTTTTTTCAGTAATATCTCCCTCCAGTTTTTTCATGTACTCTCTGCTCTGTATTCGTCCCCATACCTGCACATGTCCACCTACGGAGAAACCGGAAGTAAACCTTGCATTTCTTCCCCAGCAAATGCAGGGAATATAGTCCGATTTGCCATATGGACGGTTGACTGCAACCAGCATATCGGAAATTTCTCTTCCAAGCGGGGTCTTACGATATACCGGGGGCTTACAGATAAAGCCATCCAGGAATATCTGATTTGTCTTCACCTTGTCATTTTCTTCTTCAACGAAAGTGACCTCTCTGGCAAATACGGACAACACCAGCCTGTTCTTTTTTTCTTCATGTCTGTTGTAGGAGCGGAACTGCCCCGTGATCTGTATGTATTCTCCCTGGTAATCCTGTGTCACGTCAATCAGTCTCTCTGAAATCATCACCGGTATTCTGTCCAGGGAATCGCTGAGTCTTTTGACCAGCACATCTAGCATGTAGAATCCCTCCCCAAACACCTCGTGGCTGAAAGTAAAGCCTGATGCAATTTCTCCAATAATGGATACCTGATTGTTTTCAATAATCTTATCTGTCATGAATAATAGTTCTCCCTTCTTCTTACGAAGTATCTCTTTTCGTATTTTGTATATTAATATATCTATTCGGCTTAATTCACTTTTAGAACCACTATTTTTTAAAATTTCATTATTTTTTTTAGAATTCTGAATGAATGTCCCTTAAAATCGACAAAACCCCTTGTAATCTGGGAAAAATATGATAAACTGTATGAGTTATATTTTGTTCATTATATGGAAAGAAGGAAAATCATTTTATGAAAAGAGAAGATATTCGTAACATTGCCATCATCGCCCACGTTGACCATGGTAAGACCACATTAGTCGATGAGCTGTTAAAACAAAGTGGCGTATTCCGCGCCAATCAGGAAGTCGCAGAACGTGTCATGGATTCCAACGATATCGAGCGTGAACGCGGCATTACGATTTTATCCAAGAATACAGCCGTTTATTACAAAGGTACGAAAATAAACATCATTGATACGCCTGGACATGCAGACTTCGGCGGCGAAGTTGAGCGTGTATTAAAAATGGTAAATGGTGTTGTTCTCGTAGTTGACGCTTTTGAGGGTTCTATGCCGCAGACAAAATTTGTTCTTCGCAAAGCCCTTGAATTAAATCTCCCGGTTATTGTCTGTATCAATAAAATTGACCGTCCGGAAGCAAGACCAAATGAAGTTATCGATGAAATCCTGGAATTATTCATGGATCTGGATGCTTCCGATGAGCAGTTAGACTGCCCATTCGTCTACGCTTCTGCAAAAGCAGGCCACGCTGTTCTGGATATGACGGATGAAGCAAAGGATATGACTCCTTTATTTGAAACAATTTTAGATTACATCCCGGCACCGGAAGGCGATCCCGAAGCTCCTACCCAGGTATTGATCAGCACCATCGACTACAATGAATATGTTGGACGTATTGGTGTAGGCAAAGTAGACCGTGGTACTATAAAAGTAAACCAAGAAGTAGTTTTGGTCAACCATCATGAGCCAGAAAAACAGAAAAAAGTTAAAATCAGTAAATTATATGAGTTTGACGGACTGAATAAAGTGGAGGTTCAATCTGCTACAATCGGATCTATCGTTGCTATTTCCGGAATCGCTGACCTCCATATCGGAGATACCCTTTGCTCCCAGGAAGATGTAGACGCTATCCCGTTCCAGAAGATTTCAGAACCGACCATTGCCATGCACTTTATGGTAAATGACAGTCCCCTTGCCGGCAAGGAAGGAAAATATGTAACTTCCAGACATCTCCGTGACAGACTGTTCCGTGAATTGAACACCGACGTCAGCCTTCGTGTTGAAGAAACTGAGACTACTGAAGCATATAAAGTTTCCGGACGAGGCGAGCTTCATTTATCTGTATTGATCGAAAATATGCGCCGTGAAGGCTATGAATTTGCGGTTAGTAAGGCAGAAGTACTCTATCAAAAGGATGAACGTGGCAAATTACTGGAACCAATGGAACTTGCCTATGTGGATGTACCGGAGGAATTTTCCGGAACAGTTATTCAGAAATTAAGCCTTCGTAAAGGTGAATTACAGGGTATGAGCATTGCAGGAGGCGGATATTCCCGTCTGGAATTCTCTATCCCGGCTAGAGGCCTTATCGGCTATCGCGGTGAGTTCTTAACAGACACCAAAGGAAATGGTATCTTAAATACAACATATGACGGATATGGTCCATATAAGGGTGATATCCAGTACCGTAAACAAGGTTCTCTCATCGCTTTTGAATCCGGTGAATCCGTAGCTTATGGACTTTTCAGTGCCCAGGAACGCGGTACCCTGTTTATCGGTGCCGGTGAGAAAGTATATGCCGGGATGGTAATCGGACAGAACGGTAAAGCGGAAGATATTGAATTAAATGTATGCAAGAGCAAGCATTTAACCAATACCCGTGCATCCGGATCAGATGATTCCCTGAAACTGACCACTCCAAGAGTATTGAGTCTGGAACAGGCACTGGAATTTATTGATACGGATGAACTTTTAGAGATCACTCCTGAGAGCCTTCGAATCCGTAAGAAAATACTGGATCCTACTATGAGAAAGCGATCTGCAAGAAAATAAATCTCAAGAAGGGAGATACTGAATGGTAAAAAACAAATCTTTTCTGATTTTGATCTGTTTCCTGACCATCCTGACAGGACTTTATACAGCTAAGACATCCGCGTTTGCAGCTACCGCAAACGGAATGAAAAGACACTCGAAGAAAACTGAAAAAGTAATATTCTCCGGTGCTTCCGGAACTGCCCTGATGGAAGGTTCCAGAAATGACGGGGATACGAAGAAACCGCAGAATATCAACTATGGAAAATGGAAAAAAGGAAAAGATTTATTTTTTATAACGAAATCAGGATCGGGGATATTATGGTTCCTTCCACCATCCAGGCGGGAGGCCATCCTATCCGAGTATTCCTTTTTTTCCACTTCTTATGACAGTACCCATCCCCAGGGCGGGGCATACCTTCAGAAGCTGCTGGATCGTGACGATCCACAAAACGTACACTATTCAGTAGCTATGATCATTGAAGGAAACGATATCCGAAAGGCGCGCAAACGTTCTGAGACCCGTAAACAGGCTCAGGTATATGCAGATTATTATCTGTCTCTTGCACGCAGATATCCTTCCTATAACTTTTATGTCATATCGAAATCTGCTTATGCGCCTGGCATAAAAAAGAGAAGGTTTAATCGTAAATCAAGAGCATTCAATAAAGAACTTAGAAAGATTTTATCCAAACAGGGGTTACCGAATATAAAATACGAAAAATTTTATAAATATTCCAATGATCTTTATCGCAAAAGACCGGAGAAAGCAGGTACAACTGCCGATGACCATCCTAACCAGTATGTGTCCCAGCAATGGTTTAACCGTATTATGAAATATATGAATCTAAGTCTGGACAGATATTAAATATAAAATGCTATTTAGGAAAAAACTAAAACTGAACAGATTAAAAACAGTGGCATTATATTCAACGCGCATATAATGCCACTGTTTTTCTATCAAAATCCTCTTCAATCGCTTTCACATCCACTCGAATCAGATTACGGGGCATATGAACTATGTAATTATTTGCACTATGTATTTATTTGCCCTCTCTTTGCGAATGGCTTATGCAACGGCCTTTATCCAACATCGCCACACCATCACATAATATTTCAATATCTTCCCTGCTATGGCTTGCGGTTTTCCATAATTGCCTGGGCGATTCCCAGCCTTTGGCGCATACCAAGAGAATACTTTCCAACCTTCTTTTTATCATCCGGATCTAACCCCACTTTGACAATTGCATTTCTATAATATAAATAAGGCAAAAGCTTTCTCCCAAGCTTTTGCCTTATCCCACATTCATTCTTTTCCTGAACGGCTGCCTTCTTTACAGCGTCAGGGTTCCCACTTACTTTCTTCACTCACACTTCTTATCGGGTACACACATTTTCTCCCAAAATCCCCCGATATTCATTTCTTGTCATCAATCTCCTCCTTTAATTTTTATATACCATTGCTTGCTATGAGGAGATCATAGCACATTTTTTTCCAATTGTCCTGCGATGTCCGTTAACAATGGGTTTTTTGACCACATAATAAGATTTTGGGTTCGGTACTAGAAAAACAACGTCACAAAAACCCGGAAAATTTTATCATCAAACTCATATTCGATACATCCACCATACTTATCTGCCGCCGATTGAATACTTTCCATTCCCAGACCATGGAGTTTTTTATCAGGTTTGGCAGTCTCAAAACGGCCATTTCTCTTGATCGGCTGAACTTCCATGCTGTTTTTAACAGCGATTAGAAGCAGTCTGTTCTTTTGTGAAATTTCCACCGTAATCCACTTCTTTCCATAGTGGACTAATTCACATGCTTCAATGGCGTTATCCAGCAGATTTCCCAGAATGACACACATGTCATTGTCTTTCACTTTAACCTTATGTAATTTATCAACTTTACAGTTCATATGAATATCTTTATGTATGGCTTCTGTCTTTTTATAATTCAGAATTAAATCGATGATCTGATTCCCGGACCATACGCATTCGTTCAGTACCTGCACCGGACCGATGATGCTTTCCATATACTCCATAGCAGCATCCTGCTTTCCGCTTTTCATATACCGATACATAATATTTACATGTTTCTTCAGATCATGAAAAATCTTCTGGTTGTCCCGGTACATCTGATTTAAATCACCCCAACTGTCCTCCAGAAGCTGGTTGCGGATCATTATCATTTTGGTATTCTCTTTCTCATTCCTGTACATAACATAGAGGCCAAATATCATTGCGATCATAAGAATCAACGCGAAGAACAGAAACCAATCTGCTATAAAAACCATACTTACCTCATTGGCATAAACCTCCTGAAAATTATATACACCGATAAACCCAATTCCACTGAGTAAAAGAAGCCATTTTGAGTAATAACCGATACGGAAGGAAGAAGTATCAAATAAACCTTTTAGATGTTTATATAAGAAGTACGCTCCAATCCTCGTAAACAGCAGTATAAAAATACGGCTGAAGCTTACATTATTATCTATGTAGATCCCGATATCCGGGCGCCTGACCAGGATGCTGACCAGATAAATGTTCATGAGATCCGACAGCGCCAGACCAATATTAAAAATAGCTGATATAGTAAATATGGGGATCATCTTATTCCGATATAGTAATAATCCGGAAATGAACGTTAGAAATATAGTCAACAGCAATACCCATCTGGAAAACAGGATAACCTGCCTGTTTATTACCAGAAAAGTGGCAATTATAACTGTCAGTGTCTCCATCACAATATAATATTTCTTCCCAGATACTCTTTTTTCAAAGAAAATTCCCATCATTTTCAGGCAAATCTGTATTTCAGCGACGGTTAATAAGAATTGTAATCCATTCAGAAATATGCTCATTTATGGTACCTCCAGAATGTATGTATTTTTTCTTTCACTTCTTTAAGTCTGGACTGGCTGACCTTTAAACTAATCTGATCTTCCATTTCCAATACATTTCCCATTAGACCAACCACATGCAATACGTTTATAATATAACCCTTTTCGATAAATACAAAATCCTTGGGTGACAAATTAGCATATACCTGTCGAAGGCTCTTACGCTCATGTCTGCTGCCTGATTTTGTTACAAATACAGCATTCTTGCCATCTCTGAATATGTAAATGATATCCCGGTAAAAGATTTTTTCAAACCGAAGTTCTGTATTAATAATATAGTATTCCTCAGCCTGAAGACTGAGTTCTTTCAGAACAGCTCCCAGGGCTTCCGGGATCTTTTCCTCAAGCATTTCTTTGGGTATAAACCGAAATGCCCTCACTTTGAAAGCATCCAGAACAACCTCAAAATGCGATGTAATAAATATTATATAAGATTCAACATTCTTCTTAATTATTTCCTCTGCGAGCGCTAACCCATTCATATCTGGCAGTTCTATATCCAGAAAATAGATTTGATAACGTTTATTACCCCCTAAGGCAAACATCAGCTGTTTGGAACTGCCAAAGGCTTCTACATTTTTTTCTATCCCCTCATGATTAAAATAATTTATGATATTTTGTTTTATCAATGCTGCACAATTTTCCTCGTCATCCACAACTGCAATATTTACCATAACTCTCCTCTCCATTGTACTCATGTCATTCCCACAACTTCATCTGCAACATAGGTATCAAATCAACATAATACAAAAACAGCCGTACGCTCAACACATACGGCAATTTGTTTACTCTCTCATCCCTCCTTTTAACGCCTTCACTACTTTTAATATCATCTTCATCTCTTTGTTTGTACAATCACGCATTTCCATTGTAATATCATTTAACTGAAAATCTCTCGATTTCTTTACACTATCGCATAAAAGTTCATCTACGGAGACTTCAAAAATATTGGCTATTTTAACGATTGTCTCCAGACTGCCCTTTGATTTTGCAGTTTCCAGATTACTGATATACTGTGTTGATAAGCCTATATTTTCTGCGAGCTGTTCTTGGGTAATGCCTTTGCTTTTTCTGATCTTTTTGATTCTTTTTCCTAATTCAATATAATCCACTACCATATTGCTCTTACCTCCTGCATTTGACTCTTATTTTATGCAAGATACGACAAAATTATAATGGATCATAAGTTTAATTCCTTCTAATTATTATATTTTTATATAACTATTCATTGATTTTTTGCAAAAATCCATGTAATAATTATAGTAGACACTTTTTCATTGATATTATAAAGGCTGAAACAACAACGTATTGCCAGATTTGTTCTGTCACTCCGCAAAAAACCGGCATGCTTCCTCATAAAATTCCTGCCCGTTGGACAATATTGCCGGATGACCGCCTTTTTCAAACAGCTTTATTCTGCCATGCCCTATCTTCTCAATCAGCCCCCCATACACCTCTTCATAAAATTGGGGTGATGCAAACTCATCCTCCCTGCTTCCGGTCATTAATATTTCTGTTTGCAGTTCTGATAAAGGCTTGTGAAAAAATTTTCCATTCCCTATGTAATGATCATGGATTGCCTTCGTATCATTGTCCACTACCTGTTCCCAGCCTTCACCATGATTAAATATATAAAAAGATTTTGTTCCATCATCATGCTTGGATGCTTCTCTGTCTGTAATAATATTCTCCACGAATGCCTGCAATGGCACATCGCCTTCAAAGCTATCCGCAATTACTCTATTTACCAGATCAGGCCTCTCCAACGCCACATTGATTGCCACCTGGGCACCGCCGCTGCTGCCTATGAGATTCACTTTTTTATAACCGGTCTGCTCTAAAAATGCAATTACCTGTTGTCCTTCATCAAACCACAGGTCTGTCTGAAATTCCTCCACCCGGTCTGATCTGCCATGTCCCAGAAAATCAATTAAAATTGTTCTGAATTTCTCCCGGTATAACTTTTCAGTTTCTGTAAACATCCTGGATGATGCGGTATTTCCATGTAGAAAGAGCAGGGGCTGTCCGCTGCCTGCTTCTTCGTACCAGCATTTCTTATTACGATATATAAAATATGGCATATAGTCACTCCTTGAATTTATTTAGAATTCGTTTTCTTATCATATTGCTTTATTTTTTACTTTCTGTAATCTGTCTTACTTTCTCATATACTTCATGAGGCTCCACACCAATATTAAAATTACCATCCTCGTACAGTACTTTCCCGTTTACCATGGTTAGTTTAACATTTTGTTTACTTCCGCTGTATACAATATTTTTCGTTATATTATTAATTGGCTGCATATTGGGCTGATTCAGATCTATCAGAATCAAATCTGCCAGTTTTCCTTCTTCTATTGTATCACAGTCTTTTAATCCCATTGCCCTGGCTCCTCCTGCTGTTGCTGCATAGAGCACCTGGTTGGCATCCACTACGGAAGCATCCTTCTCCCTGAGCTTGGCTAGCCCGGTAGTCAGGAACATCTCACGGAACATATCCAGACAATTGTTACTTGCTGGGCCATCGGTACCGATTGCCAGGTTTATTCCCATTTCCAGGACTTTTTTAACAGGGGCAATTCCACTTGCCAGTTTTGCATTGGATCCGGGATTAGTAATCACGGACATTCCATGTTCCTGAAAGATATCCAGGTCTTCCTCTGTCATATGGACACAGTGGTATCCTCCTCCGCCATAGCGGAACATCCCAAACTGATTCAGGTAGGCGGTAGGCGTCATATGATTACGCTCCATGCATCCTTTTACTTCAGAAAGGCTCTCCGAATTGTGTGTGTAAACAGGCGCATGATACTTGCCAGCCAGATCAGCCACTCCTTCCAGCAGATCTCTGGAGGTAGTATATTCTGCATGAAATCCGATCTGAAAACTGATTAACTCATGGTAACGGTTGTATTTTTGATACCAGGCATCCATCTGTTCCACAGACTGGGTAAAATCATTTAATCCGCTGGTCATAACAGTCCGAAAGCCGCAGTCCACAGATGCCTGGGCTATGGTATCCGGTGTGAGGTACATGTCAAAATTTGCAGTTATGCCACTGGTCAGATATTCCATGATAGCAAGCCGGGACAAATGATAGATATCATCCGGACTTAATTTCGCCTCCATAGGAAAAACCTGCTGATTCAGCCAGTCAAGCAGCGGCATATCATCTGCAAAGGATCTGAGAAAAGTCATCCCTGAATGGGTATGGGCATTTTTAAAACCGGGCATCAGTAAATTTTCCTTACAATCAATTTCCCTGTCCCAGTTCTCCCTTTCTTCTTTTTCCACTCCTACATATGAAATCAGGCTTCCTTTTATGTGTACTTCACCCCGCTGAACCTCAAATCCATTTGACAGTGTTAATATCCTGGCATTATAAAAACGTATATTCATTTCTCTCCCCCATTTCATCTTTTTCTAAATTTAATAGTTATTTATCAGCGTTTCCCTTTATCATAAATTTCACCCAAAGCACGCGGTGCGTGGTTTTGCCCGGAGAAAAACACCAGCAGCAAAAGGGTTAGAACATAAGGCAGTATCATAACCAGATCAGAATACGTGCCCGGCATATTCAGCACTCTTACCAGTTGGTATCCGCCCGATCTGGCAAAACCAAACAGCAGGCAGGCCCCCAGTGTGGGAATGATCTTCCAGTTTCCGAATATCATTGCGGCAATGGAAAGGTAACCGTAACCGGCATAAATGCCAGAAGAAAAGTTAGCTGAAATAGAATATGCAAAGCTGATTCCCGCCACTGCCGAAAGCGCTCCTGACACGCCAACTGCCCAAAAACGTACTTTTTCAACGGAAACACCTGCGGCATCCACTGCATGGGGATTATCTCCGCAAGCCCGCAAATGCATTCCAAAACCTGTTTTATATAGAATATACCACGCTAAAACCATAATTGCCAGTATAATAATTTCAAATGGGTATATATCCCGGAATGCTGCTCCAATAACCGGTATCTCAGACAAAACCGGTATGCTGAAACGTCCGGATACGCCCAGAACAAATTTATCGGATGGGCTGGAAAAAATACTGCTGTTGATCTGTTTCGTCATAAATGAGGTCAGTGCCATTGCCAGAATATTCATTACTACTCCGCTGATTACCTGATTAGCGCGGAAACGGATGCATAAAACTGCATGGAGCATGGAGTAGAGAACTCCACCGATTACAGCACCTGCCAATGCAATATAAAAAGGTATCTGTGACTCCGGAGCAAAAGCAGGCATAACAAATACCGCTGCCAAGGCACCGGAAAATGCCCCAAACCCCTGTAATCCTTCCAGCGCTAGATTGGTGATTCCGCTTTTTTCACTATAAATGCCCCCAATTGCCATAACGAACAACGGCAGTGCAAATGACAGTCCATCTATAATTATTCCTTCCATCACTTACCTCCCATTTTGCTTAATCGATGCGAAAAATAAGCATTACATGCAGAAATCAACAAAATCAGCCCCGTGATTACCGATGCAATCTCAGCCTCTACACCGGATGCGGAACTCATATAGGTACTTCCTTTACTGATGATGGAAATTAAGAAGGAAGAAAAAAAGATACCGATAGACTGGTTTCCACCCAGCAGTGCCACAGCTATTCCATCAAATCCCGCAGAAGGCAGTGTTCTGGGACCGATGGAGCCAAAGTAACCCAGGTAATATGTGACACCAGCAAGTCCCGCAAGAGCACCGGAAATGACCATTGCAAGCACTATATTTTTACCAACATTCATACCTGCATACCTGGCTGCTGTACGGCTGGCACCCACTGCTTTAATTTCAAATCCGGATGTAGTCTTCCGAAAGAAAAAGCGCATCCACACCACGGCACCCACTGCCAGAATAATTCCCAGTGGAATATCGATTCTGATATTCCCTGCTGTGACATCCATAAGTGTCAGTCTTGCTGCTTTGCTCACCGGATTCGACTGTCTGGAAACCGGATTGATATAAAATGTATTAATAAAAAAACTGATTACATATTGGGCAATATAGTTAATCATAATAGTTGATACTACTTCATTTATGCCAAATCGGTACTTAAGCCCTCCTACAAGGCCTCCAATCAAAGCACCTGTTATAATCCCGATTACAATGACAAGGGGTTTTGCAAGAACTGCCGGCAGGTCTCCATATCCCACCAGAACTGTGGCGAGATAGCCGGACACCAGCATCTGACCCGATACCCCGATATTAAAAAGACCAGCTTTTAAGGCTGCGGCAACTGCCAATGCCGAAAACAGCAGTGGGGTCCATGCATTTAAAAAGCTGGTAAAGTCCGTCAGCATATTCTTAGAACCTGCATAACTTCCTTTTGGAAGCAGGCCGCACCCCTTTAACAGATCACCATATACCGTTATAGGATTTTTCTTTAAAACCAACAGTATAACTGCACATACAAGAAAGCTAAAAGCAATAGAACCTAAAGGGATTACAGCTGTTCTGAATTTATCCTTCTCCCATACGGCGTCTTTATGGTTATTCATTTTACCTGCCTCCCTTCACTCCCATCATAAACTGACCCACTTCTTCTGTGCTTAACTGATCTGCTGTTGCTATCCGGTTCAGTTTTCCATTATAAATAACCCCTATGGTATCAGCCAGATTCATAACTTCTTCAAGCTCCAGGGATATCAGCAATATCGCTTTGCCACGATCCCGTTCTTCTAAGATCTGGCTGTGTATCCGTTCTATCGCACCGATATCCAGCCCCCTGGTGGGTTGTACAAAAATCAGCAGCGAAGAATCTCTCTGGGTTTCCCTTGCGATAATTGCTTTTTGCTGGTTGCCTCCGCTCATGGTCCGAACTTTTGTCAGGCTGCCTCTGCTGCACCGTATATCGTACTTTTCTATCAGTTCATCTGCATAACTGCGTATCTTCAGCTGCTGCAAAACCCCTCTTTTTGAAAAAGGCTCTTTGAAATAGGATTTTAAAACGAGATTATCCTCTAATGAAAAATCTATTACCAGACCATAATTCTGGCGGTCTTCGGGAATATAAGCAATGCCGGAAAGCACCCTGGACCTGATGGCAGTCCCCGTGATATCCGCTCCATTCAGTAAAACAGCTCCCTTATGGACACGTACCAATCCTGCTATCGCATCCGCTATTTCAATCTGCCCGTTACCTGAGACGCCTGCTATGGCAAATATTTCTCCCTGGCGTATTTGAAAAGATACGTCATTTACCACCTGAAAGCCAGTCTCATTTTTGACAGTAAGATGATCTACTTTTAAGATACATTCCTTAAAATCAGATGGTTTTTTCGGTGGCGTAAAATTAATCTCCCTTCCAACCATTAACTTTGCCATCTGGCTGGTTGAAATTTCAGACACATTAAAAATCCCGGTGAGCTTTCCCCTGCATAATACTGCACAGCGGTCTGCCACCTGCTTAATCTCTTCCAGTTTGTGGGTAATCAGAACAATTGTCTTACCGTCTTTGCGCAGCTCTTTCAATATCTTCATTAAAAATTGTATTTCCTGAGGCGTCAACACAGCAGTAGGTTCATCAAAGATCAGAATTTCAGCTTCCCGGTAAAGCATTTTTAATATTTCCACACGCTGCCGAACCGATACATCTGCAGTTTCAATGATCTGCTCCGGCTCCACTTTCAGTCCATATTTTTCAGAAATTCCGGCTATTCTTTCACTGGCATTTTTCTTATCCACGACCGGTATAAATCCCAGCAGATATTTTTTTGGTTCAATTCCCAAAATAATATTTTCCGTAATCGTATAATCACTCACCAGTTTAAAATGCTGATGCACCATTCCAATATTCAGTCGGGATGCAAAATTGGGGGAAGAGATTACTTCTCTCTTTCCCCTGACATATATCTCTCCCTCATCAGGTTCGTACATTCCAAACAACATGCTCATAAGGGTTGATTTACCTGCTCCGTTCTCTCCTAAAAGGGCAAGAATCTCGCCCTTTTTGATTTGGAGGGTAACATTTTCATTCGCTGTAATCCCAGGAAACCGTTTTGTAATATGATTCATCTCTACGATGTATTCTGATTCCATATCTGTTATTTCAACCCTGGAAAGTCATCCGGTGTGATGTTATTAAAATTAGCAGCCGGTTCTATCTCTTTGCTCTGTATTAATGCATAAGCTTCATCTAACTTTGCAATAGAATCTTCAGAGAGCTGGTTTCTTCCCTCTTCTTTTACATATCCTGTTGAATCTGTATCCGCTTTCAGCAGAATATTTCCGCCTTTAAAGCTGCCGTCTGCAATATTCTGAAGCTGCTTTTCTACATTTTTTCCCATCACTTTTACTGCTGACGTGAGTACAATGTTTTCACTTCCCTTGGTTCCCAGATCATACTGGTCTGTATCGCAGCCTATTACTTTCACATCATTGGCTTCTTTTGCCGCTGTAAATACGCCTGTTCCGGAATCTCCTGCCACAACAAAGAGAATATCACAGCCTTCCTTAATCAATGCATTTCCGATGACTTTTCCGGTAGCCTGGTCTGCAAAACTGCCAATATAATTGCCGCCCACCT
The DNA here is from genome assembly GCA_900539655.1 of uncultured Robinsoniella sp. Classification (GTDB taxonomy): domain Bacteria; phylum Bacillota; class Clostridia; order Lachnospirales; family Lachnospiraceae; genus Robinsoniella. The sequence goes on from UQCR01000008.1 coordinate 24,330, forward strand.
CCTGATTAGTCACATCGGTTCCGGAATAAGACGGAAGCTCTACCAGCTCTATACCGGTATTATACTTCTGGTTTGCGTAATTTACACCTGATTCAAACCCATATTGGTAATTCACATTGGACGGATAAGCAATCCCCCCAACAAATGCTGCCTTTTTCGTCTTGGATTCCAAAGCTGCAGCCATTCCCGCCATAAATCCGCTCTCCTGTTCAGCAAATGTCATGGCACAGATATTTGGAAGATCTGCTTCACTGCCGTCTTCATATGCCGGATTGGAATCTACAAGAATAAAGTTTACCTTTGGATTGTCTTCTGCTGTTGCCGCAATCTGCGAAAATTGAAATCCACAGCACACAACTACATCATAGTCCGGTGCAATATCTGCCACTGCAGTAACTGCAGCAGCGCTGTCCCCGGAAGACTCCTGAACCGGCTTTACCGTGGCATCCGGATATTTTTCTATAAAAGATTGGATTCCACTGTAAATATTCTGATTGAATGTTCCGTCATCCACCCCGGATCCACTTGTAACAATTGCAATTTTCAATGCAGTATTTGCAGATTTTGCAGAATTTGCATCTGTATCATTTCCAGTTGCCTCTTTTGTCTCCGTCTGCTTTGTGCCCTCATTATTGTTACTGCTGCCGCACCCCGCAAGACCGCTGCCCAATATACAAATACATAGAAATACAGATAGTAATTTTTTCATCGTAACCCTCCTAACCAGAATCTGCAGTATTTTTTCTCTAATACTGCTCTTTTCGATTAGTGTTCCTCACTATCCAATTTCTTATACTTTAAAATCTTACATACCGAAAATCGGGGGCCTCTTTATAAAGCCCCCGATTTCAACACACTCTACGCCATACGCTTAATTGCTTCTGACACCAGTTGTTTAAACAGCGGTGCCACACGGTCTGCAGTCTCCTGTACTTCACTATGGCTCAGAGGCGTCTCCGTCATGCCACATCCCAGATTGGATATACAGGAAATGCCGCAAATCTTCATTCCCATATGATTGGCAGCAATTGCTTCACAGGCTGTACTCATACCAACAGCATCAGCTCCCAGAATCCGGCACATTTTCACTTCCGTGGGAGATTCAAAATTAGGCCCTGACAACTGAATATATACACCTTCTTTTAAATTAATTCCCAGGTCTTTCGCAGTTTTACGAAGAATATCCTGAAGTTCCGGATCATAGATCCGACTCATATCACAGAATCTGGGTCCCAGTTCGTCTATGTTTGGTCCGATCAGCGGTGATGGCACAAAGTCGGATATCTGATCTGTAATCATCATAAAGTCACCGGCTTTAAAATCATAATTAACGCCGCCAGCCGCATTTGTTAAAAACAGAATCTCTGCCCCCATCATCTTCATCAGTCTCGTGGGGAGCACTACATCAGTCATGGGATAACCCTCATAATAATGGACTCTGCCCTGCATGGCAACAACCGGTACTTCTCCCACATATCCAAAGATAAACCTGCCCTGATGCCCCTGCACCGTGGATACCGGAAACCCTTCAATATCATGGTAGTCCAGAACTGCTTCCACCTGAATTTCATCTCCATATCCTCCCAGACCAGAACCTAGAATCAATGCAGCCTTGGGTGTAAAATTAATCTTCTGTCGAAAACTTTCATAACATTTTAATAGTTTTTCATATACTGGATTCATGTTGTTTCCTCCTCGTCCGATCATTGCTAATTCTCATTTTCAAGTAATAAAGGTGTACTTGCCTTTGTTTTCTATAATAAGTTTTACCGAGGGAAAAGTCAATCAGCATCTGCATGCTCTAAAACGGCAGATACTTCCACCCAATCTTATACTCACTCTTCTTCCAGGAAAATAAACTGTCATACTCATCTTCGGTCAGCACATTTTTAAGTTCTTCTTTTTCATCATCCGGTACCACTGCATGTATGGAATCGATAAAGCAGAGATTTGGGTACAGTACACACCACCAGTTTTTTCCCTTTGCTTCTCCGATCTGAATGCGCAGTGCCTCATAGTCTCCTGCCGGAAACGTTATATCCCCATAGGATTTTATCGGAAAATAACACCAGGTAAGACTGGCTTTAGCAGGATATGCATAACCTTCTCTATTTATGATCTCCACTGCTTTATCTTGGATTTTTTCCATATTTTCTTTGATGCAGGCTCTTGTTGCATCGATAGAATGGGCATCTTTTAAGAGCGTTTCCATATATGCCACCACTTCATTTTTCACCTTCATTTTAAGTGCCTGGTCTTCATCACTGTCACTGTTGGCTATGACATGAAAACGTATGATTTCATCTGCGATTCCCTTTTGCAGAGAAGTTTCCTGTGTTATTCTTCCTACAAGAAACATACAGATCAAAAGGCCGGCTGCAATTCCCAGACCCCCAATTACAAGATACCACTTTTGATAAAAACGATTTATTATATTCATTATATTATGTACCCTCCTGTTTATTTAATGTTCCAACAATTTTTATAGCTGTTCTGTTGGTACAATTAAAGTATTCACAGGATTAAGGGTTTTAAACAAGGTTATCCACATTAATTTTTATATAATAATGGATCTAATTCATCTATGCCGTAACATCATTCAGCATCGGTACTGCTTCTGGTATATTCCGCTTCCCCGTCTGCTACCGGTTTATCTTTTTTCAGGTGTACCTGTGGAATTGTGATTTTTTCTTCGTTGTTATGCCAAAAATTCAATAAATCCCCCAGTGTCTTACCTACTCCCTTTTTATCCGGGTTGTTTTTAATAAGATCCTGTAGATAGGTTCCCAGGGAATCCACGGAAGATGCCGTTTTGGTAACCAGGCTTTCTTCTCCTTCATCATCATATACGAAAACGGAAATGCTTCTTGCAAATGATGTATGGCTTTCAAAATAGGTGAGCATTTCCTTTCTGGTTTCCGGATCTTCCAGCATTTCAGGACCCAGGATGATAGCCTTTGTATGTCCGGTATCAATGTATTTATCAACATATGCCCCATAGGCTTTTGCAGCCTCCTCAATGGTATTTCCCGTTGCACTTTCTTCTTTCGTATCTTTTTCTTCCTGTTCGGTTTCCTCTTCTCCGCCCTTTTTCTGTCCCGTCTCTACTCCCATGTTGGGAAGAGCATATTCGATCCGGAATCCTTCTTCTTTATGCACTTCCACTGCAAGTGGAAAGTAACGGTCTTCCAGTTCTCTTTTGGTACAACCCGACAGGCAGAGCAGAAATGCCGCCAAAACAATTGTCACAAACAATTTTCTCACTTACTGCGCCTCCTTTTCTCCCACTCCAGGATTGCAAAGATGACTGTGAATGCTGCCATAATCGGTATCAGAAGATAGCAGTTTACAGTTAAAAAGAGTTTTTGGGCTATCTCTACATTTTTGCACCAGAGAACGCCTGCAATACTCAGCACCAGCATGAGGAGATGATAATGCTTTTCTTCTGGCTGCTTAAACATCTCCTTAAATATCAGATTTAAATAGAATATTCCTGTACTGGCTGCAACAAAAAAACTCATAAGAAGCAGTGCTAAAAATATAGTATCGAACCGCTGCAGAAAACCACCCGGTATATCTACATTACTTGTCAATGTAACAACCGGCCACCTCAGTGCTTTCAATCCCTGGTCTCCAAATGAACCAATACCAATAATAATTGCGGCTCCAATGCCGATTGCTGTCACCAACAGCCCCTTAAGCGTTGTCTTCAGCCGCAATCCGCTTTTCTGTATAAAGGGTGCCTCAAACAGAATCAGGCTCACACCTCCAAATGCGGCAAATACCTGAAAACTCTGCTTCATTGTTACTGCATTAAAAGAAGCTCCTTCATAAGTAAAATATTCACTTTTGATGCCCACGGATGCGATGACCAAAAGTATCAGCAGCGGAATTAGCACAAATGGATAGAGCACTTCTGCAATACGCCCCCGCCGCTCTTTCGGATCCATAGAAGCATAAAAGCCTCCCAGCAGCATTAAAATACATGGTATATTCTCATTCAGTTCCGGAAGCATATACTGTCTGGTAACGGCACCAAATACCCTGGTGATATAAAGCAGATTGACATACATATAGCTCCAGTAGACCAGACACAGCACAAATGCAGCTGCCCTACCCATACGGAGTTCCACATAACCGCCAAAGCTCCTGGTAATATAACGGCTTAAATAGCAGACAATGCAGGCATAAACTGCCGTAATTCCAACTCCCAGAATCAGGCTCAATATTAAATCTTTTCCACTTGACTGCACAATAAACCGGGGCAGCAATAAACTAATTTTACCAATCCAGTCCATGACTAAAAGCCTTTTCAATTGTCGTACCGAAATTTTCTGGTTATTGGAAAACATGAGCATTTCCTTTCTTTATCACTTTATTTTTAACCGGGTTCTGGATTGTCTTCTGGTAAAAACCGGACGGCTTTTCAGCCTGTCTAAAGGTGCCCGCACCAGTGCATCCTTTTTATCTTTGCCCTGATTGACATCTGCAGCCACAAAAGGCATAAGATACGGTATATTATAACTTTTCAATGCACTCAGGTGTGTCAACAGGATAAACCACCCAAAGACTAACCCCAGTATGCCAAAAAAAGCACTTCCCAAAATCATGGCGTATTTAATCAGACGCAGCGCTTCTGACAATTCCTCATTGGGTATTGAAAATGAACTGAGTGCAGTCAGCGCCACAATCACCACTACAATGGGACTGACCAAGTTGGCACTGACTGCTGCCTGTCCGATAATCAGCCCGCCTACGATTCCAATCGTGTTCCCAATCGGTCCCGGCATCCTCACCCCCGCCTCCCGCAGCAGTTCAAATGATAATTCCAGTAGAAGCACCTCAATTACACTTGGAAATGGTACCCCCTGCCTTGCTTCTGCCAAAGAGAGTATCAGGTTCGTGGGAAGTATCTGGGTATGGTAATTGGTAACTGCCACATACAGCCCCGGCAGAGTAACAGCCAGAAATGCCGCAACGAAACGGATAATCCGTAAAAAAGATACGATACCAAAATGACGGTAATAGTCATCGCTTGTCTGGAAAAAGCTGTTTATAGTTGTCGGCAGAATTAATGCTTCAGGCGAGTTATCGCTGAGCAGTACAACCCTTCCATCCAGAACCGCCATGGCTGCTTTATCCGGGCGTTCGGTGGTCTGATACTGGGGAAATGGTGAATACCAGGTATCTTCCGTCAGCTGTTCAATTACGCCGCTGTCCATAATCCCGTCTATTTCAAAAGAATCCAGCTTTTGTTCCATGGCTTCCAGTAAATCGGGATACACCAGCCCTTCCATATAGATAATGGCTGTCATTGTATTGGACCGCCTTCCAATAGGCCGCTCTTTGATCTTCATCGTGGTATCCCGGACACGTTTTCGCACCAGCGCCGCATTTAATTTTACGGATTCTGTAAAAGCCTCTTTGGAACCCCTCAGTACTTTTTCGGACTCAGATTTGGATACGCCCATACCCGGATATCCCTTACTGCTCACCTTCAGGGCTTTATTATATCCATCGATAAAGAAAATGGCATTTCCCGCCAGCATGGCTGCCATTGCTTCTTCCATGGTTGCAAGTTCTTTCGCATCGGTAATGCCAAGCCCGTCTTCATTTACCGTTCGCCTGATCTCATCCGGTGTCATCTCCTGCATCTGGATTAGCAAACGCCCTATCATGGATTCTTCCAAAAGCATATTGCTGACCGCAACTTCAATGAACACGGCAAGGCAGTCCACCTTTGGCGGAAGCCCCAGGCGCATGGGACGAATAATGATATCATCACAGTTTTCACACCAGGTTTTTATTTTTGCTTCATTATCCGACAGACGTGTGGAAACATTATCACTCATATTACAGCCTCCTTTCTGGCCCTCAACCAGCATGTGTCTGAACATTATCTCCATAATCTGCAAACTCCATTTTGACGTACATTTTCTTAATGAAGTTTTGCAGCACGCTATGCAATCAATGCTTTCAGACCACAAAAAAAGGATAAGAAGATTCTTATCCTTTTAGGTGTAGCATATGTAATTATTTACATTTTATTCTTTTTCATGAAGACTATTAATAATCGATTCTTTCTGGTTTTCAATGTGGATATGAATAGCATTTCCAGCTTTCTCTTTATCATGCTTCTTCAGAGCGCGGCGGATTGCATCATGTTCTTCCAATAGATTCTTATGCATGGAACGGTCTTTCAGGTATTCCATACGGTAACGGTACATCTGCTCCCGAAGATTGCTTAAGATCTGCAGTAATCTGCGGTTATTCGTTGCATCGTAAATAATTTCATGAAAATGCATATCAGCCTTTACACAATCTATAATATCGGTACCATCCAAAGCACGTTTAAAATCATTTGCCGCTTTTTTAAGCTCTATCAGCTGCTCGTCCGTTATATGGTCACAGGCATCTTTGACTGCCAGCTCTTCCAAAGCACAGCGTACCTCCAGAACATCTTCCAGATCCCGGATCGTAATCTGGGCAACTTCTGCGCCTTTTCTTGGAATCATAAGCACCAATCCCTCTAATTCCAGCTTTCGTATCGCTTCCCTCACCGGAGTACGGCTAACTCCCAGCCGTTGTGCCAGCTGAATTTCCATCAGACGCTCGCCCGGCTTTAATTCACCTTTTAAAATTGCATTTCTAAGAGTATTAAAAACCACATCCCGCAGTGGCAGATATTCATTCATATCTATGTGAAAATTTTCATTCATTTGTAGACCTCCATACCTATCCTGTTGTGTATCCATAGCATCTCTTCTGTGATTGCCTATTTTACCGGATTATTAAAAATCCCGGTGAGATAAACCTGCTTTGCAAGTTCTCCTTCGTATAATACATCATAAGCTTTTTTTGCTGCTTTCTTATCATCAAAGATTCCAAAAACAGTTGGTCCGCTTCCGCTCATCATGGCATTTAATGCACCATTTTCCAGCATTATATTTTTAATATCCGCAATGATGGGGTATTCCGGTACGGTAACTGTCTCCAGAACATTTCCCATAAGTTTTGCCGCTTTTTTCAGATCGCCTTCCTCTAATGCCCGGATCTGCCCATCGATATCAGGATGGTCTGTTATCTCACCGGCATCCAGTGTTGTATAGACAAACTTGGTCGATACATGAACCCCCGGCTTGGCAATTAATATATGACATGCGGGCATCGGCGGCAGAATGGAAAGTTTTTCCCCAATTCCTTCCGCCAACGCTGTTCCCCGCATGATGCAATACGGTACATCCGCACCTATCTTCACTCCGCGTTCCATCAGCTCTTCCTTGGTTAGTCCCAACTTAAACAAACGGTTCACGCCTACCATTACAGCTGCTGCATCTGAACTGCCGCCCGCCATTCCTGCCGCAACAGGAATAAATTTTTTCAAATTAATAGACAACCCTTTCTTTATCTCAAACTCATCCATCAGAAGTTTCGCTGCCTTATATACCAGATTATCTTCATTTACCGGAAGATAATACAGATTGGTCTTCACTTTAATTCCTGGTTTCTGCAGCTCATGGATCCGGATTTGGTCATACAGATGAATTGTCTGCATTATCATTCGTACTTCATGGTATCCGTCTTCTCTTTTCCGTACTACATCAAGGCCCAAATTTATCTTAGCAAGAGCCTTTAATTTCATCTCTCTCATCGTGTACCCCCGTTGCACTTTGTATACAATCATGTCGATTAGAAATATTGTATCTCATTTCATACACAAAAGTCAATGGTAAATCACTAATTTCAACAAAATTTCGTAAAGCGTGTTTAAAATTGCACTGTCAAATCATCAGCTCAAATTCTCAACTGCTTTCATAACCAGCAGGCACGTACCCGGGGATACCTCTTCCTCTTCAATTTCGTTTAACTCCCGAATCCGCTCCGGAGTGGTATAATATTGTTTTGCAATGCTCCACAGGCTGTCATCCGCCTGCACAATATATCCGACGATTCCCGGAAGTTCCTGAAGCTTCTTCATGTCCAGATCATGTTCTTCCACATCGATGATGCACTGTTCTTTGTGAACACGAATAACCATTGCATTGAGATTTACGCATACTTTTACTTCCAGCTCTTCACTGTCAATCATGGTTGTTGACAGCTGTTCCAGTTCACTCTGCAGCGTAAACCTGCAATCATTATCAATTTCCGGCACTTCAATGATATGCTGGAATGGCACTGCGCCTTCCATCAGGGCATATGGCAGCGTATCATCGGATGTAATATATAAAATGGTTATAAATACGGCACCTTCTACTTTTATTCCATTTTCTGTCACACTGGTATCATCAATTTTGACCTCACCCTGGCTGTGGCAGATTTGGAGCATCCTTGGCTGGCTGCTTTCCATTTTCATCCGGTCACTGGCTCTGCACTTGGAAAAGTTCTTTACTACCAGGCTCTCACATACCTGTTCCATCGTCACAGGGATGAGATCTTTCACCGGCGTGTAGACATCTTCCAGAATCTGTACCTTTTCTTCTTCATAGAGGCGGATATCCAGGTCCAGAACCACATCCACCTGCACAAGGCGCTCTTCACCGTCATAATCAGGCCTTACTTCCAGATTTGCCGAAGCAAGGGATACTTCCACATTCGCAAGCATATTCTGGGCACATCCGGGACAATCCACAGTTCCCTGGAACGGAAGTACCGTTTCCAGCCATTGTTTTGTACCATTTTCGTCATCTCCTGCGTAGAGCACAAAGATGAACAGTTCTCCTTTAATATCCAGCTGCCCGTCTAACACACGGATGTCCGTTCCCCGAAGCTGTACATTTTCCCAGAGCATTTCCTGGATATTCGGTTTGTTGGACGGAATGGCAATTTCATCTTTTACCCTTAAGATATCTTTTTTCTGAACAGATAACTGAAGCAGTTCCAGGTTCTTGGACTTTGTACTAATATCACCCAGTCCATGAATCTCTACAGCAGCCTGTGCATCATACAGCTCCTCTACAGAAGCATTGAAGGACAGGAGTGACTTCATACTCAGCTTCCTGGAATTGATCAGGGATACGGATATATCCTCTACATCCCATTTCAGGCAGATATTATCTCCCGGCTCCACACCGTCCAGATTCATCTGCTCTTCAAACGGAATCTTGGATTCCAGCCTATGTATCTGTCTGTCCGGTGTATCTGCCACATACAGTACCCAAACTTCCAGTGCACCTGTTAAAAGTACATGGTCCGTACTTACCTTCATATCATCCAATTTGATATTTGCTTTCTTTTGTATCAGTTTTCCCACATCCGGCTTGCTGTCAGATACGTTGTAGTCTTCCTCCAGGGTTACCTGGCTGGATGCTCTGCTTTTTTCATGATTCATATGAATATTCTTTTTTAATAATTCCACAAAAAATCCCTCCCAGCATGGTCTCTTATAATTTTATGCCGGGAGGGTGTAAATTATGAGGAAGGCTTTGTCTTTTTATTCAAAAGTAACAGAACCCTCCATATATGGGATTTTAATGACGACAAATGGATAAGACGGTTCCTGCTGGATAGTCTTCTCATGCGACGGACCAATCAGGCTGGTATGTACCATGATACCGTCCTCCGTCAGATAACACTTATCAACCTGAATGCTGTATCCGCCTGTTTTCTGTTCTCCATAACCACGGATCATATACAGGTATTTGTCGCTTTGGTAGGTCATCTTAATCTCTGTCTTCTTATTCTCTTCTATGGTCTGCGCCAGTTCTTCCGGAATTTCTTCCGGGCTTACTACGGTAAAATCCAGATCCTTTAATTTCCCCTTTTCGCTGTCATCCTTGGTACCGCAGCCCCCCGCAAAGCATAGTGTCAGCAGAAAGCAGATGCTGATAGTAATAGATAATATTTTTTTCACTTGCTCTCCTATCGTTTCTTGCCTTATTATTAATATCTTATGCAGGGAGTGCAGGAGAACATTCATATTATTCCATATCCCTCCAAAATTTTTGGTTCCATGCAGTTGCAACATCTCTTTTTTGAAATGTATACCCTTCCAGGGAAGTTACAGGCATGATGCCCATCAGGGAATTTGTAAGAAAACATTCCTCATATGCGGAGATTTCCTGTCGTCCGATCACAGCCTCAACGATATTTTCTGTGCCCATCAGATAAGCCCTTATAATTCCCGGCAACAGCCCGCAGGATAATTTCGGCGTATAAACCATATTGTCTTTTACAAAAAAGATGTTACTGGATGTGCCTTCACAGATTTCTCCTTTGCTGTTGCAGAAAACAAACTCATCAAATCCTTCTTCTAATGCTTTCCTTTTCTCCAGAATACAATCCCCGTAATTCATGGTTTTATGATAGGTGAGCGGTGAAGTCTCATTTCGGATTACCCGGCTTAACTTCGCCCGAAATCCTTTTTGGTATTGTTCGCTGCCGTAGGGGTTTTGCCTGTGGGCCAGAATACAGTTACTTTCCGATACGGAGATTTTCAAAACACCGTGAGTCATAGGATGCTGCATCAGATATTCTAAAATCTGCTCTTTATCTGTATCCCCATTCAGTCCCAGAAACCTCATCCCCTTTTGCAGCCGGTTCAAATGTTCTTCCAGAAGTACTGCTCTGCCATTCACTACCGCGATCGTCTCAAATACCCCAAGTCCAAAAAAATATCCTTCATCTAATCTGATATCCATATTATTTCACCGCCAATATTTTCTAATATATGCACTCACATGCCAACTCCGTACGATACCATTGCTATCTGCACAAAATTTCCTCCAGCATGGAAACGGAATCTACTATCTGGCCTGCTCCACAATCTTCCAGCTCTTTCCTGGAACCATAGCCAAATAGGACGCCTATGCTGTCCAGACCGCATTTACACGCGCCGATGATATCGTGTTCCCGGTCCCCAATCATCACTGCCTGTGCCTTATCAGATATTTTATTCTGCTCAAGAGCATAACGGATTACTTCATCTTTTTTTGTCCGGCTGCCATCCATTTCACTTCCCTGAACATCTTCAAAATACTGTATCAGCTCAAACCGCTCCAGAATCCGTTTTGCATAAACAGTGGGTTTTGAGGTTGCCACAATGAGTATTTTTCCCTGTTCTTTTAAGCGCTGCAGCATCTTTGGGATACCGGGATAAACTTTATTTTCAAAGATGCCGTCCTCATTAAAGTATTCCCTGTATTTCCATACAGCTTCTTCTGCCTGGGCTTTTGGAAATCCATAATACTCCATAAAAGAATCTTTTAGGGGCGGACCTATGAATTTATTTAAGGAAGTCCTGTCCTCTACGTGGATCCCATATTTTGACAAAGCATAAGCTACAGAATTCGTAATGCCCTCCTGGGGATCTGTCAGCGTTCCATCCAGATCAAATAACAGATATTTTTTATCCATATTAACCTTTCTGCGCTGCTACAGACATTCCAATATTGCTTTTGCCTTCTGCAGCGTCTCTTCATATTCAAATTCCAGTTCCGATTCGTAGGTAATTCCACCGCCCACACCCAGCTGGTATATGCCATCTTTGTGCACAGCAGTCCGTATCACGATATTAAAATCACAGTCTCCGTCTAATGTCAGATATCCGATGGAACCGGTATACAGTCCCCTCCTGCCATGCTCCAGTTCGTCTATGATCTCCATGGCACGAAGTTTGGGCGCCCCGGTAATAGAACCTCCCGGAAATGCAGCTTCTATTAAATCCATCACGGTCATTCCAGGCTTCAGATCTCCCGTGATATTGGAGACCAGATGGAAGACTGTGGCATATTCTTCCACGGTAAATAATTCATTTACCTGCACGCTTCCATGCCTGCATACCCGGTTCAGATCATTCCGCTCCAGATCCACAATCATCAGCAGCTCGCTTTTATCCTTTTGTGAAGCCTCCAGCTCTGCTTTCAGCATCTGATCTTCTTCCGGCGTGCTTCCCCTTTTTCTGGTACCTTTAATCGGTCTGGTTTCCACATGTCCTTTTTTCATTTGAAGAAATCGCTCCGGAGATGCACAGATCACCTGGAAATCACCATAATTCAGGTATCCTCCAAAGGGCGACGGGTTGTTCACCCGCAGCTTACGAAACACTTCATAGGGGGCTTTACCGTTTTTTATGGTCAGGCGCTGGGTCATATTCGCAATATAAATATCACCTTCGATAATATATCCTATCATATCGTCGATTGCTTTTAAATACTCTTCTTTTTTAAAATTAGGAATGACCTCTATTTCTTTTCTCTCCTCAGCAGGATGCTGAATACGTATGCCATTAAAGATGGTTTTCTTCAGCTCTTCCAAACGAACACTGCTGTCTTTTAACTTTCCATTTGCCACCAGGGTTACTTCCCTATTCTCATGGTCTTCTATAATAAATACATCATAAAAATTCAAAATGCAGTCCGGAATATCTGTTTCGATTGGATCTTTTGCTTTTACCCCTTCTTTTTTCCGCCCGTAGTCATACGAAAAATAACCAATTGCCCCGGATATGAGAGGAAGACCGGTCGTATTTTCTTCTCTGTTTTCCTTCAGATAATTCCTCATAAACTGTTCAAAGGGTACACTTGACGGCTCTGCATTTACCGTAAAGGACTCCCCCTTTACCAGCTTCAGGTAGGGGTAAAGTCCGATAATCGAATATCTGCCCAACTTATTCTGCAGAGATGAATGAAGGAAAGCTGTATCCTTTTGATCTTGAAATACCCCATGAATGTCCTGAATCGGGATATATGGTTCTAATTTTTGAATTTTCTTAAGCATGACTGCACCTCCATTCCTTGCTGATCGTTATAAAATTTCCCAAAAGTTCATGTCCATAATCGGTCAGAACTGCCTCCGGATGAAACTGAACGCCAAATACAGGCGCCTCTCTGTGGGAGATCGCCATAATATCCCCATCCTCTGTCCATGCATCCACCTGAAAATCAGCAGGCAGAGTTTTCCTGTCAATCACCAGGGAATGGTATCTGGTTACCCCATACTCCCGGGGCAATCCGTGAAAAATACCTTTTCCGCTGTGGCGGATTTTCGTAACCTTTCCGTGCATGGGACGTTTGCCCTTTACTATATCCGCACCAAAAGAATAGCCTATAACCTGGTGGCCCAGGCATACACCTAATATTGGAATCTCATTTATAAACTTTCGAACGATTTCATTGGACAGACCCGCAGACATGGGGTTTTTAGGACCTGGTGAAATTATAATTCCCTCCGGCTTCATACCGGAAAGTTCCTCTAACCTCACCTTATCATTTCGTACTACCAGAATTTCCTGACCCAGCTCCTCAAAATAAGCTGAGAGATTGTACACAAAAGAATCATAATTATCAATACACAAAAACATAGACCTCTCCTCACTTTCGTTTTTGAAAGCAAGTCGTTATCCTTAGTGGTCCGTAACTTGCAGATGCACCTATTATATACAAAATCTGCGTTTTCTTCAAGTATAAATTTATCTGTTCTTCTTGAATCCCTGTGAAAAGTCCAGTATAATAAACAGCATAGTACGTATAACGTAAAGGAGAATTTTATGGTTAATACAAGTAAAGAAGAGGATACACGACGCCTTTCTGGCATCCTGGTGCATCCTACTTCCTTTCCCTCCCCTTATGGCATTGGTGACCTGGGAAAAGGCGCCTATGAATTCATTGATTTTCTCCGGGAATCCAGCCAGCATCTGTGGCAGGTTCTGCCTCTTGGACCTACCGGATTCTGGAACTCCCCTTATCAAAGCCCCTCTGCATTTGCAGGTCAGCCGCTATTGATCAGTATTGATGATCTGGCAGATCTGGAACTGCTGGAAAAAAGTGATCTGGAGAAAATCCCAGTGTGGAAAGATCCCAGAAAAGTGGATTACATTGAAGTGGGGAAATACAAAGAAACTCTTTTCAGAAAGGCTTATGCCACATTTAAACATACCCCTAATAAAATGCTTTTAGAAGAGTATGATGACTTCTGTACTGCAAATGTGGAATGGCTGGAAGATTACAGCCTCTTTATGGCATTAAAGGATACCAACGAAGGCAAATGCTGGGCCAATTGGGACGAAGAATTAATCGATCCCATCCCGGAAGTTCGTGACCATTTGGAAAAAACGTTAAAAGAGGAAATCCGCTATCACAAATTCCTGCAGTTTATCTTCTTTTCCCAGTGGGCAAAATTAAAAGCCTATGCCAATGAGAAAGAAGTATCTATCATAGGAGACATTCCTATCTTTGCAGCATATGACAGCGCTGATGTATGGGCAAATAAGGAGCTGTTCCAGCTGGACAGTACCGGCCATCCCACCAGAGTATCCGGTGTTCCGCCTGACTATTTTTCCGCTACCGGACAGCGCTGGGGCAATCCGCTCTATGACTGGGATGTGCATAAAAAAGACGGCTATCAGTGGTGGATCCAAAGAATTGCACATCAGCTGAAAATGGTAGATTACCTTCGGATAGACCATTTCCGGGGATTTGAAGCATACTGGTCCATACCTGCCGAAGAGGAGACTGCTTTAAATGGCAAATGGGTTAAGGGTCCATGCGAAGACCTGTTTTTATCCATACAAAAGGAATTGGGGGAACACCTGCCGATTCTTGCAGAAGATCTGGGGATCATCACGCCTGATGTGGAATGGCTTAGGGATATGTTTCATTTTCCAGGTATGCGTATACTGCAGTTTGCATTTCAGGATATGGGGGAAAGTACCTATCTACCCCATAATTTTACCACTACCAATTGCATCTGCTATACCGGCACCCACGATAACGACACCACTACCGGATGGTATCAGGACCTGCCGGAAGAGTTAAAAGACAAAATCCGAAGATATGGAAATACCGATGGAGGCAATATTAGCCTTGATATGATACGCTTCTGCATGGGTTCAATTGCAAGATTTGCAATCTTCCCCATACAGGATATTCTTCAGCTTGACAGCACACACAGGATGAATACACCTGGTGTTGCAAAAGGAAACTGGGAGTTCCGCTACCTATCGGATGACCTGGATTCCGGGCGTGCCGGGTGGCTGCGCCAGACCTCCCATTTATTTGGGCGGTATTAAAATGTGTCTGGTATACAAACGTTGGAAATGAATGTTTAGACAGATTCTATACATAAGAGATAACTAATTAGTAGAAAAGAGAAAAAGACATGATACGATTTATTCTTGTTGTAATTATTGTAGTAGGCTTCCTTATTTTATCCATTCCAATTCTGTTATTTGAATGGATCCTGGGCAAATTCAATCCCAGGCTGAGAGATATTTCATCCCTGAGGCTGGTTCAAAACGTTTTTAAACTGGTTTTATTTGTAAGCGGAACCAAAGCAACCATTATTGGAGCAGAAAATGTCCCCCAGGATGAAGCAGTTCTGTATATCGGAAACCACAGAAGCTTTTTTGATATCCTGCTTACTTATTCCAGATGTCCCGGGTTGACTGGTTATGTGGCAAAAGACGGGATGGAAAAAATACCCCTGCTTTCTAACTGGATGAAACGGCTTTACTGCCTGTTCCTGAACAGGGAAGATATTAAAGAAGGCCTGAAAACAATTCTTAAAGGGATTGAACAGATTAAAGCCGGCATATCCATGTGCATTTTTCCGGAAGGAACCCGTAATAAAGTTGCGGATGCACCCATGCTTCCCTTTAAAGAAGGCAGCATGAAAATGGCTGAAAAAACAGGATGTGCCATAATTCCCATGGCAATCACCAACTCCGCCGAGATTTTCGAAAATCATTTTCCTAAAATACGTCCCGCACATGTAATACTGCAGTACGGTGCGCCAATTTACCCAAAAGAATTAAGCAAAGAGGATCGAAAGTTCCTTGGTGCATATACCCAGAGGGTGATACAGGAAATGTTAGATGAGCATAAGGGGCTTCCTCTAAAATAAAACTATAAAAAGGAATCATATCCGTGAGATGATCGGATGTGATTCCTTCTTTATACACTATGCAGCTTATTTGATTCATCATACACCGGAAATACTACCTTTCTTCTCTCTCAATCTGATTTCTTCTTAAACGCTCCCTTGCCTCTTTAAAATATTCATCCTCCGGATTAACCTGTAACACAAAGTTAATTTTTCCAAGCAGCCTCTGAAGATATTGCCCAGCCGCTTCTTTTGTACCGGAATCCTGAGCGCACATATGCTGCAAATGGGATTCTGCCCCGAATTCCAGGCAGTAGTATACTTCCTGCCGCAGTTTTCTTCTGTATTCCTTTGAAACCTGTGGTTTTACATTGACTACAATTCCGGTTACCGCCTGACGCTGTCCGGCTAAGAGTAATTTCGTCTTCTTTTCATTTAACTCAAATCCTATCACTCTAAGGAAACTGCGAACCTTATTTTTCACTTTATATGCTAAAAAGCTGCCTGAAAAAGTCATATCATCACAATATCTGGTATAAATAATCCCTCGTTTTTCGCACCAACTGCCCATATATTCGTCAAATGGTTTCATCACAAGATTTGAAATTGCTGCTGAGGAAGGTGCACCCTGGGGCAGACATCCATTGTAGCAGCAAAGATGGGTCAACAGCGTACCTGCTGCCGGAGGAAAACGCTCACTGTGAAATACACTCTGATACACCATTATAAATGGTATACTGCCAAAAAAATCATGGATATCCAGTTTTAAAATTTTTTCCTGTCCTGTATGTCCGGATACATTAGATACAATGGTGACTCCCTTACGATAAGCGGTTGCATATGATGATGCCGGGAGCTGATCAAGGATATGATGAAGAATATTTCTCTGGACCAGTTTTAACAGCGTGTCCGGTATGCACAGCTTCCGGCTGGTACCGTCCCGTTTGGGGATTAATGCAGTACGGTAGTGTCCGGGTATATGATTGCTAAGTGCATACAGGCATGCGATCTGCCGCTCCTTGGACCAATTCATCTCCCCAAACAATTGAAATTCAGTTAGCAGCTTACGGCAATGTTCCCGGGTGCAATATTTCCACAAACTCTGATCTCCCATTTCTTACCTCCATCCTAGATTTCCCGGCGTAAATTCGCCACTATATAGCACCCGCTATCCTCTGTTAATACCCCGGGAGACACTATGTATTTCAAGCCGGACATTCAAATACAGGTAAATGAATGATCCGGCCCGCTGTAAGATGGCTGAGACAATACAAAAAGGTGATACGTAAAATGCGAAGCTGTACGAGCCGAAGGCGGCGGCGCACAAGCATTGTGCAGAAGTACATCGCAGCAGTTTACGGCGTGCAGGCACGGCTGCACCAGTCTTCGATAACACATATCCGGACAGCGACTCGCTGCCCGGCCAGAGAGAATGTCTCCGGAAATACTAATGTCTCTGCCAATCTATGTCTTTATCATACCATAATTATGGAAGAGTTGTAAATTTTATTTTATCAGAGCACTTACTCCGTAATTAAGTTATAGGGTGTGATCCTGCGTATTCTGCCGGCAATGAAATATCCCAGTACATAGCTTACCACGATAATACCCGCTATAATACCTGCAACCCCCAGCGGCTGTATGATAAAATTGGCATTCATAACCCCCAGGCTTTTAAATAATACAGAGATAACCCGGTTCATCGTCACCATACTGATCAAGCCCCCAGCCACTGCACCGGCTGCTATAGGCGGCATTAAGCTGAATATAATCTGCCGTATGATCTGTCCTGTTGTAAACCCGATAGACTTCTGAATTCCATAATACCTCTTCTGCCTGGTTATCATCATCCTTATAATCAGATACAGCACCAGCGTAATAACAAGAACGGTCGTACATAATATGCCAATCGCTATAATCGTTGTCATCTTAGAATATATATTAATGGTGCTGAATATAACCTCTTTGTTCTTTGTGAGGGAAATATTATCCTCGCCATATCTGTTATTAATATCCTTCTCAAAAGCCGCCAGCGCCCCATCATCACTTTGGTTCAGATATACATATAGATTACTTTGCTTAAATGCAGGCAGGATTTCTTCAATCCCTTCTTTCGTTACCATGATGTCCATTCCCAGATAAAATGAACCCTGTGTAAGCCCTGTCACCAGATATTCCTTCTGTTCATTTCCAGATTCTACTGTGATTGTGTCTCCGATATCTTTTCCAAGTACCTCGGACAACAGGACACCCATCGCCGCCTCATTGTCATGTTTGGGATAACGCCCTTTAAAAACAGTGTTATTTTCTATCATCTGAAAATCTTCTAATACTGTGGTCATACAGTCTGTTCCGTTTACCCTGGTACTGAGTGTATCATAATAAAAGGTCTTCCTTACATTGCCCATATCCTGAATCTTATCCTGAAATGACCTTGCTTTTTCATTTTTCGGAAGTACCACCACAAAGTCCGCCATTTCGGCTCCGATAATATTTAAAAAAGAATCTTTTTCCACGGCTATATTGTAATACATGGTCCATGCAAATAGTGCAACGAATGTCAGGAAGGAAATTATAAGCCCAATCATAATGTTCTTTTTTGTATTCTGCAGAGTGTTTTTAAAAGCTAACAGAAAGTTCAGGGGCCCCCTGGAATGATCCAGCGGAATCACATTGCTACGAAAACTGTGGGTGGCTATTCCGCCCCGGATCGCCATAATCGGATGCAGATGGTTGATTCTGCCGGAGGCAAAAAAAGCAATGCTTCCTGTTATGATAAAGATTAATACAATGACCATTATACTGATGGCAGCATGAAATCCCTGATGCCACACAATTCCGGTCTGAGCTGAAAACAATTCATTGATAAGAGGCAGAACACCATAAGATGCTATGACTCCCAGTACTGCCCCTATACCTCCGGCTGCCGCAAACTGCAGCACAAAGGAGATGACGATCTGTCTGCTTGTATATCCCAGTGCTTTCAGTACGCCTACATTTTTCATATCTTCTTCAATCATATTGATAATCCGAAAGCGGATTACCACTGTGCTGATCAAAACAATAATCAATGCAAAGCTAATCATAATCGACCCGCCGATATTGGAGGTCAGAGTCCTGGCACGCACCCCCAATACCGCATCCTGACACCATAAATTCATGGCGGTGCCTTCCAGACGCTGCGTTCCTGACATCTGCTTCTTAAAATCAGAAGTCAGATTCACAGAGTCGTGATAATCATCCATCCTTGCTGAAACCAGCGTTCCGGGATGATTCCATTCCCTGCAATCCTTCTGCAGTTTTTTAAAATCCTCCTCCTTTAGATATGCTCCTATTCCTCCCAGATTAATGGAACTGGTGAGGGATACATCTTCTATGAAGCCTGCTATGGGAAATTCAAAGGTTTTATTGTTAATCCGAATGTCAAAAGTTCCCCCGATTTTATGATATCCTCCGGTCTTCATAATGTAAGGCAGATAGATCCCCTCCTGTATGGATGCATCCTTCTCCACAATACGAAGTTTTGAGATATCTCTGCTGTCTCCCAGACTTGTAATCAGAAATACCTGTTCCAGCCTGCTGTCACCATAGGGAATGGAGGCTCCCGGGAAGATCAGAACCTTCTGCGTCTCAACCTGGTTTACACCTGCATAATTCCGTATAAATGTAATATTCTTATCCTTATCGTCACTTTCCGGCAATGCCGCCATAAAATGAGCCCCGTTCAGTTCCTCCATCCGATTCAGAAAAGAACGCTGGTAATTAAAGAATACCAATGCTCCCGTATTTAATATCGTAACTGCAATGACAATCAATAAGAACAATGACAGCATTTGGCCTTTACTCTTTTTCAGATAAGATTTTATCAACATTCCTGTAGTTTCCATCTTACCACCCCATTTCTTCCAGAAAATCACGCAGTATCCCGATACGGTCATGATCACTTTCCTCATAATCCCTTAAACGGCATTCTCCGCATATAATACCGTCCTTAAGATAAATAATCCGATTTCCTCTAAGTGCAGAACGCAGATCATGCGTCACCATAATCATGCTCTGTCCTTCCTGGTGGCATTTCGTGAAAGTATCCAGAACTGCTTTTCCGTGGGCAGAATTCAGCGCACCGGTGGGTTCATCGGCAAACACGATTTCAGGTTTGTTTATCAGCGCTCTGACAATTCCTGCTCTCTGTGCTTCTCCTCCGGATAATTGGGACGGAAACTTCTTCCACAGATTTTCTTCCAGCCCTACCTGCTTCAGAAGATCCTTTCCCCTGTCCGCCACTGCCCTTTTATTTTTATCAGCCAGCAGTCCAACAGCCATAACGTTATCCAGAACACTCATATTTTCCAGGAGATAAATCTGCTGAAAGACAAATCCACAGTGTCTGCGTCTGAAAACCGCAAGTTTGTCATTGCTGTATCCGGAGATTTTTACATTCCCATAGCAGATATCTCCAAGGGTTGGTTTATCCATCCCTGACAGTGCATATAGCAGAGTTGATTTGCCAGCCCCGGATGCGCCCATTATTACGGTAAAATCCCCCTTTTCGAAACTGATGTCCAGATTTCTCAGAACATGCTGCTGTATCCCTTCATTTGAAAACGTCTTACATAATTTATTTGTAGATAATATGATTTCTCCCATTTTTCTCCTCTTCCAGACAAATCCATGCCCCTATAAAATAAGATTACCGGTTACGATAGGTTTATTCTACACGGAAAATTCTTAGCGTGTCTTTAGCGGATTCTTAACCAATCCTTAAATGTTGAAAATTGTGTAATTCCAGCTATTCTGTTAAATACTATAGATAATTCCATCTTAGCAGCATCGTTTTCAAAACCTCCACGGAATGAATAAGCCTGCAAATCAAATCTTTCATTTCGGATAAACCGGGTATATAATTGAAGAAAAAAAGAAAAGGAGAAAATCTTGATGAAATATTTTATGATCGAAGGTACCATTCTGGACGCCGATATCATGACTGATGAAATTATGAAAGAACATATGGCATATACACAAAAGGCAATGGATGACGGTACCACCCTGATCTCAGGGTTGAAAACGGATATGAGCGGCGGAGTATTTATAATGAGCGCCGCTTCTACAGAAAAAATAGAGTCCTATCTCTCCCATGAACCTTTCAAAATCCATGGGATACAGGAATACAGGATAATTGAATTTGACTGCCACTACTTTAATCCAGGCCCGGCTGAATTTTTCCGGCAAGCCTGATATATATCGTCACCTGAAAGCCACCTTCATAATTATCACAGCTGATACTGCCTCCCATCTGTTCCATAAAATACCGGGACAGATATAAGCCAAGCCCTGCACCGCTCTTCTGTTTTGCATTTCTGCCCCTGTAAAATTTCTCAAAAAGCAATGGCAAATCTTCACTGGCTGCACCGTTACCAAAGTCCCGGAAACAAACAGCCAGATAATCTCCTTCACAGGAGGCAGAAATCTCAATGGCAGTATTTGCATATTTATAGGAATTGTGAATTATATTATCAATTACCTGCTGGATTCTCAGTGGATCCGCTACAATCATGCATTCCGGAACTGCCCGCAGAGCGGCCAGATGGCTGTAATCAGATGCCGCCACATAAGTGCTCAACGTCTCGCTGCACAGTTCCAAAGGATCTACTTTCAATTTTTCCAAATCTTCCATGGTTGCCTGAAACAGGTTCGTGACCAGTTGGTTAATCTGTTCTGCTTTCTGTCCAATGGTCTCCAACTGATTTTTCTCTTTACTGCTTCTTGGAAATGCCAGCATTAGCTCTGAGATGGCCTGTATGGAGGCAACAGGAGTCTTAATATCATGGCTTAGTGATGCAACCAGTTCCTTTTTACTTTGATTCGCCAGACGTTCATTTTCCTTGGCCCTTTTCAATTCATCACGCATCAGGTCAAAGCTTTCCGTAAATGCCCCAAATACATTAGTATGGTCCATTTCCAGCGGAACATTAAAGTCTCCCCTTGCGATATTCCTGGCAAAACGCTCCATTCTCTGAAACGGCAGAAACATCTCTTTTCGCAAATACAAATAAAAGCAGACAATACATAGCAAAATACCGCTAAGCAGAACTACTCCGCACACCAAATATTGTTGGCTTCTCTTTTGCAGGAGTTTAGGTGTTGCATTATGAAATACTGCTTTGCCAAGTAATGCCCCATCTTTTTCGATATCTGCAATCGTATCCCCATTGACGATGGCTTCTGACAGGCTGGAAGAGAGGCCTTCACCGGTTGCGTCCAGTACTTTTCCTCCCCGGTCAAATATGGTAAATGGCAAAGTACTGGCATCATTCATTCCCGGTATGCTTCTCCCCTGTACTAAATCATCCCAATGAGCTACGGCCTGTTTTACCACATCGTTCACAGCAGTGATATCCAGCTTCTGCACTTTTACATCTGTCCCTGCCCAGAACATAAATGCAGCCATCATTACAATGAAGGCAGCTATCACCGCTATGAAACCCTTTTTAATCACGGTACTCCTCCTCATAGACATATCCGGTTCCCCAAATTGTTTTAATTCGTTTCGGGGAATTGGGATTCTCTTCTATTTTTTCACGAATTCTGCGTATATGCACATTCAGTGTTCCATCTCCGGTAACAGAATCTTTCCATACCTTACGGAACAATTCATCTTTTGGTATCATGCGGTTCGCATTCTGCACCAGATATTCCAGAAGCTGATATTCCATAGTTTTCAGTTTTAACAATGTACCATCTAAACTTGCCCGGGAATTCTTATAGTCCACAACCAGACCTCTGTCCTCAAAGACTTCTCTGGTATTGGACAAGCTCTGGCGTCTGAGCACAGCCTTTACTTTTGCCAGCAGGATACTTAACGGGTAAGGCTTTTTGATATAATCATCCCCGCCAATATTTAAAGCAATCAGAACGTCATCATCACTGGTTCTTGCACTGATAAACAAAATAGGGACCTGTATTTTTTCCCTGAGTTCTTTACACAGGGTAAATCCGGAATCATTCCCAAGGTTGATATCCAGAAGAATCAACTCTGCCATATTCTCTTTAAAAAAGTCCAGGCATTGGTCTTTTGTATAAACAACCGTTGTCTTCACATCAAACATATTAAAATATTCACAGGTGCTGTCCGCAAGCGCTTCTTCATCATCAACGATCAGGCAGTCATATTTCATATTTTTTACCCGGTGTTACAGAATTTCTTCTGCAATCCTTCCCTTTCTTCTATCCGGCATTTCGCTTTTAAATGAAAAAAGTGCCCCCGAACGGACACTTTTTTATAATTTTTATGCTACTATATTACCACAAAATCGCGATTTTTTCAAGCCTTGTAGTTTCAATTCCCGGGGTGTATATAATATATGTTACTGTTCACTTTCCCTGGGTGCACCGTTGCTGTGCAGCGAAATTGTCCAGCACGGTCCGAACATTAACTTATATACCTGTTAATTTCCTGGGGTACATTCCCCCGGATGCTATGGAAAGAAAGGATATTCGTATGAATGATTCCGCACTGACTTCATTTCTTCTAAACGCAGATCGCCAAAGTTCTCTCACTGCTCTTGTTTCCTGTAACCAATTCACACATCAGTTTGGTGTATCACTCTCAGAAGAAGATGCTGCACAGCTTCTGGAATGCCGCAGAGAATCCCTGACAGAATTTGGGAGAATTGAATTTGAAGGGGGTATTCTCCCAAAACTGATCTATACATTTTGTGATTCCCCTTACATTTACCAGGATAATTATCTGGACACCCTTATTACACTCCAAAATATATTTTACCTGTATAAAAATGAATCTCTGGATGAATTAAGTGATGATGAACTGCTCCAGTATATGAAAACGCATTTTGAAGGGGAATGCCAGGGTTCCCTGGAATATCTGGAAGATACCTGCCTGAATAATTTCTGTCGTAAAATCCGCAAGGGATGGAGAGGAGCATTTGATGAAGAATAGCCAATTGCCTCCGGAAACCACTCTGGAAGAAGTACTGCCCCATCTTGCCAAAAGGGTAAGAAAATACACCAGTGCCGAAAGCACTTCTGTTACAAATGAGACAGCCAGACAGATACTTCTCTCTATTTTATACTGTCTGGAAGAAACAAATACATCCTCTACAGGCCTTGCAGCTGGTACCGAGTCTGTAGAAGAACGGTTTGCAGCCGGCTTGAAGCGCAAACAACTATTAATGGAAGATGCAGAGTCCCTGCTAAAGCACATACAGACTCATCTGCTCCCCATAGAAATGGACGTTTACAAACGGACGATTCTAACAGGCATTCCACCATTCTTTCATGATTATGATGTTCAGTTTGGTGCACATCTAACCCCAGGATCCATTGATTACCAGCTCTGTATGGATATCGAAGGGCTTTCCGGTATTGACTTCATGGCAGAATATCTGAACCGTTTCCATCTGGAAGAAACCTTTTTGTCTTATTTCAATGTATCTGTAATCCGGGAAGTACTGCGCGGCTATCATTATGATTATGAAAACCTTCTGGTTAATATCTTTCAGATTGTATTTCAAAATGCCATTGGCTGTATATTGTGCAAATCCGATATTTATTCTCTGGCAATCCGTCCGGATGACAGATCCAGGCTATACCGCCATCTGTCTGGTTATACCAGAGAACAGCTGAAAGTTTTGTTGCAGTTGGCACTTGGGCGCCTTACAGGCCAACTCCCTCCGGACCAAGATGAAGCGCTGATTGCCTATCTCTCCTGCGCTTTGGATTTATTCGCGGATTCCTGCTATCAATATATTCGGATGGGACAGCTGGAACACGTCTTTGTTACAAGATCCGCCAACTCTGACCCGTCATTAGGATTTGAAGATGGCGGCATGATGGATGATGAAAAGCTGCGCTCGTTCATGGATGAGATTCGGGAGTGCAGTCACCTTTCCGATAAAATCAGTATGGTCCGGGAACAGATTCATTCTCTGCGTGACCTAAAAGAAGTGTTAAAAGAATGCTTCTGGCATGACGAGTATTCCAGAGTATTTGAACTACTTTCACCCACGGAAACTGCGTCCCTGCAAACGAATATTAAGCTGAAGCTAGACCTGGGCAGCCCTCTGGATGACTGGGAAAAAGCTTTTCCCGGCATCTAAAAAGGGAGCAGCTTAACCGCTGCTCCCTCACAAGTGCATACCGTCATAAATAAATCAATTTGCAGTTCCTGATATCTTCATCAGATATGCACAAAGTTCACTTAAATAATCATGACTTCTTCCCCATACTCAATATAAAGTTCATCAATTAACTGCTGCCCGGCTCTGGCTATAAAGCCGTTTTGATCCAGTTCTTTTAAGGGCTGGATTTCTACATCTCTCACATCATTGCGCCCTTTGATAAATACTTTGTCTCCCCATTCTTTCATCAGGGAATATTTCGCATCTTCATCAATATAAATTACTTTTTTCTTATCATCTGATTTTTCATAAGGCCTTAAAACTCTGACACATTTTACATCCATTTTCCTATCCTCCTATACGTAATCATATCTGCGCGGCACATCCATCAGTTTCTTATGGGTGAAATGGAAGATAAAGCAGATGACAGCACAGATCAGATAACCAACCGCATACGGGAAGGACATGGTATCAATGCCGAATCCCAGCATGGGTGCATGCATAAACCCAAAGAAGGATAGTATGGATGCAATGATAAGTGCATAACCTGCCTTATCCAGGCGCCTGTCAATGATGAAGACCACAACCGTCGCCCAGAGGATACTTGTCAGGATTGCCCCATGGCGCATCGCGGCAACACCATGCCAGGTGACGCCATAATTCAGCATCGTCTGGGAAACCGTATCACTGCTGTTCATCGTAAGGGTATCTTCCAGAAAGATTCCAAAGGAACCCAAAGCATCACGTACATATGTATATAAGACATCCGCTATATGGGGAATCAGCGCTATAGCAACTGCAGCACCATGCCTTCTGGGCACATCTGTGCTGGACTGGACTACCATTAAAATCGCACACCACAGGAAGGTTATGGATGCAATAACTGCCGGCATCAGAGAATTGAAGAATCCATACACGCCAAAAAGTGCAGATGCTCCGAACAGCACACCGGTAACCCAGGAATATCCGGTTCCGGTTCCGCTTTTCTTTAAGCCGGGATGTCCCAGCCATACGGTATTGGGAATAATACCTCCAAACAATGCAGATAACATGGTACAGCATCCGTCAGCAATCTGAGCATGGCCCACGTTGTAGTCATCTCCTGCTGCAATAGCAGATTCCACGTTATCCATTGTTTCGATAAAGTTATATACTTCAATCGGGATGATAACCCCCAGATACGGTACAATCAGTTTGAAACCAGCCAGAATATTTGCCCCTGAAAAGTATGGAATTACCACTCCTACTGTGGAAGTATCAATCTGTACTCTTCCAAGGCATATTGCATACACCACGCCAAAGACAACCGATACCAAAAGCATGGGGATCTTCTTTTTAAATACATAACCTCCGATTAAACCGATAATTGCAATAATGAGAACAGGCATGCCCAGTATGGGATCATGATACACTTCAAAGAGTCCAACTGTTGCCATCCATACAAGACCAATACCCGCAACCGCTCCAAGCATGGCTGCCCTGGGAATAATTCTTCTGATAAACGGTCCTACAAATCCGCCGATCAGCTCAATGAACCCGCCCAGGAAACAAGCTGCTACTGCTGCTGTCCAACATTCTTCCGGAGATAATCCGGCATAGTGAAGGGGATAAATTACACCATACAGATACACAAACATCGCCGGGGTAGATACACCGGAAGGAAGTGCAGTCACATCTGTCCTTCCGGTCCTTTTTGCCAGTTTTCTGCCCATATAAGCATAGATAAAACCACTTGCCATAAGTCCGATGGACAATCCCGGAACCACTCTTCCATAGATAATGTCATCGGTCCATCCAATACCCTGTAATGCGTAAATTATAATAATGTAATTGACCAGATTTCCCACAAAAGAATAAACCACGCCGCCTACATCTTCTGCCTTAAATAAGCGCATTGCTTTTGTATTCATTTTTCTTTCCTCTCTCTTTTGTCCTTATTCTTTTTTCAAGGTTCTATACAGTATCTTTTAATTCCAGACTGTTTTAAAACTGAATACCCATTTCTGTCAGTTCTGCCTTTACTTCCTCATACATTGCCTGCCATTTCGGAAGCGGTGTAATTGTCTCCATATCATAAGCTTCGTTAAATGGCTTTCCGCAGTTTCCGTCTTCCATGCGGAAAACATGCTCATACTTATCCAGAAGTTTTAATACAATTTCATTTGCTTCTTCACGGGTCATCTTTTGCTTTGCAACTGCTTTTCCAACTTCACCCATAAGCCGCACTTCCAGCCCTGTTCCGTTAGGCTTATTTCCATTAGCAGATCCCAGTCCCTCCAGGTGTCCGCCGCTGACGGTAACTACAATGGTATTTGCAGCCACTTCATAGAACAGTTCTTTTGTCATAGCACCGCTGCTTGGCCAAAGATCACATACAATAATTGCCGGTGCATTTTTGGCAAATGTCTGGCAGAGTACAGACTGAAGCCACAGACATCCCCTTGCCGTAGTCGCCACATCCTGGATGTGGATCGGATGGCAGAGGTGATAATCAGCCATACAGACCAGATTCGCTGCCATAATGGATGCCAGCATAACAATCGTAGCTCCGGGGGCATCTCCTGCAAGGCCGCCTACCATGGTACATGCCAGGGATGCATTCTTCATTCCATAATCAAGGGAATTAGCCGCTCGTACTAAATTACCGTTATCAATCATTAATTCATTAAACATTGCAACCAGGTGGGAGTCGCATGGACGAAGACGCTTTTCCCCTACTGCCGCATAATCACCAACTTCTGTAACAGCGCTTTCCGCCGCCAAAAGCCCCATTCCTTCTCTTCCTGTTTCCTTTAAGGCTCTGTGCAGATATTCCATTTCCCGGCGCACAGCCACCACTTCCGTTACATCCCCGCTGGTTACCGCATAACCATCCACATCGACTAATGATCCGCAAGTCAGTAGATCGATAATTGGCTCCTTTGCAGCACTTAAAATGATTGGATAATACAGGGATTCCGGTGTGGGACATCCCGGATTGCCTGCCCATACAACCGGCAATAACTCATCTTCTATTTTTCTGGCTTTCAAAGTTACCGCATCTTTGCCTTCTCCCATAACCAGTTCGGTCTTCATATTCTTCAGACCTTCTTCAATCTCGTCTTTTTCAAAATGAATAATCCGCTTAGTACTCATATTGTAAATGCCAAGATCTACGATCAGTTTTTTAGCCGCTTCAAACATATCATCCAAAAGTTTTTCATCGTTTGGAATAATAACCTTTTTATCCCAGCTAAAGTCATATTCCTCAACTAAATCCCTTACTCCGTCGATGATGTAGTCCAGGTCCCAATCGTCTTTTTCCACTGCGGGCCCTGTCTTTCCTCTTGCACAAATCTCTAAAAATTTCTTCGTATCCATGTTTTTCCTCCTTCGTTTGTGTAATCATTATATCAGATAGCTCCTTCAACTTGCAACAGAATAATCTCTGTGTTAGACTATTACAAAAGAATCGTTACCCTGTGGAAAAAATCAAATAAAATTCAGGAAAGGTTTAAAAATTATGACATCAAAACAAACCTTATGCGAAGCTGCTTCCGGCAGAATCCCGGCTGATACAGTCTTCAAAAACGGAAATATTATTAATGTATTTACCCAGGAGATCTATACGGCGGATGTAGCTGTCTACCAGGGCATGGTTGTGGGCATAGGCACTTATCACGGCAGAACTGAAATCGACTGCAGCGGAAAATATCTCTCCCCGGGTCTGATGGATGCCCACCTGCATATTGAAAGTTCCATGGTTACTCCCTGTGAAATGACAAAATCTGTTTTGCCGGATGGAACGACAACACTTATTGCAGATCCCCATGAGATGGTAAATGTATGTGGAAGCAAGGCAATTGACTACTTGCTTAAAGCCGCCGCAAAGCTTCCGGTGAATTTATTCGTTATGCTTCCCTCATCGGTGCCTGCAACCCCCTTTGAAACAAATGGCGCCGAATTTGACGGGGCAGATATCAAGGCATATATGAATCATCCCAGAGTGCTGGGGCTGGGTGAAGTGATGTGCTTTCCCCAAGTGCTGTCAGGAGATTTTGCCATCTTTGAAAAATTAGAGCTGGCTTGGAATAAAACAGCGGACGGACATGCTCCGGGACTATCCCCACAGGAGATTCAAACCTATGCCTGTGCGGGTATTGAGACTGACCACGAATGCATACATTTTAACGAAGCACTTGCTAAATGCCGTGCTGGAATGAAAATACTGATTCGGGAAGGCAGTGCTGCCAAAAATATGGAGGGCATCATTCCCGGATTAGTAGAAAGCGGAATACCATTAGACCATTTTCTCTTGTGCACCGACGATAAGCACCTGGAGGATATCTGGAAAGAAGGCCATATCAGCCACTGCGTGCGTAAAAGCATTGCCCTTGGCATCAAGCCTGCGGCTGCCATTGCCATGGCCAGCATACATACAGCCAGAACCTACGGACTCACCGGTTACGGTGCCATAGCTCCCGGTTATCACGCGGACCTGTTGATTCTGGATGATCTGGAACAATTCACGGTATCCTCTGTATATAAGGATGGCATCCTGGTAACCCCGCAGTGGATGGAACAGCTGGAGGAGACTGAAATTCCAGAAAACCTGCTGCATACCGTTCATTTTCAGGAAATTACTACTTCACAGCTGGCATTGCCATGTAAGGGAGACATGCATGTAATTGAAATGGTACCTCATCAGATCCTTACCAAAAATGTGACAGAGCAGCTGCCTTCCAAAGATGGATACTTCTGCCCGGAAGGCGCATATACGAAGCTATGTGTTGTGGAGAGGCACAGAGGCACTGGAAATATAGCCATCGCACCTTTAAAAGGCTTTGGCATTCAAGACGGAGCAATTGCCACCACGGTAGCCCATGACAGTCATAATATTATAGCTGCGGGAGACAATGACGAAGATCTCTGCACAGCTATAAACCACTTAAAAGAGATTCAGGGCGGTTACGTAATCGCATCAAAAGGAAAAGTTCTGGCATCTCTGCCCCTTCCTTTATTTGGCCTTATGAGCACAGCATCCGGGAAAGTTACCAGTGAAATCACATCTAAAATGTTAAAACTGGCACATGAAATGGGTATTCCACAATATTTTGACCCATTTATCACATTGTCCTTTATGGCATTGCCTGTAATTCCGGAAATCCGCCTTACAGACCGGGGACTCTTTGACAGTTCGGCACAGAAGTTCATTGATTGAAAAAGAGTGCAGATATTCCATCCCTCTCAAACAGGTAAATTTACCTGTATTGACAGATTGGAATATCTGCACTCTTTGCCGTGAACCCCTACTTACAAGCTATTTTTTTATGGTAATCTTTTTTGCTTTACAGTACTTTCCGTAAATTTTCTTTCCACAGGAATCCTTTTTATAAGCGCGGACTTTTACATAATAGGTTCTGCCCTTTTTTAATTTACTTATTTTCTTGCTTGATTTCGTTGTATCCAGGGTTTTTTTACCCTTCTTGAAAGATGCATTTTCTGCGTAAGTGATCTGATATCCCTTTGCGCCCTTTACACTCTTTATTTTTACTGACATCTGCCCTTTTTTGGAACCGGACAGCTTTATAGATTTTACCCTGGCTGTGGTTACCTTAGACCAATGGGCATACAGCGTCTGATTCTTCTGCAGGGCTGCTACAGTACCAGAGGTTATCTTCTTTCCACCTTTTTTCGCCGTATACCACCCGTTGAATGCGTAGCCGGATCTGCGCGGAGCCGGCAGATTGCCATAGCGGTTTCCATTCTTCACCTTAATGGGTGATTTGTCTGATTTTCCGCCATTTCCATTCAGCTTTACCTGAAACTCCGATACTTTTTTAGTAGTAACCGACAGAACAGAACTTACGGGACTCATTTTATAAATCTCATTTTCTCTGCCTCTTGCCTGGATTTCATATTTTGTATCCGGCTTTAGGCCTGCAAACACTCCGTCTGACTGCCAGCTTTTACCCCCGTCAATGGAATATTCCAGCCCATTCACCGTTCTAATTGTAATGGCAGTCTCCGTTATTCCAATACATACCGGCACAGCAGGTGCCATAGCACTTCGTTTCTCAGTTCTTACATCCAATGCCTGGCTTGCCGGACTTTCCATCTTTTCTGCAGTTCTGCTTACCCTGGTTATAACCCGGTAAATATGATTTGGCAGCAAACCGCTAAATGTTCCTATTGTCTGCCAATTCTTCCCTTCGTTAATGGAATATTCCTGACCGGATATTTCTCTTATTGTAATCGTGTCACTTCCTGCCGCCGCAAGCTGTGGTACGCTGGGCACTTCCAGGGAAGACTGCAGCGTCAATACGGCTAATGGCTCGCTGACAGTGCTTTCCATTGCAGTATCCGACTCCGCCTGCTTTGTAAAGATATAGTACCTGGTCTGATCTTCTAAATGTTCGAATATGCCGCTCTCCTGCCAGCCTTGCAAGTCTGCATTTTGGCTGCTGTCCGATGTAACGGCATATACCTGCCCCGGTACTGCCCTAACGGTAATGCTGTGATCCAGTATTTCCACAATTTCCGGTATCTCAGGCGCTCCGGGTGCGCTGTCTTTCGTGCGCAGGTACAAAATCTCGCTGTTATTTCCTGCCGCAGTATCTTCGGTCTCTGCCACACGGGTGACAATCTCATAATCTGTTCCAGGCTTCAGTTCCTCAAAGACTCCGCTGTTCTGCCACTTTGTAAACGCTTCTTCCCCCGGTTCTTTTATACTGTATTCCTGATCCGGCGTGGTTTCCACTTCCACAGATACATCGGTACGTTTCAGTACTACAGGGGCTGGGACTGTACCTGGCGCCAGTCTGATTTCAGCCACAACGTAATAACTATTGCCGATATTACCAACAGATGCCTGAAGCCCAGCTTCCATATGGGAAATCCCGGTGACCCTATTATCCTCTGAAATTTCTACTGCAAAAAGCCTGGTTCTGTCTTCGTTATATTCCTGTGGCTTTGGAAAATGCAGCGCCACTTTTTCTTCCCCGGATAAACGAATTTCATTTCCATCTGACAAAGTACGAACCTCATAAACTGTGAATAAACCGCCGCCTAATCCACTCAGTTTCTCCCGGATCTCATCATAAATTCCATCTTCTTCATTGCAGAACCTGGCACTGAATATTGCATCTTTAGGCAGGTAACTGTGGCTGTCCGTTAAAATCACCCCGTTATCTGTCAAAACCGTATCCGGTACGGTAAACCGATACTTATAGTCAATGCTGTCCGGTTTTCCTTTTCCCACAACTGTTACAGTTTTACCCTCAAAATCCGCTCTTGGAATTGCAGCTTCCCCGCTATAAATCTGCTCATCTATCCTGATTTCTACTTCTCCCTGGCCTTCCAAAACGGGATGCAGCCTGACAAATGCAGAAGCCGCAGGCAATGTAACCAGAATTTCCTCTGCATCCGACACATTTACGCTGATTCCGCTTTCTATCTCCTGCATTTTAGAATCCAGACTGTCAACTGTAACCGACTGTACCCTGGCTGTAACTGTATTATCCACGGTAAAAGCTTTAATCATAACATTTCCCGAGTATACCGTTTTACTTTTATAGGGATTATTGGCTAAATCAGTCCAGCCATTTCCTTGATTCCAATAACTCTGTCCTTCCTCTACCTCTGCATTCGTGAAAGCATCGCCTCCGAATACAGGTGCCGTAGATGCCAGTTCCAGGGGTACATAACTCCCCTTGTCTCCGGTGATTAACTGTACCACAGAAAAGCGGTCCCCGGGGTTTAGAACCAGCGGATTTTCTAATTCCAGTGTGTGGTATCCTCCATAAGATACGGTTTCGGTCTGTTCTGCCTCAAGGGTGCCACTCTCTGGATTGTCCCCTGTGGGATTTTTATAAATACGGAACAGTACCTTTGAGCCCGGCTCTGTTGTAACTGATGACACTGCTTTTAGCGTTTCATAGGACCCGGCTGTAAACACATTTGCAACCGAAACCTTACTGCTGGGATACCGTAAGGTACCATAAACGCTTTTCATGCCTAAGTAATCATACTGATAATTATGGTCATATTTATATTTTCCATCATCATCCGGCAGATCCAGGTAAAAACTCGTAAATTCACAGACTGACTGATCATAATAGGACAAATAAAAATAACCTTCATTTCCCCAGTTTTTCCCCCAGCTGTTCTTTACAATCCATGCACCGTCTCCCGGCGGTCTCCGGCTCTCCAGAAAGTTTTCCGCTGAATAATCATCATCCCAGCCTACAATGGAAACCTCATGATTAGCTGTTAAAAACTGATCTGTATACTGTGCATAGGTCCGGTTATTAATATAAGTACCATTGACCGAGGTCTGATCCGGCCTGCTTTGGTCTGCATAGTAGGATACATCCACTACCCCGTTATTCATCAGGGCTTTTTTTATGGTATTCACGGCATCCCGGTCCAGGCTGTATCCGGTTTTTGCAGTATAGTTTTCAAAAACAGCCGTTCCAGGAAGAAAATCCGCATTTTGCAGATGTCCCACTGAGTCATATAGTTTCTCCTGATCCACTGACCAGACCTGGGATTTACTTGTCAGGTACGGTACCTTTGACTCCTCCTCCACACCTGCCCAGGAAGACAACAGTCCGGTAGCAATCTGGCGGTTCCCGCCCACATCAAAGGGCTGGCCTTTGGTGGAAATAATGCCTTCCCCCTCCTGCTGCTGATAAGAAAACCAGGTTAAATGCCGTTCTGAATAATCGGGCACCTCTGCATCTGAACTGCCGCTTTCGCTTTTCTGAACCATAGCGGAACTTTCCATAGCAGAGAGCGTACCAAATGCCCAGCAGCTGCCCCAGGGGTTCTGATTCTTAACCGGTGATGCTAAATCCTGCTGCCGCAAATCAAACTGCTGCGGCAAAACAGATCTGGTCCTGCGCCTGCTTTTCCCCTCATAATTATAATACTGCTGGTCAACTCCGCTTGGAATGTGGCCCATTATGGAAACTTCCATTTCCTGGTCATTTCCAAGTATCTCCGCTGTCTCAGTTTCAGCCGATACGTTCAGAGATGAAACTGCAAAAATTAATGTAAAAAGAGCTGCTGCCCTGGTAAATCTGCTTATACAATGAACTAATTTTTTCCCTTTCAAAAAAAATCCTCCCTACGAAAAATCTGACTTTTCAAATGCAATATCCAGCATCCCCACTGCCTCTTCAATCTGGGCTGTATCCTTTGGCCCATAGAGGGGTATACAAAATGTATCCTGCTGTGTGAAAAATCCCAATACAATCTGAGATACTGTGGCATTATATTTTTCAGCGAGCCTTTTTACCCGTTCTGCCATCTCCAGATTTTCTTTCCCATAATAAGGACTGTCCTTTACTGCTTCGCTGCCTCCGGTTATATACTTGTGGAAGAATCCCCCGCAGACCCCCATATAAGGCATCAGTACATTATCTGCATTCTCCCGGTGATAAGACAACATCCCATCGTCTACTTTCACCATAGTGTCATCCGACAATGGTCTCATAAATCGCGATCCCAGATTATAAAGTGCCTGATTGGCTGCAAATCCCCGATATCCCATTTTCTTACAATATGCATCCGCCGCTTCCATACGTTCTGTGTTCCAGTTGGAACAGCCATAATAGCGGATTTTCCCTTCCCGCACAAACTGTTCCATCACTTCGGTTAATTCTTCCACCGGCTGATTGATATCATCCCGGTGATAAAAATAAAGATCTATGTAATCTGTCTTAAGGGCTCTCAGGGAAGCCTCCAGATCATGGCGCATATCTTCTCTGCTCATACGGTTCTGATGTAAATCCGGCTTCTCCACCGTCATATCCGGATGTCCGCCTTTCGTTACAAGTACCGTTTCATGCCTTTTCTTACTCCTGTGAATCCAGTCCCCGATGACTCTTTCACTTCTTCCGATCTCCGGCTTTACCCAGTCGGAATATACTCTGGCGGTATCAATCACATTTCCTCCCAGATATAAAAACGTATCAAAAAGCCTGTCTGCTTCCTGTCCGTCAAAGTTTAATCCGGCAGAAGCCGTACCCAGCCCCAGTGGCAGCACATTTAAATCCGTATTGGGTATTATTACATTTTTTTTCATGAGGTCCTCCTTTGTTATGTGGGTTTTCTTATATTATAGATGGTAAAATCTGTTTACACAACCAGAAATCATACCTAAATGATATAATATTTTCTTAAAATAAAAGCAGAAAGGATCTGCCCAACCTGTCACTCCCTGTTGTGGGAGCCGTCTGCTGGCGGGTTACTGCAGTCTTTCTGCTTTGACTATATTCGTGCTGTCCACTCATTCATCTTCACAACCTGCCGGCTTAGGAGCCTGTTCACAGATTGCTTTAGAGCTCACGCAGACTATTTACTACATGTTCAAAATGCATCCCATGAGATGCTTTTACCAGAACTGTATCATCTTTTTTTATTAATTCCGGGAGGACTTCGTCTAAAGAATCCAGGTTTCCTACATAGGCTACTTCCTTGCAGCCCCCTGCCTCTTTCGCTGCCTGCGCCATATTCTTGCTCATTTCACCCACGCAGACCAGAAGATCAATTTTATGTTCTGCCGCATATGCACCCACCTCTGCGTGAAGCTGTGCCGCATTTTCTCCAAGCTCGAACATATCCCCCAGAATTGCCACCTTCCTCTGATCCGCATCTTTTAATACGTCTAAAGATGCCTTCATTGAAGACGGACTGGCATTATAACAGTCATCTACGATAGTAATGGTATCTGTCTCAATGATATGGAATCTGCCGCCCAGGGATTCTAGCTTCTCAATCCCTGTTTTAATCTCCTCCATGGTAAGCCCCAGGGTTCTTCCCACTGCTGTGGCTGCAAGTGCATTCAGCACCATATGGTAACCCGGAATGGGCACTACTGTCTGAAAGCTCTCTCCGCCTGCATGAATCTCGCACTGAATTCCTTTCAGCCCCCGGGGGGTAATATGGTCTGCATAGACCTCCCTGCCACTTTCCACACCGAAGAAAATAGGTTTAATCCCTTTTACCTCCTGTATTGTGGACAGTTTATCATCGTCCCCGTTTAAGATAATCCTGCCGTCTTCAGCAATATAATCAAAGATTTCAGATTTTGCTTTCAATATACCGTCTCTGCTTTTTAAGAATTCCAAATGGCACAGTCCGATATTGGTAAGTACACAGATATCAGGCTTTGCTACTTTACTAAGCCTGTGCATTTCACCAAAGTCACTGATTCCCATTTCTAATACTGCTATTTCATGTTCTTCTCTTAGACGAAACACCGTAAGCGGAAGTCCAAGCTCATTATTAAAATTCCCAAGAGTTTTCAGAACCTTATATTTTTCAGCCAATACAGAGGCAATTATTTCCTTTGTGCTTGTTTTTCCAACACTTCCGGTAATCCCCACTACTTTCACAGGCAGCTGCTCTCTGTAATACTCGGCAATATCCTTTACCGCCTGAAGGGTTGAATCCACCAGAATGTATGGGCCTGCGGGATTTTCCGGTTTTACTTCCACCAACGCCCCCAGGGCTCCCTTTTCAAATATCTGTGGGAGGAACTGATGTCCGTCCGCACGTTCTCCCTTAACCGCAACAAACAGACAGCCGTCTTCTGCTTTACGGCTGTCTGTTGTAATGCTGGTAACCTCTGATTCACTTTTTTCTTCGTCTCCGTAATATACGCCCTGACATGCTTTTGCAATCCGGCTTAAAGACATATTCTTCATTTCACTTACCAACCTTCCCTATGTGTTATATACGCCTTTTATTTCTTTAATGAAACTTCAATCAGCTTTTCGCACAGATCGGCAAATGACATTCCAAGCGCACCCGCTTCCTGGGGCAGGAGGCTGGTAGGAGTCATTCCCGGCAGGGTATTTGCTTCCAGGCAATACATGTTATCTGCCTCATCCATGAGGAAATCTACTCTGGCATAATTTTCAAGTCTCAGTACATGATAAGCCAGGACAGCATAATCCTGCATTTTCTTGGTAAGATCTGCTGCAAGCTCTGCCGGACAGGTCTCAATGGTACTGCCTGCCTCATATTTATTTTTGTAATCATAGAATCCCTGTATCGGTGCAATCTCAATGATCGGATATGCTTCCCCGTCCACGACACCGATGGAAAATTCCCTGCCCTTTACATATGTTTCTATGATAATTTCATCTTCATAATAAAATGCATCTTTAACCGCCTGCTCATATTCTTCTGTGGTTCTTGCAATATAGACGCCCACACTGGAACCTCCACAACAGGTTTTTACCACACAGGGAAGGATCATTCCAATACAATCCAGTGATTTTACGCCCTCTTCCTTTTTCAGCATCACGCTTTTTGGGGTAGGAACTCCATTTTCCAGGAACAACTGTTTTGATATTCCCTTATCCATAGCCAGTGCACTTCCCAGATATCCGCTGCCTGTATAAGTAATTCCCAGCAGGTCAAAAGCTGCCTGGACTTTTCCGTTTTCTCCGTTTTCTCCATGCAGAGCCAGAAAAACTACATCTGCTGACTTGCAAAGTTCCAGAACCATTGGTCCGAAAAATTCCTTTTGGGATTTAACCGCTTCTTCCACCTCACTGTCAAAGCTTCTCATATATGCTGCTGCTGCATTTACATCATAGGTTTCTGTAAATGCATGATCTGCCTGCAGCCCGGTATTTCCAAAAAATACATCCAGTAAAATAGCACGGTGTCCTTTTTCTCTCAATGCCTCACACACTTTTGTGCCGGATACGATGGAGATTTCTCTCTCTGTACTGATTCCTCCTGCCAGAACTACAATATTCATATGCTTCCTCCTGATACCTCATTCTTTTCCATAATTCCGCCGGTTTTACCGGCATTATTTTTCTTAATCTCTTTGTTCTGAATTACTTTCACTATCCATCCCACCGGCACGCCTCTACTCTATATCTTCCGGAGAAGGGATATCCGGTTCCGGAGTGTTCTCACCCTGGGATGCATTCGTTTCACCGCCTGATGTGTTCGTCTCACCATCCGGTTTATTTGTCTCTCCATCCGGCTTATTTGTTTCCCCGTCCGGTTTATTCGTTTCACCGCCTGGTTTGTTTGTCTCGCCGTCCGGTTTATTCGTCTCAGGTGTGGTTGGGGTAACCGGTGTATTTGGTGCAGCCGCTGTTGATCCCTGATAGCATATAATCGGTGTTCCTACCTCTATATTGTCATAAATCACAGAAACGATATTAATAGGCGTATTAATACAGCCATGGGATCCATGGGTCTTATACCAGTCCCCGCCAAAAACAGGCTGCCAGTTGGCATCGTGTATTCCCACTCCATTGTAGTAAGGCATCCAATAGCTTACCGGGGTTCTGTAATCTTCCCCAACAAGTGTGGCATCCCGCTCTTTATCCTGTAGCGTAAATACTCCAATAGGTGAATCATAGCCTTTGGAGGTATTGCCCGTAACCACATCTGTATCTATTACCAGGTTTCCGTTCTTATAATACCACATATGCTGGAAATTGTAATCAATTTCTACATAGGTATTCCCGATATCGTTTTCACCTCTCGCAAATGCTGTCTGAGCGTAAACCGGTTCACGGGAAACCGATTCCCCCTTCTTTAATATATTCATCAGTTCCTGTTTTTCTCCATCCCGGTCGATCATCCATCCGTAAGTGACATTCTGAATGGTAACATGTTCCCCACGGGATGTTTTAAAGGGCTGGGACCGCCCATAGGTATCATAACTATCTGCAAGCCGGTCTACAAAATCACTGACTTCACTTTCATTAAAGGTAATATTACTATTCCCATCCAGACTCATCCACTGATTGATGGTATCGCTGCTGATCACTTCCTGATCACTTCCAAACTCATATGTAACCGTCATATTCGAATACTTATTCAGCACTTCGACCTTCTTTGTAAGACTTTCGTCAGTGGCATATACCGCAGGCTTTAAATAACAGTCATTTTCAACCAGATCCAGTTTGGCATCTCCTTCATCCACTGCTTTTACCAGCAGGTCAAATACCTTTTCCTTATCCAGTTCATTACCTGTAACCTCATTTTCCACACGATACCCACTAGCCGCCGGAACAATCTTGGCATCTTCTGGTTTTACAATCTTCGTCTCATCAAAAAATCCCAGTTTCTCCATGCTGCTGCGCAGCTCTTCCTTATCATAGGTAGTTTTGGCTACCATGCTGTAGCTTTCCGGATTAAAATATGCATACAGCCATGCCAGAGGATT
Organism: uncultured Robinsoniella sp.; assembly: GCA_900539655.1. Taxonomy (GTDB): domain Bacteria; phylum Bacillota; class Clostridia; order Lachnospirales; family Lachnospiraceae; genus Robinsoniella. The sequence goes on from UQCR01000008.1 coordinate 63,477, forward strand.
CTGGCTGTCTTTCAGATCCTGTACCTGGCCGTTTTCAACATAGGCAAAATTCATCCGCGCACCGCTGATGCTCTCCTCTTTGCCATCCATCCCCACGATGGTAATGCTGTAATCCTGCACTTTATTCGCTATCATATTCTCTGCTTCTTCCACGGTCTTGGATGAGCAGTCAATTCCATTAATAATTGATCCCGGGAAAAAGTGTTTCATAAAATACACACTTACCCCCATGTAAATTGCAATCATGACAAGCACATATATAATTGCGCCTATTAATAACATCTTTCGTGATTTTCTCATATTAATTTTCCTTTGCATGTTCATTATTGTGGCATACACAATTCATATTTATTCTACCACGTCTAAACCATTTGTAAATAAACTTCAGGAAATATTAATATAGAGAACGGGAATTTTTAAATTTTCTGCCGCTGTTGCAAAGAAAAGGCCGCAGCCCGCAATTCAGGGGGCCACAGCCGGATAAATCTTATTTGCTTTCCAATATTTTGTCAATACTTACCAGCTTTACACTGAGTACAAATATGTCAGTTGCCACTGCAAGTTCTTCCGGTGTTGGATAAGAAGGTGCAATACGGATATTGCTGTCCTGAGGGTCCTTTCCGTATGGGAAAGTTGCGCCTGCTCCTGTCATAACAAGACCTGCATCTTTTGCTTTGGCAACGATTGCTTTTGCGCAGCCTGGAAGGGCATCAAAGGAAATGAAATATCCTCCTCTTGGGCGAATCCATGTTCCGATCTCCAAACCGCCCAGCTCGCTTTCCAATCCGTTAATAACTGCTTCAAATTTCGGACGCATTATGTCAGCGTGTTTTTTCATGTGTTCCACCATACCGTGAATGTCTTTGAAGAAACGTACATGTCTCAGCTGGTTTAATTTGTCATGACCGATGGTCTGAATGGTCATCTGTCTTCTGATCGCTTCTAAGTTAGCAGGAGATGCTGCAATTGCTGCAACACCGGAACCCGGGAAGCTTACCTTGGAAGTAGAACAGAACTTATAAACCATATCCGGATTACCTGCTTTTTTACATTCCATCAGGATTTCAATCAGGTTATCCTGTTTATCATCGTATAAATGATGAATGCCGTATGCATTATCCCAGAAAATTCTAAAGTCTTTCGCTGCCGGCTGTAAACGTGCAAATCTTCTTACAGTTTCATCTGAATAGGTAATCCCCTGTGGATTAGAGTACTTCGGTACGCACCAGATACCCTTGATCGCTTCGTCTTCGCTTACCAGCTTCTCTACCATATCCATATCCGGTCCATCCATTGTCATGGGAACGTTAATCATTTCAATACCGAAATATTCGGTAATTAAGAAATGCCTGTCATATCCCGGTACCGGACATAAGAATTTTACTTTATCTAATTTACACCATGGAGTACTTCCCATAACCCCGTGAGTCATGGAACGGGCAATGGTATCAAACATAATGTTCAGGCTGGAGTTTCCGTGGATAATAATCTGGTTTGCAGGCACTTCTGTCATATCAGCCAGTAATTCCTGTGCTTCCGGGATTCCGTCTAATACGCCATAGTTTCTGCAATCCACTCCTGCTCTGCATTTTAAGTCAGAACTGCTGTTTAAAACATCCATCATTCCCATAGCCAGATCCAGCTGTGCTGCGGATGGTTTTCCACGGGACATATCTAATTGTAAGCCTTTTTCTTTAATCTCCTCAAAGCGTGCTTCCAACTCTGCTTTTTCCTGTAACAGTTCCTCTTTGCTCATTTCCATATACGTTGCCATAATAGTCCTCCTCATTTCGGCTTTGTCTTTTTCTGAAATACATTTGTGCGTCCTACACACATATTCTATCGCTATCTGCTATTTTATTACTACCGTCAACTTTCGTCAAGTCTTTTTTTTACTTTTATAACGGGCAATTTGGACGGCATCTTCAATTTCCAGATCCCTTTCTCCAGCCAGTGACTCCAAATGGTGCCTGAATTCGTGCAAAATAGTCTTTCGGAGTTTCTCTTTCAGCCTGTCTTTCGGCAATGTGCCATAAATTCGCTCAAAAGAGCCATAGTATATCACAACATACCTTCCCAGAAAAGGATTCCTGCAATATTGGCCCATAATGCTCAATTCGCTGCCCACGCTTTCCGGGTGGCGCTTCTCTTCTTCCTTTAAGATTACCCCTCCGCTCAGTTCCTGGAAAAAATCTTCCGGAAGCGCTGCCACTATTTCAGACATCATCTCTTCAAATTCATCGATGCTTACCATGCAATCCCTCCTTTGCCCGAACCTTTTCCTTACTTTAAGATCATTTTCAGTATCCGAAAGAATATGCCTTTATATGGAGGATAACGAAACGGCATATCGAGCCATACCGCTTTCTTAAGTACGCTCTTCTTATGTGAAAAGGTCTCAAAGCTGTCCTTTCCATGATATCCTCCCATTCCGCTGTCTCCCACACCGCCAAAAGGCATATGGGAACTAACCAGGTGCATAACCGTATCATTGATGCAGCCTCCACCAAAGGAAGTATGCTTCAGGAAGTAATTTTCCCTCTTTCTGCTTCCGGTAAAGTAGTAAGCCGCCAATGGCTTTGGCTGCCTGGAAACCATCCGTATTGCTTCAGGCAGTGTGCGATATGTCAGTACCGGCATCACGGGTCCAAAGATTTCCTCCTGCATAACCGGTGACTGCCACGTTATATCGTCCAATATTGTGGGCGCGATCTGCAGCGTATCCGGATTCCCGGTACCTCCGGCTATTACTTTTTCTCCTTTTATCAGTCCCATAATCCGTCTGTAGTGCTTTTCGTTTACAATCCTGGTATAAGTGTCCTGCCCATCTCCCCGTTTCTGATACAGCTGTTTCACATAGCCTTTCATATATGCCAGAAGCGATTCCTTGCATTCTTCCTGAACCAGTAGGTAGTCAGGTGCCACACAGGTCTGTCCGGCGTTCAGATATTTCCCCCAGACAATCCGTTTTGCAGCAAGCTTTAAATCTGCCGTCTCATCTACAATGCAGGGGCTTTTGCCTCCCAGCTCCAGACTGACGGGAGTAAGGTTTCTGGAAGCTGCCTCCATCACCATTTTCCCCACCTGTACACTTCCGGTAAAGAAAATATAATCAAACTTCTGTCTCAGAAGTGACTGGTTCTCGGCTCTTCCGCCCTCTATAACCGCCACATATTTCTCGGGGTATATCTCACCCAGCATTTTCTTTAACAGCCGGGATACTGCCGGTGAATAATTCGATGGTTTTAGAACAACGCAGTTACCGGCAGCTATCGCCCCTGCAAGGGGGTCCAACGACAATAATACAGGATAATTCCAGGGAGACATCACAAGGGTTACTCCATAGGGTTCCTGGTAAATACGGCTGACCGATGGAAAATTAGCCAGGGATGTCTTCACACGTTTGGGTTTCGCCCACTCTTCCACGTGGGACTGCAAATATTTTACTTCGTCCAGAACAAGTCCGATCTCTGTTCCATATGCCTCAAATTCCGGCTTGTTCAGATCCTCCTTTAATGCATCGTAAAATTCTTTTTCATATTTTTTTATTATTTTCCGAAGTTTACAAAGCTGTTCCATTCGAAATGAAATATCCAGCGTGTGGCCTTCCCGAAAAAAAGTTCTCTGTTCTTTTATGATGGATTCGATTGTATTCATTGACGTTTTCCCCCTTTCAAACAGTGCTTACTTCATTTAAGTAGTATTATAGCGAAGTTTTCAAACAAACGCAAATAAAACTATTGTTTATTATACCCAACTTCGCTATACTATAATATTAAGAGTCAAATTATGACAAAGGACAAACAGGGAGGTGATTATTCATGGAGACATTTGAGTATATTGTGGAATCTATTGACGGTGATTACGCGCATTTAAAGAGGACTGACCAGGAATTAAGCGAGTTAAAGCTGGTTGCCCGGGCTCTTCTGCCGCCGGAAATTATGGAAGGCACACATCTTCGTCAGGAATTCTTTGAATATACAATTATAGATTAAATACAGACACGAGGTAATTTTAATGAATAACAATAATGAATTTCTTGGTACAAAAAAGGTCAGCCGCCTGATGCTTCAGCTGGCGCTCCCTGCAATTACAGCCCAGCTGGTCAACATGCTCTATAATATAGTAGACCGGATCTATATCGGGCATATGCCGGATGTGGGACCCCTGGCCCTCACCGGAGTAGGACTGTGTTTCCCGGTTATTATTCTGATTACTGCCTTCAGCAGCCTGGTTGGAATGGGCGGGGCTCCCCAGGTCTCCATGAAGATGGGTGAAAATGACATGAAGGGTGCAGAGAAAACCCTGGGTAACTGCTTTGTAATGCTCATAGGGTTGGCCGTTGTATTAACTGCTTTTTTCTTAATCTTTGGCGAACCGTTGCTATTCCTTTTTGGTGCCAGTGAAAATACCATATCTTTCTCTCTGGATTATATGAATATTTATGTCCTGGGGACTATATTTGTTATGACTGCCCTTGGATTAAACTCTTTTATCACTGCACAGGGATTTGCAAAAATCAGTATGCTGACAACCATTATCGGTGCTATTATCAACATTGTACTGGATCCCATCTTTATCTTTGGTTTTGGTATGGGAGTCAAGGGTGCCGCACTTGCCACCATTTTATCCCAGTGTGTATCTGCCATCTGGGTGCTTTACTTTCTCACAGGTAAAAAGACGATCCTGCGTATTAAAAAATCTAATTTTAAAATCAATAAAAAAATTATCATTCCGGTGCTGGCATTGGGTGCTTCTCCCTTTATTATGAGCAGTACGGAAAGCCTGCTGAACATTTGTTTTAATACTTCCCTGCAGCGCTTCGGAGGTGATCTGGCTGTGGGTGCCATGACCATTCTGGGCAGTATTATGCAGTTCGTCCTGCTCCCCTTACAGGGGCTGTCACAGGGTGCCCAGCCAATCATCAGTTATAATTATGGAGCACGCAAGTTAGACCGCGTAAAACACGCTTTCCGTCTTCTGCTGATTGCATCCATCCTCTATACTTCGGTATTCTGGCTGATTATTATGTTCTTCCCACACCTGATGCCGTCATTGTTCGCCAGCAGTCAGGAACTGCTTGATATCTCAGCATGGGCAGCAAGGATCTATGCAGGCGGTATCTTTATGATGGGTGTGCAGATTGCCTGCCAGCAGACCTTTATCGCACTTGGACAGGCTAAAATCTCCCTGTTTTTAGCGCTCCTTCGTAAGATTATACTGCTGATCCCTTTTATTTACATACTTCCGCTGTTTATATCAGATAAAGTGTTTGCGGTATTTCTGGCAGAACCTATTGCAGATATCCTGGCAGCACTGACAACGCTTACGCTGTTTATATTGAAATTCAAGAAAATTCTCAGGGATCACGAAAAAGAAATTGCAGCGGTCTGACGCCGTTGCATAAAAATCGGGACTGCAGGATCATAACATCCTGCAGTCCCTTTTTCTAAAAATATTCTAATAATAACCCATCTCAGGCAATCCTCTTATTTAATCCTGTTCAACCCGGTTAAAGAAACCTTCCTGGCCAATCTCAGCAGTCCGTACCGAAGACCGGTCTTTAAACTGCAATTCCGGATTCTTGATACTTACCCTGGTATGCGCCGGAACGGAAGACGTTAAAAAGGCATTACTTCCGATTACAGCCCCGGTTCCGATTACCGTTTCCCCACCTAAAATAGATGCACCGGAATATACCGTAACATTATCTTCCAGGGTAGGATGGCGCTTTTTATTTTTCAGGCTCTGGCCGCCTCTGGTTGACAACGCTCCCAGGGTTACGCCCTGATAGATTTTGACATTATCCCCAATAATTGTTGTCTCACCGATTACTACGCCTGTTCCATGGTCAATGAAGAAATTCCTGCCGATGGTTGCCCCGGGATGAATATCGATTCCGGTCAGGTTATGGGCATATTCTGTCATCATACGGGGAATCAGGGGGACTCCCAGCACATGCAGTTCGTGGGCAATTCGATTGATGGTTACCGCATATACGCCGGGATAGGAAAAGATAATCTCATCCGTATTATAAGCTGCCGGGTCGCCGTCATAAGCCGCCTGTACATCCGTAGCAAGTATATCCCGCAGCTCCGGAAGCTTCTTTAGAAACTGTGATACAATCTCTTCCGCCCTTGCTTCCGCCACGTCTGCTGTTAATTCACCGGTGATCTGCTCATGCTGCAGCGCTTTTGCCACCTGCTTCTTCAGTTTATACTGAATATTTTCCAGCAGTTCACCTACGTGATATTCAATGGAACTTCCTTTCAGATTCTTCAATTCAAAATACCCAGGGAATAAAACAAAGCGGATCATTTCCAGTATCTCAATTGTCATACTTCTATTCAATCGGTTTGTGCAATCAATATTACAAATAACCGGATGCTTCTGATAACTGACCAATAACGAATCCACTAAATTTTTCATTTCCTCCGGTGTCGCTTTATACATAGTGTTCCTCCTTAAAGCTGCCTGCTTATTTTTGCTTTCGTAATATAATATTGATTATATATCATAAAGTCACTGATTTACAAGTAAAAGTATGATTTTGGTTTACAAAACAGCTACTCAGAAAAACGGATTCTTTCAATCATACTTTGTTTCCTGAAATTATTCATGATCAGATAGGTCAGCAACAGCTGTATGAGAAGTACCACTGCAATAAGCACTGCTGTCTGGGCAAAAGGATAGTGATAATTGATAATGCCAAACATTCTATCCATTTTTGCATACAAAAATGTCAGATATCCCAGCAGACTACCGCCTCCCAGGGAAAGGATCAGGGTGCCCGCCGTGTAGAAAATGCCTTCCATCTGAAGCATACGTACCATCTGTTTCTCCGATAGTCCAATTGCCTGCATCACGCCCAGTTCCCTTCGCCTTACGTAGATACTGTTCAACATGGTATTTATGAGATTCATAATGCCCACACTGCCTAAGACAATCATAAATACATAACACAGCTGTGAAAGAAGGGCAGTTGTCTTTTTGTTCATTGCCACTTCTTCTTCATAGGTCTCCAGTTTGAGAAACTCCTGGTCATCTGTAATTTTACGAAGCTCCTGGTCTACATTCTCCACTTCACTTTTGTCAACTGCTATGGACCAGTTGTAATCCATATTGTAGCTCCCAAGCTCATCCACTATGGATTTCGGGAGAAGAAAGGTGCAGAACTGATTTAAACTATAAGGCATATCTGCAATGCCTGCTACCTCAAAGGACTTTTCAATACTTTTATCGCCGTCTTTTATAATCATGCGGATCGTATCCCCAAGTTTCCAATCCGGCGCCCAGTGCAGCATATTTTCATCCATAATTATCTTGTCACCCTTTAGCAGATCTTCATAAGTACAGTTTCCCTCTACAATACTCTTTTCCATTTCCGCTGCATATTCATCTGGTATTCCGATAATATTCGAGCTCCAAAGCTCATCTCCGTCTTTCAGATCCTTTAGCTGCATTGTTAACTCACTGGATTTTGTTATCTTTTTCACTCCCGGAATACCGGCAATTTCCTTCTCCATTTCCTCATTTAACGGATTATTCTGACAGATGGCAGTCCATTCCCGTTCCGGATGCATTTTATCACCTCTGGAACTGTCGATAGAAACCTCAAATTCATCATACATAGCTGATCTCGCTATTTCTACCGGATCCGCACAGGACAATATGGTGGAGAGCACCATATATAAAATTCCGGTCAGGCTCAGCGTTATAATCGTCATGGCCGTTCTTTTTTTGTTACGGGTGAGGTTTGCTTCCGTCAAATGAAGAAGACTCATCTCTGAATGGCCTTTTCTTCCTTTTTTCCGGGTCTTCATACTGCCATCATACCGCATGGCCTCAACCGGTGATATCTTCGCAGCAATCTGCATTGGGCGAATCATAGATACTGCAACCGTAAGCAGGGAAACAGCCACTGCCATAATGTAAGTCCACGGCTTCAGTAATGTAACCTCTCTCTGGGCAATCAGCTGACTGGCTGCAATTCCCATAGTGTCATCCGGTGCATAAACGGTCATCAGATAAGTGAAGCCCACATAGGAAATTATGCTGCCAATAACCAGTCCCACAGGGATTGCGGCACCCGCTACCAGCATTCCCTCCCGGAATACAATTTGGCGAATCTGCCGGCTGGTAGCCCCCAGCGCTTTTATTTTCCCAAATTCCTGTACCTTATAAATCATTGATATATAATAGATACTGTATATAGTCAAAATCCCGGTCACAACTACCACAAGCAGAATTACCGCTACTCCTGCATAAAACGCTGGATCCACATAATTTGCCGACAGATACTCCGAATTATCCACTGCATCCGCTTCCACAATTCCCATTTCTGCCGCCAGATTCTCAAAAACATTCTTAATTTGTTCTTTTGTCATGTCATCCGCACCGGCAACCCGGAACAAGATCCTGTATTTCCGTACTCCCTCAGGCTGTTCCTGCTCCATAAAATCTTTGGAGACCAGCGCAGAGAATACTTTCAATTCCCTCTGCTCTTTGGAAGTAGGCAGCATTCCTGTAATCAGAAACTTTTCCTTTTTCTCAAAACCCAGACCATTTGTTTCAATGGGCTGATACGGCAATTCAATGGTATCTCCTATGCCTGCTTTTATGCCCATTTCATCTAAAAGACCGGAAGAAACCGCAATTTCATTGCCGCTCTTTGGGAAATTTCCTTGCTCTAACTCCATTTTTCCAAGCCTTAAAGCCTCGTCATCCATATAGCACATCATTCCCGAGCCATCCGGAACGGAAATCTGTGCCGGGTCCTGCCGAATCCCCATGGTCTCTATTTCTGCCCGGTGGGAAATCTTCTTTGCTGTCTGGGCATCTACGTTTCGATACATGCCATGAAAGGTGGGAAAAATTTTATTAATAGCCGCCATTTCCACATCCATAGTTCCAAACCCCACCGTAGGTATTACAAATATCAGTATGGTGGTAAGAACAATTGCGATTCCAATTAAAATATTCTTCCCTTTATTCTGCCTGAGGTTGGACAGCGCCGCTTTATTTACTGTGTTCATTGGCTCACCACCTTACCATCTTCAATGACAAGAATCCGGTCTGCCATCTGGGCAATGGTTTCGTCATGGGTAATCATCACCAATGTCTGCCCGTATTCATTTACACATGCTTTGAGCAGGGATATCACTTCCAGTTCCGTTCTGGAATCCAGATTTCCGGTAGGCTCATCTGCCAGAATAATTGCCGGTTTTGCCGCCAGCGCACGGGCTATCGCCACTCTTTGCTGCTGGCCCCCTGACAAGGTGTTAGGAAGGGATTTCAGTTTATCAGCAATTCCAATCCGCTGAGCCAGGTCCATTACAAAGTTTTTGTCCACTCTTTTCTTATCCAGTCCCATTGGCAGGACAATATTTTCCCATACATTTAACGAGGGGATCAGGTTATAGCTCTGGAAGATGAATCCGATTTTCCGCCTCCTGAATACAGCCAGCTGCTCATCCTTTAAGTCAAAAACACTCTTTCCTTCAATCAGGATCTTTCCACTGTCAGGCCGGTCCAGGGCTCCCAGCATGTGAAGCAGCGTACTTTTTCCGGAACCGGAACGCCCTACAATTGCTGTAAATTCCCCTCTCTGGATACTCATGGAGGTATGGTCAATCGCTTTCACCAGATTATCCCCGCTGCCATAATATTTACACAAATCTTTTATTTCCAGTAACATCGTGCTCATAAGAACTCTCCTTTTCTTCTCTGTTATTCTGTCTTCATCTTACGCTCTTATTCTTACAACAGCATTGCGGATAAGATAACAGATTTGTAAGAAAACTTCTATTTATTTAATGATTACCTGAAGACTTACGTGGAAACGTAATCTGGAAAATACAACCCTTCCTTCCCTTTTTCACCCGGATACTTCCACCCTGGTCTTCCAATATCTTTCTCGCCAGGTACAGTCCAACCCCTGAGCCTTCTGTCTCCTGGACCGCAGATGAACTTCCCCGATAAAAGCGTTTGAAGATCTGGTTCATTTCTTCTCTTGTAATTCCGATTCCCTGATCTTCTATTTCAATCAGGAAATAGCTTACCATGGTCATTACCCGAATTTCAACTGCTGTTCCCCGCTCTGAATATTTTACGGCATTATCCAGTACATTGAGCAGCGCCTCCTGCGTCCACCTGGAATCCTGAATTACTTGCTCATCATCAAACTCATTTACTGAAATTGAGATATTTTTATCGTAAGCCTTCATATAGACTCCGTTCACTGCACCCAGCAGCGTTTTCTTCAGACTTTCCTGCCTTTTCTCGATCTGTATCATGTTTGCTTCCAGCCTGGATAGCTGGATCAGCGATTTGGTGAGGTTCTCCAGCTTTTCCACTTCATGAAATCCCTGTAATAAAAACGACTGCTGTTCTTCTTTGGTAAAGCTCCCGGTATCGGCTATCTCATAACACATCTTCAGCGAAGCCAGCGGCGTTTTCAACTGGTGGGAAATGTCCGTAACCAGCGCCTTTGTCTCCGCTTCCTCCCGTTTCATTTTTTCTCTTAGTACCAGATTATCCTCGTCGAGCTGGTGCAGCCTGTCATCCATTTCAAATATTTTCAATTCTGCATACTGGAATTTTCTCCTCTGTATTAAGAACAGTCCCCCAATAAACAGCAGCATTAAAATAAAAACAGCGATCATCACCGGTAAAAAAGAGGCTATGGAATAAGACAGGGTTCTATAGTTATATACGTATCCGTACTTTTCCGCTGCTTCCTTCCCCGCGTGTGCGGACTGTTCGCTGTCTATCCCTGTCCGCCCCTTAAAAATGCTGACATACTCGCCTTCTGTCTTTGGCTCCAGCAGAATACACTGTCCCAGAAGCTTTTCTTCTTCCCGGTGTACTGTATAGATCCATCCCACAACAGTGGCAGCACATCCCAATATTACAAGAAAGAGCAGTCCTGTAATAAGGCCTACTCTTTGATTACTTCCCTTGTCCATATGTACCCCATTCCTCTTACATTCTGTATGGCATCGTTTTCCAGCCTTCTTTTCAGACGGCTGATGTTAACCGGCACTGTATTATCATCCACAAACTGCCCGTCAATATCCCAGACGGCCTCCGCAATCTGCTCTTTGGAAAAAATCTGCTTCGGGTGCTCCAGAAAGAAAACCAGTAACTGCATTTCCTTTTTGCTTAACACCATCAGTTCCTGATCCTTCCAGGCTTTCATCTCCCTTAGGGATACACGGATATCTGCGCACAGAAGGTAAGAAATCTGTCTCACTTCCACCCGTTTCATCAGTGCATGCACCTTCGATACCAGAACCATGAGGCTGAAAGGCTTCGTAATATAGTCATCCGCCCCTACATCATAACCGTTTACAATATCGATTTCCTGGTCCAGCGCTGTCAGGAAGATAATATATACACTGCTCTTCTCCCGTATTTTATGGCAAAAATCCATTCCATTTCCATCACTCAGAGTTATATCACTGATAACAAGCTGAATTTTATTCTGTTCAAAGAGTTCTTCCGCCTGGGATGCTCCGAATGCAGACAGGACGCGATACCCTTCCTTTTCCAGCCGCATGGTAATCCCCCGGTTCAGATTCTCATCATCTTCCAGAAGCAATATGGTTTTTCTCACCTGATTTTCTCCTTATGCCTTATGATAGTCTGATTATAGAGCACCCCAAAGGGTATTGTCAACGTCTCCAAAATTACAGCTGTGCTTTTTTCCAAACGCCCTTTGCGTAAAATATACCTGCCAGAATGGTAGCAATAGACCATCCCACCGGCCAGGAAAGCCATATGCCTGTCGTACCCAGGAACTTTGAAAATATAAATGCCAGAATTACCCGTAATACCAGGTCTGAAAATGTATCGATCATAAAATACTTCATGGCACCGGATCCGCGAAGGACACCGTCAATAATCAGTTTTAGAGCCACTACAAAGTAAAAAGGTGCCACAATCCGAAGAAAATCCGTTCCAATTTGAAGTGCTACTTTACTGCTGTCGTTCATAAATAATCCCAGCATGGTATCATTAAAGAAAAAGAACGCCACAAAAAACGGAACCGTTACAATTTCAACCATAATAAGCCCCGCCTTAAATCCTTCCCGTACCCGTTCGGATTTACCTGCGCCCATATTCTGTGCCGTAAAGCTGGACAGTCCATTAGAAAGGGTTGTTACAGAAGTAATGCAAAAGGTGTTTAGCTTAATTGCTGCTGAATAGCCTGCAATTGTCGCTGAGCCAAAGCTGTTTACCAATCCCTGGACGAACATATTGCCTACTGATACAAAGCTCTGCTGTAGGATACTGGGAATAGCCACATATGCAATCTTCCCCAGCATTCTCCCTGAAAAAAGCGGCGGATGTTCTGCTGTCTTAATGCCGCGTATTCTTTTCTGTAAGGTGAAAATAGAAAGGATACAGGATATCCCCTGTGCAATGAAGGTAGCCCATGCCACCCCTGCCACGCCCATCTTGAAATTAATCACAAAAACAAGGTCCAATATGATATTTCCCACAGAAGAACCGATCAGAAAATAAAGAGGTGTCTTAGAATCCCCCAACGCATTGAAAATACCCGTACAGATGTTGTATAGAAATAAAAACGCCAGACCGCCTATGTAAATGTTAAGATAAAGCGCTGCATCCCCAAATATATTATCCGGCGTCTGAATCAGGCGCATTAGCGGATGACAGAAAACCAGGCCCAGAAGAGTCAGAACGACGCTTAATACAACGCTGGCTATAAAGGTTGTGGTAATCGCCGTCTTCATATCCTGAAATTTTCTGGCACCGAACATCTGGGAAATAATAACAGAACACCCCACATTGCTGCCCATAGCAATTGCCATAAATATCATAGTTATGGTGTAAGATGCCCCGACAGCTGCCAGCGCATCTTCACCGGCAAATTTTCCGGCTATCATGCTGTCTGCTATATTATAAATCTGCTGAAACATCACACTGATCAACATGGGTATGGAAAATGCCCAAAGTACATTTCTGGGCTTACCGCTTGTCAAATCTTTAATCAAATCTATCGCCTCCCTGTTTTCTATTACACTTTTGTATTATATTCCTTTTTCCATATATGTAAAGAAAAACAGGCAAAAAAAGCAAAGATGCCGGAAATGCTTCCATTATCTTTGCTTCCATTACTACCTATACTATTTTGCTTCTAATTCAGTAAATTAATCCACAGGCTATCATTTCCCCTGCATTTCCGGAGGGCTGCGTTTTAAAATCATCCGGGTTTCTGTGAATGACTACAGTTCTTCCCATAACCTCACGGGCATAAAAGCGTTCTGTAAACACCATCATCCAGGCAAATCCACTGTTGCCAAACAGCGGCGGAAGATCACCGGCATGGTAAGGATGTTCACAATCTCTTGGATTATAATGGCCGTCCGTATCTGCAAAGGGATCCTTGGCGGTTCCTGTACAGGAATCCCCACTGTGGATATGAAATCCAAATATTTCTTCTTCACATACTCCCGGTTTTGTCGGCAGCCCGTAAATCTCGGCAATTACAACCGTACCTCCATCCGTTTGGTAAAAGTATACCTGTCCTTTGATGTTCGGATATTTGCTGCTCCCCTTAATAATGGCGCAGGCATCCGGCATCCTGTTTATCTCTTGCATTATGATACTTGTACTGGACTGATACAATGATACACCTCCTGAACTGGCAGCCCCGGCTCCGCCATCAGCCAGAGCCTGTCTGGAAAATGCCTCCGCCTGCAAACGGATCCGGTATTATATAAACTGCCTTGCAGAATATATATATGCCCAGCTTTTGGGAATTGTACCAATTTTATAGAAATAGTCCCCACAGCCCCCGTTTAGATGACTTCTACCTGGCACATTTTCATAGCTCCAAGTGCCTGTTCATGGCTTTGGGGCGTCACACCCGCGCAGCATTCGGCATCTACGACAACCTTTGTCTCCGGCAGAAAGGTCTTGGCAAGTATAGCATTGGATATCACGCAGATATCTGTACACAGGCCCACAAACTCTATCTCTGTCACATCCTTATAGGCTCCATGGGCTAAGTCCATTGCAAACTTGTCTGAACCAAACGCTCCCTTTTCATAAATTTTATATTTTTCAAGATCCACGGCTGATTTTATCCCGTCGCAGATTTCCCATCCCTTACTGCCCTTTATACAATGAGGCACAGGGAGATTCCGTCCTTCCTGCGTATCTGTATAATCATCGCCATGGGTATCCATTGTAAATATAATCCTCTCACCTGCTGCCTCGCAGGCTTTTATCTTCTCCACTACATACGGGACTATTTCCTGTGCCTCTCTGGTACCAAGGGCACCGTCAATAAAGTCATTCTGCATATCCACCACTACTAACATCCTGCTCATGTTCATCCTCCATCATGTATTGTGAAATTTTATTATTGATTTTAACATCATATAAAGCAACTTTCAACCTGATCATTTGGATAAGCCTGTGAATAGCAGGGGTATTTATGAAATATCTACTTAAACTTGAGTTTATCCGAAACTCTCATACCACTGTATTTATTGTTGCTGCCTTTAGTCACAACCATATAGTAATACGTTTTATTTCTTCTTACATTTTTATCTGTGTAAGAAACTCCATTAGTTACATTAGCTATCTTTTTATAACCGGATGTTTTTTTTGTCGATCGGTATACGGCATACCCTTTTGCATTTTTTACCTTGCGCCATGTAACTTTTACCCCTCTGCCTTCTTTAGCTGCTTTCACTTTACTTGTTGCTTTTGGCAGCGTCAGAGATTTTCCTTTACCTTTTGAACTATTTGTATACTCTGCACGTTTGGAGGAAGCAACCGCATAGTATGTCGCTCTCTTGCCGCTAACTAAAGGGTTATTATCAACTATAATCCCCTTTTTATTAACATTGCCAATTTTTTTAACCTTTTTATCAACTCTTCGATAAACCGTATATGTATCGGCTCCCTTAACATTTCTTCTAACTGTTATTTTTACTTGTGAACCTGATTTTCCCAAAGAACTTCTAACTGACTTTATGGACGGTGAAGCTAATTTTACTAATGGATTCGTAACTACAATCTTAATTGCAGATGACCTTGTAATTTTTCCATTATAAGTTACTTTTGCTACAGCACTAACAGAGCCTGCTGATTGAAAGATTATTAAACCCTTTGGATCACAGGATGCCGCACCGCTTATTTCATACGATACCTGACACTTATTCGTTATATCTTTTCCATCTTGATTCATTACATTAATTGACAGCTGAACTTTATCCGTGGTAAGCGCCTGAGTTTTTGATGATTTCAAAGTAACTTTCTTTACAGAATCCCCTGCAGAAGGTGGAATGATATACATCTCATTTAATGCTTGATTTAATCTCTTTACCATCATATTAACGGATTCCTGATCATCAGCAGAAAGCAATTCATTATTTACCATAACCAATGCCTGATCTTTAATTTTTTGCATTTTGCCTACGGAATCATTTGTATACAAACTTAAGTCCATCTGATCTGCTCTGGCAATTATCCCCCGAAGCTCTGTCATATCTGCTTTCAGCTTTAACACTTCTTCTGCTTTTTTCAATCTGTCCGCCCCAGCTTGCAAATCTTCTATTGCCGCCGATGCATTTTCCATTAATTCTTTCGCCAGACGCAAAGCATCCTTATATTCTTCCAGACCAACCGGAATATATTTTCCTGCATTTATATCTGACATAATCTGCTCCGATTTTGTTAAAAGCTCTTGCAAAATCACTTTTTGTATACTTATTAAATTACCCGCCTCCCGAATTAATCCGGATAAACTTTCCTCAATTTCAATTTTTAATGGAAATTCATCTGCTAATACTGCTTCTGCCTGTTCCAATGATGACAAAAATGCTCTAACCTGCTCTTTATCATACCACGACAAATCTATATTTTTGCTATAGTCAAAGCATTTTTGTAAGTCTGCCTTATCTCCATATTCAAACTTAAAGTCTATCAGAAGCTGCTTTAATCTATCTGTTGCTTCCAGTACCTGATCACCTGTAGCAGACTCATCATATAATACAATATTTGCCTGTTTAAAGACCTCTTTAAACTCCAATACCTGATCATCCGTTAATTTTGATAATAAGTTTTTATCCTTTGCTTTCTGTGCCAGGATAATTGCATTTTCCAATTCTGTTTTATCCAGTTGTTCAAAGGCTTTCTGATGATATAATTCCCACTCCCATACGGATGGATTTTGCCCGCTTGTCAGATTAAGTTTAAAATACCTGGCGGTAACCTCAGGAAAATTTACGGCTGCTTCCTGGCTCTCATAGCCGCTGCTTTTATAAACCATCTTCCACGTCAAATCAGAGCTGCTAAAAGCCTGCTCCCATTCTTCGTTATCATTGGAATATAAAATCTCAAATCCATCGATATGATTCTTACCTGCATAATCCTTGTACTGTTCAACTACAGATTTGTTTATCGTTACAGGCTCTGCAAATTCAAAAACCATCCAGTTAGATTCCCGGTTATCCTCAGGTGCCCATCTGGAATCCTGTCCCTGCTCAGACTGATCCGGAGCTTTCCTACCGTCTCTTGCCGCCTGTGCTGTAAATTCAGGACGCCCAGCCCATGAAGAAGATTCTAAAGATGCAGCAGCAGTTAAGGATATATTATTTTTAAATACTGCTTCTGCAATTTTTCCTGCCTGTTTCTCACCATAGAAAAATGCTGCTTTCAGATGAAGTTCCTCACCGGCAGTGATTAAAAATGGCTCTTCGTATAATTTGGTATAGATATTCGGATCTTTCCCGTCTAAAGTATAATGAATTTCTAACTCCGAGTCGGGGGAGATAATCTCAATGCGAGTACCGGCATTTACCTGTCCTTGGGGAATACTAAATTCAGGAACCAGTAAGGAAGTCTTATCTTCTGCCAGCCGGATAAATTCCTGCAGATTACCAGTGCTGGTAATAAACTGATTCCTGGTAGCTTCGCCATCCATTAATAAAGATATTGCCTCATTCAGTATTGAATCAAATTGCTCATACTCGCTCTGGCTAAACTGCCATTCCTCATCTCCAACTAAAATCATAGAAAAAGCATCCTGCGCTTTTACAAGTGCATTCGCTGCCTTTACTGCACTTTTTGCTGTTTTTATTGCTTTAGTTAATATACTTTGTACCTCTGTATAATCATCCATCCCTGATTCTACAGCATCTTCTGCTGCCTTTGCAGCTAATTGTAATGTTTCTTTTGCTACTTTTAATACAGCACCCTTCATTGTGCCTGCCAGCTCTTCTGCTTCTGCTATTTTCCCCTGCAGCTGTGCAGCATCCCTTTTAAACAGAATGGTATATGTCTCTCCTGATTTTGTAGGAAATGATATTTTATCATCGCTTAATTTTTCTACCGAAATTACCTGATTTACAGAATCTGCTATTACTGCATTTCCCAGTCCCTTATATTCTCCCGTAAACGTTTCTCCGCTTCCAGATACTATTTTAATCTGATTTATCGCTTTGTCGTTCCATTCCATATCTATCACGAAATTATCTCTGGCAACCAAACCGGATACTGATCCATCTTCCCACATATCAGGAAGTGCCGGCAAAAACTGTACATATCCTAAATGGCTTTGTAACAACATTTCAGTCATACCTGATGTAATACCATAGTTTCCGTCAATTTGAAATACCGGATAATCTGTATGATTACCGTTTCCATTTCCATGGGAATCAAGGAGATTTGTGAGTATTCCGGCATTCCCCCCCTGGAGCATTCCCCGTACCAGGCTATATGCATTATTACCGTCTAATGTTCTTGCCCAAAGATTAATGCGATGTGCCTTTGACCACCCCGTACCGGCAAAGTCCCTTTGTACCAGACTCTTCTTGGCGGCTTCTATATACTCTGCATTATCTTTATTGATAAGATTTCCGGGAAACAAACCAACTAAATGCGAAGAATGTCGATGCTTTTCATATCCGTAACCCGCATTGAAATTAGGAATATCAATTTCCCCAAGGCCTCCGTCCTGTGCTTTTCCCGGGGTTGTTTCTTCGTACCACTCTTTAATATATCCAGCTTCAGAAAGCATTATCGGTTTAAGTTGATTCTGTTTTTCTTTCCATATTGCTACCAGATCTCCATCTACCCCCAGTTCATTTGCTGCTTCAATCGATTCTTCGAATAACTGCCATACAAGGGATTGATCATACGTACTGCCTATTGTTGTGGGTCCCTGCTCCGCTGAAACAGATGGTGCTACAGTCAAACGCTTTTGGTTATTACTATACCAAAGTTTCTCTGCCCAAAAATTAGCTTCTTCTTTCATCATCGGATAAATTGTAGTTTCCAATGCAGTCTTATCTTTTGTAAATCGATAGTAATCATATACGTTTTGCAATGCCCACGTACCACCATTGGGATTCCAGCCGTATTCCTGTATGCCTCTGGGTGCCGACCCACCAAAAGGGTTCCCTTCCGTATGTATCAAAAACCCATTTCCCAATCCAACCGGGGCATCTTCGTCTACCGTACCGCCAAAAGCTGTTGCTGCTGCATACCTTCCGGGAACTACTAACGATTCCATAAAATCATTAAAAGGCAATCCGCATTCCGCTAAATTCGTACTGTATACAGGCCAATAGTTCATTTGCACATTAATGTTAAAATGATAATCTCCCTGCCAAAGCTCTCCTGCATCTCCAAGAAGCCACAGACCGCATAGATTGGTAGGTAATCCCCCTTCTCTGGAACCCGCAATTGTCAGATATCTTCCATATTGATAAATCATTACTTCCAGTGCCTTATCAAACTTTCCTTCACGATAGTTTAGAACAAGTTCATCAGTAGGTATCCGTGGTACTTCTGCATCTAAATCCAGGGATACACGGGAAAATAATTCTTGGTAATCTCTTAAATGATTTTCTTTAAGCTGATCAAAATTCAAAGCAGACGCCTTATTTATTGAAGATGTCACTTTTAGAGATGGGTCATCCCCCCGATATGCAGGATATTGATCTTTGTAATTAGTCCCTGCCGACAATATTAAGGTTACGCTGTCAGCATGATCAACCAAAATCTTACCGCTTCCGGCAGAAATTGATCCCCCCTCATTGACTACCGCCATTTGAGCTTCATATCTCATACCATTATCTGACAAACTGCCCTTTAATGTAATTTTATTATCTGAAACGGTAATATCCTTACTTCCATCCATTGTACCTGTCAAAGATGTATCAAACGTCAATTTACCGTTACCCGTAGAACTAAGTCTGCATATCAGTACATTATCCGGATGACTGACAAACACCTCTCTTACATAAGTAACTCCGTCGTAATCATAACTTGTCGTGGATACTGCGGATGTCATATCCAGATCTCTGGAGTAATTAGTAATTTTTTTATCATCTATATTACTTCTGGCAAAATCCAGATAAATATCGCCAAAATCCATATAGGTACCTTTATCAAAGCGGTTAGAAAAGAAGTTATCGGTTAAAATATTATTTCCTTCATTATATTCTAAACCAAATACATGATTTGATTTATCATCCAGCTGCTCTCTGAATTGATTGAGAACATCATCTCCCGCATAAGTTAATTTATTTCCTCCGCGATAAGGATTACCGTCATATCCGTTTTCCGAACCATTTTTTGGACCACCTGACCAAAGAGACTTTTCATTGATATGAATACGTTCCTTACTCACTCCGCCAAACACCAAGCCACCTATATTTCCATTTCCAACCGGAAGTGCCACAGACTGCCACCATCTGCTATCATTGCTGGTAATTGGCGCCGGCTCATCATACCATAACCGCAGCGGGTTTTCATTTGCCAATGACTCCTTTTCAATATCCTTATACCTCTCCTTTCCTAATGATGTTATACCTGTTGTATTAGAAGTAACAAGTATAGTAACTGCTACTACAGCAGCAAATAATCTTTTCCACATTTTACTTTTCATATCTTCTCCTTTTATATTTGTATCTTTTTTCGCTAAAATTCCAGATCATCTTCAACACGTTAATTGCTAATCTGCTTTCTCATTTGAAAAGTTTTCCTCCTTTCTACCGTAATTATAGTAAAAGGCAAAACAGCATCGCAGGCCAGGTTATAACTTTCTTTTTATGTCCCTATATTTTACACATAAAAAAACCAGATTTAATAAAACGACACCATTTTAGTCGTTTATCAAATCTGGTTTTGCCTACTTTACTAGTAACAACCCATGTACTATCTACCTATTTTATACCATATATTAATTATATATTTTTGATTAGAATTTATATTTTCATGCACTATTAATTATTTAAATTGGTTAATATGAGAATAACCTATCACTTTTCCCTGTATATTCCCCCTTATTTTTTCCAATACAAATCATAATTTTAAATTAATATGTATATCTTTACCAATATTTGTATTATAATCTATTACTCTTTTAAAATCTACTTTTTTTTAATATATTTGCACTTTTCCTCAAAAGTGTTACACTATAAATATAAAAAATAATTGGCAATTTCTTATGTAAACTGCACATAATAACCTTAAGTACCACAGAAGCATTTTCCCGGCTTTTGGTAGTTCAAGTATTACTCGATTAAATGAGCACTGCTATACTAACCAGTTCCAGGAAAAATGTACAGAAAGGACGTAAGACTATGAAATTTGATCTGCACTGCCACACCAGAAATGGATCTCTGGATGGTAAAGTCAGTATAGAACACTATATCCAATTATTACAAAAACATGGGTTTGACGGCATGTTAATCACCGACCATAACTCCTACAACGGCTATCGCGCCTACAAAAAGCTTCATGAGTCCACCCATAAATATGATGACTTTATCGTATTAAAAGGTGTGGAATACGATACCCTGGACGCCGGACACTTTCTGGTTATCATGCCGGAAAAAGTCAAGCTTCCCATTCTTGAGATCCGGGGCATGCCGCTTTCCATTCTAATGAAAGTGGTGCATGGATTTGGTGGAATACTGGGGCCTGCACATCCCTATGGAGCAAAGTTTTTAAGTGCCATGCACTCTAAAAAGCTTAAAAGGCACCCGGAGCTTATCTACGATTTTGATTTTATTGAAACAGACAACACCTGTAATCCCCATCAGGCAAATATAATGGCAAGGGATATGGCAAAAAGATATCACAAACCGGCTGTTGCAGGGTCCGATGCCCACAAAGTAAAATATATCGGTACCGCATACACCAATATTGATTATTGCATCAGGGGAAATAACGACTTTATTAATGCTGTGCGGCTGAAAAAGATAGCAGACTGCAGCTGCCGGGATGAAGTGTATACTGAACCTAAAGTAGTGACCAAAATTCTTCCGGTCAGCCTGGCGTGGAAAGTTTATAACTATGGATTGGGATTTCTAAAGGCGTATTCCAGAAAGGTGAACCTGAATAATCTGAAAGAGCTGTGGGAGAAATTTAAACCGGATGCTCTTTTTGATAGAAATGCAGAGCTCTACAGAAAGAGCCGCCCCCATCATTTAATTAAATAGCAAAGACCGCTGCTTACCTTGCAGCGGTCCGTTTTTTTCTTATCCTTCTGTATATGGCGCCAGTGATAATCGAATAAAATAACCTTTGTCATGTTTGCATACCGGACACATGGGAGGAACACTTTCCCCTTCATATACATACCCGCAGTTCAGGCACATCCATCCGGTTTTCACATCGGATACAAAAAGTTTGTTTTCTTCCAGTAATTTTGCAAATTTCCCAAAACGGTCTCCATGTATTTTTTCAATTCCTGCAATCCCGTCAAAAGATGCTGCTACTTTCAGGAATCCTTCTTCTCTTGCTTTTTCTGCAAATGCTTTATAGATCGGATCATGCTCTTCGTATTCATTATGCTGCGCTGCATATAACAGCTGTACCACATCATCATACAAATCCACAGGATATCCTCCGTCAATTTCAATGGTTTCCCCAGCCAGTTCCTTTAAATGTCCATAAAAGATCTCCGCATGTTCTTTTTCCTGATTCGCCGTAAAAGTAAAAATTGCTTCTATCACCTGCAGGTTTTGCTTTTTCGCTTCCGATGCGGCAAATGTATACCGGTTACGCGCCTGACTCTCCCCAGCAAATGCACGCATAAGATTCTCTTTTGTTTCACTTGTTTTGAAATCCACTGCCATAATCACTACTCCAATCTTATCAATCATTCCATAACCAGAATATTTTTCCATCCGGGTTATGCCTTTAGTATGCTCTTACGGCAGATATTTATTCCAATTAATGTAAAATTTTTCGTTACTGTCGAAAATTTCTTAGACCGTTAAAACTTATTTTTCACCAGCAGCTTTACATGCACAACAGTCAGAATCAAACCATAGATGCAAAAAACCCCCAGAGTCTGCAACACCATACCAACTGCGTAGTAATCCTCATTAACAAACCTTTTCACAAATTCCGCAACGGGCGGAAATAACCACATAAAATACCGGGTAACCGGATATTCCTCCATAAGCCCCATTTTCACAATCCCCATTAACATATATAAAAATGTAATCAGGGCTGCCGCTTTACGATTATGCAGAATTCTGGTATGCAGAAAAGCACCCGTAATACCTCCTGTATAGGCAGCCAGAATATGTAAAATCAGTGCATTTAATATATCACTAACTGTTATCATTCTGTTAAAGATTGCAAAATGGTTTACGGCATTTTGCAAGACCGGAAAGAGTACCGCAAACAGGCTGACCAATATCCCAATACCTGCAAGACACGAAAGATTTACCAGATAATATCTTGTTTCACTTTGTACCTTCAATATTAATATCTGTTCCTGAACGGGGCTCTTTAATTCATTAAAGGTCCATCCGATCCATGTCATAATCCATATCACAAACACCATGGACATCGTGTATCCCTCCAGCACCCCCAAAGGTGCAAAGGTATAAGCAAACCCCATATACATTGCCATCACAAGAAACGGCAGAATGTATTTGTTTGACTTTTTATAAGTTTCAAATATGTATTGAAATAACACTCTATTCTTGTACATTCTGCATCTCCCTCAATTGATATCCTGCATTTAGCATCATTTTGATAATTGGATTACTATTTTCGTATGACGACCGTATTTTAATATAGAAACTGTTTCTCTCCACCATATCTGCCGCCTCTTCTACTTCTTTTGGCAGTGTTTGGGCACCGGACTCCGTTTCAAATATCAGAATATTGTATTCCTGTAAGAAAGTATCTTCTAGTACCGCCCGCTTTAAGTGCCCGTCCTTTATTTCATAGACGATATCTGCAAGCCGGTCAATTAATTTTTTCTCATGACAGGACATGACCACAGCTCCGCCGTCCTTCACATAGTCCTGAATCATTGCCATAAAAATATTCTGGGATTCCACATCCTGCCCCGACAGGGGTTCATCCATCAGCAGAATGTCTGCCCTGATCATAAGTGCCTGAATCACTGCCGTCTTCTGAAGCGTCCCTTTGGACAGATATTTCATTGGCTTGTCCGCCATGGAATCCATAAAAAATTTTTTCAGCAGTTCACTGCCCCGTCCCTTTGCCTCTTCTTTCGACAGCCCCTCCAGCATTCCCATACTAACCAGATATTCTCTTGCCGTAAAATCTGATTTTGGAAACCGCTCCGGAATATAGGTTATCTTCCATTTTTTATGATGTACAATTTTCCCCTCCGACACCGTTGTCAAAAGTGCAATCATGCGAAGCAGGGTGCTCTTTCCACACCCATTATGCCCGACCAAAGCGATTGTCTTCCCTTTTTCAACGGAAAAGTTAATATCCTCCAATATCCGGTCATTTCCAAAGCACTTGGATACACCGATCACATCGATTAATTGCTCCGCCATTTCAATCCCCTCTTTCCTCATTGGTACTGTTTATCTGCATAGTTACTACTAAATCGCTTCTTATCAGGTAACTTAACCGAAACTCATAAAACTTAGGGGAAGCCCTTTTACAAGCTTCCCCTTAGAATGTGTATCATCCTGCTTCCTGTCAGCTATATGCCACACTCCCCTGCATCTACCTGCCTTTGTGTTTTTCTTTTTTCTTTTGCTGGTGAATCAAAAACTGGCGCCTCTTTTCTTCTTCCCGCTGCTCCCGGGTCATAACGCTCCGCTCCTGCTTCAACAGTTCATGCTGGCGCTGTAATGCCTGCTGCGCCTTGGTTCCAATCCCCTTTTCTTCCACCGCTTTTTTCGCCTGCTTTTGAATGCGCTTAAAGTTCACTTTCCGCTCCTGATACACGCCTGCTTTTACCGGCGAGCTGAATTTCAAACGGTTCCAATTCTCCTGATACCACTCATTAACCTCGTAATCTTTCGGTTCCATACCAAAAGTCACTTTAGAGACTTCATACCCCTGTTCACCCAGGCGTTCAAAAATGCCAACCCAAAATGGCGGATCGAAAAAAATAGTAAGACTGGTTGTTACTTTGTTCATATTAAATTCCTCCTTTAATTTAACTGAACAAAGAACGGACAACCAAAGGAGGCAGGTTACTGACAGAATATCGTCTTCTGCGCCCGGACTACCAACCGGACTGTGTTTTTATCTCTGTTTTAAAATGCTTAACATTATACTAGCTTTTTTAGAATTATTTGTCAAGTAAGGATAAATACCTGTTCCACCAATAAATATTTTTGAAAATAGCAGAAGATGCTTGACATTTATATTCTACAGCGGTAGAATCACATTATAGAATTCTATTACAGTAGAACATTTTACCTCGCTGGGATTCAGCGTATCATAAAGGAGTGCATGCACATGGAAATGAAATTATTTGATTCTGAACTTCGGATCATGGAAATTCTCTGGAAAGAAGGAGATACCACAGCAAAAGAAATTGCCAGGATTCTGAAGGATCAGGTGGAATGGAGTAAGACCACCACCTACACCGTAATAAAAAAATGTATTGATAAGGGAGCCATCCAGCGAAAAGATCCCAATTTTGTCTGTCATCCGCTGGTAACCCAGGAAACGGCACAGGAAACTGAAACAAACGAACTGATTAATAAAATGTTCGACGGATCCGCAGACCGCCTGGTTGCGTCTATTCTCGGAAGAAAAGATTTATCCAAACCGGAAATTGAACGTCTTAAAGAGCTTGTACAGGATCTGGAATAGGAGGCCGTTATGACTTTATGGGAGATGAGTATATATGCAGCTGTTTTAATTATTGCCATCCTGATTATCCGGGCTGTGGCGGTAAATAAGCTGCCGAAAAAGACTTTTTTAGTACTTTGGGGTGTTGTTGTCATACGGCTTTTGATTCCGTTTACCGTTACTTCAAAGCTGAGTGTTTATACCTTAGCCAACCGCATACAGCAGAATGCTGCGAATATTCACGTATTCGGCAGTCAGGAACCAGATGCTGCTGCATCGGACTTCGAAGCATCAGAGGTTTCGTCCTCCGGTGAAAACGACTTTACTGTCCTTGATGAAACGATAAACAACAACGTGTCCTACACACCCGAATCCGCAATTATGGAAAATAACGCCATCATGGAAAACACTGCCGTCAATACGACAGACAATGATAATAATACTTTTAGTACCGTAAATATTAATAGCCCCGATAAAACGGAAAATGCTGCAAGCAGTATGAGGGCTATTAATTCCGTTAGCTCTTCTCCTTCTGAGGATGACATTTCCATGGAGAATACTGTAGTTAAGGAAACGCCGGTGCCCATTCGTAATCAGTCCGTTTTGCTTATCCTGTGGTTTGCCGGAGTGCTCATCAGTACATTAATTTTTATGGTCCCACACATCCGCTGCCGCCTGGAGTACCGCACAGCCTTACCGGTTGGCAGTGAGTTTCCGAATTTTATAATTCAGACCGGTTTTATCCGCCGGAAAGTACGGATTAAGCAATACGACCAGATTAAAACCCCTTTTACATACGGGATTCTAAAGCCGGTTATTCTACTTCCCAAAGAAATGGTGAAGCTCGGTAATGAGCAGCTGCGATATGTATTAATCCATGAGTACATCCATATCCGTCACTTTGACGCTCTGCTTAAATATGTTTTTGCATTTGCTGCCTGCATCCACTGGTTCAATCCACTGGTATGGATGATGTATCTTCTGGCAAATCGGGATATCGAGCTTTCCTGCGATGAATCTGTGGTACGTAGTTTTGGAGAAAACCTGAAGTCTGATTACGCCCGTACGCTGATCAGTCTGGAAGAATCTAAAAGCCGGTTGAACCCTCTATGCAGCCACTTCTGCAAAAATGCAGTAGAAGAAAGGATTAAAGCAATTATGAAAATTAAGAAAACTTCCCTGGCAGGCTCTGCCGCGGCCCTGGTATTAATTGCCAGTATTGCCATAACATTTACAACCTCTGCCGCTGAGGCACCCACAGAAACTGCTCTGGCATCTGAAGCTTCTACCCATAATTTTGATACAGCCTCCGCAGCTGAAAGAGGTACAGCTGATAGTGCGGCTGAAACCATAGTTGATACATCTTCAGAAAGTAAAAACGTAAATTCAACAGCTAATAAAATTGATTTTACAAATATGAGTGAAGCCGATATTGAAAAATTAATGTCAAGTATTAAGGCTGAATATGATGCTGCGAAAAAGGATATTGAATCCAATTTTACCAGCCTGGATAAACAACTGACTCAGCAATTAGAGTCACTTAAGAAATTAGCCCAGACCAAGACAGATTATCTGGATCCCACATTTTTAGAACAGTGGTATAAACTTACCGACGAGATATATACCAGCTACAATAAGTATATGGAACAATGCGCTTCCAGCTATGAAAAAGTGAATGAAAAATATGAGGACACCATGAACTCATACTGGGATCAGCTGAGCAAACAGTACGCTAAGGTTTCCGCATCTTATTCTGTAAAGCTGGAAAAACTGTACTCAGAGTCTATGCCGGATGAGAATAGTAACGAATCCTCGATTGATGATTATGAGACAAAAATTGAGGAACTGCAGAAGGAAATGGATGCTGCCAATTCAAAATATGACAAATTTTCTAAGGTACTGGACAGCTCCTCTAAAATCCTGGAGGATTATTATACCAAGGCTGATGCAAAGATTTCTGAGATTGACAAAATAGCAGATCCTGTCTTTGATAAAATATCTGCTGCACGTCAAAAAGATTATGAAAAATATGGATTAACCAGGGATAAAAAAACCGGAAGATATTATTACAATGACAAACTGGTGCGGTATTTTGAGGACCGGATTACCTCTAAAGATGATGACCAGACATATGGTCCCTGCTTTTCAACATCCGAAGGCGTCATCGATGTATTTGCGCTTCGTGATAAAGAAGGGAATCTGACTGGTTTTGAGACCTTTTCCCCGGAACACACAAAAGATTATGTCAAAAAGTGGTTTAACCACTCTTGACAATTTCCTTTCCTCTGTAGTATATTGTTAGTGGTTCATCGGAGGGCATTTCGATTGCGAATAATAATGCTGGATAAGATGGCAGGTATATACCTGCTGCTTATCCAGCTTTTTTAATTTACATATACTAAGGAGGTAATATTTTGAAAGAACACTCATTAACCGAAGGACGTATCGGAAGCACGCTGCTGCGTTTTGCTATCCCCTTTCTCATCGCCAGCCTTCTTCAGGCACTCTATGGCGCTGCTGATTTATTTGTGGTGGGGCGATTCGCCGATTCCTCTGCAGTGTCAGCTGTAGCCATTGGAAGCCAGGTTATGCAGACAATTACCGGCATTATACTAGGCATTTCCATGGGCGGAACCGTCCTGATTGGAAAGCGTATCGGGGAACAAAATGAAGAGGGAACAGCAAAAGCCGTTGGAAATCTGGCTGTTCTGTTCCTGCTGCTGGCTGTTATTATTACGCCCATCATGATCTTTAGTACCAATCCGGCAGTGGCACTGATGCACACTCCTTCTGAGGCTGTCCATGACACCCGCCAGTACCTGCTGATCTGCGCATGGGGAATTCCATTTATTATTGGATATAATGCGGTAAGCGGTATTTTCAGGGGACTTGGTGATTCCAAAACACCGGTATACTTTATCGCAGCTGCCTGCGTAATTAACATTATCGTAGACTTTATTCTTGCCGGTGCACTTCATATGGGTGCCAAAGGAGCGGCAATCGCCACCGTCCTGGCACAGGGCATCAGCTTTCTGCTTGCATTCTTATATATGAAAAAGAAAGGGTTTTCATTTCCCTTTCACCGTAACCATCTGCGCCCTGACCGCTGCTCCCTGCTCTACATATTAAAAGTAGGCCTGCCATTAGCCCTCCAGGACGCACTTGTAAATGTTTCTTTTCTGATTATTACCGCAATTATTAATACCATGGGAATCATCGCCTCCGCAGCTGTTGGTGTTGTAGAAAAACTAATCGTGTTCGCCATGCTGCCGCCCACCTCTTTTGCTTCTGCCGTAGCCACCATGACTGCCCAGAATATGGGTGCAAAAAAACCGGAGCGGGCATTCCGCGCACTATACTGCGGTGTGGGTTTTTCCCTGGTTTTCGGTATCGCTGTGTGCCTGTACTCCCAGTTTCTGCCCAAGACGCTGACCTCCCTGTTTTCCAATGATCCCAGGGTAATCGAAACAGCTGCACAATACCTGCGCTCTTATTCCATAGACTGTATTCTAGTCAGCTTTATCTTCTGCATGAACTCCTATTTCAGCGGATGCGGGAAATCCATCATTTCCATGATTCACAGTATGATTGCCACTTTTGCCGTAAGAATTCCCCTGTCCTATGTTCTAAGCCAGGCAGCCGGAACTTCCCTCTATTCCATCGGCTTTGCTGCACCGGCTGCATCCATGGTTTCCATCCTTATATGTTTTGGTTATTTTGCCTGGTCCCGCAAACGGGTTACTTCGGCATATCCACAAAACTGATAACATGCTCTAAAAATACTCTGCCATCCAGATGCTCAATCTCATGGCAGAGGCATTTTGCCATAAGATCCTCTCCCTCCAGCAGAATTTCCTCTCCGAATTCATTTAATGCCTGTACCGTCACTTTTTTAGGCCTGACGGTTATTCCCGCCTTATTAGGAAAGCTTAAGCACCCTTCTATGCTTTCCTGCACGCCGTTGGCTGCGATAATCTTAGGATTCACTAATTTGATCACGCCGTCTCCCATGTCAATCACAACCAGACGTTTTAAAATACCAACCTGACATGCCGCAATGGCTGCCCCGTTAGGCATCGTATGCAGGGTGTCCAGCATATCATCTAAAAGCTCCCTGATTTTATCATCAACAACCGTAACCTCCCTGCACTTCTTACTGAGTATCCCGTCTCCTTCATAACGAAGCTGCCTTATTGCCATTTCCCTGCTCCTTTCTGCTGCTCTCAGCTCTGGACTTTTTCAAACTTTCCTCAAACAAAAACACATCCTCAATACTGCATTCAAATACTCTTGAAATATCATATGCCAGCCAAATAGACGGCTCAAATTTTTCCGTTTCAATCCCATTGATTGCCTGTCTGGAGGTCCCCACCAGATCCCCTAACTGAGCCTGGGTCAGTCCCTTTTTTTCCCTTAATTCCCTGATTCTGTTTTTCATAAAATTCTCCCTGCCAAAATTCAATAACCACAATCAAATGTATCTGTAATGTTTACCTTACATTATAGTAGCATAGGGATCCTCTCATGTCAAGTTAACATGACATCCTTTATTTCCTCTTGACCTTTTCTAAAATACATGCCATGATAGTAAAAACATATTCCTGTTCACACACACCGGGAGGGTATTTATGCAAACATATGAAGAAAAATTATTTGAAACATTAAATCTGGAATCAGAGCTGGTTGAAAATGTACATTTTACCGAATGCACCTTTTCCCACTGCAATTTTTTCGAACTGAAAATCAAAAACTGTAAGTTTGACCGGTGTACTTTCCGCAGCTGTACCTGTGCCGGAACAGAATTTCAATATACTGACTTCAAAAATAACGATTTCCATCACTGTTCTCTGGTTGGGATCAGCTGGGATGAGCTAAAAACAAAAAATGGAATTACGCTCCCCTTTACAGCCTTTGAAAACTGTGTATTAAAATATAATTACTTTGTAAAACTGAAACTGAATCAATTTTCTTTTCAGGGTAATGTAATGGAAGAATGTTACTTTGAAGACTGCCGAATGGAGAAGGCAAACTTTCAGGGATGTCAGCTGAAAAACACAAAATTCACAAAAAATAACCTGGCATTCTCTGATTTCAGAGACGCCAGGGATTATATGATAGATGTTCAGACAAATAAAGTAAAAAATGCACGTTTTTCTTATCCTGAAGCCGTTAACCTGTTGACCGGGCTGGGAATTATTCTGGATTGATTTCCTTTTTCCTGCTGTCGAAATATACAAACTGGTCTATGGAATCTAAAATATCCGCAAAATCATCCCTGGGAGCCAGATCTATATATTTTCGAAGCAATTCTGTCTCCTGGCTGCGGTATCTTCCATAAAAGATATCATAGAGGTTATGTCCTCTCATATAAATCTTAAAATATTCTATATGGTCCTGTATGTCCTGAATACTTTCCAGGTCCCTGCCCAGAACTTCCGTCAGATTCCTGCCGCTTCTTAATCGGTGCAGGTACTCTTTCCACTTTGTAAATAAAATCTCATAGAAGGATTCCACACTTTCTATTATTCCAAGTTGAGCCATAATTACTGGGTTTAAAAAATAATTTTCAAAAGAGTAGTATTTTAAAATCAAGACATTTCTCTGGGTCACCTTCGGCAGCTGATCCACATCCTCCAGATTTCTCTGGTCATAGTATTTGCACAGCTGCCCGGCAAGTTTTTCCGGATCCATGCCATCACCGTCCCGTATCATTAAAAACTGATCTCTCAGATAAATACGGTTCATATATTTCAAATTCGCATATGTCTTGATATTTGTACAGCTGTTTGTGGTAATGATGGCAATCCTGGACAGTTTTCCATGCTCGTCATAAACTTCCGAATAATATTTTTCCAGAAGGAGCGGCAGCCTGCTCTTATCCTGCTTTCCCTCCACAATAAAGACAAAGCTCACATCCAGAAGGTCATTGGCAGAATATCCCAGGTCATCCAGAATATTTCCGATATCCGTAGGTTCCCTTACAATGGAAAAATACTCCCCGTCCAGTACAATCTGCCTGATCTGCCTGCTGTTAAAATTAAACAGCATATTCGGAGAATGGGTGGTAAAAATCACCTGGTTTTTCTTGGATAACCGATAAAGTATCTCACTGGCAACCTTTTGCAGCTGAGGGTGGAGAAAAATCTCCGGATCCTCTACCAGAATAATACTGGATAAATGATTTTCCCCCTCCACGTATGCTTCCAGCAGAGACAGCATATAGATGCTTTTCATGCCTTTTCCCAGGTTTTCGATGGGGCTTGTAGTTCCACGCTCCTTACTGTAAGTCCTGGCATTCACTTTGAATAAGCGGTCAACGTCACACTCCATCGTATAATGGATTTCTTCCATAAATCCGCCGTTTCTGTGAAAGATCCTGTTTACCTTTTCGGAAAATTCACTCAGGTTCAACTGATAAAGCTTATATTCCAGCAGTTTGGAAGTCTCATATGCATTTAATTCATCCGGACTTTTCTGATTGATCAGACCTATACACTGAAAACAGTGGTTGCATTGCTTTGCCTGATCAAAAAGACAGCAGCCTGAACGCATCTGGGTTAACAGTTCATCTTCCTGACACATCAGAAGATCTTCCTGTATCTGTTCCAGATCCCTCTGAACGTCAATGTAGTAAATTTTAGGCATCACTTCCTGTATGTACCGGTTATGCTTTTTCACACCGTCTCCATAACGTGTCTGACCTTCCCGGTTCACGGTGAACAAAAACGTCATAATTTCCCCGTCATAGGACGGCAGCTTGGAGCGAAAATCCTTTTCCCAGATATCGTAACGTTTATACTGGCTGACAATACCGCTTCTGTGAAGCATCTGTCTGTCATCCTCCGTAATTTTTACCGATACCTCGATTTCTATATTCTGCTTTTTTTCATTAAAATCTTCATCCGTCACTATATAAGATCCGCAAACTGCACGAATTGCGTCCAGTATCGTAGTTTTTCCGGTATTGTTCTTCCCCACCAGGATTAATGCATTCCCGATATCCTGGATTTTCATATCCCGTATCCACTTAAAATTACGGATATGCAGGCCTGTGAACTGCATATGAAGCACCTCTTTTCTTTTGCTCGCCTTTCCATCTTCATCCATGCCCCGAAAACAGTTGCATTTCGGGTTCCTTTTGACCGGCTCTGCCATTTTGTCCCTCTTCGGTTTGACGCTCTTAGTTTATTATAGCAATACTATTGGGGAATATACAACAATTTTACGTTAGGTTTATGTAAATAAACCGGAATCTTATTTCCGTTAGTAAAAATGGAATAAGAAAAACAGGCAAGCTAAAAAAGGAAAAGCGCCATATCCGCTTTTCCTTTTTACGTTCCATATAAAATTTAATTTACTTCTTTTTACCCAATGCCAGGGTCGCCGTAAAGAAACTATACAGCGCAGCTCCCGCCAGAGCACCCGCTCCCAGAATGGTAAGAATCTGTTCATTATTCTTATTTGCTTTCACAATAAAGTAACGGATGATTAGCGCTACAATAATCGTAACTCCATTCACAGTACTTCCTACCAGCAAACCGGTTGCAAACAGAATGCCAATTTGTTTCTTACCGCCGATGAACTGGATCAATGCACCCGGGAATGCCCAGATAAGCAGACATTTTGCTACCTCTGAACTGGTACCCGCTTCAATCGTTGTGGCAAATGTCTGTGCTACCGGTGCAAATAATCCCTGGTCAAAATACTTATGGGCTAAAATTGCAACCATAACAAATGCTACAGTAAATGCCAGAATTTCACTTAAGTACTGCTGCTTTCTGCCGGCCTTTTCCAGTTCCGGATCCGCTCCGTTACCTCGTAATATGTAGCCGCATTTCAGATCATATGCCATATCTGAAAAAGCCGGTCCTGTTGCTGATGTATACCCTACCATAAGTGCCAGGGGTACAGCCGGGAAGCCCAGCAGTAAACCTACCAGAAGGAAAATAAGCGCTGTTGCAAATCCGGGGAACCATCCGGAATGCATTGCAGAAATACCTACGATTAACTCAGAGCCAATAGCTGCAAATGCCGCATATATAACCCACAGA
This sequence comes from uncultured Robinsoniella sp., assembly GCA_900539655.1. Taxonomy (GTDB): domain Bacteria; phylum Bacillota; class Clostridia; order Lachnospirales; family Lachnospiraceae; genus Robinsoniella. The sequence goes on from UQCR01000008.1 coordinate 96,614, forward strand.
ACAAACTGGGGAAATGACATCTGCGTTATCAATCCGCTGATTACAGCCAGTAACAATGCTACCACAAGATATGCCACATATCCCAGTCCCAGAGCCTGTTTCATCTGAGACATGCTGGTGGTAAATTTACCTGCGTTGCTGGCTTCTTTGCCTTTTCTCTTAAAGAGCATCATCCCTACCTGAATAAGTGCAACAATTCCCGCACCGATCATAATTCCATGAGGCATGTATTTCAGAAGTGCAACATTATCAAAGCTGTATCCTTCTCCAAACAGATTACCGGCAAGGACAAAATCACGCTGAAACAGGTTCAAAGAAATCGCATTTGTCTTTACTATTCCAATTACAATACTGCCGGCTCCTAAAGCACCCATGGCAAAAAAATCGCCAAACCAGGATACGCCCAGAAGATCCATGGGTATTCCAATCCATTTACCCACAATTCCTCCTGCCGCACCTACGATTAACAGCATGGCCTTCCTTCCTTTTTCCACAACAGCCAGGATTGCCTCAGCTGCCGCTACTCCTGGAGGCCATGCTCCGGTTGCTGGGAACATCTCCGTGTCAAAGGTCTTATAAAGAATCGTTGCATCAATAATCGTTGCCAGAAATACACCAATCAGCATTGGGAACATCAGCTCCGGATGACCCATAAGAACAGGAATTCCTATTGGCAGTATCAAACTGTTAGCCGCTGAAAATGTCGCACCCGATATGGCTGTCTGAATCAGGTTCTGGCTATGTACATTCCGGTATTTCTGCAGCAGCTTAATGGGTATCCTGGACAGAATAATGGCAAAAAGTGCACCAATAATAGAAGTATTGGGCGTTACACCCGTCCTCACAATTAACTCCAGCCCAATGATGGCACCTATTGCACACATAATCAGATTTAAGATCAGAATATGCGGGGAAAATGCTTTCGGGTGTTCTGATGCTGAAATCTTAACCTCTGTCTGCAGGTCTTTGTTGTCATTCATAGTCTCTTCCTCCTTTTGTGTCTCTTGCACAATATATTATTCGTAATTGCAAAAGATAGTTCCTGTAAGGCCCAAAACTTTACCGTTTTAAATCCTTGAATTAATTGCCATTATATTGATTTTTCCAGCAATTGTCAAGTCATTTTTATTTATTTTTAACAAATACTTTATTTTTATTTTACAAATAAGAAAAGCTATTCCCAGTCCCCTATATTGTGCTTAATGCACAATATATTGCTGATTTTTTTGGTCACCAGATGTATCGACTTTCCACTTTTTCAATGCTATACTTTTGTTAAATTTTCAGGAAAAGAGGTATAGCGTTATGTTATTGAAACAATTGATTGAAGCATTTGATATTTTAGACAGCAGTACCGTAACCGGCCAGGACGTGGCTGCATATCTGCGGGGCATCCGTGAAGATGCCAATATTGAAGTATATGAACTGAAAGGACCAAAGGGTTCTACCGATATGGTAAAGGTCAGGATTCCCGGAACCAGGGGCAAGACAAATGGGGGTACCGCTCCAACAATCGGCCTTCTTGGACGTCTGGGTGGAATCGGAGCACGCCCGGAACGGTTAGGCTATGTATCTGACGGCGACGGCGCTCTGGCCGTGACCGCTCTTGCAGCAAAACTTTTGGATATGCAGAATAAAGGGGATTTTCTGGACGGGGATGTCTTCATTTCCACCCATATCTGTCCCGATGCCCCTACCGCTCCCCACAAACCAGTTCCTTTTATGGGCTCTCCGGTGGAGATGTCTCAGGTAAATCAGGAAGAAGTTTCTCCTGAGCTGGATGCCATCTTATCCTGTGATACTACTAAAGGAAACCGTATGATTAATACCCGGGGATTTGCAATTTCCCCTACGGTCAAAGAAGGTTACATACTGAAAGCTTCCGAAGATCTTCTGGAATTAATGCAGATCACCACCGGCAAACTACCCTATGTCTTCCCGCTGTCCACCCAGGATATCACGCCATACGGCAATAATCTGCATCATATTAACAGCATCCTGCAGCCTGCCACGGCAACAGATGCCCCAGTGGTGGGTGTAGCCATCACCGCAGAAGTAATGGTTCCCGGCTGTGCTACCGGTGCAAGCCATATTACAGATATAGAAGAAGCAGCCCGCTTTATGCTGGAGGTTGCAAAAGCATTTACAAAGGGTGAATGTGACTTCTATGATAAAAAGGAATACGACTTAATTCAGTCTCTGTATGGTTCCATGAAACATATCCAGACACTTGGAAAGGTATGAAAGGATGTTACTGATATGAAAATTGGTGCAATAACAATCGGGCAGGCACCCCGCGTCGATGTAACCGGAGACGTTATGGAAATATTCCATGGCAAAGCCGAATTATTACAGGGCGGCGGTCTGGATGGCCTGACTCGCGAAGAAATCGAAACCTTTAAACCGGAAGATTCAGATTATGTATTAGTGTCCCGTCTCACAGACGGCAGTTCTGTTACCTTTGCTGAGCGGCATATTCTGCCCCGGCTGCAGCAGCGGATCTATGATCTGGAAGCGCAGGGCGTAAAGTTTATTATGTTTTTCTGCACCGGAGATTTTCCCGATACTTTCAAATCCAAAGTACCGCTTATTTTTCCATGTAAAATATTAAATCATATCGTCCCGCTGTTAACAAAGACATCAAATATTATCACGGTAACCCCCTCCCCTCTTCAGGTAGCGCAATGCGAGGAAAAATGGAGGAAATATGTGAATCAGGTTACTTCCATTCCCGCATCCCCATACGGAGACTGGGAGACTTTAACGGCAGCTGCAGAAAGAATTAAGGATATGGAAGGGGATCTGGTAGTACTGGACTGTATCGGATATACCCAGGAAATGAAAGAGATGTTTGCGAAGATAACAGGCAAAATGATCGTCCTGTCACGCACTATCCTCGCAAGGGTCGTTTCGGAACTGACAGATATCTGACCGTCTGAAATGAATTTTCAAACACGCTCTAAGGCAGTGTATTTTAAAACGTTTCAAACTATCTATTGATTCCATATCGCAGGCCATTCTGCGGTATGCAGGAGGTATAATGATGAGTTTAAAAGATAATGCAACAAAGATATTAGTGAGCTGTCTGGATGCAAAACCAGAAGAAACGGTACTCATTGTTACCGACGATTCCCGTTTTCCCATCGGACAGGCGCTTTACGAAGCCGCAAACGAACTGGGATGTGAGGCATTGCTTCTTACTATGAAGGAACGGACCGTATCCGGAGAGGAACCTCCAAAATCAGTCTCTGAAGCGATGAAATGGGCTGATATTGTAATCTGCCCAACTGCAAAGTCCCTGACCCATACCAATGCCAGGATTCATGCAGTTAAAAACAATGCCCGGGTTGCAACGATGCCGGGCATCACAGAAGCAATGTTTGAAAACGGAGCTATGACTGCTGATTATGCCGAAGTAGAACGCCTGACTGAAAAAGCCGCACAGCTGTTAGACCATGCATCTACAGCCCGCATAGAAAAAGACGGCTGCATTCTGACCATGGACCTGCGTGAAAGAAACGGCGTCCGAAGTCCGGGTGTCTACAAAAACCCCGGCGAAAGCGGAAATCTGCCATCCGGCGAAGCTTATATCGCGCCTCAGGAAAACAGTTCCCAGGGTGAAATGATCATCGACGGCTCCATGGTTGGAATCGGCAAGCTGGACTCACCGCTGCACGTGAAAATTAAGAACGGAAAAGTCCATGAAATAACCGGAGAAAAAAGCGAACTGCTCTCTATTTTATTAGAAAACGAACATAATGCCACACTTGGCGAACTTGGCATCGGAACGAATGAAAAGGCAATCCTCAGCGGGATTATTCTGGAAGATGAAAAGGTATTTGGTACTGTTCATATTGCATTTGGTACGAATACCTCCTTTGGCGGAACAAATAAGGCAGACTGCCACATGGACGGGATTATTTTAAAACCAACGCTGTACCTGGACGACGTCCTGGTAATTAAAGATGGTACTTTCGTTATTTCCTGACAAACAAACTTATCAAAGGGGGAATTTAAATTTGAAAAAGAATTTTAAAATAGGTCTGATTCGGGTACTGACCACAGATAATGAAGAACTTATGAATATCCACGGCCGCATCATAGAAGAAAATTTCCCTGGTCTGGTGGTAGAATCAAAATGTATTCCCGATCAGCCGGAAGGGATCCACAGCCACGAACTGGAACAGACCGCCATTCCTAAGATCGTGGAAACAGCAAAAAGTTTCCGCGATCCGGATATGATTATCGTAAGCTGTGCCGATGACCCCGGCGTTGCCGAAATCAGGGATGCTCTCCCCGGCATTCCCGTTACAGGCGGCGGAGAATCCACAGCTGCCCTAGCCACAAAATACGGCGACAAAATTGCGGTCCTGGGCATTGTAGATTACGCTCCGAAGGCTTATCTGCGAATGATTCCGGATAAATTAACAGCCGTTGAAAAACCGGAAGGCGTTAACAGTACCCTGGATCTTATGACGGACAAAGGACGCGCAGCCTGCATGGAAACAGCACGGAAAATCAAAAAAACGGGTGCCCAGGTCATCGCCCTTGGATGCACCGGATTAACTACCATCGGCATCGCAAAAGAAATCGAAAGAGAAACAGGACTGCCGGTCATAGACCCGGTTCTGGCGGAAGGCCTGTTCGCCTGGTTCGAAGCACTGCGCCGGGAATGACACCGATGGCTGCGATCTGTCAGATATAATGGCGCATCTTCAGTGCCAGCCCCAGTTTAAATAGGTTGTCGCTGTCATCCAGGCTGTATCCACAGAGGCTTTCTATTTTCTTAATCCGGTATGCAAGTGTATTTCGGTGGAGAAAGAGAGCCTCCGCCGTGGTATTCCGGACACCCATATGGGCAATTAACGTTTCCAGTGTTTCCAGAAGATGGCCTTCATTTTTCCGGTCATATTCCAGCAGCTGGCTTAACATTCCGTTGGTATATTCTTTGTAAAAGGGATCCTTACAGATTCGCTTCAGCGCCTGTTCAAACCGGATCTCTTCTATATACATAATTCCGGAATTCCGTTGATGGCGCCCAATGGATATGGCATCTCTTGCCTCTTCATAGAGTTTCCCCAGGTCAATGAACTGCTCCGCAACAGAGGATATTCCAACCGATATCCGCAGCCCTCCCCTGTCATGAATCCTCTGGACTGTTTCCGCAAATACCTGCTTTAACATCTCCACGGTATATGACTGGGATATAATACAGGTAAAACTGTCATTTTTATTGACCACCGTGCATTTCACCTGTTTCCTGCCGACAGAGTCCTTAATCATATTAATAATGGCATCTTTTGTATTCTGGATATCTTCTTCATTTTTATTCTGGATATAGGATTCAAAATCATCGATATCCATAACTGCCAGACGAATAGGCGGCTTAGTCCAGTTCAGGGCATTGGCTCTGTTGTCTGCCTCATCGGGAATTTTAATATTTCCGGTCAGAATATCCACAAAAAGATTGTTATCCATCACCTGCGTACTATATTCGAACAGTTTCAATTTGGTAAATTCCAGCAAGTTATTCTGTTTTTCCACAATCGCCACCATGATGGGATAACTCAGTTCAATAAAGGGCAGGTCATCCGGCATATGGATCAGCGGAAAATCCAGCTGCCTTGCCAGATCCACCACAGGTTTGGGAAAACTTTCCATAAATCTGGACTTAATTGCAAGCGCTGCCGCATCTTTTTCATTCAGAGCTTTAACGAGGCTGCACAATTTATCTGCATCATCCCGAAATGCATAACCGGTTGTAATATAAAAGATATTTTTGCGAATCCATGGTTCGATATCAGGTTGTTCAATAGAATCGATGAAAGAGACATCTCTTGAGAATCCTTTTTCTCCTGCCAGCAGCCTGCAGCCAAGCCTGGATGCAATCTCAAAAGCCTGTGCAACGGTAATTGCCATACTACACCACCCTTTTCTTTTGATGTTACATTTTCTTATTTTATACCTTTTATTATAACAAGAAAAACTGGGTTTTCCCAGACTTTTTTAACAAAGGAGGTCTCCATGACTGATGATTTACTTACTTTAATTAAATCCCGGCGCAGCTGCAGGCATTTTCTGGATAAAGCAGTACCTAACCACCTCTTAGAAACACTGATAGACGCGGGGCGTTTTGCGCCCTCCGCCAGTAATGTACAGGCATGGAAATTTTGTCTGATCACCGATCCTGATCTGGTGCGTAAAATTGACCTATTCAGCCCGGGCCTGAGCGGCAAACCTCCTGTAATCCTGGCGATCTGCTCAGACCGCGATTATGCGGGAAAACGAGGCGGTATAGCGGCAGGTGAAATCCTGGCAACTATAGATGCTTCCATGGCTGCCGAAAATATCATGCTGGAAGCCGTTTCCCTGGGACTTGGAACCTGCGCTATCAAATCTTTTCAGAATGCTGCCGTGCGTAAGCTTTTAAATCTACCCCCTCGCATTGAAATAGAGCTCCTGCTGACCATCGGCTATCCGGACTCTGATCCCCATATTCCTAAGCGAAAGCCCCTGGAAGAAATTTTATTCTATAATGAATGGAAGGAGATTAACGCTGATGAATGAACCTATCAATAAAGACCGCTGTTTTGAATTATTAGTTTATCTGGTGTCCAGTGCCGCCGGGCTAAAAAAAGAGCCGCATATTTACGGCTCTCTCCGCCTGATTGAAGCCTCCAAACAATTAGTACAAATCCTGGCGGACTCAGATGAATCAAAAAATGAAGCTTTTAATGAGCTTATAGAAATTATTGAACGCAGCAAAAACAAATGTATGACAGATCAGGATGCCTTTTATGCAATGTTAGAAGAAGCGTCATTGAAACTTGTAGACTGCTGCTGAGATTTTTCCTTTAATAACATGGATGAGCCAGATTCAGCAGCTCTACAGCCGGCTGAATCTGGCACTTTTTACTCCAAATCCTTTATAACTTTTCGCAGACTCCGCAGAGTTCTGTAAACTCAATGTTAATGTGGTCATAGACATTTAATACCGGTTCGCAGGTATTGCTTACGTTTTCCATAATTTCATCAAAATTTCGGATCATAATATCGACGGTTTTTTCACATAACAGGCCGTCCTCTTTCATCTCCGTCAAAATCCCTACGATTTTTTCTTTCCCAAATACATCTTTGTAGCTGCGCCTTCCACTCAGTGCACTTACAATATCTGCAATCGCAACAATTCGTTCACTGGGCGTAAGAACATCTCCGTCCAATCCCCTGGGATACCCGGATCCATTCAGCTTTTCATGATGCCGCAATGAGATTTTGGCGATCACAGGCTCAATTTCCCCGTTCATAATTTGTTCCGTGATATCCACATGGGTTTTCATAATCTTCATTGCCTGAGGACTCAGTTTCCCCGGATACTCCAGTATTTCAACAGGTATTCCGATCTTTCCCAGATCATGCAGCAAAGCTCCATAATAAATCTGTGTAAGCTGCATCCCCTGCATTCCCATCAGTCTGGCAAGTTCCTGGCTGATACTGGTTGTTGTAATTGTATGTATCACAGTAAATGGACTTCGAAAATCAATTGCATATACAATCATTTTCAGATAAGTTTCAATTTCCTCCCTGGAGAAAGAAGGATTGCCCAGAGCCCCAAAAACCTCTTTGGATATCTGGCGCTGATTCCCATTGTCACTTAACTTTTCTAATATATGATCCCTTTTATCGGCTTTTTTAAATAAATCAATTACTTCGGAGGAAAACTTTTTATCGTAAAACCTTTCTAGGTATTCAATAATATTCACTCCTTCACCTGTTTGTATGCACACATCTACCCGGTCTGACAAATTTACCATCTGCGCCCACTTCAAGAGATCCCCTTGCAGACCGGGTATCCCTGCCAGCTTATCATAATCCGTGTGATGATACAAAATCACGGGGGCAAGTTCAGAAAAAGGTGAAAGATACTTTAAAAACAGGTAGCCATAGATTGAATGATTCCAGACGTTCCCGGTTTCAAACTGCACCATATTATTGATTTCTTCTGTTTTATAAGCCCCAATATCATGCACCATCGTCAGAAAACACAGATCCCGAATACTCTTCTGATCCAAGCAGCCCTCTGCTTCCAGCATTTTCAGATTAATATACGCCACTCTGATTCCATGATCCACCAGACGCTCGTCCACATGATTCAGCGTCCGGCACACA